>JAJZDX010000073.1 GCA_021805865.1 Pseudomonadota bacterium
AACATCACCAACGTGAACGTGAGCCTGTTCACCAACGCGGCGCAGTTCATCGAGACCCAGACCCCGATGCGCCCGCGGGTCATCGAGCTCGACTTCCACTACAGCTTCTCGCGGCACGAGTAGGCGCTCCAGGCTGCAGACAACGTGGCGCCATGCAGTGTCTCCGCCAGTCGGTGAGGCTCGGAAAAGGCCGGTGGATTCGGGATTCCTCATCTCGCCCCCGCGGCGCACCGACCGCGCGAGCCGCGGCCTCTACGCGAGGGCCTGCATGATCCTCGGTCAGGACGCCGGAAACCTTCGTGTCTATCGAAAGCCGCCGTCCGAGGGCCCCGAAGCGAGTCTTTCCGCGGTGCATGCGCTGAATGGGCGGGCGCACGCGGGTACGCCCAGCGGGTATCCGGTCGTGCTCGGGGCGCCGAAAGCGTCCCCGGGAGACCTGCTTGCCGCCTGAGCCGATTGCACCGGCGCTCCCCTATCATCTGCTCGCCAAGCCGGCGGGAGCGGCCTGCAACCTGAGCTGCGGGTACTGTTTCTTTCTCTCGAAGGACAAGCTCTATCCGGGCGAGACGTTCCTCATGGACGAGCGGACACTCGAGACCTACATCCGCCAGTTGATGAGCTCATCGCCCGGCCCCGAGGTGCATGTGGCGTGGCAGGGAGGAGAGCCGCTGCTGCGGGGCATCGAGTTCTTCCATCGCGCCGTGCAGCTCGCACAGAAACACGCCAAACCCTGGCAGCGCGTCGTGCACTCGATCCAGACCAACGGCACACTGGTCGATGACGAGTGGGCGGCTTTTTTCAAGGAAAACCGCTACCTCGTCGGGCTCAGCGTGGACGGCCCAAGGGCGCTGCACGATGCGTATCGCATCGACAAACAGGGCCGGGGCAGCTTCGATGCGGTGACACGCGCCTGGAACAAGCTGCGCCTTCACGGGGTCGATGTCAACATCCTGTGCTCGGTGCACGCCCGCAACTCCGACCGTCCTCTGGAGGTCTATCGGTTCCTCCGGGACACGCTCGGCGCCGAGTATCTGCAGTTCATTCCCATTGTCGAGCGATTGCCCGGAAAGAGCCCCGCCATCGCCGCCGGAGGCCCTCCGGTGACCGGCCGCAGCGTGGCTGCCGGGAAGTTCGGCGCCTTTCTCATCGCCATCTTCGACGAATGGCTCAAACGGGACGTCGGTCGCGTGTTTGTCATTTCCTTCGAGGCCGCCCTCGGCAGCTGGCTCGGCCTGCACCACTCCTGCGTGACCGCGCCGATCTGCGGCGGCAGCCCGGTATTGATGCAAAACGGCGACGTATACTCCTGCGATCATTTCGTCGAGCCGGACCGGCGGCTCGGCAACATTCGGCAGACGCCCATCGGGGCTCTCCTCGCCTCGGAGAAGCAGCTTCGCTTCGGCCAAGATAAATCCGCCAGCCTTCCCCGATACTGCAGGGAGTGTCCCGTCCTGTTCGCCTGTCATGGCGAATGTCCGCGTAACCGATTCATCGACACGCCGGACGGCGAGCCCGGCCTCAATTACCTCTGCGCCGGATACCGGGCCTTCTTCACGCACATCGACCGGCCGATGCGGCGCATGGCGGCGATGGTGCGGCATGCCCCGACGCGCGTGTGATGCCGGCGACCGCCCTGAGCTCTCAACCGGCCGCATGCGACGAGAGCATCCGCTTGCCGCTGTCGGGTAAGGGACTGGCGCGGTACCGAGCAGGACCTCAGCCCGTTTCCAGCCCCTCCCCATAGGAACTGCTCAGGAGGTTTTCCCTCAAGCAGCTCGCCCGCGTGGGATTCGTCGAAAGGGTTATGGGTCGTCGCGGTCATGGCGGCCACTTTCACGAGAGCTTCCCGAGGCCCGGGAGTGGATGGAGTTTCCAGTCCCAGTACAGCCCGAGAACGCCGTAGAGATATTCGTTACTCCATCGCCGCCAGCCGATACTGCGCTTTCGCCGCCGCTTGCGCCGCGTGAGGAGCGTCCGGACCTTCATTTCCATGTAGTCGCGCACTTCACTGAAGGCACGACTGGAGTTACCCACTCGGAAGTATTCGACCCACCCGGCGACGGCGGCGTTGATGCGCGTGACGATTTCTGCGGCGGTCAATGCCCCGCCGGTGGCAACGATGTCACGGACCTTCGCTTTGATCGCCTTGCGGGCCTTCTTCTTCGGGGTCATGTAAACGTAGTATCCGTCCTTCTCCCGCTTGCGCTTGCGCTTGCGTCTCAGGTCAAACCCCAGGAACCCGAAGGCTTCTCCCTTCAGCGTGTCCACGATCTTGGTTTTCTCGCGGTTCAGCGTCACCCCGAGCGGAGTGAGCTGTGCCTCGAGCCGTTGCAAGGCGCGCTGCGCCCAGCCTCGCTTGGTGTGGTGCCCGCTGACGGTGATGCAAATGTCATCGGCGAACCGATGGTAGTTCACCGCCTCATAGGATCCCTGTGTCGTTTGGCGACGGATCGCATCGAACATCCAGTCGATCTCGGTCAGGTAGATATTGGCCGCCAGAGGGCTGAACGGGCCGCCTTGCGGTACCCCGACCTTCCCGCCGGACTTCAGTATCTGCTTGATAAGATGCATGACCTCACGGTCCTGGATGCGCTTTGCGATCTTGTCCAACAAGATCGAGTGTCGGATCGTGTCAAAATACTTTGACAAGTCCACATCGATCACGGTGGACATCCGCCGCATTACACTGCGCCTGACTTGCGCCAGAGCGTAGTGCGGTGAGCGTCGGGGACGGAACCCGTAGGAGCTCGGGCAGAAGTCGGCCTCGAAGGCGGCCTCCAGAATAAGCTTCAGCGCTCCTTGCACCACGCGGTCGCGGATACAGGGAATCTGGAGCGTTCTGACTTTCCCGTTCTCTTTCGGTATGTCCACCCGGCGATTCGGCTTGGGTTGATACCTGCCTGATTCAAGGTCGCCCCGGATTTCCTCCAGAAAACCGGCGAGTCCCGAGGCTTCGATCGCTTCGAAGCTTTGGCCATCGATGCCGGGGGCACCGCCGTTTCTTTTGGCAATCCGGTACGCTTCCTCGAGGGTTTGCCTCTTCGTCACGTGCACGAAGAGCCCCCAGAAGCGATGCGTCTTTTCCGACTTCGCCTTTCGATAAATGCGTCGCCGCAGATCCTGCAAATCAAACCGCCCATCCTGCGGCTCAAGCCGCAGTTCGGGCGGGTCAATAGGCGCCTTTGTCATCTCGCCCCTGCCTCACTTTGACGAACGCAATACCCACCGGTCCGGGCCCTTCCCTCCGGGCGCGTTTTGCTGCACGCCCCTCATCGGTACTGCGACCCGATCCGCCACCCTGTTGCCTATGGCTGCCTTTCCCACTCACGGTTATGGCCGCCATCTCCTCGACGGGCTTTCCCCGCCGGACATCGAGGGCTTCTCCAGTTTCCACGTCTTCTGTCACACCATGTCGCCGCTGATACCCCGCCGGTGAGAACCGCCGCATCGGACCCGTGCTACCCGGTTCTTGCTGCCTTCGCGCGTTATCGACCGTCTCGACCACCGGAAAAAAAACCGTGTTACGAGGCTACATCTGCGTTCACTTTACATTGCAACCTGGTGCTTTGCGCATGCTCCTTTCAGAGTATGTTGTCGGAGGGCTCCGCCGTCTCGCTTTCGCTCCACGGCGCCTCCCAAGCTACAGGGTCTGAGTCTTTTGACCCCGGTCGGACTTTCACCGACTAGAAGACGTGTCCTTTCTCTGGACACGCCGACCACCCACCGCCGCGAATAGGCATAGGGGACGCGGTTACCCGCGCACCCCTGCCACACCACCGGACATGCGGGTCCGCATCCGGCGGTTCGGCGGGTTGAGTCGATCATCGAACCACCAGTGGCGGGAGGCCAAGAGAGGCG
>JAJZDX010000074.1 GCA_021805865.1 Pseudomonadota bacterium
TGGGGATGTGATCGCGGAAGACTCCACGGGGTGCTACCTCTACTCCGAAAGCCGGCTGGTCGCAGCCGTGGGCTTGTCCGACCACGTGGTCGTGGAGACCAAGGACGCGGTGCTCGTGGCGCCCAAGGACCGGGTGCAGGATGTCAAGAAGCTGGTGTTTCGGCTGAAGGAAGGCGGACGCTACGAGCACAGCCTGCACCGCGAGGTCTTCCGCCCCTGGGGCAGCTACGACAGCATCGAGAACGGTCCGCGATTCCAGGTGAAGCGCCTGAAGGTCAAGCCGGGGGCGGTGCTGTCTTTGCAGCTGCACCATCACCGCGCCGAGCACTGGGTGGTGGTCTCGGGCACGGCGCGCATCACGCGCGGGGACGAGGTGTTTCTGCTGGAGGAAAACCAGTCCACCTACATACCCGTGGGCGTGCGCCACCGCATCGAGAACCCGGGCAAGATCGCACTGCACATCATCGAGATCCAGTCGGGCTCCTACCTGGGCGAGGATGACATCGTGCGCCTGGAGGATCAGTACGGGCGCAAGGGGACGACGAGCTGAAGCGGGGTGGGGCGGTCCTTATCCATCGGTGAGATCCAACCGTCGCTCGATGCGTTCGATGCGGTCGCTCATGCGGTCCATTCGCACGTTTATTCCCGCGATCGATTCCTCGCAGTGCCCGAGCTCACGCCGCAGTGTGGCGACTGATATCTCGACGTTTCCCAGGCGATGGATAACCTCTCGGTCGCGCTCACGGGAAGCCGAGAGTTCCGCCTGAATCTTCTTCAGGAGCTCGAGGACGAGGCTGTCCGGCTCGGCGACACGGCCGCGCGAGCCTGATGGCTCGCCACAGGGGTTCGTCGGGTACCGACAGGCCGCAGTACGAGTCTCACGGATCCGATCCGGGTCGGGGCGGGTTTCGGATCGCTCCGCCGCAGTCAGGTTGTTCTTGTGCGCCATGATCTTCCTCCGCGAGAGCTGACACCGTACCGGTTCCTGTTCTTGAGCACAAGGATGATGTGAGCCGCAACATGAGCCTATTGAGGTGTTGGTGAACGTCTTGCTGCACGTCGAGTGTGACGTGGAAATCGGATGTTCCATGTGGGCTGTGCGATGTGATCAAACCGACACAGCGTCGGCCACCTGCTCCGCGATGGCGAGCGATGCGGTGAGTCCCGGGGACTCGATGCCGTAGAGATTGACGAGGCCGGGGATGCCGTGCGCTTCCGGCCCCTGGATGAGAAAGTCCGCGGCAGGCGCCCCGGGCCCGCCGAGCTTCGGCCGGATCCCGGCATAGGCGGGGGTAAGCGCCCCGTCGGGCAGCGCCGCCCAGTAGCGGCGGATCTCACGGTAGAAGCGGGTTGCGCGGCCGGGATCGACCGAGTAATCCAGCCGCTCGATCCATTCCACGTCGGGGCCGAAGCGGGCCCGGCCGGCGAGGTCCAGCGTCAAATGCACACCGAGCCCGCCGGGCTCGGGCACCGGATAGACGAGATGCTGGAAGGGAGAGCGTCCCTGCAGCCCGTAATAATTTCCCTTCGCGTAGTGCAGCGGCGGAATGGTCTGCTGCGCCACCCCGAGGCTGTGCGCCACCTGCTGTGCCTGCAGGCCCGCGCTGTTGACGAGGACCGAGGCTGCAATCTCCAGGGCACCCTCTGCCGAGCCGGCCTGCAGGCAGAGCGCTCCATCCAGGCATCCGCCCCTGACCGGCGTGTGGCAGAGCACCGTGCCGCCCGCCGCCTCGATCTCCCCCTGCAGCGAGAGCATGAAGGCGTGGGTGTCTAGAATCCCGGTGGAAGGCGAGAGGAGCGCTCCGGAGCAGCTCAGCGCGGGCTCGAGCCGCTTTGCCTCCGCGGGGCTCAACCATTGCAGATCGTCGACGCCGTTGCGGTGCGCGGTCTCCCCGATCGATTTCAGTTCCGGCAGCTGGGCCTCCTCGGTGGCGACGATGAGCTTGCCGCAGCGGCGGAACGGAACCCCGTGCGCCTCGCAGTACTCGTACAGGCGGCGCCGGCCCTCGAGGCACAGGCGTGCCTTGGCGGATCCCGGCGGGTAGTAAATCCCGGCGTGGATCACCTCGCTGTTGCGCGAGCTCACACCTGTGCCGATCGCGCTCTCGGCTTCGAGGACCAGCACCTCACGCCCGCGCCGGGCGAGCGCCCGGGCCACGGCAAGGCCGACGGCGCCGGCCCCGATGACCAGGCACTCGACTCGCTCCGTCATGGCTGCGCCGGGCCGGGTGGCGCTAGGGGCGGGTGTGGCTCTTCAGGGCGAGCGGCTTCGGCCGGTTGTGCTCGTCCACCAGCACTACCACGGGCCGGTAGGAGGCGAGCTCGGCTTCCGAGTACTGTGAATAAGCGCAGAGGATCAGCAGGTCGCCCACCATGGCCTTGCGGGCTGCCGCACCGTTCAAGCTGATGGTCCCGCTGCCCCGCGGCGCGCGGATGGCGTAGGTGGCGAAGCGCTCGCCATTGTTGACGTTGTAGATCTCTAGGTACTGGAATTCGGCGATCCCCGAGGCCTCGAGCAGCAGCTCGTCGATTCCGCAGGAGCCCTCGTAGTCGAGATCCGCCTCGGTGACGCGCACGCGGTGAAGCTTGGCCTGCAGGAAGGTCTTGAGCATGGGGGTCTCGCGGGAACATCAGGAATTCCCGCCAAGAATACCGCAAGCCGCTCCAGCGGGCCGCACGCAATGCCGCTCCCGCGGCCGATGAGCCCCTTGCGCGCTTGCTGCGCTCCCCGTCACCTGCAATCCTAGGAGCCCGCTCGATCGGAGTGATCATGCCGAATCTCAACGCCTTCAAGGCCTACGACATCCGCGGCCGCATTCCCGAGGAGATCAACGAGCCTCTCGCCTATGACATCGCTCGGGCCTACTACGCACTGGTCAAGCCCAGACGGGTCGCGGTGGGCTACGACATCCGCCTCACGAGCCCACACATCGCCGCCGCGCTCAGGCGCGGGCTCACCGACTGTGGCGCCGATGCGATCGACATCGGCCTCTGCGGCACCGAGGCGGTCTATTTTGCCACCTTTGCCTACGAGCTCGACGGCGGCATCATGGTCACCGCCAGCCATAATCCGTCGGATTACAACGGCATGAAATTCGTGCGCGGTGGGGCGCGCCCGGTGAGCTCGGACACCGGGTTGAACGACATGCGCGCCATGATCGAGGCCGGGCGCCTGCCAGGCAAGAGCAATGTGCCCGGCGCCGAGAGCCGGCTCGATGTCCGCGAGATGTACCTCGAGCATCTGCTCGGTTACGTCGATCGGGGGAAGCTGCGCAAGCTCAAGGTGGTGGTCAATCCCGGCAACGGCGGGGCGGGGCTGGTGATCGATCAGCTCGAGCCGCACCTGCCCTTCGAATTCATCAAGGTCAACCACGCCCCCGACGGCACCTTTCCCAACGGCATTCCCAATCCCATGCTCGAGGAGAACCGCGCGGCCACGGCCGATGTGGTGCGCCGCACGGGCGCCGATGTGGGGCTAGCGTGGGACGGGGACTACGACCGCTGCTTCTTCTTCGACGAGCGGGGCCATTTCATCGAGGGCTACTACCTGGTGGGGCTGCTCGCCGAGGTGTTCCTGAAGCGCGAGCCGGGCGGGCGCATCGTGCACGACCCGCGTCTGACCTGGAATACCCTCGACATCTTGCGCGAGCACGGGGGGCAGCCGGTACTGTGCCGCTCGGGGCATGCCTTCATCAAGCAGAAGATGCGAGAGGTCGATGCCGTCTACGGCGGGGAGATGAGCGCGCATCACTACTTCCGCAGCTTCTCCTACTGCGACAGCGGCATGATCCCGTGGCTGGTGGCGCTGCAGGTGATCGCCGAGCGCGGGCCGCTCT
>JAJZDX010000046.1 GCA_021805865.1 Pseudomonadota bacterium
ATGATCGTGAGCCGGTCGTTGGGCTTGTAGAGCAGGATCGCGCGGAAGGAGTCGCCGGTCGAGGAGTTCACGCCCGTGGTCGTCGAGATGATCGGCGCGGTGTAGAAGTTGCTCGGCCGGTAACATGGGGTGCTCGCGCAGGTGTCCGACTGCACGGAGTTGTCGGCGAGCACGTAGCGGTTCAGCCAGCCGCTGCTCGAGGAGGCCGAGCCGACCAGCCTCAGGGCGACCGTCGAGCCGAGCGGCAGGTTCACCATGCCGTTTTGCGCGAAGTTGATGCCGCCTCCGGAGCCGGTGTCCGAGACGATCGTCTCCCCGGTGGCATCGTAGGTCCCGAGCTGCGGCATGGCGGGAATGAGCCGCACCGTGCCGCCCATGGAGCTCGATCCGTACAGCGTCCCCTGCGGGCCGTGCAGCACCTCCACGCGCTGCAGATCGTAGAGGTTGGGGTCGATGATCACCTTGCCGAGCTGTTCCGAGGCGGGAGCCGAGAGGGCGATGTCATCCAGGTACACCCCGACCATCGATGTGTTGCCGCCGGAGGAATTCAAGCCGCGCATCTCGTATTCGGTCTCATTGGGACCGGAGGTGCGCATCGCAAGACCCGGAACGCCCTGCGCCAGGGTGTTGAAGTCCGTCAGGCCGCGATTGGCGATGTCGGCGGCGGTGAGCACCGTCATGCTGATCGGCGTATCTTGCGCGAGCGTCTTGCGCTTGGTCGCGGTGACGATGACCTCGGCGAGCTCACCGGTCGGGGCCGCGCCCGGTTGAGCGGCACGCGCGACGCCGGTGACACTCGCTCCGAGGCTCGCCGCCACCGCCAGGGCCACCAGGTAGTTTCTGCGCATCATGATCATGACTCCCAAGCTGTTTTTAGGAATAAGCGCTCCGGCGACACCGGCCCGCCTCGGTCGTTGCACGGTCCCCCTCGCACGGTGCGCGGCCCAGCCCGCCCGGGGCCCCGATGCCGTGTCCGCCCAAGCCCCGCCGAGCGGGTCGGCCGGGCCTTAGCCATGACGACGAGCGAACGGGAAAAATCCGCCACTCCTTGCGCGGATCTTGTGCCAGAGCCTGGGATTGCCGGAAATACGCATAAGCCCCATTCGTTGCTTGGACGCAACGAGCGCATGCCTGCGGTGCGCCTTGCGCTTGCGCGAGCCTAGCGGGGCTCGAGGAGGATTCGGTTCGGCGGGCGGTGCATGACCCGAATGGGCAAAGCGGTGGCGAGGGCCTTGAAGAACCCGGGGACATCGTTCGTCCTGAACCGCCCGCTGATGCGCAGCCGCCCGACCGCGTGCCCCTCGAGCAGGATGCGGGCGTGGGTGTATCGAGCGACCTCGGCGAGCGCCTGCGCGAGCGGCTCATCGTCAAACACCAGCGCTCCGCGGCGCCACGCGAGATCAGCGGCGATGCGCCGGGGACTCACCGACTCCTCCCTCATGCGCTCCCCCTCGATCGACAGTCGCTCACCGGCGCTCAGGGCGCGGACCCGCTGCGGGCCGAGTGCGAGCGGGAACGGGCCGAAGCCCTGCGCGGGGCCGCTCCCGGTGCGCACTTCGACCCGCCCCTGATCGACCAGCACATCGATGCGCCGGTCGGCATGGAGCCTCACCTCGAAGCGCGTGCCGATCGCCTGGACCATCGTCTCGCCGGCGTGGACGAAGAACGGTCTCGCAGGATCGGGCGTGTCGTGGAAATGCGCCTCGCCCCGCAGCAGGTAGATGTCGCGGCGGGCGCCGCTGAAGCGGACCTCGATCCGCGTGTTGGTGTTGAGGGCGACCACCGAGCCGTCGGCGAGCCTCACGGTGCGTTCCTGTCCCACGGCGGTGGAGTATTCCTGTGTGCCGGCCATCCGGGCGAGCCACCAGGGCGAGCCGATCAGCGCCAGCGCCAGTGCCGCCGCGGCAGCCCAGCGCATCGAGGAGCGCCGGCGGGGGCTCGCGGGGCGCGTGGCGCGCGCCAGGGTGGCGATCTTCTCCCCGCGCCTGGCCTGCGAGAGCCGATCGAGCGAGCGCCAGGTCCGGTTGAGCTCCCCGAGGGCGCGGCGGTGGCGGGCATCCTGGCGCAACCAGCTCGTCAGCCGCGAGCGCTCCTCGGGAGTGAGCGCCCCGCGATCGAGCCGCCAGGTCCACGCGGCCGCCTCCTCGTCGATCTCGACCTGCGGCTTGAGCCGCACCACCCTGCTCACGGACCCTCTCCCTGCGAGCGCTTGCGCAGCGGCGCCTCGAGGCCCGGCTCATCGAGGAGCCCGAGCTCTCGCAGCCGGTCCCGGCAGCGCACCAGCCCTTTGGTCACGTGCTTCTCGATGGTGCTGTGCGCCATGCCGAGCACTTCGGCGATCTCCTCGTGCGAGAGCTGATAGACCTTGCGCAGCACGAACACCCGCCGGCAGACCGGCGGCAGCTCCTCTACCGCGGCGCAGAAGGACTCGAAGCGGCGGCTCGTATCGGCCTGCTCGTCAGGGCCTGCCTCAGGGGTGGAGACGTCCAGGGGCTCGAAGTCCCCCACCGGATCGGTGGCGTGGGCGCTCACCTGGCGGGCACGGTCCACCGCGAGGTTGCGCGCAATGCGAAAGATCAGCGCACGCGGTGATTCGACTTCCTGCCCTTGCGGCATGGCGCACACGCGCACATACGCTTCCTGCACCAGGTCGTCGATGTCTTCGGCGCCGGAGGTGAATTTTCGCAGATACCGGCGCAACGCCACCCGGTGGCCGAGAAACTGGCCCAGCATCTGCTTGCGGCGCTCATCGACCAAGCTCGCTCCCCGATTGCACGGCGGTCGTGCCAGGGAGTGTACTCAGGCCATGCCATAATCTGAAGTCCGCGCCTGTGCTTAAGGACGTGGCATGCCAATCTTTACCCTGGTCTCTGCGGTGATCGCCGTGGTCGCCTTGAGCAGCTATGCGACCCACAAGCTCGTGCGCCTGCCGGAGTCGATCGGCATCACGGGCGTGGCGCTCCTCCTGTCGGTGGTGACCGTGGCGGTGGGTCCGTTCGTCCCGCAAGTGACGGCCTGGGGCGTGCAGGTGGCGAAAGCGGTCAACTTCCCCGCGCTCGTGTTCCACGGTCTGCTCGGTCTCTTGTTGTTCGCCGGAAGCCTGCACGTCGATATCGTAGGCCTGGCGCGCGCCCGCTGGGTCGTGGTGCTGCTCGCCACCGTGGGGGTGGTCATCTCGACCGCTGTGATTGGATGGACGTTCTTCTACGTGACGCGCCTCTTGGGGACGCCGCTGCCGCTGCTCGATTGCCTGCTGTTCGGGGCGCTCATCTCGCCCACCGATCCGATCGCGGTCCTCGGGCTGCTGAAAAAGGCCCGCGTCCCGCAGTCCCTGCTCACCAAGATCACCGGCGAGGCGCTGTTCAACGACGGCACCGGCGTCGTGGTGTTCGTCGTGCTGCTCGGGCTGACCGGCACGGGAGAGCCCAACCTCCCGCACGTCGCGCTGCTCTTCGGCCGGCTGGTGTTCGGCGGGCTTGGCTTCGGCCTGGTGATGGGGGTTGCCGGGGTGCTGCTGCTGCGCACCGTGGACAGCCCGACGGTGGAGATCCTGATCACCCTCGCCATGGCCACCTCCGGCTATGCTGCGGCCGGTGCGCTTGCGGTCTCGGCGCCCATCGCCACGGTCGTGATGGGGCTGATGGTCGGCAACGACAGCCGCAGGTTCGCCACGCCCTCGCCCACGCGCGAGCGGCTGTTTGTCTTCTGGGAGCTGACGGACGATCTGTTGAACCTGCTCGTCTTTGCGCTGGTCGGCCTTGAGCTGACGGCGCTCGCCGGTGCGGTGCGCGAGTACCTGCTGCCCGCGGCGGCGGCACTGCCGCTTGTGCTGGCGGCGCGCTATGTGAGTGTCGGGATACCGACCGGTCTGATGCGGCCGTTTCAGCAGTTCGAGCCTCACTTCGTGAAGCTCATGACCTGGGCGGGGCTGCGCGGGGCGCTGTCCATCGCGCTGGCGCTGTCGCTGCCCGCCGGAAGGCCTCGGGAGCTGATCGTGACCGCCACCTACCTCATCGCCGTCTTCAGCATCCTCGTGCAGGCGACGACGCTCGGGCCGCTGCTGCGGCGCTGGGTCGGCCCCCTTGCGCAGGAGGCCTGAGCGGCCCACAGCCCCTAGGCTGCCGGGCTCAGGGACGCCGAGGTCAGTTCCAGCCCCCGCCATCCTCTCCTGCGCCCCCGCCCCCATCGTCCCAGGAGCCCGGATCGGACATGCCGAAATCGTTGCCGCCCATGTCGGCGTTGCCCTGGGGGTCGATCGCCTGCCCGGCGCTGGCATCGGGAATCATCCCGCCGCCGGAGTTGCCGCCGAGCATGTGACCCACCAGCTCCTCCCCGGCGGCCATGCCGGCGCCCATGGCGAGACCGGTGCCGAGGCCGCCGAGCATTCCCGAGCCGCCCCCGGGCCCGTATCCCGGCGGATAGCCGCCGGGTCCCATCGGCCCGCCCGGGGACATGCCGCCGGGAAACTGGCCCGGGTAGGGGTTGTAGCTTGCCGCCGCCATGCGCCGGCGCACGATCATCCACACGACGATGACCCCGCCGATCAGCAGCAGCGCCCAGCCGAGACCCGAGCCATGGCGGCGGGCCGCAGGGGCGCCTGCGGGCGCGGCGTCCGGCACCTGCCCGAGCTGCCGGCGCAGCTCGCGCACCGCGTAGGGGCTCGCAAACGGCAAGCCCGGCGCAATCGACTCGGCCTTGGCGAGCTCCTGGCGCGCGAGGCCGAAGTTGCTGGCACGGGCATCGACCTCGGCCGCCACGAAGTGCGCCTTGGCGCTCCCGGGGTGATCGCGCAGCACCTGCTGGATCATCTGCTGGGCTGCGGCGATGTTGCCGCCTTTGAGCGCGAGGTAGATCTGATGGGCGTTGGAATCGGCCGCCAGGGCCGTCCCTGCGAGCATCAGCAGGGCAAGGCCCAGGGGAAGGGTCAGTCGCTTCGGCATAGGATTCTCGGTGGCGGACCCGGTCGGGGGCCCTGAGGTTCGGTCCCGGGCTGCGGGCCGGGCTCATCCAGGCACTGCGGCGGATCTGGGGCCGCGGGGGAGGCAATGCAAGCCCTCGAAGCCCAGCGCAAGTCCATTATAGGACAGTTGCCCCTCGCCCCGAAGCACGCCGAGCGGGCGCAGGGACGCGCCGGGCTTCTGCGGCAAGGGCGGCGGCCGTCATCTGCGCACGATCAGCATCTCTCGCGGGGGCGAGCGCACTCGGATGCGCGGACCGCGCGCGCTTGGCCGCGAGCGCCGGGGAGCCGAGCCCGCTCGGCGCCGGACACGAGCCGCTCGAGGGATCGGCCATATAGCCGAGCGCGGCGCTCAACACGGCCTCGTGCGGATCCCCGAGCGCGTGCGAGAAATCGTCCGCCACCGAGCAGCCGGGGAGACTCGCGCCGGGGGAGGTGGCGGTGTTCGCCGGCGAGAAGCCGTCCCCGAAATCCCCGAACCCCTGGGCGTTGACGCCTTTGAACTCGATGGAGAAGTAGGTCGTGCCGCAGCCGTCCTGCGGATAAAACCCATAGGGCTTGCCGCAAGTGGTCGAGCCGAACTGGTACACCTGCACCCCGACGCCGCGCAGCCCGTTGATGATCGCCTCGCTCCCCGAGCAGGTATCCGGTCCGGTGAGCACGTACAGCCGCGACAGGTCGAGCGTCGGCAGGGGCTCAGCGGCGCTCACCGAGAGCCCCTGCGTGGTGTCGAGGAAGGGCACGGGGGTGATGGGTTTGCCCGTGAGGGGATTGGTGCTCGGGTGCCGGTCGTTGAACTGTTGCAGGTAGAAGGTCTCGCCGGCCGTGAACTGCGGGCCCGCGATCATGTAGGACAACTCGCTCGCCAGCTCGAGCAGGCCCCCGCCGTTGTAGCGCAAATCGAGCACCAGGTTCGTCACGCCGCCGGCCTTGAGGGTGTCGATCGCCTGGATCAGCTCCGATTCGGCCGCCTCATCGACCTGGTCGTTGTAGAGGATGTAGCCCACCGTGCCCGCGGCGCTCGACAGGGTCTTCACCAGCAGAACCGGTTGGTCGGTGATGGGCTCGGCCTGCAGGGTGAAGGTGCGGGGCGTGCTCGAGCCCGGATCGAGGACGGTGAAGGTGTGCGTTTCGCCCGCCGTCGAGGGGGACAGGGCCGCGTTGATGGTATCGATTTCGGCGGTGTCGGTGGCGTAGACCACGTCGACGCCGTCGACCGAGAGCAGCTCGTCCCCGCGCACCAGGTCCGCCGGTGAGGCGCCCGCCGGGGTGCCCGGGAGGATGTAGGCGACCTCGATCTGGCGCGGCGGCGAGGCCTCAACGAGCGACCATTGGACCCCATAGCCGACCGACTGCCCGTACTCCATGGCCTGCCACTGCAGCGTCGGATAGCTGAAGTGGAAGCGGTCCTTCGGTGCGCCCTCGGCATCCGTCCGGGTGGTCTTCATCCGCTCGAAGTACCGGGGCGTCGTATAAAGCGAGGGATCGGCGTCCTGAACCTCCCCGTACCAGTAATACAGATCGTGGGTCCAGGAACGCAGCCAGTTGTTCTGATCGATGACCGTGCCCTGGACGTCGGGATAGGCTTGGTGAGTGTACGGATCGACGCCCGTACGGGGCGTGGCGCACTCATCGGCGAACGTGGAGGGCGAACGTGGAGGCGGGTTGGTAGAGCCCTGGTGTCCACGAATCGCTGGTCGAGGGCGGTCCGCCGTGGAGGGCTGCCATGCCGCCGGAGGCGGGACCGCCGCCACCGCAGGCGCTCAGCGCCAGCGCCGCGAGCGGCACCATCCAGCGCGCGGCCCGCAACACGCCACGCGCCCCGGCTGAGGAGCCCAGGGTCCCGGCCGGCATCCGCCGGTACGTCTTTTTCTCCAAGCACCCTCCCCGCTGGCCACGCCTGGCCGGATGCAGGTTGATTGATTTGTTTTAAGACGAGCGAGCCGGTGCGAGTGGCAATGCACTGCGGCGCGCATCGCGTGAGCCACGTGCCCGGCAGCCCCGCCCCGCTCGGGGCGGCAGGGGTCGCGCGCCAGGGGCCGGCGCTAGCAAGCGCCGGCCAGCAGGTCCAGAACGTACCGCCGCGCGTTCCAACAGGCCTCCTCCAGCGCCTCCCCGCGGGCGAGCCCCGCGGCGACCGCGGAGGCGAGCGCGCAGCCCGTGCCGCGCAGACCCCCGGCGAGGCGCGCCGAGGAGAGCCACTCACGCGTCCCATCGGCGCCGGCGAGCAGGTCAGCCGCCTCGGCGCCGGCGGCGTGGCCGCCTTTGATGAGCACCGCCCGCGGCCCCCGCTCGAGCAGCTGCGCCGCCCACGCGAGCCGTGTCGCGGTGTCCGAGCCGGCCTGCGGGTCAGCGCCGCACAGGTGCGCGGCCTCCGGGATGTTGGGTGTCAGGAGCGTGGTCAGGGGAAAGAGCCTCGCCTGCATCGCGTCCCGCCCCGCCTCATCGAGCAGCTCCCCGCCCGAGGTCGAGCGCAACACCGGGTCGAGCACGAGGGGAACGTCCCACCCGCGGGGCAGGCTCTCGGCCACGGCCTCGACCGCCGCGGCGGTGCCCAGCATGCCGATCTTGACCGCGCCGACGCGGCGGGACTCGAGCGCCGAGAGGATCTGGGCGCGGATCAGCTGCGGTGGCACGGGATGCACGGCCCACACGCGCGAGTCGCTTTGCGCGGTCACCGCGGTGAGGGCGATGACCGCCTCCACCCCCTGACTCTCGAGCGCGCGCAGATCGCGCGCGAGCCCCGCTCCGCCGCTGCTGTCGCAGCCGCCAATGACCAACACGGCGGGAGCCGGCGCTGCGGGGGCGCTCAAGCGCTCACTCCCCGAGCGCGATCAGCGCGATGTCGCGGGACTCGCGCGCAAGCAGCTCGCGGCCCGCCCGCCAGGCCCTCACACCCGAGCGGCAGCACAGCACCACCCGCGGACCCGGCGGCAGAGCGTGGGCGTGCATCTGCTCGAGGCCGAGGCGCAGTGCGGTGGGGAACGGGGAGAGCGGCGCCTCGGCGAGACTGCGCAGGTCGACGATGACATCGGCCTCGCTCACCTCCCCCGGGGCGATGAAGCGCAGCTGCGGCCCGAGAGGCTCGGGGGCCGAGGCGAATGAGAAGCCGCCGAAGCGCAGCGTGCGAAAGTCAACACTTACCACTCGTGCGAGCACCGGCGGGTCGAGCTCGAGCAGATGGGCCAGTGTCATGTGCGCCTGCAGCGTTCCCATCACCCCGACCGCCGTGCCGAGCACGCCGGTGCTTGCGCAGGAGCCGGCCTGGCGCGGCATGTCCGGAAACACCGCCCGGTAGCTCGGCGCCCCGCCGCAGAACGCCCCCACGTAGCCGGCGAGTCCCAGCACCGAGGCGCTCACGAGCACCTTGTCCTGGCGCCGGCACTCATCGCTCAAGGTGTAGGTGAGGGCCAGACTGTCGGCCGCATCCACGATGAGGGCGGCTCGCGAAACCCACGAGGCGGCGTTCGCGGGCGTGATGCGCTCGACCGCCGCCTCCACCGAGACCTGGGGATTGAGCCTGAGCAGGCTCGCCTTGGCTGCGAGCGCCTTGGGCTGCCCGAGCTCCTCGGTGCGATAGAGCGGCTGGCGGTGCAGGTTGGAGGCCTCCACGCGGTCCGGGTCCACGAGGAGCAACCGCCCCACCCCGGCCGCGCACAGGTACTCGAGCACCGCGCAGCCGAGCCCGCCGGCGCCCGCCACCAGCACGCAAGCGCCGCTGAGGCGTGCCTGGCCTTGCCGGCCGACCTCGGGCAGCACCATCTGCCGGGCGTAGCGCTCGTGACTCGGCCCCGGCTCGCCCTCGCCCGTGCGGGGCCGCGGATTCACCGCGCTCCAAACCGATCCCGGCGATGCGCTCACGCACCCGTCCCTCTCGGCTCCCCGGAGGAGATCGAGTCGGCGGTCACGAGCCAGGCGGCCACACGCGCCTCGGGGTGGGGGCTGCGCACGATGTCGGTCACCACCGCAGCGCAGTCGGCCCCGGCGATGAGCACACCGGGCAGGCGCCCGAGCGTGATGCCTCCGATCGCCACGAGCGCTCGCTCACCGATGCGCCGCTTCCACTGCCCGATGCGCGTCAGCCCCTGCGGGCCGAAGGCCATGACCTTGAGGACGGTCGGGTAGATCGGGCCGAGCGCGACATAGTCCGGCGCGAGGCCGAGCGCGCGCTCGAGCTCCGCCTCATCGTGGGTGCTGATGCCGATGCGCATGCCCGCCCGGCGCATCGCCGGCACATCCGCCGCCTCGAGATCGCCCTGCCCGAGGTGCACGAAATCGCAGCCCTCCTCCATCGCGAGCTGCCAGTGGTCATTGACCACGAGCTGCGCCCCGGCCCGCGCGCAGAGCGCCTTCGCGGCGCCGATCTCGGCACGCAGCTCCTCGGTCGTGTGCTCCTTGATCCGCAGCTGGATCAGCCGCACGCCGGCGGGCAGGAGGCGGCGCACCCACTCGCTGGTCTCGACGATGGGATAAACGCGTGGGAGTTTCATGGGTCACCCGAGGAAAGCTTTGCCGATCACCGGAGTCGAGGGAACCGCCATGTCCCTCGGCTCCATGGGCCCGGCGAGATACGCCTCGCGTCCCGCGGCCACGGCGCGGGCAAACGCGCCGGCCATGCGCACCGGATCGACCGCCCGGGAGACCGCCGTGTTGATGAGAACCGCGTCAAAGCCGAGCTCGAGCGATTGCGCCGCGTGCGAGGGCACGCCGATCCCGGCATCGATCACCATCGGCACCTCGGGGAAGCGGGCCCTCAGGGCCTTCAGGCCGAACCGGTTGTTGAGGCCGCGGCCGGAGCCGATGGGCGAGCCCCAGGGCATGAGCACCCGGCAGCCGGCCTCGAGCAGCCGCTCGGCGCCGATCAGGTCCTCGGTGGTGTAGGGAAACACCTCGAAGCCCTCGCGAGTGAGGATCCGCGCCGCCTCCACCAGGGCGAACAGATCGGGCTGCAGGGTGTCCTCCTCGCCGATGACCTCGAGCTTCACCCACGGGGTGCCGAACACCTCGCGCGCCAGGTGTGCGGTGGTCACCGCCTCCTTCACGGAGTGGCAGGCGGCGGTGTTCGGCAGCACGCGCACGCCGAGGTCGCGGATGATCGACCAGAACCCCTGGCCCGCGCGCTCACCGCCCGCCTCGCGCCGTAGCGAGGCCGTGACGAGCTGCGCGCCGCTCGCTTTCACCGCCTCCGTCAGGATCGCGGGGGAGGGGTAGCGCGCCGTGCCGAGCAGCAGCCGTGAGCCGAGCTCGACACCGTAGACCCTCAGGCTGTCAGGACTTGCCATTCACCCCCCCTGCATGGGCGAGAGCACCTCGAGCCGGTCGCCGTCGGCGAGCCGGGCGCCCTGCCGGGAGCCGGCCGGCACGAATTCACCGTTGAGCGCGGTGGCGATCACCGCGCCCCCGAGCCCGAGCTCCTCGAGCGCGGCAGAGAGGTCTTGCGCGGCGAGCTCGCGCCATTGGCCGTTCACCTGGATGTTCAATGCATCACCTCGGGCGCCTCGCGCCCCGTGAGCAACCAGTCCGCCGTCCGGCGCGCCAGAGCCGGGGCGGCGAGGAAGCCGTGCCGATACAGGCCGTTGACATAGAGCGCGTCTGCGCGGCGGCACAGCCTCGGCAGGTTGTCGGGAAAGGCGGGCCGCACGCCGGTGCCGATCTCGACGATCTCGGCCTCGCCGAAGGCCGGGTGCAGCGCATAGGCGGCGCCGAGCAGCTCGAGCATGGAGCGGGCGCTGATCCGGGTCGCCTGATCGCTCTCGATCATCGTCGCCCCGATCATGAAGTGCCCGTCGCCGCGCGGCACGATGTAGACCGGCACACGCGGGTGCAGCACGCGCACCGGACGGGACAGCGAGAGATCAGGCAGACGCACCACCAGCATCTCTCCTTTCACGCCGCGCAGGTCAGTGAGCACCTCGCGCGCGGCGAGGCCTGTGCAGTCGATGATGCAGTCCTTGCCGTGCGTTTCGCGATCGAGCGCACTGCGGGTACCGTAGCGGATGTGACCGCCGAGCGTCTTCAGCCGCTCGGCGAGCGCGGTGAGCGCCGCGCGCGGGTCGAGATGGCCTTCCTCGCGAAAGTACAGCGCCCGCTCGAACCGGCCGGCGAGATCGGGCTCGAGCGCGGCGATCGCCTCCCCCTCGAGCCACTCGTAGCGCTCGGTGCGCCGCGCGAAGTGCTTGAGCTCCCCGCTGTCGCGGCCGTGCGCCACCACGAGGGTGCCGCCGAGCGAGGTGCCCGGGAACTTCTCGCGCCACCACGCGAGGCTCTCGGCCCCGAGCTCGGCGATGAGCGGCTCGGCGCTCTCGCGCTCGCACCAGGGCGCAAGCATGCCCCCGGCATACCAGGAGCAGCAGCCCGAGCCCAGGCGCTGGGTGCGCTCGAGGAGCTCGACGGCGAGGCCGCGCTCGGCGAGCTCCACCGCGCAGGCGAGCCCCGCGACCCCGGCGCCGATCACCGTGGCGCGCATCACTCAACCGCCCTCGTCCGCCGGGACATAGAGCTCCCCGCCCCCGGCGCGGAACTTCTCGGCCATCTGCTCGAGGCCGGCGCGCCTCGCGGCCTCCTCGCGCACCTCGTGGGAGATCCTCATGGAGCAGAACTTCGGCCCGCACATGGAGCAGAAGTGCGCCACCTTGTGCCCCTCCTTCGGCATCGTCGCATCGTGGAACGCGCAGGCGGTATCCGGATCGAGCGAGAGGTTGAACTGATCCTCCCAGCGGAAATCAAACCGCGCCCTGGAGAGTGCATCGTCGCGGTCGCGCGCGCCCGGGTGTCCCTTGGCGAGATCGGCCGCGTGCGCGGCGATCTTGTATGTGATGACGCCGGTCTTGACATCGTTGCGGTCCGGCAGCCCGAGGTGCTCCTTCGGCGTGACGTAACAGAGCATGGCCGTGCCGTACCAGCCGATCATGGCGGCGCCGATCGCCGAGGTGATGTGATCGTAGCCGGGGGCGATGTCGGTGGTGAGGGGCCCCAGGGTGTAAAACGGCGCCTCGCCGCAGGCCGCCAGCTGCCTGTCCATGTTTTCCTTGATCTTGTGCATGGGCACGTGTCCCGGTCCCTCGATCATCACCTGGCAGTCGTTTTCCCAGGCGATGTGCGTGAGCTCCCCGAGCGTCTCGAGTTCGGCGAACTGGGCCGCATCGTTGGCATCGGCGATCGAGCCCGGGCGCAGGCCGTCCCCGAGCGAGAAGCTGACGTCATAGGAGCGGCAGATGTGGCAGATCTCCTCGAAGTGCTCGTAGAGGAAGCTCTCGCGGTGATGCGCCAGGCACCACTTGGCCATGATGGACCCGCCGCGCGAGACGATGCCGGTCACGCGCGAGGCGGTGAGCGGGACGTGGCGCAGTCGCACGCCGGCATGGATCGTGAAGTAGTCGACGCCCTGCTCGGCCTGCTCGATGAGGGTGTCGCGGAAGACCTCCCAGGTGAGCGCCTCGGCGATGCCGCCCACCTTCTCGAGCGCCTGGTAGATCGGCACCGTGCCGATCGGCACCGGGGAGTTGCGCAGGATCCACTCGCGGATGCTGTGGATGTTGCGCCCCGTGGACAGGTCCATCACCGTGTCCGCCCCCCAGCGGATGGCCCAGACCATCTTGTCGACCTCCTCGGCCATCGAGGAGCTCACCGCCGAGTTGCCGATGTTGGCGTTGATCTTCACCAGGAAGTTTCGCCCGATCACCATGGGCTCGGATTCCGGGTGGTTGATGTTGGCCGGAATGATGGCGCGGCCCGCGGCCACCTCGGCCCGCACGAACTCCGGTGTCACGTGGTCAGGAATGCTCGCGCCCCAGTCGTTGCCGTCGCGCGCGCCTTGCGCGCGTTGCGTGCGCCCCAGGTTCTCGCGGATGGCGATGAACTCCATCTCCGGGGTGATGATTCCGGCGCGCGCATAGGCGAGCTGGGTGCACGCGCCTGCCGCGCGCGCCTTGAGCGGGCGGCGCAGGTTCGGGAAAGGCGCCGCCGCGGCGGCCGCGGCGGTGAGTCCGTTGTCCTCCGGGCGTACGACCCTGCCTTCGCAGGGCTCGACATCGGCGCGCGCAAGGATCCACTCCCGGCGCAGCGGCTGAAGCCCCTGCTCGATGTCGATCCGCGCCGCCCGATCGGTATACGGTCCGGAGGAGTCGTACACCAGGAGCGGGGGCTCGCCAGAGGAAGGATGGAGCGAGATCTCCCGCATCGGCACCCGCACAGCGGCATGCAGCAGGCCCTGCCGGTAGACCTTGCGGGAAGCGGGCAGCGAATCGCAGACAATTCTGGGAACAGCGTTCATCGTGGGGGCTCCTTGCGCGGATACCGCGAAAGATCCAGCCACGTCGTGAGAAAGAGGCGAACAACTTTCCTACGCCAGCATGAACTGGATCAGGTTCGAAGGGTCGCCACGCCGCGCCTGCAAGCGCCGTTGGCCTCTCAGCCCTCTGCCGGGGCTCCCCTAGTCTCAAGGCGCAGACGATAGCCCTGCGCCGCGCGCCGGTCAACGGCGCTCGGGGCAGGGCCTGCGCGTCTTCGCCAGGTTGCAGCCAACCGCGCCACGGCGCCCGCACGAGCGCTGGCCTCTTGAGCCCCCCGAGGCTTCCCATGGCGCCGGCGGGCTCGGCCGGCCGCGTCTTGGCGCGGCGCGAACGAGCCCCGCGCGATCACTCCCGGTGGACGGGGGTGTGGTGGCTTGCCTGGCCGCCCTTGCGACCGGCCTCGGCCGCCAGGCGCCGGTTCTGCGAGAAGCTTCTCTTCTCGTCCGGAACGCTCTGGCCACCCTTGCGACCGGCCTCGGCCGCCAGGCGCCGGTTCTGCGAGAAGCTTCTCTTCTCGTCCGGAACGCTCTGGCCACCCTTGCGACCGGCCGCGGCCGCAAGCTGGCGGTTCTGCGAGAAGCTTCGTTTGCTGTCCGGTACCGCTCTGCCGCCCATGCTGGCGATCTGGCGCTGCCGGTCCTGACTCATGGATGCGAATCCACGGCCCGCAATACCCTTTTGCGTCTGCGTTCCCTCGTGAGTTGGCTGGATCATGAGCATTCTCCTTCGGTGGGGGGACACGAAGTGATCCGATGCGGCTTCGGCCGCACGACATATTATGACCTGACCTGCGTCCTGGGGGTTCCGGCAAAAGAGGTAGCCCGGGCGCCAGCGGCCGGCCAAGTCTCGCCAATCAGTTCTTCTTCGGCGCCGTAGCCGCCATGTTCGCAGCAAGTTTGCTGTCGATGCCTGCTATTTCTCGTCTCAGCACCACCTTGACATTGGCCGGCGGATTCATGGCGAGGAGCTTGCTGAAGCGCGCGCGCGCCAAGGTGAGGTCGCCCTGGCGCAGCGCCGTCGCCGCCCCGAAAAACAGCGCCTTGGGCGAATTCGGATCGAGCGCGAGCGCGCGATCGAAGAGCCGCCCCGCACGGCCTTCGAGCGAGCTGTCGTGAATCATGATCATCGCCTCGGCTTCGTCGATCAGCGCCGGCGCGCTGCGTCCGTGAGCGACCTTGTCCGCCCGCTCGAACGCCCGCACCGCGAGCGGATACTCCTCCAGGATGTCGTAGGAGCGACCGAGCTTCAGCCAGTCGTCAAGATCGCCCGGATGATCGTCGAGGTGATGAATCAACACCTCGATCGGGGACTCGGGCGAGGCGATGCCCGGATTGAGCCGCCACGACCAGTTGCTGAACTTCAGGTACAGCGCCGTCGAGCCGCCGGCGAGCAGCACGCAGCTGAGGATCGCCGCCCAGGGCGCGGACGGCAGCGGCGTGCGCAGCGGGCGGATGAGCGGAATCACGACGAGGCCGGCGGCGATCACGGTGAGCATCGCCGCGAAAAGGATAAATACGATCATCAGTTGTGATTTCCTGGGCGGGCAACACCGTCATCACCGGGCACATCCTCGTCGTTGTCGTCAGCGGCGGCCAACGCCGCACGCCGGCGGATCACCCACCCGGCGCTGACCGTGCCGGTGACCAGCAGCACGCCCGGGGCGAGCCACAGCCATGCGGTTTTCAACACGAAGGGGGGCTTGAACAGGATGAAATAGCCGTAGCGGGAGACGAAAAAGTGGCGGATCTGCTGGTCGGTCCGCCCGGCCATCAGCATCTGGCGGATCTGCCGGCGCATGTCCGCGGCGAGGCTGACCGGGGAGTTCGCGAGCGACTCGTCCTGGCACTGCATGCAGCGAAAGCCGTGGATCAGCCGTTCGTAACGCGCCTGCAGCGCGGGAGTCGGCATGCGCGTCGGCGCGATCGCGTGCGCAAAGGGCGCAACGAGCAGCGCGAGCGCGGTCAGGAGCGCGGTGCGCAGCGGCGGCAGGCGTCTCATGACCCTGCCACCGCGTGAGCCGCCGGCAGCCGCGGCAGAAAATCCCGCGTCCAGGCGCCCGGGGTGATCGGGCCGATGTACTTGTACACGATGATCCCCTGGGGATTGACGAGGAAGGTCTCCGGCGCGCCGTACACGCCCCACTGGATCGCCTCGAGCCCGCCCGGATCGAACGCGATCTTCCGGTACGGATCGCCCGCCCGGTGCAGGTAGGTGATCGCATCCGAGCGCGTGTCCTTCCAATCGAGGCCGATCAACGGCACCAATCCGGTGCGGGCGATGGCGAGCAGCTCCGGCTCCTCCATGCGGCAGGAGATGCACCACGTCCCCCACACGTTGAAGAGGTACCAGTGTCCGCGCAGCTGCGCCGAGGTGACGAGCTTGCGAGGATTGGCGAGACTCGGCAGCGAGAAGATGGGCGCGGCCTTGCCGATGAGCGGCGAGGGCACGAGGTCCTTGCGCGGAGCCTGCTCGATGCCGAGCGCGAGCATCGTCGCAATCACCGCGAACACCCCGAGCGGTATGAGGTAGCGGCCTTTCATTCCGTGCGGCCTCCCGCCGACAGCGCCTTGGCCGCCTCCTCGGCGCCCGAGGGCTCGATGCGGTAGCGCCTGTCGGTGAGTGCGATCAGGCCACCGGCGGCCATGATGAGCGCGGCGATCCAGATATACAGCACCAGCGGCCGCACCTGCAGGCGAAAGCTCCAGCGGCCGTTGCCGAGATCCTGACCGAGGGCGACCAGGATGTTGCTGCCGTCATGGATGAAGATCGCCGAATGCGTGGTCACGATGTGCTGCACCCAATAGGTGCGCTTGGCCGGGTACATCACCGTCACCGGCTTGCCCTCGCGCGTGACGATGATCCGCGCCTGCACCCCGCCGTAGTTCGGCCCGTGAACCGCCTCGGTGCCCTGGAACTGGAACGTATAGCCGCCGTCGCGGGCGATCATCCCGTTCCTCAGCGCCACGTCCTGCTCGGCCGTAAAGGCCTGCACGGAGGTGATCGCAAACACGAAGATTCCGAGCCCGATGTGCGCGACGGTCATGCCGAGCACCGAGCGGGGAATGGAGATGCGCCGGCGCAGCCGCTCGATCGGATCGATCAGCGAGGAGATGATGATCCATGCCCCGAGCGTCATGCCCACCGGGGAGAGCACGCCCGCGCCGGTGAATACGCCGAAGGCCACCGCACAGCCGATGACCGCCGCGGCCGCGAGCGCGATCAACAGCACGCGGCCGCGCCCGCCGAGGCCGCCGCGCTTCCAGCGGGCGTGGATCCCGAACGGCAGCAACGCGAGCAGCGGCAGTATCGACATCAGGAACGTGGGGTCGAAGTACGGCGGACCGACCGAGAGCTTGCCCAGGCCGAGGGCGAGGGAGACGATCGGCGCCATCTCCCCGGCGAACACCGTGCCGCAGGCCGTCACGAGCAGAATGTTGTTGAAGAGCAGGAAGGACTCGCGCGCGGTGAGCTCGAAGCCGGTCTCGGATTTCAAAAGCGGCGCCCGCCAGGCGTACAGAGCCAGCGCCGAGCCGATCATGACGATGAGAAACGCGAGCAGGAACTCCCCGCGGCCCGGGCTCGCCACGAATGAGTGCACCGAGATGAGCACACCGGAGCGCACGAGGAAGGTGCCGACCAGGCTGAGCGAGAAGCCGAGCACCGCGAGCAGCAGCGTCCAGCTCTTGAACAGGCCGCGCTTCTCCGTCACCGCCAGCGAGTGAATGAGCGCGGTGGCCATGAGCCAGGGCATGAACGAGGCGTTCTCGACCGGATCCCAGAACCAGAATCCGCCCCAGCCGAGCGTGTAATACGCCCACCAGCTGCCCAAGGCGATGCCACAGGTGAGAAACGCCCACGCCGCCGTCGTCCACGGTCGCGTCCAGCGCGCCCATTCCCGATCGAGCCGACCTTCGAGCAGCGCCGCGCCGGCGAACGCGAAGGCCACCGAGAGTCCGACGTAGCCGGTGTACAGCATCGGCGGGTGGATCGCGAGGCCCGGGTCCTGCAGGATGGGGTTGAGGCCCGCCCCGTCCGGCCAGGGCGGGCTCACCCGCAGGAACGGATCGGAGGTGATGACGGTGTAGAGCAGGAAGCCCAGGCTGACGGTCCCGAGCACTCCCAACACGCGGGCGGAGAACTCGCGCGGCAGGCGCGCGGTGCCGAAGGCGGCAGCCACCGTCCAGCAGTTGAGCAGGAAGATCCACAGCAGCAGCGACCCGGAGTGCGCCCCCCAGACCCCGGCGATCCGGTAAAACAGCGGCAGCGCGGAGTTGGAGTTGTGCGCGACGTAGAGCACCGAGAAATCGTTGGCCACGAACGAGGCCACCAGGCATCCGATGGAGGTCGCGACCATGACGAACTGGCCGGCCACGGCGGGGGTCACCGCCGCGATCCAGCGCTCGCGCCCGAGCGCGGGCCCGGCGATGCCGAAGAAAGCCTGCACGGCCGCGAGCAGCAATGCCAGGATCAGGGCGAAATTGCCGAGCTCGGGGATCATCGGTTGCTCCCATTATTGGCCGCCAGCTGCTCGATCGCACGCGACTGCTGCGGCGTATACAGCGCCGGATCGCGCGGCTCGCCGTGACGGATGCCCCACGCTTGATGAATGCCCGGCGGGCGGTAGTACTGATTGTGCTTGGCGAGCACCTGATCGGCGAGGAAGACGCCGTCGGGCAGCAGCTTGCCGTGCACGATCACTCCGGCGTTCTCACGGAACAGGTCGGGCAGCACGCCGGTGTAGACGACCGGCACCTCGTTCTTGAGGTCGGTGACGTCGAAATGTATCTCCATGCTGCCGGGCTTGCGATAGACGCTGCCCTTGGCGACGAGGCCTCCCATGCGGAATGTCTCACCGGGGTGGACCTTCCCGTCGACCACCTGCGTCGGCACGAAGTAGAAATCGACGTTCTGGCGGAAGGCGCTGAGCACCAGCACCCCGGCCACCGACACTCCGGCCATGATGCCGAGCACGAGCAGCAAACGACGGCGACGCGGGGTCATACCGAGGGCTCCTCGGTGGGGCCGGCGAGGTGGGTTTCCTCCTGCACGGCGATCCTGCGCCGCGCCGCCTGGCGCGCGCGGCGCAGCAGCCGCTTCGCCCAGTAGATGTTCAATCCCATGACGGTGAAGGTCACCGCGTAGGCCGGCCAGACGAAGGGGGCGTAGCCGCCCATGTCGAGGAAACCGTAAAAGGAATGGAAGGAGCTCATGTGCGAATCGCCTCGCGTACCCAGGTTGCCGTGCGCTCGCGCAGGAGCACCTCCCCGCGCAGGCGCATCATGAGCACCGCGCCGAAGAACAACGTGAATCCCAAGAACATGATGAGCAGCGGCACGAGCATCGAAGGCGGCATGGTCGGCTTGCCCAAATACATGACCGACGGTCCCTGATGCAAAGAGTTCCACCACACAACCGAATAATGAACGATCGGCACGTCGACCAATCCCACGACCGCCAGGACCGCGCTGATCCGATCGGCCCGCTGCACATCCTCGAACGCGGCGCGCAGCCCCATGTAGCCGAGGTACATGAAAAACAGGATCAGCTCGGAGGTCAGGCGCGGATCCCAGGCCCAGTAGGTGCCCCACATCGGCTTGCCCCACAGCGACCCGGTGACGAGCGTCGCGAGGGTGAATGAGGCGCCTATGGGTGCGCTGGCGGCCGCCACGGCGTGCGCCACCTTCATCCGCCAGATGAGCCCGATCCCCCCGGCAACCGCCATGATCGTATACACCATGAGTGAGAGCCATGCACTGGGGGCATGTACGTACATGATGCGGTAGCCGTCGCCCTGCTGATAATCGGGGGGCGCGAGATACAACCCGCCGATGAGCCCGGCGACGATGAGCAGCGCCGCCGGCCAGGCGAGCCAGGGCGTGAGGCGGCCCGCCGTCCGATAGATATGCGGTGGCGAGGCGAGACGGTGAAACCAGGTCCAGGCCATTGCTAAGGAGCCTCCATATGTCTCACTCCAAATTGATGCGCACGGCCGCCGAGACAGCAAGCGGAGCCAATGTCACGCCAAGCACCGCGAGCCCTGCCAGCAGCGTGAGCGGCGCCCCGTAGGGCTGGGCCGCGATCGCCAGCTTCATCGCCCGCGCCCCGAAGATCAGCACCGGGATCTCGAGCGGCAGCGTCAGGAGCGAGAGCAGAGCCCCCGCGCGCCTCACCCCGAGCGTGAGCGCCGCACCTACCGCCCCAATGAGACTCAGTGTCACGGTGCCGACCGTCACCGAGGCCAGCACTCCCGGCAGCGCCGCGTTTGGAATCCCGAGCGCGGCGCCGGCGAGCGGCGCCATCAGCGCGAGCGGCAGGCCCGTGAGCAACCAGTGCGCGGCGGTCTTGGCCACGAGCAGCCCGGTGAGCGAGCGGCCCGAGAGCGCGTACTGTTCGAGCGTGCCGTCCTGCGCATCGTCGCGGAACAGAAACTCCAGCGCGAGCAGCGAGGATAGCAAAGCCGCCGCCCATACCACACCTGGGGCGATGTGGCGCAGCTTGGGCAGTTCCGGGGTGACGGCGAGCGGAAAGAGGGTGATGACGATGGCGAAGAACGCCAGCGGCTGCACCAGCTGGCTCGCCTTGCGGGAGGCGAGCTTGAGGTCCCGCAAGAGCATCAGGCGCGCCACGGCGAGCGACGAGGGCGCGTGCCGGCTCTGGGACATCAGCAGCGGCTCCGTCGGCGCCTGAGCGGCGATCTCGTTCAAAGCTGCAGCTCCAGGCGCCGCAGACCCTGCGCGGAGACGGTGAGCTCGTGGTGCACCGCAGCGATGGCGAGGCCCCCTTCGGCCAGATGCTCATCGATCAGCCGCCCGACGAGCCTCTGTCCTTCCGTATCGAGATTGGTGGTCGGCTCATCGAGCAGCCACAGCGGAACGCGCATCAGCGTGAGGCCCGCCAGCGCCGCGCGCCGCTTCTGCCCGGCGGAGAGGGTGCGCACCGGGCGGTCCGCCCAGCGGGTGGCCCCCACCCTATCGAGCGACGCATCGACTGCGGCCTGTGAGAGCCGGCGCCGCACACCCACCCAGTACTGCAGGTTCTCCCGCGCGGTCAGCTCCATTTTGAGCGGAGGCTCGTGGCCGAGGTAGGCGAGCTGCGCATGGAAGGCCGGCAGGTCCGCGCGCACGTCCGCCCCACGCCAGCTGATCCGCCCCTCCTCCGGGTAAGACAGGCAGCACACGGTGCGCAGCAGGGTGGTCTTGCCCGCCCCGTTGGGCCCGGTGAGCTGAAGGCACTGTCCGGCGCTCACTGAGAAGTGCACCCCGCGTAGCACGTGGCGCTCGCCACGCCAGAGATGAACGTTCTCGCCCTTGAGTGTGGAATCGGACATGTCCCCCGATTGGAAGTCTATTGCCCCGGAAGGTTCGCGGTAAGACCAAGTCTCGCCAATTTATCCGCATATCTCCATAGGCACCGTTCCGTATTGATTTGCGGCCTGTTTTGGTCCACGGCAAGTGCCCGGATTCGGCACAGTGCCCCCCCTGCCTCGCCCGGACGGCAAAATCGGTAGACCTCAAAGGGAGGCGCCGGCCCGGGCGGGCCAAAGGGATGATGCCGCGGAATACGGTCTTTCGGGGCGAAGCATCGCCCCCTCTCCCCGCCCGCTCGACCTCGGCCCACGGCGCCGGGCGCTTCCGCGGTCCGCTCACCGGCCCGGGAGATTCGCAGCGTCCTGCATTTCCTGACTGGCATGCGCTCCCGGGATCCATGCCCCGCCCCGGGCCCTGCCTGAGCCCGCACTGCGAGTGCCCGGGATTCGGACCAGTCCGTCACGGTGTACACTGCGGCGCCCTGATGCAAGCCGGCGGCACGGAACGGCCGCAACACGGCAACGCCAGTGAAACGCGAGGAATTAACGGATCCTCTCGCAAGGCATTGATTTCGATCGTCTGCCCGGGTGGCGAAATCGGTAGACGCAAGGGACTTAAAATCCCTCGGGGGCAACCCCATGCCGGTTCGAGTCCGGCCCCGGGCACCAGGCGGGCTCAAAACCCGCTTTCCCAACCCGTCCCGTTTCATCCCAACATTGCGCCAAAACCCAGGAAATCGTAGGGTTTCCGAAGCGCAGTCCGTCCACCGCAATCCACCAGCATGATAACACGCCCGGCGGTCAGAGTGGGGGTAACTGCGGGCGAGTGTGAGTCCCGATTTTTGTGAGTCCCTGGTCTGGACCGAGGCGAGTTCGGGTTACCCCCGGGTGAGACCCGGATATCCGGGGGTGAGTCCCAGGGGAGTTCGGGTTACCCCTGCGGGTGAGTCCCGGTCGCCTCCGAGGACAAGTCCTGGTTACGCGAGAGGATGAGTCCCGGCTACCCCGCATTTCGAAGGAGTGCCGCCATGCTGTCGGATACGAAGATTCGAAGCCTCAAGCCCAGAGAGAAGGCCTACAAGGTCTCGGACGACTGCGGCCTCTATCTGCTGATGAACCCCAACGGATCGCGCTGGTGGCGCTTCAAGTACTACTTCGGCGGCAAGGAGTGCGGGATCTCCCTCGGCGTCTACCCCGACGTGGCGCTGAAGTACGCCCGGGAACAGCGCGAGGAAGCCCGCCAGCTCGTCGTGAGAGGCATCGATCCCAGCGTCCAGCGCCGGACGAATAAGATTGCGCTCGAGAACAGCTTCAAGCGGATCGCCGAGGAATGGCTGGCTCTGCAGTCTAAGAAGCTGGCCGAGATCACGATGAGCAAGGCGCGGTGGATCCTGAACGCGTTCATCTACCCTCGCCTGGGCTCCCGGCCCATTGCCGAGATCACCGCGCCCGAGCTCCTGACCGTGCTGCGGCCGATCGAGGCCCGAGGAATGCACGAGACGGCGCACCGAGCCTTGCAGCGCTGCAGCCAGATCTTCCGGTACGCCATTGCGACGGGGCGTGCGACTCGAGACATCACCTCGGATCTGCGGGGCGCCCTGGCGCCGGTCGTGGTCGAAAACCGCGCCGCCATCACGGAGCCACAGAAGATCGGCACCCTGCTCCGCAGCATCGGTGCCTACGTCGGACACCCGACGACGGCGATTGCCCTGAAGCTGTCCCCTCTCGTCTTCGTTCGTCCCAGCGAGCTTCGAGCGGCGGAATGGAGCGAGATCGACCTGAATGCGGCGAAATGGCGCATCCCGGCCGAGCGCATGAAGATGCGGGAGCGGCACATCGTCCCGCTGTCCACCCAGGCTGTCGCCCTCCTCCGTGATCTCCGCAGCATCGCCCGCAAGAGCCGATACATCTTCCCGTCCCTGCAAAGCCGGGATCGGCCGATGTCCGTGAACACCGTGAATGCCGCCCTGAGACGCCTCGGCTATGCCCGCGGCGAAATGACCGCCCACGGCTTCCGCGCCATGGCCTGCACCTGCCTCAACGAGCTGGGATGGCATCCGGATCTGATTGAATTGCAGCTCGCCCATGCGGAGCGGAACAAGGTCCGGGCGGCGTACAACCGGGCTGAGCGGCTGGCGGACAGGAGCAAGATGATGCAGGCGTGGGCTGACTACCTCGACGGGCTACGCGCCGGGAAGCGCGAGACTACCCCTACCCCAATCCACTCACCTCAGCCGACCGCGCCACCGCGAGGTCAGACCAATCACCAGAATATCTCGCGAAAAGACGGAGAAATGCAGGATGGAACCGTTCCACAGATGGAGCTATTCTCTTAGCAGCCCGACTGCGGGCTTGCTACGTTCGAGACCCTGCGGGACAGGAGTGATTTGATGAACGCTCAGCTCGATCCGGCGTTGCTCGAGAAGCTGCAGGCACTTCCTCCAGCACGGCGCGCCGAGGTATCGGATTTCGTGGACTTCCTCAGCTCGAAAGTTCGCGCCGAGGCTCTCAAGGATTTCCTGGCGGTCGCCGACGAAGTCGCAAAGTCCGGGGTACCCGCACTGAGCCCTGAGGAAATAGAAGCGGAGATCACCGCTCTACGGGTAGCCCGACGAAATCAGCGTCCGTCAAACCGCTGATCATCCCCTGTCCCCCCCCCCCCGCGTTGCGTCTCGTTCTCGACACGAACACAGTGGTATCGGCGCTCCCGTGGAAAGGACCGCCGCATCGGCTTATTTTCCGGTCCGGCACTCTCCCGCTTCTGTTCTTTTCCAGCCCGGTCTTGCTTGACGAGCTCGAGGAAGTCCTGGGCTATCACAAGCTGGCGAAAGTCGCCGCAGCCACCCGCCTCACACCGAACCAACTGCGGCAGCGCTACCAACGTATCGTCACCGTTGTGGAACCTGCGGCGGTCCCGCCTACCGTTCTGGCCGACCCGGACGACGATCACGTCATTGCGTGCGCCCTCGCGGCCAAAGCTGATCTCATCGTCTCGGGCGACTCACATTTGCTCGCGTTGAGAAAACATCAGGACATACCGATTCTTCGGGTCACCGACGCGCTAGATAACTTGAATCCGGCAAGAGCTCACGGAAGATAGCTCGACAACCGCAAAATCGCGCTCCGACCGAAAACGCCAAGCCTACGACGCATCTCGCCAACCCAAAACCAGCATTCTGGGCTCGTTACACGATGAAAACGACTGTAGAGACCATCAACGGCGGCAGTGCGACTCTTGCAGAGTTCCGGCGAGCCGGCATTGATGCGCTTGTCAAGGCATTGGGGCCAGTCGGCATGGTCCGGTTTCTTCAGCAGTTCGACCCTGCGCACGGGGACTACATCGCCAAGCGCGACGCAATCCTGGGCAATCCGACCGTCGACGAACTTATGGGCGAGGTGGAGCGGCGGCATGGAGGCTCCTCGCTCAAATAGCCATTTTATCCTGTCAGCCCCTCGGGATTGCGTGCCAATTGGTCAACACAGAACGCCATCAGCAGCGACAGGCAGAATTAAGCATGAGTCGGATGCCAGCAACTCGGCTCTAACGTTGGCGCCATGTCCAGAACCGGACTTGAAAGAGCGAATGTCACCCATTTTCGCTTGCTGGACCACATGCAGGCTGCAAAGGCAATCTTCGCTGTGTCGGTGGTGGTCAGCATGATAGTTACCAGAAGTGGCTCCGGTAGACATTCGATGGCGCAAGCACTCCCTAGTCTGTCATTGCGGTCATATAATGGAATTTCTAACTGATGGAATCATGAGATTTCCTGACGATGATCCATGTTCTTGAGGTAGCCGGGAGTACGACCAGATCCTACGAAGAGCGGTGGGGTCCGCGGGGCATCCACGTTGTTCGCGTCTCTTATGACCGAGTCTTTGCAGTGATTAACTCCCCGGCTACTTCTGAACTGATAGTCGACGTCGTCGTGATACGGGGAGATTATGTGGACCCGGAAACCGGAAGGCCTGTGCCAATCTGATAGCCCTAAACCACAGGATTCGGGATCTTCCAGATACCGTTGCCATGTTCGACGGAAAGAAATGGCGCACGATCCCGATCGTTACGATCGCCACGAGGCCTGGGAGAGATGATAGATCAGCGGGTCTAGAGTTCGCTCAAGATGACGGCACCCCTGAGGAAGATGAGGAGAATGACGCAGACTTTATCGACGCGCACGACGGCAATAACTATGGCGCCGACGAAATAAAGGCAAGAGTCGAAGCCTACCGCGAAGCGGTACTGTCTGACCTGGACAATATGGGATTCGTCGTTAGATATGAGCGAGGTCGATACACTGTTGCACCCGCCCTAAAATCCCGCGAGGAGCTTGAAAGTCGGTACTATTTCGGTCCTGCCGACAAGAGGCGCATAGGGCTCGTTACTGTTCACCGTGACAACTTTGGCGTCCAAATCGAGGTCGAGAAGCTAGAGGTTCTGATTAATAGCCCTGATGTGAGCGAGCGCGAACTCCAGGCATTTTTTGAAGTGCATCCGCATTTTCTGTCAATTACCCATACCGTATTGCCGCAGGTACGACTCGCAAGACATGACGGTGGCCTATTGATTCCCGACTTCATCCTTAAGCCCATCGCCGCTAAGTTAATTTCATGTACAACGCGATCAAAGAGGCGTAACATCTTGTTTTCAACACAACAGGAACTCCTCTTTGAGTCGACGCAAGCTCATGCTGGCGGTCGAGGAGGTGCCGTCCGC
>JAJZDX010000075.1 GCA_021805865.1 Pseudomonadota bacterium
CGAGTGCCGTCCTCTTCGGCTGCCGCCAGTCAATACCTTCGAGCAACATCGATAGTTGCGCTGCGCTCAGTGACACTGTCCCGCTCTCGGCCTTCGGCCAGACGAACTTCCCACCGCGCAGCCGCTTCTACCTATCTTCATAGTGCAACTCCGTCGGTTGAACAGGAACATCTTGGGTAACTATGCGCGTCTTGTCCTCTTTAGGGCCGCTGCTCGATCGACAAGGCGGTCCCAGCGGCTGCAATGCTTGACCGGGTGCTTTTTCCCTGGGATCTCGTACAGGTATGACGCAGCCTCGTAGGCGTGCCGGATGACGATACCGCTCTTGGCCCACCGGACGAGCGTGTGCTCGTGGATCCTGAGGCGAGCCGCTGCCTCCTGCTTCGTCAACAGTCCGCGATCTCGAAGGCGATCATAGCGCGGGCGCAGGCCGTAGGTCTTGGCAACGTAGGAGACTCGTAAGGCCGTAAAGCGCGGATCGGCACGCCCGAGTCGTACCAATCCGCCGGGCCGAAATCCTTGCTCATTGAGTCGCTCAGCAATCTCGGGATACGTGTGCTCATCGAGGAGTTTATCGACGAGTGCGATGAGCTGCGGCGGTGTCTTCACCTGCTGCGCGGAGGACTTCGGGTTCTGCGTCGTGAGTGTCTCGGTCTTACCGCCCTTGAAACGGATGTGAAATGTGGTAGTCCCTTCCTCGGGATGTTTGATGAGGGTGGCGTCCTCGATAATGTGGGCGAGCAGTCGTTTGCGATCCCGGTTCGGTGTCCGTGGATCGGCCCAGAGAGTCTTGAAATCCGTGGTCATGGCGACCAACCGCCGACGGATCGCCTCGTCGAGGGTCACCCGGTCTTCCTGTTCACCGCGCTCCCTTTCCTCGCGCGCCTTCTCCAAGGTGCGCAACCGCTCGTTCCACTCACGCTCGAGCGAATCGGCAACCAGGCGGTTACCCGGGTCGACCATCATGAAGCGGCGCTGGGCGAGATCCGCGTCGGTCTGCGCACGCTCGACCGCCCGATTGCGCAGCCGATCGGTCTCCTTATAGCGTGCCTCGATCTCGCGACGGATCTCGAGGGCCAACCCGACGGCCGCCGGCCTCATCTGCTCGGCGATGAGTGCGCTGATCGCCGCATCGACCGGCGGCGCGGCGATCGACTGGCAGTTCGGCTCGCCGGTTTTGCCGTGCGCACGGTCGCAGACGTACCAGGCTTCCTCTTTTCCGCGCCGCCTCGCGTAGCGGACGCGGAAATACCGGCCGCAGCGTCCACACACCGCCCGTCCTTGCAGGAGCGCTGCGCCTTCTCGCGGCGGCGAGGCTCGTGCCACCTCGTACCCATGGCCGTTGGTCTCGAGGATCTTCAAGTTTTCCTGGAACTGCTCCCAACTGATGTAGCCAGGATGGGCGTTCGGGATGCAAGCGGTCCAGTCATGGATGTCGAGCTTTCGCTGGATCGTCTTCTTCCCCTCAATGGTGCGTCGATAACGTCGCCGCCCGTATACGTAAGCGCCCGCATAGCGTGGGTTGTACAGCGCGCGCAGCGCGGCCGATGCGTTCAGCGGTCGGAAAACCGTCGCCCCCCCGGTACACAGGCGCGAGGGAAAGCGCAAGCCTTCCTTGCGAAACGCCTTGACCGTCTGGCATGCGGAGCCCACGCGCACGAAAGTCTCGAAGAAATGCGCGATCGTCTCTCTGATCTGCGAGTCAGGATCGAGCGCGACGTTGCCGGCTTCGTCATACACCAAGCCCGTGGGCAGCGGGCAGCGATACTCACCGCGACGCACCTTGTTGAGAATCCCACCACGCAGCCTCGCTTTGAGGACGTGCAGCTCGGCTTCGCTCATCGTTCCCTTGAGCCCGAGCAGGAGCCGGTCATTGAAGTTCGCGGGATCGTATACGCCATCTTCGTCAAGGATCAGCGTATCGGTGAGGGCGCAGATCTCGAGCAGCCGGTGCCAGTCGGCGCTGTTGCGCGCAAGCCGCGAGACCTCGAGCCCCATCACGATGCCGGCACGCCCCAAGCCGACCTCGCTCACCAACCGCTGAAAGCCCTCGCGCCACGCAGCTGAGGCGCCGGACTCGCCCTGATCGTTGTCAATGACGATGACCCGATCCTCGCGCCACCCGAGGGCCGTCGCGCGGCCACGAAGGGCGTATTGCCGCTTCGTACTCTCGACGTTCTCAAGGACCTGCCGCATCGAGGACTGTCGGATATAGAGGTAAGCGGCGCGTTCGAGGTGATGAGGCTGGACTTTGATAGACTCGTTCATGGGGCTCTCCACTCATGAGAGTGCACCGCCAGGGCGGCGAAGAGTTGAATGACGACGTTCCGATCGCGAGGCTCCGTGGGACAGGGAGATGTCGTGGATGGGGGTTGCCGCGGCGTACTCACTGCCGGCAGTGTCCGCGCCCAACCCCACATCCCTCGATACAGGAAGAGCGTCAGGCCGCTACGGGCTTCTGGAGGCAATGCCTCACCGAGGGCGGCTCGGCGCAGAGTCTCGTACCGGGAGGTGAGGAGGGAGGACGGGGTCGGACAAGAGCGCGTCACGCTCAAGCTCATCGCGGAGTTTTTTTTACGCGTACCGCGCGCTCGATCGTACGTGGATGCACATCGAGACCAAACTCCTTGCGGATCAGTCTCGAGAGCTCGCGCGCCCGGATCGGCTCGCCCGCCACGAGCTGCTGCTCGAGAAAGGCCAGGACATCCCCCTGGAGCTTGTGCGGGCCGCGTGGACCGCGCTTCTTCGGCACCAGTCCCGCAATCCCGGCCTCCGCGAAGCTCGCCTGAGTCTGGTAGTAAGTCGGCCGAGAGACCCCATACTCCTCGGCGGCGTCCGTAACCGAAGCATTCTCGACCGAGACGCGACGCAGCATCTCGTATTTGACCTGGACGCCGTCGCGCGGATCGAAGAACTCCCCTTCCCGAAACTTCGGGTCGCGGACCTTCTCGGGCCCAGGGTTTAATGTCCCTTCGGAGAGAAGGACATCGGCCTTGCGATCGCGCTGGGTGGGCACCTCGGACTCCAAACCATCGGGAGGCACGAAACGTTCTTACAATTATGCCGCATTGTGTGTGGATGTCAAGCAAATCCAGACGTGCAGAGCCACTCAAAATAGCACATATGCCGCGTCTATAGTGCACCTGGCACTCGCGTTGACATGAGATTGACCCACAATGCGGCATAATTGTAATTACACCTGCGGCGTAATTGCCATTACGCTTTCCGGGACCGCTCCCCGCGCTTCTCCGCGAGAAGACACCCTACAAGGCTATCGAGCCCGAGTAGGTCCGCTACGCGAAAGAGTGCCCGTCCCTTGCCCAGCACCACTTCCGGATCCGGCGAGACCATGTCGGTCCACTGCGGGGGAACAGAGCAAACCGTTGAGTCATCGACCCGCAGCAGGTATCGCTTGCCGTAGCGGTTGTACCGCGTCCCGACGTGCTGGAGTCGTTGTCCGCTCAGGGGATGGAACGGGTGCGTCACGCGCACAAGCTGCGTCGAAACGCGTGTAATCGCTGCATTGTTGGTTGAGCTACTTGTAGAAAAGACAGAGCCCGTCCTGGGTATCCCAGAGAATTTTTATCCGGTCACCTCGGCGGCCCCGAAAGACGAAAATCTGACCGGAATAGGGGTTCAGTTCCAGCGCGGTCTGCACCAGCGCG
>JAJZDX010000015.1 GCA_021805865.1 Pseudomonadota bacterium
GAGCCGACCGTGATTCCCAACTGGCGCGCTTCCCCGCCTCGGATCTCGACGACGGCCTCCACCGGCGTGCCCGAGGAGAGCACCGCCAGCGAGAACGGCTTGGCATGGGCGATGATCTTCTCGATCCGCCCGTCGGGAGCGACGAACAGCATGTCGAGCGGGATATAGGTGTTCTTCATCCAGAATTGCGCGACCTCGGGAGGGCTCATCGGGAAAATCATCCCCTCATCGCGCGGCAGGTCCCGCACGAACATCAGCCCCTGGGCCTGGCGCGCAATGGTGTCCGCGATCCACACCCGGAAGCGATCCAAGCGCCCGCGCGTGGTGATCGTGAGCGTGGCGCGCGGAAAGTGCGACAGGCTCTCGATGGGCATGATCTGCGCCAGTGCCGCTGCCGGCCCGAGCGACAGGACAAGCAGTGCCGTACCCGCGAGCGCCGTGGACAATCGGCTCTTGCAGCGCATTCCCATCATGGCGGCCCCCTGGATCTGCATTGGTTTTTGCGGATGAGCGGGGAAGTGTACCCGGTGTGCGCCAGACTGCGCGAGCCGCCGACCGGGGGGTGCGGGGAGCTGCGCGGATCGCGGGATTGATCGGGACGCCGCCGGCGCCGAGCGGCTAGACTTCGCGTACTGATTCCGGTCCCATTCCAGGTTCCATGCGCAACACCCTCCTCGAAATCACCCCGGCCGCTCCCGAGGCGCTCTCGCGCCTGCGCGAGCTCGCCAGCAACCTTTTTTTCAGCTGGCACCGACCCATCCGCGCCCTGTTCGAGGACCTCGACCCCGAGCTGTGGCGCCAGTGCGGCGGCAATCCACGGATGATGCTGCGCACGCTCGGGCAGGCGGCGCTCGACCGGGCCGCCCAGGATCCCCTGTACCTCGCCCGCTATCACGAGGCCCTGGCGACGCTCGACGAGTACCTCGCCGCCCGACCGCAAAGCGAGGAGCCGCTGACGGCGTATTTCTGCGCAGAGTACGGCTTCCACGAGAGCTTCCCGATCTACTCCGGCGGGCTCGGGGTGCTGGCCGGGGATTACTGCAAGGCCGCGAGCGACGCCGGCGCTCCTTTCGTGGCGGTGGGGCTGCTCTACGAGCAGGGCTATTTCACGCAGACGGTCGACGACGACGGGGTGCAGCAGGCCGAATACCGCGCGCACGACCCTCGCGATCTGCCCGTGGAGCCGATGCACACCGCCGCCGGCGAGTGGATCAAGGTCGGCGTGCGCATCGCCGGACGCGAGGTGGTCTCGCGGATCTGGAAGGCGCAGGCCGGCCGGATCACGGTCTACCTGCTCGACACCAACACGCCGGAAAACGCCCCATCGGACCGCGACATCACCCGGCGCCTCTACGGCGGCGACGAGGCGACCCGCATCCGCCAGGAGATGATCCTCGGCATCGGCGGGGTGCGCGCGCTGCGTGTCCTGGGACTCTCGCCTTCGGTCTGGCACCTGAACGAAGGCCACGCCGCCTTCCTCATCCTCGAGCTGCTGCGCGAGCACGCGGCCAAGGGGCTGGCCTTCGACGCGGCTCTCGAGGCCACTGCCGCCGCCTGTGTGTTCACCACCCACACACCGGTCGCAGCCGGCCATGACACATTCGGCCATGGACTGATCCTCGATCACTTCCACGACTTCATCCGGGAGCTCGGCGTGCCGGTCGAGCGCTTCCTCGAGCTCGGACACTCGCCCTCGGCGCCGGGCTATTTCAACATGACCCATCTCGCGCTGAATGGCGCACGGCAGATCAACGGCGTCAGCCGCATCCACGGCGGCGTCTCCCAGCGCCTCTGCGCCAGCCGCTGGCCCGAGATCCGCCCCGAGGACAACCCCGTCGGCTTCGTGACCAACGGCGTGCACCTGCCGACCTTCCTGCACAAGCTCTGGGCGGAATTCTTCGATCGCGAGCTCGGTGAGGCATGGCGCAACCACCTGAACGACACCGCATTCTGGGAAAGGCTCCACGGGCTGCCCGATGAGCGCTTCTGGAGCGCCGGACAGGAAGTGAAGTCGCGGATGCTCGAGGCGGTGCGAGATCGCCTGCACAGGGAGTACGCCCGCAAGGGATCGAGCCTCGCGCAGCTGCGTCACGTCACCCGCTTTCTCGATCCCGCCAGGCCCGATGTGCTCACCATCGGCTTCGCGCGCCGCTTCGCCACCTACAAGCGCGCGACGCTGCTGCTGCGCGACCGTGCGCGCCTGGCGCGGCTCTTGAAGAATCCCGACCGCCCGGTGGTGCTCCTCTTCGCCGGCAAGGCGCACCCGGCGGACGAGCCGGGCAAGCAGGTGCTGCGCGAGATCCGCCAGCTCATGACCTCCCCGGAGTTCATCGGCCGGATCGTCTTCCTCGAGGACTACGACCTGCAGCTTGCCCGCTCGCTGGTCTCGGGCGTGGACGTTTGGCTCAACAACCCCGTGTACCCGCTCGAGGCGAGCGGCACCTCAGGGATGAAGGCGGCCATCAACGGCAGGCTGAACCTCAGCGTTCTCGACGGCTGGTGGGCGGAAGGGTGGATGCAGGACAATGGCTGGGGCATTCCGCCGGCGCGCGTGCAGGATCCGGAGCGGCGCGACACGCTCGAATCGACGCTGATCCTCGACACCCTGGAGGAGGAAGTGATTCCGCTCTACTACGAGCGCTCCGAAGAGGGCTATGCGCGCGAGTGGGTCATGCGCGCCAAGCGCGCCATGAGCACCGTCATCCCGCGCTTCAACATGGAGCGGATGCTGCAGGACTATTCCCGCAATCTGTACCGCACGGCCGACCGCCAGTACCGCCGGCTCGCGCAGGAGGATTTCTCCGGCGCCCGGCGCCTCGCGGAATGGAAACAGCGGGTCCTCCAGGCCTGGAGCCGGGTCAGCCTGCGGATGCTCACCGACACGGCGACCGAGCTCACCCGCGGCGAGTGGCTGCGCCTGCGTGTCGCGGTGAACTTGAACGGCCTCCAGCCCCAGGACGTGCGGGTCGAGTTCGTGGCGCGCCGGCTGCTGCCCGCCGCCGATCTCGATGCGCCGCCACTGTGCTCCTATGGCCAGACCGGGCGCGAGGGGCTGTGGAAGGCGGTATTCGCGCCCACCGGCGAGTGGGAGGGCGATGGGGCGGCGGTCTTTGCGCTCGATGCAGAGCCGCCGGGCTGCGGCCAGTTCGCGACCGAGATGCGCATTCATCCCTGGCACGAGCTGCTCACCCACGGGCACGACCTCGGGCTCATGAAATGGCTTTGATTCGCCTTTGAGGCTGATACGATAGGGCAACGGACCAGCCAGCCTCGGGGGGCCTTTGATGCGACAACCTGCGCGCGCCTCATCCGGTCGGTATGTCAGCCGCCTGACCGGCGGCACCTTGGCGCTGATCATGGCCGGCGGGCGCGGGGAGCGGCTGAAGGACCTCACGGCCAATCGCTGCAAGCCGGCCACGCCCTTCGGCGGGAAATTTCGCATCATCGACTTCGTGCTCTCGAACTGCGTCAATTCCGGCATCCGCCAGATTTCCATCCTCACCCAGTACAAGGCACAATCGCTCATCGCGCATGCGCAGCGCGGCTGGAGCTACCTGAGGGGCGAGTTCGGCGAGTTCGTGGAGGTGGTGCCCGCCCAGCAGCAGTGCGGCCCCGACTGGTACCGGGGCACGGCCGATGCGGTCTACCAGAACATCGAGCTCATCCTCTCGCACCGGCCGAAGCACGTGCTGGTGCTCGCCGGGGACCACATCTACAAGATGGACTATGGCCCGATGATCGCCTACCACGTGGAGAAAGGCGCTGACGTCACGATGGGCGTGGTCGCGGTGCCTGCAAGCGAATCGCGGCACTTTGGCGTGCTCACCGCCACGGAATGGAACCGGGTGACGAAGTTCACCGAGAAGCCGGCCGTGCCCGACACCCTGCCGGGCAAGCCGGACGCGATCCTCGCCTCGATGGGCATCTACGTCTTCAACACACGCCTTCTGGAGATGATGCTGAGGGAGGATGCGGCCAATCCTTCCTCGTCGCACGATTTCGGCAAGGACATCCTGCCGAAGGCGATCGCCGACACGCTGCAGGTGTTCGCCTACCCCTTCCAGGACGTCAAGACCCGGGCTCAGAGCTACTGGCGAGATGTCGGCACGCTCGATGCCTATTACGAGGCCAACCTGGAGCTGGTGCACGTCGCGCCCGAGCTCAACATCTACGACGAGGACTGGCCGATCTGGACCTACCAGGTGCACCAGCCCCCGGCCAAATTCATCCTCAACGAGGACGGCCGGCGGGGCATGGCGATCAATTCCATGGTCTCCGGCGGCTGCATCATCTCCGGCGCCCACGTGAGCGAGTCGCTGCTGTGCTCCAACGTGCGGGTGGAGGAGCGCAGCACCATCGAGCGCGCCGTGGTCCTGCCGAACGTGCACGTCGGGGTGGACTGCCACATTCGCGGCGCCATCATCGACGAGGGCAGCGAGATCCCGGACGGCATGAGCATCGGCATCGACCGCGAAGCCGACGACAGGCGGTTCCTCGTCACAGAGAAAGGCGTCGTGCTGGTGACGACCGAGATGCTGCGCCGGCTCTCGCCCTGAGATACCCATGACATCCACTGCGCGCCTGCCGGTCGTCCTCCTGTGGCACATGCACCAGCCGCAGTACCGGGATGCGCTCACCGGTCAGTACGTGCTGCCGTGGACCTACCTGCACGCGATCAAGGACTACACGGACATGGCCGCGCATCTGGAGGCCAATCCGGATGCGCGCGCGGTCTTCAACTTCACGCCGGTGCTGCTCGAGCAGATCGAGTCTCTGGCGCAGGCCGTGGCGGAGCACCTGCGCTCGGGGCAGCCCCTGCCGGACCCTGTACTCTCGCTCCTCGGCCCCGATCCGGTGCCGGCCGAGCCGGCCGCGCGCCTCGAAAGCCTGCGCGCGTGCCTGCGCGCCCAGCGCAAGCAGATGATCGAGCGCTTCGGCCCGTATTTGGAGCTTGCATCGATCGCCGAAACGCTCGCCACGCCCGAGCGGGTGAGCTACGCCTCGGACCAGTTCATCCATGACCTTGCCGTCTGGTACCACCTTGCCTGGGTCGGGGAGACCGTGCGCCGGACAGACGCGCTGGTCAGCCGCCTGACCGAGCAGGGCCGTGGCTTCACAGGCGGGCAGCGCCGCGAGCTGCTGGCCCTGATCGGCAACCTGCTCTCCTCCATCGTGCCGCGCTATCGGCGCCTGTGCGAGCGCGGGCAGTGTGAGCTGTCGGTCACCCCCTACGGCCACCCCATCGTGCCGCTGCTGCTCGACTTCCAGTCGGCGCGGGAAGCCATGCCCAACCTGCCGCTGCCGCGCCATGTCGCCTACCCCGGCGGCGCCGAGCGCGCCGAATGGCACGTGAGGGAAGGACTGCGCCTTTTTGCGCAGACATTCGGGATGCGACCCTCCGGCTGCTGGCCTTCGGAAGGGGCGGTCAGCCGCGCAACGCTCGAGCTGCTCGATGGCGCCGGATTCAAGTGGGTGGCGAGCAGCGCCAATGTGCTGCACGGCTCGCTGCAACGCACGGGCGGGCAGCCGGGCCAGGGCGCCCGGGACCCGCAAGCCTTCAATCGCCCCTATCGTCTGGCTGACGCCTCCCTGACGCAGTTCTTCCGTGAGGACACGTTGTCGGACCTGATCGGTTTCACCTACGCCACCTGGCACGGCGATGACGCCGCGCATAACCTGGTCGAGGCCCTGGCGCAGCTGTCCCGCCAGTACGCGGATTCCCCCGGCCACGTCGTGCTGATCGCCCTCGACGGGGAAAACGCCTGGGAGCACTATCCGTTCAACGGCTACTACTTCCTGCGTGCGCTGTATTCGCTCCTCGGCGCGCACCCGCTGCTGGAGCTGATGACCCTCGGCGAGTGCGTGAATCGGGGCCTCAAGCCCGCGACTCTGCCGCAGGTGACGGCGGGCAGCTGGGTTCACGGGACGCTCACGACCTGGATGGGCGATGCCTCCAAGAACCGCGCCTGGGAGCTGCTGTGCGAGGCCAAGCTCGCCTTCGATGCGGCGGTGGCCGGCCTCGACCCGGGGCGCCGGCTCGCCGCCGAGCGACAGCTCGCGCTGTGCGAGAGCTCCGACTGGTTCTGGTGGTTCGGCGACTACAACCCGGCGGAGGCCGTCAGTCAGTTCGACGCGCTCTACCGGCGCCAGCTCTCGCGCCTGTACGAGCGGCTCGGCAAGCCGGCGCCTGAGAGCCTCGCGCAGCCGATCGCCACCGGCCGCGGCAGTCCCGAGCACGGCGGCGTCATGCGCCGCTCCTACGCCAGCTGACCGTACCCCCCCGATGAGACAAGCGCGCTTCATACATTGGCGGAAATCGCCGGGGCAATTTCCGCAATACCCCACACAGCTACCGCGGGCTAGGGAACGGCCCCGCGCCCGCTGCGCCGTGTCACCGGCGCTTCGCGTTGGAAAGACTGTGCTTCTTCTGCCGCTGCTGTGCTGCCTCGCCGCGCTCGCCGGCTGCGCCCTGCTCGTCTCCAGGCTCACACCTCCCCGGCTCTCCATCGTCAACGTGCACGTCCGGCGCGCCGATTTCTGGCAGCAGCGTCTGCGGATGCGCGTGCGCGTGCACAATCCCAACAACCTCGATCTTGGCGTGAAGACCGTGAGCTACGTGCTCGACATCGACGGGCAACGCATCGCCAGCGGAATTTGCGCCCAGGGCTTCACGGTGCCGGCGCACGGCACGGCGGAATTCGACACACAGGTCACCGCCAACATGGCGGGCGCCCTGCTCACTGTACTGGCCCAGGGCCGCAGCCGCCCGGTGCACTATCGCCTGCGGGGCAGAGTGGAGCTCTCCCGCGGCTGGCTGCGCTCGCTGCCCTTTGACGAGCGCGGCTCGTTCACCCTGCAGTAGTCCCTCGGCGGCTCACGAGCGGCAAAGGCGTGGCGCCGGAGCGCGAGCGCCGGAGCAGGTTTCCCCCGGACGCTGAAAAATCAGGAAGCTCTTGCGCGAGCCCCCGGGGCCGGATCCACGGCGTTCCGGGAAGACCGGATCAGGGGAGCGCTGCGACCGCAGAAGCGGCGCAGGCCGCACAGCCTCACGGTCATTTTGCGATGGGCTCTCACTCCTCCTCCGAGCGCGGCCGGTACGCCTGCACCAGCTCCTGCTGGCGCCGCGCCGGCACCGGATCGTAGTGGCTGAGGGCCATGACGTAACTCCCCTGGCCGCCGGTGAGCGCCTTGAGACGCGACTGATAGTCGGTGATTTCCGAAAGCGGCACCAGCGCCGAGACCGTCGCCCGCTGTCCCGGCAGCGCCTGGTTGCCGTTGATGCGCGCGCGCTTGGTGGCGAGGTCGCCCGTGATATCACCGATGGCGCTCGCCGGCGCGGTGATCTCCAGGCGAACGATGGGCTCGAGCACGATGGGGTTGGCCTTGTGGATCGCATCGAGGAACGCCTTGCGGCCCGCCGACACGAAGGCAACCTCCTTCGAGTCGACCGGATGGTGCTTGCCGTCCTGCACGGTGACGCGGATATCCTGCAGCGGAAAGCCCGCGAGCGCGCCCTCCGAGAGCACCTGCCGCACGCCCTTCTCCACGGCCGGGATGAACTGGCCCGGAATGGCCCCGCCGACCACCTCGTCCACGAACTCGAAGCCCGCGCCCCGAGCGAGCGCCTCGACGCGCAGGAACACCTCGCCGAACTGGCCCGCCCCGCCGGTCTGCTTTTTGTGGCGGCTGTGCCCGTCCGCGGCGCGGGTGACCGTCTCGCGGTATGGAATGCTGGGCGGGTGGGTGTTGACCTGCACGGAGTAGCGCTCGCTCATGCGCTCGAGCAGCACCCGCAGGTGCAGCTCGCCGGCCCCGTAGAGCACCGTTTCGTTGACCGTCGCGTGTTGCTCGATCCGCACGCACGGGTCTTCCGCGGTCAGTTTGTGCAGTGCATCCGCCAGGCGCTGCTCGTCGCCGCGGCGCTGCGGCTCGATGGCGAGTCCCAGCATCGGCGGCGGCAGCGCGACGGGCTTCAAGTGATACTGATCCTCGTCATGGGAATCGTGCAGCACCGCGTCGCGATGCAGATCCTCCACCTTGGCGATGGCGCAGATATCACCGGGACCGGCCTGCGGGATCTCCACAGTGTCCTTGCCGAAGAGGCGATAGAGGTGCGCCACCTTGAAGGGCTTGCGCGCATCCCCGACGAACAACTGCGATCCCGTACGCACCGTGCCCTGATGCACGCGCACCGCGCCAAGCTTGCCGACGTACGGATCGATGGCGACCTTGAAGACATGAGCCACGACGTGCTTGTCAGGGTCGGGCGATACCTGCACCCGCCGCGCCGACTCGCCCGCGCCTTTTAGAAAGGGCGGCGGGTTGCCTTCGGCCGGATTCGGCATCAGGCGCGTGAAGACCTCGAGCAATTCCGCGACGCCGGCCCCGGTCTCGGCCGAGGTGAAGCAGACGGGCACCAGGTGCCCCTCGCGCAGCGCCTGCTCGAACGGCTCGTGCAGCTGCTCGGGCGTCAATGCCTCGCCCTGCTCGAGGTAAAGCGCCATGAGCCGCTCATCGAGCTCGACGACCTGGTCGACGATGTGCGTGTGCGCCGCCTCCACCGTGGAGAAATCCACCGGCGCACCACGCGGCTGGAAAAAACAGTCGGCCACCGCCGTGCCGATTCCGGACGGCAGGTTGACCGGCAGGCACTCCGGGCCGAACTGCTCGCGCAGCCGCTCGAGCACATCGGCGCTCTTGGCTTCGTGGCTGTCGATCTTGTTGACGATGAGCAGACGGCCGAGGCCTCGTTCGCGCGCAAAGTCCATCAACCGCCGGGTGGTGGTGTCCGGGCCGCTCACGGCACTGATGACCACGGCCACCGCCTCCACGGCCTCCAGCACCGAGAGCGTGCGGCCGAGGAAATCGGGATAGCCGGGCGTGTCGATGAGGTGGATGCGGGTGGACCCGTGCTCGAAGGTCATGATCGCCGGATCCAGGGAGTGCTGCAGGGCCCGCTCCTGGGGATCGAAGTCCGAGACCGTGGTGCCGCGCTCGAGGCTGCCCTTGGCGCGGATAGCGCCCGCGGTGAACAGCAGGCTCTCGGCGAGCAGCGTCTTCCCCGCCCCGGCAGCCCCCGCGAGCGCGATGTTTCGGATGCCCGTGTGGCCCATCACTTCCCCCACCGCACCACCCACCATGCCGGCAGGGTACTCCGGCCCATGACGTCTCGCAAAACGCCGCCTACGGGGCGGTGAGTTCGAGAACGAGTCCGGCCTGATTGACCGTGGTGAGCAGCACCGGCCGGCGCCACACCCGCTGCAGATAGTCGAGCACCCTGCGGCTGCGCTCGAGGTCGAGGCCGCGGCCATCGAGCGTGTGATCGTGCACCAGCTCGAGCGTGCCGTCGGCGCGGATGTGCTGCGCCACCACCGTGGGCGCGCCGAAGTTGTATTTGGGCGCGAGAATCGCCTCGTGCAGCGCATTCAGGTCCGGCTCCAGCACCCTGATCTGCCCGTCGCGGGCGCTGTAGCGAAACAGCTCCAGCTCATCGGCCAGCTCGCGTGTCAGGTGGTTGCGGATGAAGCCGAAGTCATCGTCCTGCGCGCGGATGGCGAGAGCCCCGTCCATCCCTTCTTCCTCGACGATTTTCTCCCACATCGAGAACCCGAGGTGGTACGGATTGAGCCCGAGCGCCACCTGGCTGTCGGCGGCTACCGGCCGGACCACGTCCGAGTGGCACTTCACGGCATCCAGGTAGGCCTGCTGCGGGATGAAGTCCGCCTCGCGCAGCAATCGCGCGTGCCAGTACGAGGCCCAGCCCTCGTTCATGATCTGGGTGGCGAACACCGGATAGAAATAAAAGGACTCCTCGCGCACAGCCAGGAAGATGTCCCGCTCCCAACTTTCCATCTCGGGAGCGTATTGGGCCACGAACCAGAGCAGATCACGCTCGGGGTGCGGCGGCACGGGTGCGCGCTTTTTGATTTCCGCACCGGCGGGGGCGGCCGTCGGCTCCAGCGCCGCGAAGCGCTTGCGGAACTGGTCATCGGCGATGACCTTGACCGCCTCGATGTACTGCGGATAGCGCGGCCGGCGCAGCTCCTGGTCCACGTCGATATGCTGCTCGAGCGCCAATGCCGCATCCAGCACGGTCTCCACCCGTTCCATGCCTTGCGTCTCGATCGCCTGTTGGATCTGGCGCGCGTGGTTGGCGGCGTGCTCGACGATGTGCTCGCTCACCTGCCGCTGGCAGCGCTGGAAGAGCAGGTTGTTTCGCGAGAAGTCCGCGTGCCCCAGCACATGCGCCGTCACCAGAACGTTCTCGGCCAAGCCGTTGCCGGAGGCGAGGTAGGCGTGTCCCGGGTTGCCGGGAAAGACCACCTCGAAGAGGCGTGAATGGCCCATGTGCCGCTGAATGAGCTGGTAGATGTAGCGGAGTCCGAACGACCAGTGCGGCATGCGCACCGGCAGGCCGTAGACGGCGATCTCCATCATGAACGAGTCCGGCACCGCCTCGAATTCGACCCGATGGAACGACAATCCCGATCGGGTGGCGAGCTCCTCGATGCGCTGCACGTAGTCCTGCCAGGTCGCCTCGCTCATGCGCCCTCCGCCGCGCGGCTTTCCGCCGAGAAGAAATGCCGCACGGCACCCCAGACGTCCTCGAAATCGATGAGCGCATAGCTGCCCGTCGCTCCACCGGCTGCCGCGAGCTCCGCGAACAGCCGTCCGGTCTCGGTGTCGAGCTGACGCGAAAGGCCGGTAGACACCTCCACGTAACCGGTGAAGCAGGCATCGGCGGCGATGGCCGCAAGACCCTCGCGGGCCTCCGCGGAATCGCCCACCGAGTTGTCGCCGTCGGAGGCATAGAACAGATAAATGTTGCAGGTCGCGGGGTGGTAGCGGTCTTGGATGATCTCCCGCACCTTGGCGAATCCGGTGGACGCCACGGTGCCGCCCGAGCCGCTCACCTGGAAGAACTCCGGCTCGGAGAACTCCCAGGCCTCGGTGGTGTGAGCGACGAACACGGTCTCGAGCGAGCGGTATTCCCGCCGTAAGCCCTGCACCGTCCAGAAGAAGAAGGTCTTGGCAAGCTTGCGGTCCCGGTCCGACATGCTGCCGGAGACATCGAGAAGGAAGAACACCGCGGCACGCATCGCCGGCCGGCGGCGGCGCGCGAGCTGCCGATAGCGCAGGTCCTCGTCGGTGAAGGTCGGGATCGCTCCCGGAGCGCCGCGCCGCTTCACCAGCTCTTTGAAGGAGCGGCGCCGGTCGAGCCGTGAGCGGGCGCCACGGCGGTCCCACCCCTCGCGCACCCACTCGGATTCCTCTGAAGGCCCTGCGCGGGCCTTGAGGTTGGGAAGCTGCATCTCCTCCCACAGCCAGTCCACGATGTCATCGATCTTGAGCTCGAGCAGCAGCTGGACCTCGCCCTCTTCCCGGCCCCCGGGTCCCTTCTCGCCGGAGCCGCCGGTCTGCGCGGGGTCCGCGAACACATCGCCGGGCTTGACCTTGCCCTGGCCTGCGCCCTGGCTTTCCTCGGGCCTGCGCAGACGGAAGTGATAGTGCTCGAGCATTTTCATCGGCACCCGCACCGTGCGCGCCCCACCGGTGATCAGATCGCCGCCCGCAACGATCTGCGGCAGGTGCTTGCGCACGGACTCTCGCACCTTTTCGTCGTGCCGCAGCCAATCACGCGCGCCGCGGGAGAACAGGTCGTACCATCGGGCGGCATCGAGCGGTTGATGGGGATCGGTGGGCATATTCATGATCGGCCGTCACTCCTGCGCGAGCAATGTCGTGACGTAACTCAGGGCTTCCTTCGCACTATACTCGTCATAGCCGTATTCGTTGATCAAGCGCTGCTGCACGACCGAGATCTTCTGCCGCGCGTCCTCGTCCGGCCGGGCGGCGGAGGTGACCAGCCTCAGCACATCGCGCCGCTCCTCGAACAAATACTGCTCGATGGCCTCGCGCATGCGCGCGTGGCTCGCGAGCTTGAACTTCTCCCCTGCCTTGAACGCGACCATCGCCTTGCGCACCACCTCCTGACGGAAAGACAGCTTGCCCGAATCCGACACCTTGATCTTCTCCTCGACCGAGCGCAGGAAGCGCTCGTCAGCGGGCCGGGCTTCCCCGGTGATCGGGTCGGCGACCTGCCGGTGATCGAGCGAGGCCTCGACCTCGTCGAGGTATTTCTCGAGCAGCTGCTGCGCCTCCTCCTCGAACGAGGCAAACATGGCGCGGTGCACGTCCTCCTTGACCCAGCGGTTGTAGAACTCCTTGCGCGCGGTGACCAGGTGATCGATCCAGGCCTTCTTCTGCTTGGCCTCCATGCGTGCGTCGCTCTCGATGGCGTCCTTCAGCGCGAGCAGCAGCTCCATGCTCGTGAGGCTGTGAGTGGTGCCGCGGGTGATGGCGGTGGAGATCGCGTTGATCACGAACCGCGGACTCACCCCGTTCATGCCTTCGTCGGGGGACTCGGAGCGCAGTCGCACCGCCTCGGTCTCGGGCACTCCCTCGATGGCCTCGCCGGAATACAGGCGCAGCTTCTTCGCCAGATCGAGCCCTTCGCGCTCGGGCTTGGTGAGGCGCGTCAGGATCGCGAACACCGCCGACAGGTTGAGCACGTGCGGGTCCAGATGCACGTTGCGGAAGGCGGCAGCGCCCGAGACGAGCTTCTGGTAGATGCGCGATTCATCCTTGTACGAAAGCGCATAGGGCACCTTGATGATCACCATGCGATCGAGCAGCGCCTCGTTCTCCTTCTCCTGAAGGAATTTGTGGAATTCGGCGAGATTGGTATGCGCAAGCACCGTCTCGTCGAGGTGAATGAGCGGAAAGCGCGAAACCTTGACGTTCTTCTCCTGTGTCAGGGTGAGCAGGAGGTACAGGAACTCCCGCTTCACCTTGAGGATCTCGATCATCTCCAGCAGGCCGCGGCTCGCCGAGTACACCGCCCCGGACCACGACCAGGCGCGCGGATCGCCCTCATCGCCGATCTGTGCGACTTTGGCGAGGTCGACGGAGCCGACCAGGTCCGCGATGTCAGCCGTCGTCGGGTCGTGCGGCGCATAAGTGCCGATGCCGAAACGCGAGGCCTCCGAGAGAAAAATGCGCTCGACCGGCACGCTCACGAAGTCCCCTTCGAACTCCCGCTCGACGTAGTCACGGGCCCAGGGGGAGAGCTCGCCTTGAATGGCCACGCCATAGCGCTCGCGGAACTCGGCCCGCAGGCTCGCCGGAACGAGGTTCAGCGGATTCTCGTGCAGCGGCGAGCCCTTGATGGCGTAGAGCGCGCCTGCCTCCGTGCGGCTGTATTCCTCCATGCAGCGCTTGAGCAGAATGGCGAGGGTCGACTTGCCCCCCGAAGGCGGTCCCAGGAGCAGCAGGAGCCGCCGCCCGACATCAGAGCCGCCCGCGGCCGCCTTGAAATACTCGATCACCCTCGAGAGCGGCTCGTCGATACCGAACAGCTCACGCCTGAACAACTCGCGGGCGCGCTCGCTCTCGCTCGCCTCGCTCCGGGTGAGTTGCCCGTGCCAGCGCAGCATGTCCCAGATGTACTCGTGACTGCTGCGCGCCAGAGCCGAGGGATTGGCCGGCAGGACACCGGCGAGGAACTCACCGAAAGTCCCTTCCCAGCGTTGCGCGCGATGCAAGCGACTGAAAGAACTCAAGGATTCGATGAAAGCTGAATGGTCGATGAATGTACCCGAGCGCCCCCCGGGATCAGCGGCAAGTGATCGCATGGCCATACCTCCCGTTTCAAAACGGCAGTGAGGATCGCGCCTGGTGCCCTCGCCTTACGATCGGATCCAACGCCTCGCACGGCGTCACGGCTGCCCAACTCCCGATCCCGATGCCCTGCTCCATTTAAGACGACCGCCGTGAGGAATCGTTCCGGTACGGCTGCGGTGCACCGCTTTGCCCGCTTGCCGGTCCGCCTGCACATCGATGGTGCACCGCGCACCATCGACGCGTATGCCGGTCTCGCTGACCGCCTCATCGAGTAGCCGTCCCTGGCGCCCGCACCGCCGCCCTGGCCCAAGGCCCGCCGCCGGCGCAGCTCACCTCGCACTCTGCTTGCGATCATCGGCCTCGCCGCCCCGGAAGTCGAGATTACCCCCGGACATGGCTTTGAGATAAGCTTCCCGGGATTCGCGCCAGTGCCGCTTGTCGAAAGTGAGCACCGCTTCCGGTTCCGCCGCGCCGGCCCCGCGATCCGATCGATAATGTGAACGGCGACACTGCGCGCCACGGCCACGACCTGCTAAAAAAAAACGCACGGCGCCAATGACATGCCCGCGGCGGGAGGGTACCGGAGATCGGTACGCTGCAGGCTGCAAGCGCGCGAGCGCGTCTGAGAAGAACATGGAGACCGGTTGTGGCCCATCCCGCATCAAAAGCCTCTCAAGACCTCGCCGGTGCCCCCGCAGCCCCGGGCTCACCGTCCTTCGTCCAACATCCGGCGGATCTTGCCGCGCTCACCGGACGCGATGACTTCCTGCTCGAGCTCGGTGAGCTGCTCGGCGGACGGGCGAGCGTGCATCCGGCCGACTCCATCGAGGCGGCGCTCGAGCGTCTCGGCGAGGCGCGAGGCACCCGGGTGCTCGCGATCGACACCCGCGACACCGGCGATGTGCGCGTCAATGTCGCACGGGCCTCGCAGCAGACCCCCGACGCCCTCATCCTGGTGTTTACCGAAGCGCAGTCTGAGAAGGAGACCGCCGCCGCGCTGAAGGGCACCAGGGTGTTTGCCGTCCTGCCCGTCCCGCTCGAAGCGGATAAAACCGCGGCGGTGCTGGAAGCGGCGCTGACTCACGCCGGCCGCGGCGCCGCGGATCGGCATTCAGCTACCCGTGATGCAACTTATGACATGACACGGAGATCGGCGGCGGACACGGAGGAGCCGCCGGCCCGGCGCGGGATGCTCTGGGCGGGCATGGGCGCGGCCGTCGTGGCGCTTGCGGCGGGCGCCGGCTGGTACCTGCTGCGCAGTGGGGCGCCGGCTGCGGCGAGCGCCCGGGGCCGCATCGCCGGCTCCCATGCGCTCACCCGGCACGCAGCGGCATTTGCGCAGCCCATGGTGGACACCTCGATCGTGCGAGGGCGCGTCGACGTTCTGTTGGACAAAGCCAGCCGGGCCATGTTCGAGAGGCATTTCACCACGCCCAGAGGCGCCAATGCCCTGGTGTATTACCGCTCCGTGCTGGCCGCCGACCCGGCCAACGGCGAGGCCCGCAACGGTCTGCAGCGGGTCGGAAACGTGCTGATCTCGCGGTTCGATGACACGATGAGCCGCGCGCAGTACCCGCAGGCGGCGCTGGCGCTCGCCACCCTGAGGGTGGCCGAGCCGACCGACCCGCACATTGCATCTTTCCAACGCAGACTCTACGCGGCAGAGATCTCCCAGGCGGTTGCGAGCGCACATCCCGGGCGGGCGGCGGCCCTGTTGGCTCAGGCCGCCCGGGCGGGGGTGCCGGCCGTGCAGCTGCGCACCTGGCGGGCGCAGCTTTCGCAGATGAAACAGCACCGGAAGGTCCAGAGTCTCGCTGCGGCGATCACCGGGGATATCGGCGCCGATGATTTCAACGGTCCGACCGGCGCGCTGGCGGAGCTTGCGCAGCTGCGCACGGCGGCGCCCAAGGCGCCGGGCACGCGGCGCGCCGGGCGAGCCCTGGTCAGGGCCTTGCTCGCGAAAGCCGCTCGGGATGCGCTGGCCGGCAACACCACCGAGGAGAGCAGCTGGCTGAGCGCGGCCCGATCCATCGGCGCATCCCCCGGCGACATCGAGGCGTTCGAGCAGAGCCTTGTCGCAGCGCGGGCGCAGGCGGCCCAGGCCAAGGTGACTCGACTGCTCGCGCTCGCACGCGAGCGCCTCGGCAGCGGCGCGCTCACCCGGCCGCACGGCGACAGCGCTGCGTATTACCTGACGGCCCTCGAGCAGACGCATCCGACGGGTGCCGCCCTCGCGGCCGAGCAGCAGGCCCGGGGCGAGCTCGCCGGGAAGCTCCTCGACCGCGCCGAGGCCGAGGCGACAGCCGGCAAGGGCACCGCGGCGCAGGCCGATGTGTCCGAGGCCCGCCTTTGGGGCGCCGATGGGGCCGCGATCCGTTCGGCCAGGAGCGCGATCACCGCCTCGCTGCGGCGGGCGCAGCAGCCCACCGCGGCCGATCTCGAGCAGCTTGCCGCCAAGCTCGTTCGGACGCGCTATTTGCCGCCTTCGTATCCCGAGCATGCGCTTGCAGATCGAATCGCGGGACAGGTCACCGTGCAATACGTCATCGACAAGAAGGGCTTCCCGCGGGATGTGCGCGTGATCTCGGCGCGGCCCGCCGGCGTATTCAACCGCGCCACTCTCTCTGCGATCCGGGCATGGCGCTACCGGCCGGCGAGATTCCGCGGCCACCCGGTCGACGTACCGGTCCGCACCCTCATCCGGTTCGTGCTGCCGAACTAGATCGGAACCCAAGACAACACCAGGGCAAGGCTTGTCATGCAATTCTCAGGCTCAGATCGAAACGGCAGACTGCTCATCGCCGGTGCCGCCGCAGCCATCGCAGCCGTCATGGTGCTGGTGCTCATCGCCGGGTTCCGGCTGGCGACCCAAATCCGCGCCAGCGTCGGAGCGCTGCAGAGAACCAGCTCGCTGCAGACCTATCCTGCGGTCATCTCCCAACAGTTGACGGCCCTGCGCCAGCGGCTCGGCACCCTGGAGTACACCGGTCACGTGCACCGGGAGCTCGCCCGCACCGTGCAGAATTTCAACAGACGTTTGTCCGGGGTCGAGCGCCGCAACCTCGACCCGGCGGCGGTCCGGCACGCCGAGCGCCTGTGGCAGAACTACACCCCGGTGCTCGCGCCCGTGCTCGCCTTCTCCGGGGAGCCCTATGACGATACCGACACCGGCAGCTCGCTGTCGGCGAGCGGCCGCAAGTATTACGACGAGGTGCGGCAAGCGGGCATCTTCGCGCAGGGAAACGCTCCGGTCCTGCACAGCGAGCTGGCCGCCGTCTCGGCCGCGCTGCAGGCGCGTACTTCCGCTGCGGCCGCGCGCCTTCGCACGCTGCTGCTCGCCGGCGTGCTGGCGGTTCTGCTGCTCGCGCTGGCGGCCGCCTACCTTCAGCTCTCCCGTGCGCGGCAGCAGCGGGCGGCGCGCGAGGCCCAGGATCAGACCCGCGACATCCTGAAGACCGTGCGCGAAGGCTTCTTTCTTCTCGACGCCGACTACCGCATCGGTGCGGTGTGGTCGGAAGCCCTGACGCACCTGTTCGGGCGCAGCGATTTCAAGGGCCTCGCTTTCGAAGAGCTCCTGCGGGACAAGGTGCCCGCAGACACTCTGGCCACTGCGGTGAAGTACATCAAGCTCCTGTGGGGGGAGCGGGCGCGCGAGAACCTGATGAAGAGCATCAACCCGCTGGGGCAGCTCGAGGTCAGCATGGACAATGGACGCGGCGGCAAGGAGAGCCGCTTTCTGCAGTTCGATTTCCATCGCGTGATGGGCCCGAAGGGCGTCAAGCACGTGCTGTGCGCCGTCGGCGACATCACCTCGAGCGTGCTGCTTGCCAGGGAGCTGCAGGAGGCCCAGGAAAACGCCCACTCGCAGCTCGACATGATGATCGGCATGCTGCATGCCGATCCTCTGCAGGTGAGCGCCTTCCTCGACAGCGCGGCCGCGGGCCTGAAGCACGTCAACACCATCATGAAGGAGCCGGCGCGCACCGACGGCGAGTTCCGCAAGAAGCTCGCCGGACTCTCGCGCGAGCTGCACTCGATCAAGGGGGAAGCCTCGGCGCTCAGCCTGATGAGTGTCGCCGAGCGGGTCCACCACCTGGAGGATATGGTGGCGGAGCTCAAGGCCAAGAGCGACCTCACGGGCAACGACTTCCTGCCCGTGGTGCTGAAGCTCGATGAGCTGCTGGCGCACCTGCGTGGCGTCAGGGAGATGACCGCGCGCCTGGTGTCGCTCAAGGAAGGCCCCGCCGGGGAAGGTACGGCGAGCCTGCCGCAGTTGCGAATCGGCGATGCCGAGGCACCGCAGGCGGGGCGGCCCGTCCGAGCGACCGTCGATCTTGGCGCACTGCTCGAGCAGCTGGCCGGCAAGCTGGCAAGCGACCACGGCAAGCAATTCAGGCTGACGCTGACTGGTCTCGGCGAGGTGCCTGCGGGCTATCTCGACACCGTGAAGGACTGCGCCATTCAGATGTTGCGCAATGCCGCGGTGCACGGCATAGAGGCGTGCGAGACGCGCCGCACCGCCGCCAAGCCCGAGATCGGCGAGGTGCGCCTGGAGTTCCGTCGCCTGGAGGCGGGATACGAGTTCGTTTTCCACGACGACGGCGCGGGCCTCTCGCCCGAGGCCTTGAAGGAGGCGGCAGTGCGCAAGAACGTCATCACCGCAGAGGAAGCCGCGGCGCTCGACAACCGGGCGGCGCTGGCGCTCATCTTCCGGCCCGGCTTCTCGACCCGCGACAGCATCTCGATGGATGCCGGGCGCGGCACCGGCATGGATCTCGTGGCGCGCGCAGTGTACGGTCTTGGCGGCAAGATCGGCGTCAGCACCAATCCGGGCCGCTTTACCCGCTTCAAGATCACCTTGCCGGCGGCCGGCGCGGCCTCCGCGGTGGCTTGAGGCTCGCTGCGGAGCTTGGGGCAATGGGCGCGGCAGAGAGCAGCGGCAGGCGGCAATTTCGGCTGTTGATCGTCGATGACTCCAACATCATGCGGCGGCGCATCGAGCGTTCGCAGCGTTTCGAGGAGCTCGAGGTGGTCGGCACGGCGGGCGACGGGCTCGAGGCGCTCGAGCTGGCGCGCCGCACCGATCCGGACCTCGTCACCATGGACCTGACCATGCCGCAGATGGACGGGATCGAGTGCATCTCCAGACTGATCGCCATGAAGCCCTCGTTGCGCATCCTCGTGATTTCGGCGCTCTCGGACAAGGCGACGGCGGTGCAGGCCATGGAGCAGGGAGCCAATGGCTTCCTGCACAAGCCGTTCACCGACCGGCAGTTGAACGATGCGATCGCAGAGCTGATATCCTGAACGGCGGGACTCGAGAGCTAAAGAGCGCCTCAGAATGCTGCGCGAAGAAGAACTGAAGACCTTCGTTGACGGCACCACCCGGTACTTCGAGGTGGCCGCACAGCAGCCGGCCACCATCGGCTCGCCGTACCTGCTCGAGGGTGATCTGGCGGTACACGATTACACCGGCGTCATCAGTGTGTCGGGCAAACGGGAGGGCGTGGTGTATTTCACCGCGCCGCGGGCCATGCTGACGGTGCTGCTGATGAAGATGCAGGAAAGCGATTTCAGTCACGAGAACATGCGCGACCTAGTCGGCGAGGTGGCCAACACCATCTCCGGCAATGCCCGCAAGGACTTCGGCCACGACTTCGTGATCTCGGTGCCGAGCGTGCTCACGGGCGATAAGCCCGAGATCCCGCGAAAAGCCGGCATGCGCTCCTTCGTCATTCCCATCAACTGGCGCAGTCACTCCGCCAAGCTGGTGGTGTCGTTGACGTAGCGGGCTTGCGGCCGATGAAGATGTAGTACGGCGCAGTCACGCCCGGCAGGTACGGCACGCTGCCCCGCCGCTCAAGAAGCAGCCCCTGCGGCATCGCCGCCTCGAGCGCCTCGAGATGCCCGGGATCGAGGCTGACCCCGTCGTGGGCGAACCAGCGGCGCCAGAGCCACCTTTCCCAAGCCGGATGGCGCACGTGCCGGGCCGGCGGCGTTGCGGATGAGACGTAGAAATCGACCACCCCGAGCGTGCCGCCGGGCCTGAGCAGGCGCAGCGCGTTGGCGAGAGCCGCCCTCCAGTCCTCCATCATCGTCAGCGCATAAGAGAAGTAGACGCAGTCGACCGGCTGCGCCGAGCGATAGGCGCCGACCTCGGCTTCCACGACCTCGACGTTGGCGTGGCGCGCAGCCCGCGCCCGCGCCCGCTCCAGAAGCGCCGGGCACAGATCTACGAGGGTGAGCCGGCTCAGCGCCGGGAGCCGCTCGCCGAAGCGCTCGAGGTTCTCGCCCGTGCCGCAGCCAAGCTCCACGACCACCGACCCGGAGTACGCCGGCAGCCGGCCGATCAGCTCCTCCCGTCCGTGCAGCAGCCGAGCGCGGAAGGCGTCATAGCGAGTGGCCTGCGGCGCGTAGAACGCCTGCAGCCGCTCGCGGGCATTGCCCGAGCGGGGCAGGCCGCGCAGCATGCGCCAGAGGACTCTGGAGTCGGCGAGCAGATCAGGCGGCGACATCGCAAATGTGAAAGCCCGCATAGGTATGAACACGGTCCTGTGCGGTGAGCTCGTGTGCGAGCCGCTCGTGAAAGACGAGCAGCTGGGGCAGCCGGGCGCCGTCGATGTCGATCGTCTGCAGGTAACGCGGACGGCGATGCGCGCTACGGAAGATCAACCGCGCTCCGGGGGTGGCATGACGCAGGATCTCGCGCCACTCCCCGGTCAGCGCCTGTCGGTCGTGGCTCGCCATCCAGTCCATGTGATCGAGCAGAATGAACTTCGAGATCCGCTCGTCCGATCCACGCAAGAACCCGGTCACCGTCGCGGTATGCGGCACGATGCGCTCGGCGAGCCCGGCCTTGAGCGCCGCGAAGTTCTCCGGCCTGAGGTACTCCGGGCAACAGGAGCGGGTATACCGGCCCTCCAGGTACAGCCGCCAGAAGTAATTCGTCGCCAGGGGCAGGTGACAGAGCACGTATTCCACGCAATCGCGCACGTAGCCTGCGACACCATCGGCGTGCTGCGCCTCGACCTCTCGGCGCTGCGGCCGCGGAACCCCGAGCAAAGACAGCGTCAGCTGCCGCGACAGCGCCCAGCTCATCCCCGCCCCCCACATCAGCGGGCCGACCCGCTCGGCATAAATCGCCCGCTGCTCCTCGAGCGAGCCGGCGCCGAACAAGGCGCGAACGCACGCCGACAGGCGCGGGCGTGCCGCGAAATATGCCCTGAACGCGCAGGCGACCAGGCCGGAGAGGCCGTGGAAATAAAAGCTGCCCCGGCGGCTCGTGAACCACACGTGATTACGGTCCCAGTACTCGCGTGCGAACGGCGAGAGCTGCTCGCGCAGCCCGTGCAGGTAGAGCGGCTGGAAACCGGAGTGATAGCCGCCGCCGAATATCCGGAAGAAATCCTCGAACCCGAGCGAGCGCACTCCCGCGAGCTTCAGCTCAAGGAGCGCCGTCTGCCGGGGATTGGCGTCCACGGCATGAATGCGCCGCGGTGCGAGCAGCGCGTAGTCGAGTGCATTGCACCCGGCGCTGGTGATCACGAGCAGCGTGTCCCGCGAGTCGATGGCGAGCGCCTGCCGGTCGACCGCCGGATCCTCCCAGCACGTGTTATAGACCAGGGACCTCGAGTACAGCGCCTGAAACAAGCGCTCGTCGATCCGCTCGCTGAGTTTCGCCAGGTACCGCAATGACACGTCACACCGCAATGAGCTTGTCACACGTTAGCCGAGCGGCATGTCAGCGCAATGACAGCGGGATGACGGTCCTATGACCGCCGCGGCTCTCCGCCTAGGTCTCGTCGGCGCGCAGGCGGTAGCCCAGGCCCGCCTCGGTGATCAGGTAGCGCGGCTTGTGCGGATTGGGCTCGATCTTGGCGCGCAGGCTCTTGATGCAGACCCGCAGGCCCCTCGAGTCGCCAAGCCGCTCCGGCCCCCAGACCTCGCGGATGAGCTGATTCTGGGTCACGATGGCCCCGAGGTGCCGCGCCAGGCACTCCAGTACCCGGTACTCGAGCGGCGTCAGATGCACCTCCGCGGAGGGCGTGCGCGCCTCGCGCTTGGCCAGATCGAGCTCGAGCGGGCCGAGCTTCAGGGCCGAAGTCTGCTCCGGGCCGCGCACATTGCGTCTGAGCGCCGCACGCACCCGGGCGAGCAGCTCCGGGGCGCTGAAGGGCTTGGTCACGTAGTCGTCCGCGCCGCCATCGAGTGCGGCGATCTTCTGCTCTTCCATCGCGCGTGCGGAGAGCACGATGATGGGCACGGGCGACCAGGCGCGCACACGCCGGATGATCGCCTGGCCATCGCCGTCCGGCAGACCGAGGTCGAGGATCAGCAGGTCCGGCTTGTGGCTGCGGGTCTCGATCTCGGCGCGCAACGCCGAATCGGCCTCGATCACCCGATAGCGCTCGGCCTCGAGCAGCACCTTCAGCACGTTGCGGATCGCGGGCTCGTCCTCGATCACCAGGATCTGGTGCATCGCCTCCGTCACGCGCTCTCCCCGGTCGGCAGCGTGAACTCGAAGCGCGCGCCGCCGCCCTCGCGCCTGTGCGCCTCGATCTCGCCGCCGTGGGCGCGCACGATGGCGCGGCAGATCGCCAGGCCGAGGCCGGCGCCGGCCACGGCGCTTTCACCGCTGCCCCGCTGAAACTTCTCGAAGAGCTGCTCCGGATCACCCGGCGGAAACCCCGGTCCCTCGTCCTCGACTACCACACGCACCAGGCTGCCCTCGACGGCCGCGTTCACGCGGGCGTGGGTGCCGGCCGGAGTGTACTTGGCGATGTTGTCGAGCAGATTCGCGAAGACCTGCACGATGAGCCCGGCGTCGACGTGCACCGGTGGCAGGTCCGGCGGCAGATTGAGATCCACGGCGTGGTCCTTCAGGCGCTCCTCGAGCCGCTCGAGCGCCGCGCCCACGAGGTCCTCGAGCCACTGCCAGTCGCGCAGCAGCGCCACCTGCCCCGACTGGAACCGCGTCAGATCGAGCACGTTGGACACGAGATCCGACATCTCGCGGGCCTTGCGCTCGATGGAGGCGGCAAGCGTGGCGCGCAGATGCGCATCGAGCGCCTCGCCCCGCTCCGCCAGCGTGCTCGCCGCGCCGGCCATCACCGCGAGCGGCGTGCGCAGATCGTGTGAGATCGAGGCGAGCAGCGTGTTGCGCAGACTCTCGCGCTCCGCGGCGAGGCTCGAGGTCTGCGCCACATCCGCCAGGCGCGCCCGCTCGATGGCCAGTCCGATCTGACCGGCAAAGGTATCGAGCAGGTGGCTCTGCTCGGGCAGCAGCACACGCCGCGGATTGGTGGGCAGAACCGCCAGCACGCCGCTGTGGCGCTGCTCGTCGCCGAGCGGCACATACAGCGCCGGGGCGGCGGGCAGCGTGTCGGAGCCCAGGCCCGCCCGGCGGCCGTGATCACCCACCCATTGCGCCACCGCGAGGTCGGCGCCGCGGAAGGAGCTCTCCGTAGGAGCGCCGGAGGGTCGGCGGAGCTTGCCTTCCTCGTCGGGCAGCAGCACCACCGCTGAGCACTGGAAGACCTCGGCGACGTGGCGCACCGCCACCCGCGCGATTTCCTCGATGCCGCGCGTGACGGCCAATTCCCGGCTCATGGCATAGAGCATCGCCGTGCGCCGCTCGCGCGCGCCGGCAACACTGGTCTGGCGGCGGACGTTGGCCGTCAAGGTGGAGATCACCAGGCCTATGGTCAGCATGGCGGCAAAGGTGATGACGTATTGAACGTCGGAGATCGCGAAGGTGAATCGGGGCGGCACGAAGCAGAAGGCGAATGCCGTGACATTGACCACGGCGGTGAGCGCGGACGGCCCGCGCCCGAGCCGCAGCCCCGCGACGGTCACCCCCAGCAGGTAGACCATGGCGAGATTCGACAGCTCGAAGCGCGGATACATGGCAAACGCCAGCAGAGTAGACATCGCGCTCACCCCGAGCGCCCAGCCGTAGCGCTCCCACCGGATGGTCTGCGGGAGGCTCTGCGAGCCCGGCCGCGCCGCCGATGAGGGCGAGGCGGGGGGGCCGCCCGCCGGCGCGATCACGACCACATCGAAGCCGCGTGCGTTGCGGACGAGATGAGTCGAAGTGGATGGCCGAACCCATGCTTTCCACGCCCGTCGCTTGGGCGCGCCGACCACCAGACGCGTGGCCCGGCGCGTCTGCGCGTATTCGAGGAGCGCCGCGGCGGCCGAGGGACCGTCGAGAGTCACGGTCTCCGCGCCCAGCGACTCCGCCAGGCGCAGCACATCGATGCGCCGGTTGCGGTCGGCGTCGGACAGGTGCAGCAGCGCCGGGGTCTCGACATACACCACCGTCCAGCGCGCCGCCATCGCATCGGCCATGCGCTTGCCGGCGCGCACCAGCTGCTCGGCCTGATCGTCTGGGCCGACCGCCACCAGGATGCGCTCGCCGGCGATGCGGGCGCGGGCTCGCTCCGGATGCAGTGCCCGCGAGGCGGCCTCGACGCGCTCGGCGACGCGGCGCAAGGCGATCTCGCGCAGCGCCATGAGATTGGGCTTGCGAAAGAACCGCTCGACCGCGGTGGCGGCGGCGGCATCGGCGACGTAGACTTTACCGGCCTGCAGCCGCGCCAGCAGGTCATCCGCCGGCAGATCGATCAGCTCGATGTTGTCGGCCTCGTCGAAGACTCTGTCGGGCAGAGTCTCGCTCTGGCGAACGCCCGTGGTCTGGTAGATGAGATCGTTGAGGCTCTCGATGTGCTGGACGTTGACCGTGGTCCACACGTTGATGCCGGCTTCGAGCACTTCCTCGATGTCCTGCCAGCGCTTGGGGTGGCGCGGCTGGGGGACGCCGCCGGTGAGATTGGAGTGGGCAAGCTCATCGACCAGCAGGATGCCCGGGCGCCGGGCGAGCGCCGCGTCCAGGTCGAATTCGTGGCGAACGATGCCCCGATAGCTGACGGCGAGCGTCGGCAGCCGCTCGAGCCCCTCGGCGAGACGCTCGGTCTCCACCCGGCCGTGCGGCTCGAGGTAGCCGATCACGACGTCGGTGCCCGCCGCCTTGACGACGCGCGCCGCTTCCAACATCGAGAAGGTCTTGCCGACGCCGGCGGAGGCGCCGAAGAAGATCCGCAGCTTGCCGCGGTTTGCACGCGCCTCCTCGGCCTGCACATGGGCGAGGAGCTGGTCCGGATCGGGCCGGGATTCCCCCCCCGGGCTGGTGCGATTCATGCCCGGACCGCGTCGTGCAGCCGGGATCGCCCGCGGGCGATCCCGCTCCCCCGGAAAAGCGTGGCGCGAGCGCAGGTCCGCTCAGTGAATCTGATCGAGAGCCAGGTTGAGTTCAAGTACGTTGACGCGCGGTTCCCCCAGCACACCGAGCAACCTACCCTTTGCGTGCGCGGCAATCAATGCCCGCACGCGGCCCACGCTGAGGCCTCTGGCGCGGGCCACCCGGCCGGCTTGATAGTAGGCCGCCGCCAGGCTGATGTCCGGATCGAGGCCGCTTGCCGAGGTGGTCACCAGATCCACGGGTATGCGCGCATCATTGCCCGGATCGGCGGCCCGCAGCGCGGCGATGCGCGCCTGGACGGCCGTGATGAGCGCCGGGTTCAGCGGACCGAGATTCGAGCCGCCGGAGTCCAGGCCGTTATAGGGCTGGGGACTGGTGGCCGACGGCCGGCTCCAGAAATAGCCCGGATTGCTGAACGGCTGGCCGATCAGGCGCGAGCCCACGATCCTGCCATTGCGCACGATGAGGCTGCCCGCGGCCTGGGCAGGAAAGATGACGCTGGCGATCCCCGTCACCAGGAACGGATAGACGATGCCGAGCAGCGCGGTCATGACGAGCAGCAGCGCGATCGCGGGGCGGAGGATCGCCTTGGCCGGCCCTTCATGGGCCACGCCCCCGCCATCGCGGGGGCCGCGCGTACGCGCGTCATGATTTGTTCCCGACGATTCATTCATGGCGTGGCCCCTCAGGCGAGATGCAGAAACGACAGGCACATGTCGATGAGCTTGATGCCGATGAACGGCACGATGATGCCGCCCAGACCGTAGATCAGGAGGTTGCGCCGCAGCAGCTGTGCGGCCCCGAGCGGCCGGTAGCGCACGCCCTGCAGGGCAAGCGGGATGAGCGCGACGATGACCAGGGCGTTGAAGATCACCGCCGAGAGGATCGCCGAGAACGGGCTCGTCAGGTGCATGATGTTGAGCGCATCGAGCTGCGGATAGGTGGTGGCGAAGGCCGCCGGGATGATGGCGAAGTACTTGGCCACGTCGTTGGCGATGCTGAAGGTCGTGAGCGAGCCCCGCGTCATCAGCATCTGCTTGCCGGTCTCCACCACTTCGATGAGCTTGGTGGGATTGGAGTCGAGATCGACCATGTTGCCGGCCTCCTTGGCCGCCTGGGTACCGGTGTTCATCGCCACCGCCACATCCGCCTGCGCCAGCGCCGGCGCGTCGTTCGTTCCATCGCCGGTCATGGCCACCAGACGCCCCTGGGCCTGGTGGCTGCGGATGAGATTCAACTTCGCCTCCGGGGTCGCCTCGGCCAGGAAGTCATCGACGCCCGCCTCCGCCGCGATCGCCGCGGCCGTGAGCGGATTGTCACCGGTGATCATGATGGTCTTGATGCCCATCCGGCGCAGCTCACCGAAGCGCTCCTTGATCCCTCCCTTCACGATGTCCTTGAGCTCGATCACGCCGAGCACGCGCGGACCGTCGCTCACCAGCAGCGGCGTGCTGCCTCGGCGCGCCACCTCCTGCACCGTGCCGAGCACCGCCCGCGGAAACACCTGACCGAAGGATTCCACCTGCTTCTGGATGGCATCCGCGGCGCCCTTGCGGATCTGTCGGCCGTCGATGTCCACTCCGCTCATGCGCGTATGGGCGGAGAACGGCACGAACGTGCCGTGCAGCGAGGTCAGATCACGCTCGCGCAGCCGGAAGCGCTGCTTGGCGAGCACCACGATGCTGCGGCCCTCGGGGGTCTCATCGGCGAGCGAGGCGAGCTGCGCGGCCCCGGCGAGCTCCTCCTCGGTGACGCCGGCCGCCGGAATGAACTCGGCGGCCTGGCGGTTGCCGAGCGTGATGGTGCCGGTCTTGTCGAGCAGCAGCACGTCCACATCGCCCGCCGCCTCCACCGCCCGCCCCGACATGGCGATGACATTGGCCTGCATCATGCGGCTCATGCCCGCGACCCCGATCGCCGACAGCAGTCCTCCGATGGTGGTCGGGATGAGGCATACCAGCAGCGCAATCAGCGCCGTGATCGTGACGGGGGTGCCGAGCTTGGTGACCGCCACGCTGTAGAGCGAGAACGGCAGCAGGGTCGCCGTGGCGAACACGAACACGAGCGTGAGGGCCACCAGCAAAATGGTGAGGGCGATCTCGTTCGGCGTCTTCTGCCGCTTGGCGCTCTCGACCATCGCGATCATGCGGTCGATGAAGGTCTCACCCGGGTTGGCGGTGATGCGCACGACGATCCAGTCGGACAGCACGCGTGTGCCGCCCGTGACCGAGGAGAAATCGCCGCCCGACTCGCGGATGACGGGCGCCGACTCCCCGGTGACGGCGCTTTCGTCGACCGAGGCGGCGCCCTCGATCACTTCGCCGTCGCCGGGGATGAAATCGCCCGCCTCCACCAGCACGACCTCGCCCTTTCGCAGCCGGTCGGCCCTGACGCGGGTCACGCGCGAGCGGTCCCTGGCATCGGCCAGGCGCTTCGCCTCCACCGTCTGCTTCAGGCCCTTCAAGCTCGCGGCCTGCGCCTTGCTGCGCCCCTCGGCCAGCGCCTCGGCGAAGTTGGCGAACAGCACCGTGAACCACAGCCAGATCGCGACGGCGAAGATGAACCACGCCGGAGCCTCGCCATAGCCGAGGAGGGCCTGGACCCACAGCGCCGTGGTGAGAATGCTGCCGATATAAACGACGAACATCACCGGATTGCGCCACTGCACGCGCGGATCGAGCTTGCGCAGCGAATCGGCGACAGCCGGGCCGATCAGCGAGCGATCGAACATCGAGAGCTTGCGGCGCATGTCAATGACTCCAGAGCATCAGGTGCTCGACGATGGGCCCGAGCGCGAGCGCCGGTACGAAGGTCAGCGCGCCGACCAGCAGCACCGTGCCGATGAGCAGGACAATGAATGTGGGGCCATGAGTGGGCATGGTGCCCTCTGTGACCGGGATGCGCTTCTTGGCCGCGAGCGAGCCGGCGACCGCGAGCACCGCGGCAATGGGCCAGAAGCGGCCGATCCACATGGCCAGGCCGAGCGCGGTGTTGTAGAACAGCGTATCGGCGCCGAGACCGGCGAACGCGCTGCCGTTGTTGTTGCTGGCCGAGGTGAAGGAGTAGAGGATCTCGCTGAAACCGTGCGCGCCGGGATTGGCGACGCCCGCCTGGCCGGCTTTCACGCTCACCGCCACGGCCGTGCCGACCAGGGCGATGAGGGGCATCACGAGGATGGCGATCGAGCTCATCTTCATCTCGAACGCCTCGATCTTCTTGCCGATGTATTCCGGCGTTCTTCCGATCATCAATCCGGCGATGAACACCCCGATGATGGCGAAGATCAGCATCGAGTACAGGCCCGACCCCACCCCGCCGAAGACGACCTCCCCGAGCATCATGTCAAAGAGCGGCACCATGCCGCCGAGCGGCATGTATGAATCTTCCATGGAATTGGCCGCGCCGGTCGAGGTGGTGGTCGCGAGCGTGGCGAACAAGGTCGATCCGGAGATGCCGAAACGCACCTCCTTGCCCTCCATGTTGCCGCCGCTTTGCAGGGCGCTCGCGGTCTGGTTCACCCCGAGCGCGGCGATGCGCGGGTTGCCGGCCTGCTCGCTGTGATTACACAGGGCGTAGAGACCGACAAACAGGATGGCCATCGCCGCGAGCACCGCCCAGCCCTGGCGCGTATCGCCGACCATGTGACCGAAGGTGTAGGTGAGGGCGGCGGGAATCACGATGATCGCCAGCATCTCCAGGAGGTTCGTGATTGCATCCGGGTTCTCGTAGGGATGCGCGGAATTGGCGTTGAAGAATCCGCCGCCGTTGGTGCCGAGCTCCTTGATGCTCTCCTGCGAGGCGACCGGCCCCATGGGCAGGGTCTGGGTGCGCGTCGTCACGGTCTGCATCACCGGCTTGCCCGCGGCGTCCGTGACGGGATTCCCGGCCGCGTTCACCTGCTGCTGCTGATAGGTGACGGGCGCGAGCATCGTCACCTTCTTGTAGGGGCTGAAATTCTGGATCACCCCCTGGCTCACGAGCACGAGGGCGAGCACGAAGGCGATCGGCAGCAGCACGTAGAGCGTCACGCGGGTGAGATCCCTCCAGAAATTGCCGATGGTCCTGGCCGTGTGGCGCGCCAGTCCCCGGATCAGCACCACCGCCACCACGATGCCGGTGGCGGCGGACATGAACTGCTGCACCACGAGACCGGCCATCTGCGTGAGATAGCTCATCGTGATCTCGGGCGTGTAGCTCTGCCAGTTGGTGTTGGTGATGAAGCTCACCGCCGTGTCGAACGCGGAGTCCGGCGAGGGGGCGAAGAGGTGCTGCGGATTGAGCGGCAGCCAGTACTGCAGGCGCTGCAGCGCGTAGAGCAGCAGCGCGCCCAGGGCGTTGAACACGAGCAGCGCGACCGCGTAGCGCTTCCAGCCCATCTCCTCTTCCGGATCGATCCCGCAGAGGCGGTAGATCCCCGCCTCCACGCGCCGTCCCGCGCGCAGAGGCCAGATGGGCGCGCCTTCCATCACGTGGGCGATGTACAGGCCGAGCGGCTTCACGCACAGGAGCGCGACGCCGAGGAAAAGAGCGAGCAGCCCCCAGGATTGAACGGTCATCAGAATCTCTCCGGCTTGAACAGCGCGTAGAACAGATAGACGGTCAGCCCGAGGGCGAGCAGCCCGCTGATTGCGTAGAAGGCGCTCATTCGATGTCTCCGAGGCGTCCGATCGCCCAGACGATCCAGTGGGTCACGGCGTAGAGCGTCGCGAGGATGAGAAGAAAAAGGATGTCCACGGCCGTTCCTCCTCGGGAATGCCTCTTCGTCCCGGATGGACGGGAGGTGGGCGCGAAAACTACCCGGCCGGGCGTGAGGGCCGGGTTAAGAATTCCTCCGGCCATTCCCCGGCCTCGCTCCCGCCGTGACGGGGAGTGCGCCTGCGCGCTGTGAATTGCTTCCGGCAATTCATTCGATCCGCTGGCGGTGGAGACGCCGCTGGCGGACAATGGCACGTTGGCAAGCCATACGCCCGTTGCATGCCCCAATTACCCTTCCGCGCCTTTCCGGCTCTGCACCCCGGCGACCGGGTGGCCGCCGTCGCGCCGGCGGGCCCGTTCGATCGGGCGGCATTCGAGGGAGGCGTGGCGGTGATCGCGGAGCGCTACCGCGTGCAGTTCGACCCCGGAATACTGGCCCGGCACCGGTACCTGGCGGGGGGGGACCTGCGGCGGCTCGCGGAGCTCTCGGCCGCCCTGGCCGATCCGCGGATCAAGGCCGTGTTCTGCGCTCGCGGCGGCTATGGCGCTCTGCGGCTGCTGGCGGGCCTGGCCGGCGTGTCCTGCTCGCCGAAGCCTTTGATCGGCTTCTCGGACATCGCGGCGCTGCATGCCTGGCTGCAGCGCGAGGGCCAGATCAGCGTGCACGGCCCCGTGCTCACCCAGCTCGGCAAGCTGGGCGAGCCGACCCGCGAGCGCCTGTTCACCCTGCTGGAGAGCCCCTTGCCGGCGGCACCCCTGCAGGGCGTCGAAACCTACGTCGCGGGCGTGGCGGAAGGGCCGCTGCTCGGCGGCAACCTCACAGTGCTCACCCGGCTGCTGGGGACACCGTTTCTGCCGCCGCTCGAGGGAGCGATCCTGCTGCTCGAGGACGTCGGCGAGCGCCCCTACCGGCTGGACCGCATGTGGACCCATCTCGCCCTGGCGGGGGTCTTGCGCCGGATCCGCGGCATCGTCCTCGGCTCGTTCACGGCCTGCGAGGAGCGGGATGCCGATTACACGAGCACCGATGTGCTCAAGGATCTCGCCTGCGCCACCGGCCTGCCGTGCGCGGCGGGCTTTCCCATCGGGCACGGTGAGATCAACGAGCCGGTACCCCTCGGGGCGCGGGTGAGACTGGACGCCGGCTCTGCCACCCTGACCTTCCTGGAAAGCGCCGCGCGCTGACGACTACCGCGCCGCTGCGGTTTGCTGCACGATACGCACCGCTGCCTGCGCTACACGAGTCGGAGCCATGCACTCCAGAGCGGACATCGAGCGGATCCTGAAACTCTCGCCGGTCATGCCGGTGGTCGTCATCGACGAGGCGGACATCGCGCCCGAGCTGGCGCGCGCGTTCATCCGGGGCGGCATCCACGTGCTGGAGGTCACTTTGCGCACGGCTGCGGCGCTGCGTGCCATTGAGCTCATCGCACGGGAGGTACCGGAAATCTCCGTCGGCGCCGGCACGGTGCTGTCGGCGCAGGACTTGCGCGCCGCCGCCAACGCCGGCGCCACGTTCGCGATTTCCCCGGGCGCCACGAGTGCCCTGCTCGAGGCGGGACTGAACGCCCCCATCCCCTACCTCCCGGCCGTCGCCACCGCCTCGGAGCTGATGGCCGGCCTCACCCATGGCTATCACTGCTTCAAATTCTTTCCCGCCGGGCCCGCAGGCGGCACGGCAATGCTCAAGTCCTTCGCCGGCCCTTTTCCCCAGGCGCGCTTCTGTCCCACGGGCGGCATCACGCAGGAAACCGTCGGCGCCTATCTGGCTCTGCCCAATGTGCTGTGCGCGGGCGGCTCCTGGCTGTCGCCGGCGCCCGCCCTGGCGGCACGCGATTGGAAACGGATCGAAGTCCTGGCGGCCGAAGCCGCCGCCGCCAGAAGAACTTGAGCCGCTCTTGAGCGTCAAATCGCGAACCCTCCCCCTAGGCGACCCCTCTCACCTGCGCGCGTGGTGGGGGCTTTCGCTCAACTGACGCGCCTGCGGCCACATCGTGGCAAACGCCATGCCGATCCGAACCCGACTCCTTCCCTGCTGCGCCGCGCTTCTGGCCGTAACCGTCGCGGGGTGCGCCTCACACCGGCTGTTGGCCACGGCTCCTGCGGGCCTGCGGCTCAGCGGCAACTGGGCGCTCGACCCGGCCGCCAGCGAGGATACCGCTCAGGTGGTCGCGCATTTGCAGGCCGAGACCTCAAATGCCTTGCACCTGCGGCCGCAGCGGGCGGGCGGCGGACCCGCCGGGGCCGGGGGAAGGCGCCGGGGCATGGGTCGGGACGCAGGCGCGGGCGCGCCGGGCGGTGCCGGCCGGGCCGGGCCGCAGGCATCGGCCCCCGCGCGATTCCATCCGGCGCCGGGAGCGGCACTGATCCAGGAATTTCTCTCCAACGTCCCCGGCAACAACCTGACGATTACGGTCCGGCCGGGCTCGATCACCGTCGCCTCCGATGACTCATCGCAGCAATACGCGTCCGGCGTGCGCACGGCGGTGGAGTGGGGGCGGATCAGCGCGGAGCAGATCTCCGGCTGGCAGGGCCGGCGGTACGTCATCGACACCCGGCCCGAGTGGGGACCTGCGATCACGCAAAGCTACGCCCTGGCGCCTGACGGCATGCTCGTGGTGACACTCAGGCTGCAGGGCAACGGGATCGAGGCCATCCTGACACGACGCTACCGGCGCACCAAACACGCGCCGCCCGTGCTGCTTCCCACGAGCGACTAACGCCACCATAAGGCAAACCCCCACGCCACCGTCATGATGGTTACCGCGGCGAGCCCCGCCGGCCACTGCCGCATCCGGGGAAGGCGTCGCTCCATGCCCGGCCGGGCCGCCGCCCAGCCGAGCATCACACCGAAACCGAAGCCCAGCAGATGCGCCATCACATCCGTGTGCTTGCCGGCGGTGCCCAGCCATGCGAGCAGGACCACACCGGCCCCGAGCGGCCCCCAGCGCCGCAGCCAGCCCTGTGCGTCCGCCTTTTCGCGCCGCCACGTGTGCGCCGCCATCAGTCCGAGCGCCGTAAACACCGCAGTCGAGGCGCCCGCGGAACGATACCAGGGAGGCGCGATGAAGCCTTCCAACAGGTTGGCGAGACCCGCACCCACGACGATGAGCAGCCAGGCGGTGCCGACCCCGAGCTGGCGGGCGGCAAGGTACCCGAACCAGATGCCCGCGAGCAGGTTGCCGGCGAGGTGCGGGCCGCTCAGGTGCAACGTCAGCGAGGTCCACGCGCGCCACCACTGGCCGCTCCGCACGCCCGCCCCGTACAGATCGCCCCTCGCAAAGGCGTCCAGGCGCACCAGGCCGCTCGAGATCATATAGGCGACGCCGATCAGCCATGCCGCGTAGACCGCGCACCCCACCCACGCGTTGGGATAGAGCAATCGGGCCGGTGCAGCCGGCGGCGCCTCGGCGCTCTCGGCCTCGTACTCCCTCAGCTCGGCCGCCGCCCGAGGCACGTCCGACTCGCCCACCTGCACCAGAAACTGTCCATCGTATTCGATCACCCGGCTCGGGATGCCGACGGCCGCCAGCACGAATGAGCGCTCCTCGCAGCGCGCACGGCCGCGGGACCGGTAGACTTCGATCTCCGGCTCCATCACCCGTACAGGCGCCGCGGAAGCAGGCACGCCGGCGGCAGAATGAGCGTGCGGATGGGAACCCATGACCGAGACAGCATGCTTGCGGACCGATCCTACTTGTGTAAAGTACGTATGTGCCACGATGCACCCCCGTGGGACGCTGACTTGACGCAGCACGGCGCCGGGCTCGGCGCACCTCCATGAACGACACCCCTCCATTCGACCGCGAGCTCCTGCGCCGCTATGACCGGCCCGGCCCACGCTACACCTCCTACCCGACCGCGCCGCAGTTTCAGCCCTCCTTCGGCGCCGGGCAACTGCGCGAGCACATCCGGCTGAGCAACGCCCGCGCCCGTGCGCTCTCGATCTACGCGCACATGCCCTTCTGTCTCAGCCCGTGCTTCTACTGCGGCTGCAACCGGGTCATCACGCGCGATACCGCCCGGGGGGAGCGCTATCTGGCGCGGCTGCTGTCGGAGGTGGCCCTGGTCGGGCCGCTGTTCGACCACGGCCGCGAGGTGCTGCAGGTGCATCTCGGCGGCGGCACGCCCAACTTTTTCACCCCGATGCAGATCGGCCGACTGCTCGAGGCCTTGGCGCGGCAGTTTCACTTGAGCTCCCATCCGGGGCGGGACTTCTCCATCGAGCTCGATCCGCGCACGGTGCGTGCCGGGGATATCGCCGCGCTCGCCGGACTCGGCTTCAACCGCGCCAGTCTCGGCGTGCAGGACTTCGACCCGCAGGTGCAGCAGGCGGTCAATCGCATTCAGACCGTGGAGCAGACCCTGGACGTCATCGAAGCGTGCCGAGTGAATGGCATGCGCTCGGTCAACGTGGATCTGATCTATGGGCTGCCGCTTCAGACTCCCGCGGGGTTCGGCGAGACGCTCGGCACCATCATCGAGGCTCGGCCCGACCGGCTCGCGGTCTACGGCTATGCGCACCTGCCGCAGATCTTCAAGCCGCAGCGCCAGCTCGATACCACCTTCCTGCCCCACCCCGAGACGCGCATCGCGCTGCTGAAGCTGGCCATCGAGCGGCTCTCGGCCGCGGGCTACCGTTACATCGGGATGGACCACTTCGCCCTGCCGCAGGACGATCTCGCCCGCGCTCAGGTTGCCGGAGGGCTCCATCGCAACTTCATGGGCTATACCACTCATGCCGACTGCGACCTGCTCGGCCTCGGCGTGAGCGCCATCAGCCACGTCGGCGCGAGCTTCAGCCAGAACCACCGCGACCTGCCGGGCTGGGAGATGGCAATCGATGAGGGCCGGCTGCCCGTGTGGCGCGGCCTCTCCCTCGATGAGGACGACCTCGTGCGGGCCGATGTCATCCAGCAGCTGATGTGCCGCGCAACCGTCGACATTGCGGCCGTCGAGTCGCGCCACCACATCGCGTTCGCCCGCTACTTCGCGCAGGCGCTTACCCGGCTCGGGCCGCTCGAGGCGGATGCTCTGGTCACGATCACACCCGCGACGATTGAAGCCACCCCGCGCGGGCGGATGCTGCTGCGCCTCATCGCCATGTGCTTCGATCGCTACCTGGAGCCGGCCGGCCAGCCGGCCGAAGCGCCGCGATACTCCAAGGTCGTCTGAGCTCATTGAAACGCGCCGGGTCCGCGCATCGTGCCTGCCACTCCCGGCGGCCCACCGATTGACAGCGCTGACATTTACTCTATCGTACGGCCATGAGCAAAGCGGCGGGGCCGGGACGGCAGTCCACGACAATCGAAATGGTGGCGGACCGTGCGGGCGTGTCCTCTAAGACCGTCTCGCGCGTCATCAACAACGAGCGCAGCGTGCGCGCCGAAACCCGCACGCGGGTTCTGGAGGCGATCAAACAGCTCGACTACCAACCGAGTCTGAACGCGCGCGGACTCGCGGGCGACCGCTCGTTTCTGGTCGGGCTCTTCTACGACAAGCCGGGAGATTATCTCAGCGAGTTTCAAACCGGCGCCGTGCAGCGCTGCCGGGAAGCGGGCCTGCACCTGATGGTGGAGCCGCTGGAGACCGCGAGCGCCGACATCGCGCGCGACGTGAGCGCGCTCATCCGGCAGCTGCGGCTGGAGGGGGTCATTCTGGTGCCACCTCTCAGTGATAACGCGGACGTCCGTGACACCTTGGCGGTGGCCGGAATTCCGGCGGTGCACATCGCGCCCATGCACGCGCCGGCCGACTCCCCTTCCGTGGACACGGATGATCGCACGGCGGCCCGCAAGCTCACCGCGCAATTGGTCGGGCATGGACATCGCCGGATCGCCTTCATGCTCGGCCGGCCCGACCACCGCGCCACCGAGCAGCGCTACCTTGGGTTCACCGATGTCATGCATGCGCACGGACTCGCCGTCGACCGGCAGCTGGTGCGGGCCGGCAATTTCGAATTCTCCGATGGACTCGAATGCGCCCGCAGCATCCTCGAGGCGCTTCCCCGCCCGACGGCCATCTTCGCGAGCAACGATGACATGGCGGCGGCGGCTGTGTGTGTGGGTCGCCAGATGGGGCTTGCCCTGCCGGAGCAACTCTCGATCGTCGGTTTCGACGATGCGCCGGTCGCCACCATGATCTGGCCGCAGCTGAGCACGGTGCGCCAGCCCGTCAGGGCCATCGCCCGGATCGCCGCCGATCTCATCATCGAGCACAGGCCGCACCAGCACGGCTGGCCGCGGCCCGTGCCGCGGCCCAGGCTCGATCTGGAGCTGGTGTTGCGAGGCTCGATCGCCCCACCCCCCGCCGCGCGCGCAGCGTGACCTGCGGAGATGGAATTGACGCCCTGACCCCCTCCCCCGGCGGGGCAAGGCGCATCCTCAGGCCGGCAAGGCCGCGGCGAGCTCGCCGATCGCACAGACGATGGCCTGGAAACTGCTCCCCGGCGAGGGCTCGCGGATGAACTCCCCGCCGGGCTTTCTTCGAACGTGCCATAACCCACGCGCGCCGCTATCGAGGAAGCGCTGCAGTACTTCCGCGGCCTGTCCCGCGAGCGGCCAGCAGCGCGCCTCGCCGAGAAGGGCGCCGCGCGCCAGCGCCTTCAGCCGCCCGGCCTGCGCCCACAGTCGTGCCCGCGAGTCCTGGACGGTCATGTCCGGAAGCAGCGCATTCACGGCCACACCGTTTCGCAAGCCGTGCGTCTCGCCGATCTCGAGGAGCCGGGCGGCCGCCCGACGAGCCCGCGCGTCCGAGCCGCGGCGCATCAGCAACCAGGCCCACTCGAACTGGTGGCCGGGCTCGATGAGTCTCCCCGCCCCGCCCGGCAGCGCCGCCGAGCCCCCTGCAAAATGCTCGTGCAACACTCCGCATTGCGGATCGATCAGCCGATCGAGCGCGAGGCGGGTCAGCTCCTCGGCCAGGCGGTGCCAGCACGACTCTTCGCTGATCGCCCTCCAGGCGAGCGCGGCCTCGAGCAGAAGCAGGTGCGGCCTTGACAGCAGAGCGCGTCCACCCAGGCCGGATACAAACCCGTCATCCGGCTGCCTGAACTGCGCCTCGATGGCCCCCAGCAGCGTCCTCGCCTGTGCAAGCAAATCCGAAGAGCCGCCCCAAAACCGGTGTGCCTCGGCAAAGGCAAGCAGCGCGCACGCCTGATCCTCGAGCAGCGCCCGGTCGTCGACGACATGGCCGTCCGGCGCAACGAGCGTCCTGAACAGCCCATCGCTCCTGCGGTAGCGCTTGAGGAAATGATCCAGCCCCGCGGTAAGGAGCCTGCGCGCATCGCCGGTCCATCCGAGCTCTCCCGCGCGCGCGAAACAATAGATCTGGCGCACCTGCACGCATGCCCGGCGGGACTCGCCGAGCACCGGCCCTGCGGGCGTGAGCCGCTCTTGAAAGCCACCGTGGACAGGATCCCAACCGTCTCTCGCCCATACCGGATATGCATCATCCAACAGCCAGCGCCGCAACCTCACCAAGGCTTGGCAAGCCTTGGCGGAGGAGTCCTCCGGTGCCGGCCAGCGCTCAGAGGCCGTTCCGGCATCGCGAACGGAGCGCTCGCGATGGGTGGCACGCGCGATTTCGCAATCATTCTGAATGACAGCGCTGTCATTCAATGGTACAAAAAACGATGCTCCGGTGCAGCTTCGTCCTGCCTTCGCTACTTCTGACATGTCACCCCCCTCTTTCTGAGACTTCCCCCGTCTGGGGCACAGCCGCATCTATGAACAAGGCCCAGCTCATTTCGTTGCATTCTAGCAACAGTTTGACAGGTAGATTGATTTGGCCTCTGAATTTCAAAATACGCCCACTCCTTGAGAAGCGTCAAGCACGCCACGAAGAGTCCTGGATGTCCCGGAAACGGGATCCTTCCCCTGGCCATCGGGGATGAAGCACGATCCTCACCGGGCGCGAGCAGGCCGGCGCCATTGGCCCGGAGCACCGGAGGGGCCTGCGGCGTACCCGGCACTTAGATTCGAATCCGCTGCCAGGCGCGCGACCGCCAGCGCCAAAAAAGCGCTGAGCCGAGCAGCACTACGTAGACGATGACGGCCATCCAGCCGCCGCGCGCACCCCAGCCAAACTGCGGCAGGAAGTGAAACCAGCCCTGCCCCGGGGCGAAGGTAAACGTTTACGCGAGCGGCAGGAAGATCAGCCAGCACACCGGGAACATCAGCGCCGCCGGCACCCGCACGTCACCCGCACCTCGCAGGCACATGCTGCTGCCCAGGTTGAGCCCATCGAAGAATTGGTAAGCCGCCGCCAGCCACAGCAACCGCGCACCGAGGCGGGCCGCGGCCGTCGAGGCCGCATCGTGGGCGCCGGCGAAAAGCGGCATCAGCCATGGGCCGAACGCGGCCAGGATCACCCCGATGCCGCCCATCACCAGCGCCGCCATCAGGATCACCCGCGAGCCGAGGCGCAGCGCCCACTGCCGATCACCTGCCCCGATCGACTGGCCGACCAGCGTGGCGGCGGCGGTGGCGATGCCGATGCCTGGCATGTAGCAGATGGAAGTCAGCACCGTCACCATCTGCGTGGCTGCGCCCGCCACGGTGCCGTAACGGACCTGCATCATCTGGAACACCGAGAACCCCAGCACGTCCGCCGCGGGCATCAACCCCATGGGCAGTCCCAGTCGCAAGTGACGTCGGATGCGACCCCACACGGGACGCCAGGTGAGATGGGAGCGGAAGGAGGCGCGAAACGGCGCCCTGAGGAACAGCACGAAGCCCAGCGCAAACGCCACCGCCTGCGCGGCGTTGCTCGCCCACGCCGAGCCGGCCACGCCCCATCCCAGGTGGAAGATGAACAGGTCATTGAACACCGCGTTGGCGACGGCCGCAGCCGCCGCCACCGCGAAGCTGACACGGGTGCGGCCGATTCCGTTGAAGAATCCCATCATCGCCCAGGCCGCCACCGCGAACGAGGCCCCGCCGATGCGTGGAAACCAGAACTGCTGCGCCAGGTGATCGATACGCGGGCTGAACCCGAAGGGCATCAGGATCACACCGCCCACCGCGCCGAGCGCGACGCACACCGGCGCGATGCACAGGGTGAGCCAGAGCGCCGTCCATGCGGCCTGCGAGGCGCGGCGGTACCGGCGCGCCCCGTGGGCGTGGGAGGTCAGCGTCTGCACCGCCATGCTGGCCCCTCCCAGCAAAAACAGCACGCCCAGGATGAGCCACTGCACGGCTCCCACCGCAGCCAGCGCCGCGGTGGAAAGGTGCCCGATGAACCACATATCGGTGAGATTGAGGATCACCTGCACCGCGCTGTTGGCCATCAACGGCAGGGCGAGCGCCCAAACCGCACGCAGATCGATGCGCGCGCATCCCTCGGCATCGAAGCGTTGCGCCGGAGGGCGTCTGGACAGCGGCAGGGTCGAGGCAATGTCCATTGGGGGGCTCGGACAGGCGGGCGGGCATTTTCGCACAACACCCTTTACGGCACGGCCCCGACCGGGCACCGTACCGTCCCATGGCGACTCAAAGAAAAACCGCCGCCGTCCTTGCCCGTGCGGCGGCCCGCAAGCGTACTCAGGGCAAACGCACGCGGGGCAAGCTGGCCCCCGGCGGAGAAAGCCGAGGCCTCACCGCCGCCGAGGTCGCCCTGGGGGTCGACGATCCGCAGGTGGCGCCGCTTGCGGCATGGGTGCGCCAGGCGGGGGGGACGCCGGTCGGCGCGTATCGCGATCCGCTCGGCGGGCGGCCGCTGTTGCTCGCCTCGCTGCCACTCGCAACCGTGCAGCCCACTCCTTTTCAACGCGACCTCTCTCCCACCCATACCAAGCGCCTGGCGGAGCGCATCGCCGAGGCCGGCGCGTTTCTCGATCCCCTGATCGTCGTGCGCGGCGAGGATGGCAAGCTCTGGACGCCGAATGGCCGGCACCGGCTCGCCGCGGCCAAGGTGCTGGGATTGCGGCAGATCACGGCGCTGATCTCCCCCGACGAGGCGCTCTCCTATCGCATCCTCGCGCTGAACACGGAGAAGGCCCACAACCTGCGCGACCGCAGCCTGGAAGTCATCCGCATGGCGCGCAGCCTCGCGCAGAAAGACAAACGCTCGAGCGAGGCCTCGCGTGCCGCCGAGTTCGAATCCCCCGAGCTGCTCACCCTCGGGGTGATCTACGAGCGCTCGGGACGCTTCGCCGCAGGCGCCTACAGCGCCTTTTTGAAGAAAGTGGACCGCTTCAGCGACCGCCCGCTCGCCATGAGCCTGCGCCGGCGCGAGGACTATGCCGCCCGGCTGCTGGACATCGACGCGCAGGTCAAGCGAATCGTCGAGGCGCTGCAGTCGCGGGGTTTCCGCTCACCGTACCTGCGCAATTACGTGGTCGCGCGCATCAACCCCGTGCGATTCCACAAGACTCCCAAAGACGGCGAGCCGCCGATGCCGCTCGCGCAGGCCCTGACGCGCATGCTCGCGACGGCGCGGGCTTTCAAGCTCGACTCGGTGTCACACGCGGACCTGGCGTGGGTGGCCGTGGGCGCCGCCGCCGCGGAGTGAGTGCAGGTCGCGGCGTCGGAACCAGACCAGGGATCACTCCGACCCCTCGACACTCAGTGCAAGTGCGCAGCCTTTGCCAGCCAGCGGGCCGCCGCCGAGGGTGTGCGCTTCGCGGCCGTGCGTTCCACCATGTAGTTGGCGTGGCGCATCAATTTGATCGGGATCGCGCCGATCAGCGGCTCGAGCGCCCGCCTGAGCACCGGGTCGGAAGCACGCTTCGGGGAGAGCAGCACCACCGCATCGTACGGCGGGATCGCGTGCAGAGGATCTTTCAGCACCACCAGATGATCCGCGGCGATGCGCCCGTCGCTCGAGAATGCGGTAATGACATCGACTTCGCGGCTCATCAGCGCTTTGTACATGAACGTCGGCTCGTACGAGCGCTCCGCCCGAAAATGCAGCCCGTACCGCTCCTTGAGCATCCGCCACTCGGGGCGCGCGAAGAACTCCAGGTCCCCGCCGATGGTGAGACTGGGGGCGACCCGCGCCAAGTCCTGAATGGTGCGGATTCCGAGCCTCGCGGCCTCCCCACGGCGCATCGCGAGCACATAGGCGTTCTCGAAGCCAAGGGGGCCGAGCACCACCACGCCGTAGCGGCGGCGCAGCTGCACACTCAGGTCCCGGAGCATCCGTCTCTGACCGGGCATGTCGGTTCGGTGCAGAATGTTGGTCCACAGCGTGCCGGTGTAATCGACATACGTGTCGATCTCGTTGGCCGCCAGCGCGCGGAAGGCGAACACGGAGCCGAGATCGGTGCGCTCCCTGACCGCATAGCCTTGCGCGCGGATGCGGCTCGAGATCAGCGAGGCGAGAATGTACTGCTCGGAAAAATCCTTCGCGCCGACGACATAACCTGCATCGCGGCCGGCGCGCAGGGGAACCGCGGCGGCCGCCGCCACCCCGAGCAGCAGCAGACCGAGCCCGGTCCAGGCGAGTCTCGGCCGCCGGCGGCCGAGACCGAGCTCGATCAGCGCCAGCAGCTGGTCGGTGAGCAGCGCGAGCGCAACGGCCACACCGCAGCCGAACAGCACCCACACCCAGTCCTCCACCTGCAGCCCGGTGAAGATGTAATTGCCGAGACTGGTCTGACCGACGGGGGTCGCGAGCGTCGCCGTGCCGATCACCCACACCGCCGAGGTGCGCAGGCCCGCCATGAGCATCGGGGCGGCGAGCGGCAGCTCGACCCGCAGCAGCCGCTGCCGGTCGGTCATACCGACGCCGCTCGCGGCCTGCAGGATCGCCGGGTCGAGGTTGAGGATGGCGGTGATGCCGTTTCGCAGGATGGGCAGGATGGAGTAGAGCGTCAGGGCGAGGAGCGAGGGCAGGAAGCCGAGCGCCGAGAAGCCGACTCCGAACAGGTGCTTGCAGAGCGAGGACAGGCCGAGCAGCAGCGGATAGAACAGCGCGAGCAGCGCGATGCTCGGCACCGTCTGGATGAGGCTCGCCACCGCCAGCACCGGCCAGCGTACGCGTGCGCTGCGCCGGGCGGCAATCAGCAGCGGCACGCTCACGAGCAGCCCCAGGGCGAGCGAGGCCGCGCTCAGCAGCACGTGCTGGCTCAAGTAGTCCGGCAATACACGCAGCGCCGAGCTCAGGCGCTCAGTCACGCGCGCGCTCCTCGAGGAGCGCCCGCACACGCTCCGCCTGGCGGCGCGGCATGTCCATCAGGGTGCGCACCTCGGGATCGGGATGGCCGCTCAGCAGGTCGTGCGGCTCGCCGTCGGCGACGATGTTGCCGGCGCGCATGACCACGATGCGCTCGGCAAGCAGGACCGCCTCCAGGATGTCATGGGTGACCATGAGCGTGGTGAGGCCCATGCTCTCGTGGAGGCGGCGGTACTCCGCGCCGAGCGCGTCGCGCGTGACCGGATCGAGCGCTCCGAACGGCTCGTCCATCAGCATGATGTACGGGCGGGCCGCCAGCGCCCGCGCGATTCCGACGCGCTGGCGCTGGCCGCCGGAGAGCTCCGACGGCAGCCGCGCCAGATAGGAGCGCGGCAGGGCGACCAGATCGATGAGCTCCTCGACCCGTGCGCGGATCTGCGGCTCCGGCCAGCCGATGAGCCTCGGGGTGATCCCGATGTTCTCGGCGATGCTCAGGTGCGGAAACAGCCCGATTCCCTGGAACACATAGCCGATCCGCCGGCGCAGCGTGTGGGGCGCGACGGTGCGCACGGGCTCCTCATCGATGAGGACTTCGCCTTCCTGCGGCTCGATCAACCGGTTGATGGTCTTCAGCAGCGTCGTCTTGCCCGAGCCGGAATCCCCGACGATCGCCACGAAAGTGCGCGCCGGCACCCGCAGATTGACGCGCCGTACGGCGAAACTCGCTCCTCCGTCGAATGACTTCGAGACGTTCTCGACGGCGATCATTCGTCAGATGGCGCCGGTCGCTCGGCGCGGCCGCTCAGGAGGGCGCACGCAGGACTTGCGTGTGCTCGCCGCGACCGACCCGCACGAAGCGGGTGCCGACCGTGCGGTTGCGTCCACTCACCACCTTCACGATCTCCCCGAGCGGCGCGGCCTGCACGTCCTCGCGCGGCCGGGAGACGAACAGCTCCGCCTGGAAGCGTCCCTCGGATTCCAGACCGGCGGTCTCGATGCCGAGATTCTCGAGATTGCCCAGGCATTGGGTGAATTCCTGGACATCGCGGAAGCGGCGCTGCACGAACGTGGCGCCGGCGAGGCGCTCCGTGACGAGCCCGTGCCTGGCGGACTCCTCCGCAATGGCATCGTAGGGAAACATCCGCAACACGAACGACACGACCCACGGCGCCCGGGCCATCGACCCGAGGACGGCGCGAAAAGTCCGCTCCGTCACATAGCCGACACAACCGGTCGACAGGATGACATCGGCGCGGCGGATCCGCTCGATGTCGCGGGGCGCGGGGGTGGAGGATTCGAGATTGGCGACGATGCCCTCCTCGAGCAGACCTACCGAGACCCCGTAGCGCACCGCCGGCGCCGACACGTCCAGGCCGATGAAGCGCGCGATGCCGGTCTCCGGCCAGCCGGCATAGTAGTTGCGATCGAGACGCGCCAGATCATCGGCGCTGAGCGCTGCCATGTCGGCGTTGACGTAGCGCCTGCGCAGCCTGCGGAAGCTCAGTGGATAGCGGTGCACGGCCGCATTGATGCCGTACGAGCAGCCGATATCGAGCACGGTTGGGGCGGTGTCGTAGCGGCGCTTCCTGGCGGCGAGAATCTGCCGGATGATCGGCGCGGCCACGTCCGGAATGATGTAGTCGAGCGCTCCGAGAACGGAGAAGTAGCCGCGCGGATCATCCTGCAGGTATATGTCGTCGAAGTTCGCCTTCGAGGCGTTGAGGCTGGCGAACGGCTGCATGTTGGTCTCCTTCGCGATCAGTGGGCGCCAGCGCGCTGATCGATCGTTGAACGGGCGGGCGGCCGGTCCCTTCGGCCGCAAGTGCATCCGCGAGGATAGTGGCTCCCGGGCATCAATGCAACCCCGGCCATGTCGCGCGGGGACTCAACAGACTCGAGGACCGATGCGCGCCGCCGCGGCCAGGGCGCCGGGGCGCGTCGGCCATGCACGACAACACAACGCGTGCGCCGGCGGCCACGCGTTGCACGCCGGATTGCGGGCAGGCGCGGCTGCGCTATGCTTCCGGCGTGACACACATCAGTCAGCATCTGCTCTCTCTGATGCCCATCCTGCGCAACACGCCGTTCGCCTGGCTGCAGGGCCTCGGCGCAGCCGTCATTATCTTCGGCGCCTCGATGCTCGCGAGACATCTCGGGCGCGCCTACGATCGGCGGCTGAGAGCGGCCGCACGCGCCGATCTCGTGGCCATGGCCTTCCAGGTGATGAGCCGCACGAGCACGTTCTTCCTCGTGTCGATGTCGATCTTCTTCGCGCTGCAATTCTTCCGCTGGCCGGCACGGGAGCGCATGGCGATCGACGACACGATCGTCGTGGTGATCTTCTGGCAGGTGGGCGTGTGGGGAAGCGCGGCGATCACCGCTTGGCTGGAGCACAGGCGTCGTGCCCAGCGCGCCGACAACCTTGCCGCGACCAGCTCGCTCGGGGTGATCGGCTTCATCGGCAAGGCCGTCGTCTGGACGATGGTCGTTTTGCTGGCGCTCGAGAACCTGGGCGTGGACATCACGACCCTGGTGGCGGGTCTCGGGGTGGGCGGTGTTGCGGTGGCGCTCGCCATGCAGAGCATCCTCGGCGACCTGTTCGCCTCGCTGTCGATCACCTTCGATCAGCCGTTCTTCGTGGGCGATTTCATCACGGTGGATAACTTCCAGGGCACCGTCGAGCACATCGGCGTCAAGAGCACGCGCCTGAGCAGCATCTCCGGCGAGCAGATCGTGCTGTCGAATTCCGACCTGCTCAAGAGCCGCCTGCGCAACTACGGGCGGATGCACGAGCGGCGCGTGCTGTTCACCATCGGGGTGACCTACGAGACGCCTGTGGAGCTGCTCGAGCGGATCCCGCAGATCCTGTGCACGATCATCGAAGGGATAGCCGATACCCGCTTCGACCGTTGCCATTTCTCGAACCACAACAGCGCATCGCTCGACTTCGAGACCGTCTATTACGTGCTCACGGCCGACTACAAGCGCCACATGGATATCCAGCAGGAGATGCGCCTGAAGCTTCACCGCGAGTTCGCCCGGCTCGGCATCGAGTTCGCCTATCCGACGCAGCGCCTCATCATGGAGCGGGCCGGCGCACCGGGCGCCCGCCACCCCCCCGCCCCTCCCGGCTAGCCCGGCCCTCAGGGCGGATCACGGTCTCACCGGGCCGCCCCTCCCCTCTCCGGGGCAGGCGGACACCTAAGCCGGCCCGCCCATGAAAATTTTCGCGAAACCCCCGAAAAGCTCCCTGCCGGGATTGACCACAAGCGACAGACGGCTATTATCGGATCCATATCGGCGGTCGAGACCGCACGTGCCGACCTGTGCAAAGGCCAGGACGGTGCCGCGATCCGCCTCATCACTTCTTAGAATCAGCGGGAGCCATCGGTGACGCACGTCCCCATCCAAGGGGTGCCGCCGGTGCGAGGGAACTTGCGCCCGTGAATATGGCCCATCGGTTCGCTGTGCGAGCAGGCGACGCGGCGCTGCGGTACACCCCGCAGGCATGCTCCGCCTCGGTCACCGCGGGAATCGCTGGGATGGCCGGCCATGCGGCGCCCCTGGCGGCTTTGGCCGGGTCCACCAACTTGTGAGGCCGATCATGCGACATCAGCGCACACCCCGGGGCGCCCGGGGCCTGCCGCGCCGCCCGCCGGGCACCCCCGGAAAGCAGGGGCTGTACGACCCGTGGTACGAGCACGAGTCCTGCGGCGTGGGCTTCGTGGTGGACATCCAGGGCCGCAAATCCCATCGCATTCTCGAGCAGGCCATCCAGGTGCTGCGCAACCTCGATCACCGGGGCGCCTGCGGCTGCGAGGTGAACACGGGCGACGGCGCCGGCGTGCTCATCCAGATGCCGCACGCCTTCCTGCGCGAGGTGGCGCGAAAAAGCCACCTGCAGCTGCCCGGACCGGGCGAGTACGGCAGCGGCCTGATCTTCCTGCCCCGCAACCCCACCCGGCGGCGGCGCATCGTCGAGCTGTTCGAGCATATCGTGCAGTCCGAGGGGCAGGTCGTGCTCGGGTGGCGCACGGTGCCGACGAACAATGCCTCGCTCGGCGAGACCGCCAAGGCGGGCGAGCCGTTCATCCGCCAGGTATTCATCGGGCGCGGCCCCGAGGTCAGGGAGGAGATGGAATTCGAGCGCAAGCTGTTCATCATCAGAAAACGGGCCTACAGCGAGATCCGTGAATCCACCATCGACGGGGCGGAGTACTGGTACATCTGCAGCCTGTCGCACAAGACGATCGTCTACAAGGGGATGCTGCTCACCGAGCAGCTCACCCAGTACTACCCCGATCTCAGGGATCCGGCGGTCGAGACCGCCCTCGCGGTGGTGCATTCGCGCTTCAGTACCAACACCTTCCCCAGCTGGGACCGGGCGCACCCCTACCGCTACCTCGCGCACAACGGGGAGATCAACACCCTGCGCGGCAATTTCAACTGGATGAAGGCCCGCGAGGCGCTGTTCGAGTCCGACCTGTTCGGCGAGGACACCCCGAAGATCCTGCCCGTGGTCAACCCCAACGGGAGCGACTCGGCCATGCTCGACAATACGCTCGAGCTCCTGGTGCTCTCGGGCCGCTCCCTGGCACACGCCATGATGATGCTGATCCCGGAGCCCTGGTCGAACCACGAGACCATGGACGACGACCGCCGGGCGTTCTACCAGTATCACTCCAGCCTGATGGAGCCCTGGGACGGGCCGGCATCCATCGCCTTCACCGATGGCCGGCAGGTCGGGGCGGTGCTCGACCGCAACGGCCTCAGGCCGTCGCGCTACTACGTCACCCGCGACGGACTGGTGATCATGGCCTCCGAGGCCGGCGTGCTCGATGTGCCGCCCGAGGACGTGGTGCAAAAGGGACGTCTGCAGCCGGGCCGGATGTTCCTCGTCGACACCGACCAGGGCCGCATCATCGACGACGAGGAGATCAAGCGCGCCGTCAGCGCCCAACAGCCCTACCGGCAGTGGCTCGACCAGCATCTGGTGTACCTGATGGATCTGCCGCCCGTGACCGAGCTGCCGACCTCGGATCCCGAGACGCTGCTCGAGCGCCAGATCGCCTTCGGCTACACGTTCGAGGATCAGCGGCTGCTGCTTGCGCCCATGGCGCGCAACGGCGTCGAGGCCGTCGGCTCGATGGGCAACGACGCGCCGCTCGCGGCCCTCTCGGACCGCCCGCGCCTGCTCTATGACTACTTCAAGCAGCTGTTTGCGCAGGTGACCAATCCGCCGATCGACTGCATCCGCGAGGAGCTGATCACCGCCTCGGAGGTGTGGCTGGGCTCGGAGGGAAACCTGCTGCAGCCGCAGCCCTCGGACTGCCGGCGGCTCGAGCTCAAGGGTCCCATCCTCACCAACGAGGAGTTCGCGAGAATCCGGCGCATGGCGCTGCCCGGCCTGAAAGTCGGGGCGCTGTCCATCCTCTTCCGCGCCACCCGCGGCGAGAAGGGCCTCACCAAGTCCATGGAGGAGCTGTGCCTGGCGGCCCGCAGGCTGATCGAGGACGAGGAAGTCAACATCCTGGTGCTGAGCGACCGCGGGGTGGCGCGCGGGTTTGCCGCGGTGCCGGCGCTGCTCGCGGTGAGCGGCCTGCATCATTACCTCATCCGCGAGGGGCTGCGCACCCGCGTCAGCATCGTGTTCGAGACCGGCGAGGCGCGCGAGGTCCATCACTTCGCGCTGCTCATCGGCTACGGCTGCTCGGCGGTCAATCCATACCTCGCTTTCGAGACATTGGAGAGCATGATCCGCGAGGGCCTGGTCACCAACGTCGACACCACGCTCGCCTGCAAGAACTACGTCAAGGCGGCGACCAAGGGCGTGATCAAGGTCATGTCCAAGATGGGGATCTCGGCCGTGCAGAGCTATCACGGCGCCCAGGTGTTCGAGGCCGTGGGGCTGCGCCAGGACGTGATCGACGAGTACTTCACCTGGACCGCATCGCGAATCGGCGGCATCGGGATGGAAACGATCGCGCACGAGGTGCTGATGCGCCACCACGCGGCCTTCCCGGCGCGCAAGACCAACGGACACGCCCTGCAGGCCGGCGGCCAGTACCAGTGGCGCGCCGACGGCGAGCACCATCTGTTCAACCCCGAGTCGATCCACCGCCTGCAGAAAGCGGTGCGCACGGGCAGCTACGACACATACAAGTCCTACGCCAGGCTGATTGACGACCAGTCTCGTCAGCTCGCAACCCTGCGCGGATTGATGGAGTTCGTGCCGTTCGAGCCGGTGCCCCTGGAGGAGGTCGAGCCCGTCGAGAGCATCCTCAAGCGCTTCAAGTCCGGCGCCATGTCGTACGGCTCGATCAGCAAGGAAGCGCACGAAACGCTCGCGGTCGCCATGAACCGCATCGGCGGCAAGAGCAACACCGGTGAGGGCGGCGAGGATCCGGCCCGTTACACCCTTGAGCCCGGCGGCGACTCGCGCAACAGTGCCATCAAGCAGGTGGCCTCGGGACGCTTCGGCGTCACCAGCCAGTACTTGGTCAACGCCCGGGAGCTGCAGATCAAGATGGCCCAGGGCGCCAAGCCCGGCGAGGGGGGGCAGCTGCCCGGCAGCAAGGTCTACCCCTGGATCGCCAAGACGCGGCACACCACCGCGGGCGTGGGACTCATCTCCCCGCCGCCGCATCACGACATCTATTCCATCGAGGACCTGGCCGAGCTGATCCACGACCTGAAGAACGCCAACCGCGAGGCGCGGATCAGCGTGAAGCTGGTGTCCGAGGTGGGCGTGGGGACCATCGCCGCGGGAGTCGCCAAAGCGCATGCGGACGTGGTGCTGATCAGCGGCTACGACGGCGGCACGGGCGCATCGCCGCAGACCTCCATCACTCACGCCGGCCTGCCGTGGGAGCTCGGCCTCGCGGAAACTCATCAGACCCTGGTGTTGAACAATCTGCGCAGCCGCATCGCGGTGGAAACCGATGGGCAGCTGAAGACCGGCCGTGACGTCGTCATCGCCGCGCTGCTCGGCGCGGAGGAGTTCGGCTTCGCCACCGCCCCTCTGGTGTCGATGGGCTGCATCATGATGCGCGTCTGTCACCTCAATACCTGTCCGGCGGGAATCGCGACCCAGGATCCGCGGCTGCGCGAGAAGTTCGCCGGCAAGCCCGAACACGTCGTGAGCTTCATGCGCTTCGTCGCGCAGGACATGCGCGAGATCATGGCGGAGCTCGGCTTTCGCACCGTCGAGGAAATGGTCGGCCGGGTCGATCGCCTGCGCATGAAGCGGGCCGTGGATCACTGGAAGGCCAAGGGCTTCGACTTCAGCCACATCCTCTATCAGCCCGATGTCGGCGAGGAAGTGGGCCGCTTCCGGCAGATCGAGCAGGATCATGGCCTGGAGAAGTCTCTCGACCTGTCGGAGCTGCTGCCGCTCTGCCGCCCTGCCATCGAGCGCGGCGAGAAGGTGCGCGCAGAGATGCCGATCCGCAACGTCAACCGCGTGGTCGGCACCATTACGGGCAGTGAAGTCACGCGCAAGTACGGATCCGCGGGTCTGCCCGAGGACACCATCCGCATCCACTTCAAGGGCACCGCGGGACAGAGTTTCGGTGCGTTCATGCCGCGCGGCATGACCTTCGTGCTGGAAGGGGATGCCAATGACCATCTGGGCAAGGGTCTCTCGGGCGGGCGGCTCATCGTATTTCCGCCCGCCGGCTCGCCGTTCGCTCCGGAGGAGAACATCATCATCGGAAACGTCGGCCTTTATGGCGCCACCGATGGCGAAGCCTATATCCGCGGCATGGCCGGCGAGCGCTTCGCGGTACGCAACAGCGGCGTCGATGCGGTCGTGGAAGCGGTGGGCGACCACGGCTGCGAGTACATGACCGGCGGGCACGTGGTCGTGCTCGGCCCCACGGGGCGCAACTTCGGCGCCGGCATGTCAGGCGGCGTCGCCTACGTGCTCGATGAGGCCGGCGAGTTCCCCTCGCGCGTGAACACTCAGATGGTCGGGCTCGAGCCCCTCGAGGACCCACGACAGATCGCCCGCGTGCGCGCCATGATCGAGCGGCACCGAGACTTCACCGGCAGCGCCCGCGCCGGCCACGTGCTCGAGAACTGGCAGCGCCTGCTGCCGCAGTTCGTGTGCGTGGTGCCCAAGGACTTCAAGCGCGCCGTGGCTTCGCTCGAGCGCGCGCACAGCCAGGGTCTGAGCGGGGACGAGGCCGTCATGGTGGCCTTCGAAGAGAACGCGCGCGACCTGGCGCGCGTCGGCGGAAACTAGCTCATGGCGCGGGAGCGGGCATCCCGCCCCCCGTCCTGGATGACCTTGGCTGATTGTTGAGTAAAGTATGGGCAAGCCGACTGGATTCATCGAATATCTGCGCGAGCTGCCGGTGGACCGCGTGCCGCTCGAGCGAGTGCGCGACTGGCGGGAATTTCACCACCACATGGACGAGAAGCGCCTGCGCAACCAGGCCGCCCGCTGCATGGACTGCGGCGTGCCGTTCTGCCACACCGGCAAGCTCGTCTCGGGCATGGCCTCGGGCTGCCCGATCCACAATCTGATCCCGGAGTGGAACGATCTCCTCTACCGGGGCCTGTGGCGCGAAGCGCTCGAGCGGCTCCTCAAAACCAACAACTTCCCCGAGTTCACCGGCCGGGTGTGCCCGGCCCCGTGCGAGGGCTCCTGCGTGCTCGGCATCAACGCCCCGCCGGTTGCCATCAAGACCATCGAGGCGGCGCTCGCCGACGAGGGCTGGGACCAGGGGTGGATCGCGCCGGAGCCGCCGGCGGAGCGCACCGGCAAGAAGGTCGTGGTGATCGGCTCGGGACCGGCGGGTCTTGCGTGCGCGGCCCAGCTCAATCACGCCGGCCACACCGTGACGGTGCTCGAGCGCGAGGACAGACCGGGGGGACTGCTCATGTACGGCATTCCCAACATGAAGCTCGATAAGAAAGACGTCGTGCTGCGGCGGATAGCGCTGATGGAAAGGGAAGGCGTGCGGTTCGTCTGCAACGCCCACGTGGGGGAGAACGTGGAGGCGCAGCTGCTGCGCAAGGACTTCGACGCGATCGTGCTCTGCACGGGCGCCACGCAGCCGCGAGACCTTGCGGCGCCGAACCGCAAGCTCAAGGGCGTGCACTTTGCGATGGAATACCTGACGGCGAGCACCAAGGCACTGCTCGACGGCGGCCCCGACCGCAGCCCCATCCACGCGAAAGGCCGCAACGTCGTGGTCATCGGCGGCGGCGACACGGGCACCGACTGCGTGGCCACCGCGATGCGCCAGGGTTGCGCCAGTCTCAAGCAGATCGAGATCCTGCCGCGCCCGCCGATGCAGCGCGCCGAGGACAATCCCTGGCCGGAGTGGCCCAAGGTATACAAGCTCGACTACGGGCAGGAAGAAGCGGCCGCGAGGTTCGGCGCCGATCCGCGCTCCTATGTCACGACGGTAAAGCGTCTGAATGGCGACGCGGAGGATGGCATACGATCGGTGACGACCGTGCAGATCGCCTGGCGGCGGGGCGGGGACGGACGGCTCGTGCCGCAGGAGGTCGCGGACAGCGAGCAGGAGAGCCCCGCCGACCTGGTGCTGCTGGCGCTCGGCTTCACGGGGCCCGAGCAGGCGCTTCTGGCCGAGCTCGGCATCAAAACCGATGCGCGCTCCAACATCGAGGCCGGGCACGGCGCGTTCGCGACCAGCGTCAAGGGCGTATACGCCGCGGGCGACTGCCGGCGCGGCCAGAGCCTGGTCGTCTGGGCCATCGATGAAGGCCGGGGCGCGGCACGCGAATGCGACCGGTACCTGATGGGCGGCACGGACCTGCCCTGACGGACCGCAGGATCGCGGAGCCGATGAGCGCCCAACCCGACCCCAAGCACCCGACCGGGGAAACGGCCCGCTTCGCCGAGCCGGCGGCCCGGCTGCGCGAGATCCCCTACAACTACACCTCGTTCTCCGACCGGGAGATCGTGATGCGGCTGCTCGGGCCGCGCCACTGGGCGATCATCGAGGAGCTGCGGCGCGAGCGGCGCACCGGCCGCTCGGCTCGCATGCTCTACGAGGTGCTGGGCGACATCTGGGTGGTGCGCCGCAATCCCTACCTGCACGATGACCTGATCGAGAACGCGCGCCGGCGGCGACTGCTCATCCAGGCCCTGCACCATCGTCTGAGCGAGATCGACCGGCGGCGCGATGCCGCCGCGGACGGGGAGCGGTACGATCAGGTAGGGGAGCTGCTGACCGCCGCGCGCGCGGCCGTGCACAGCTTCGAGTCGGATTTCGACGACTGGACCGTGCTGCGGCGCCGCGCGCTGCGCGCTCTCAGACGGTACACACGCCCGGACAATATCCGGTTCGACGCCTACGCCCGCGTCTGTCATGTCACAGACGCGACCGATTGGCGGGTCGAATACCCATTCGTGGTGCTGATGCCGGATACCGAGGCGGAGATCCCCGGCCTGGTGCGGGCATGCATCGAGCTCGGCCTCACCATCATTCCGCGCGGCGGCGGCACCGGCTACACCGGCGGCGCCGTGCCGCTGACCCCTCTTTCCGCCGTCATCAACACCGAGAAGCTCGAGCGCCTCGGCACGGTCGAGCACCTGACACTGCCGGGGCTCGAGCAGCCCGTCCCGACGGTGTTCACCGAGGCCGGCGTGGTGACCCGCCGCGTCGCCGACGCCGCGGACAGGAGCGGACTGGTGTTCGCCGTCGATCCGACGTCCGCCGACGCCTCCTGCATCGGGGGCAATATCGCCATGAATGCCGGCGGCAAGAAGGCGGTTCTCTGGGGCACGGCGGTCGACAACCTCGTCTGGTGGCGGATGGTCGACTGCGAAGGCAACTGGCTCGAGGTCAGCCGGATCGCGCACAACCGCGGCAAGATCCATGACGTGGAGACGGTCGAGTTCGAGCTCCTGTGGAAGGACGGCCGCTCGTTGCCGGATCAGGCGCCCGTGCTGCGTGAGGGGCGGCTCAGCATCCCCGGGCGCAAGTTCCGCAAGGCGGGCCTCGGCAAGGACGTGACCGACAAGTTCCTCGGCGGCCTTCCCGGCGTGCAGAAGGAGGGATGCGACGGTGTCATCACCTCCGCCCGCTGGGTGCTGCACCGCGCCCCGAGCCACACGCGCACCGTGTGCCTGGAGTTTTTCGGCCAGGCGCGCGAGGCGGTGCCGACCATCGTGCAGATCAAAGACTACCTGGACGGGCTCGCTCCCCGCGGAGTGCGGCTGGCGGGCCTCGAGCACATGGACGAGCGCTACCTGCGCGCCGTCGGCTACACGACGAAGTCCCGCCGCGGCGCGCTTCCGAAGATGGCCCTGTTCGGCGATATCGTCGGCGACGACGAAACCGCGGTCGCCACCGCCGCCTCCGACGTCACCAGGATCGCCAATACCCGCAGCGGCGAGGGCTTCATCGCGGTCAGCGCCGAGGCCCGGCGCAAATTCTGGCTGGACCGCTCGCGCACCGCCGCCATCGCACGCCACACCAACGCCTTCAAGATCAACGAAGACGTGGTGCTGCCGCTCGGGCGCATGGGCGAGTACACCGACGAGATCGAGCGCATCAACATCGAGTTGTCGATCGCCAACAAGTTGAAGCTGCTCGATGAGCTGGACGCCGTGTTCGCGGCGCCGCCGCCGCTCGCCCGCGCCGAGGATCTGGAGCTCGGCAATCTGCCGGACACCGAAGTGATCGGCGAGCGGGCCTCGCAGGCACGCCAGCTCATCGCCGAGGTGCGCAAGCGCTGGAGCTGGCTCGCCTCTTGCCTCGACGCGAGCCTGGCCGATGCGCTGCCGCAGCTCATCGGGCTCGGATACGCTCCCCTGGAACAGGAGCTGCGCGCGCGCCTGCAGGGAACGTCCCGGCCGAGAGTGTTCGACGTACTGCAGGACCGGACGATCCGGGTATCATGGAAGCGCGAGCTTCGGGAACCGCTGCAGCGTATCTTTGGCGGACGGATCTTCGCCCCGATCCTCTCCGCATGCGAGGACGCGCATCGGCGCGTACTGCGCGGCCGCGTCTTCGTCGCCCTGCACATGCACGCCGGCGACGGCAATGTACACACCAACATCCCGGTCAACTCGGATGATTACGAGATGCTGCGCACGGCCACGGCGGCGGTCACGCGGATCATGGGGATCGCGCGCCGCTTGGACGGGGTCATCTCCGGCGAGCACGGCATCGGCATCACCAAGCTGGAGTTCCTGGACGAGGCGGAGACGCGGGAGTTCCGGGCCTACAAGCAGAGCGTCGATCCGGATGACCGCTTCAACAAGGGCAAGCTCTTTCCGGGCGGGGATCTGTCCAATGCCTACACGCCGAGCTTCAACCTCCTCGGCCACGAGTCGCTCATCATGCAGCAGTCGGCGATCGGGGAGATCTCCGACGCCATCAAGGATTGCCTGCGCTGCGGCAAGTGCAAGCCGGTCTGTGCCACGCACGTGCCACGCGCCAACCTGCTCTACAGTCCGCGCAACAAGATCCTGGCGACATCGCTCCTGATCGAGGCATTCCTCTACGAGGAGCAGACCCGCCGCGGCGTCAGCATCCGCCACTGGGACGAGTTCTCCGACGTGGGCGATCACTGCACGGTCTGCCACAAGTGCCTCACGCCCTGCCCCGTGGACATCGACTTCGGAGACGTGTCGATGTCGATGCGGGACCTGCTGCGGCGCATGGGCCAGAAGCGCTTCAACCCCGGCACGGCCGCGTCCATGTTCTTCCTGAACGCGACCAACCCCGAGACCATCCGTCTCACCCGCAAGCTCATGATCGGGTGGGGCTACAAGGCGCAGCGGGCCGGGCATCGGCTGCTCAAGGGCCTGGCGCGCGCGCAGACCCGCCGCCCGCCGGCCACCACCGGCAGGCCGGGGATGGCCGAGCAGGTGGTGCATTTCGTGAACAAGAAGATGCCGGGCGGGCTGCCGAAGAAAACCGCGCGGGCGCTGCTCGACATCGAGAATCCCGCCTACGTGCCGATCATCCGCGATCCGGCGACGACCGCCGAGACCGAGGCGGTGTTTTATTTCCCGGGCTGCGGCTCGGAGCGGCTGTTCTCGCAGGTCGGGCTCGCCACCCAGGCGATGCTCTGGCACGTGGGGGTGCAGACGGTGCTGCCGCCCGGGTACCTGTGCTGCGGGTATCCGCAGCGGGGCGCGGGAGAGTTCGACCGCGCGGAGAAGATCACCACCGACAACCGGGTGCTGTTCCACCGTGTGGCCAACACCCTCAACTACCTCGACATCCGCACGGTGGTGGTGAGCTGCGGCACCTGCTACGACCAGCTGCTGGGCTACAAGTTCGAGGAGATCTTCCCCGGCTCGCGCATCATCGACATTCATGAGTACCTGATGGAGAAGGGCGTGCGGCTGGAAGGCGTCACGGGGGCACGTTACATGTACCACGACCCCTGCCACTCGCCCATGAAGCGCTACGATCCGCTGAAGGTCGTCAACGCGCTGATGAACGAGACGCACAACGGCCGTATCGAGAAGAACGACCGTTGCTGCGGGGAGTCCGGCACGCTCGCACTGTCCAGGCCGGATGTGTCCACGCAGGTGCGCTTCCGCAAGGAGGAGGAGGTGCGCGCCGGAGCCGAAAAGCTCCGCCTCGCCGGGGCAGGTCAGGTCAAGGTGCTGACATCCTGCCCCTCGTGCCTGCAGGGCCTGAAGCGGTACAACGAGGACGCCGATCTCGATGCGGACTACATCGTGGTCGAGATCGCCCGGCACATCCTCGGGGAGAACTGGATGGCCGATTACGTCGCCCGCGCCAACGACGGGGGTATCGAGCGGGTGCTGGTCTGAGACCGACGCCGCCTCAGGATGCGGGAGGATCGATCGCGATCGGCTTGTTGAATCGGCTGAAGTCGGCGACGATGTTGACGCGCTTGCCCTTGATCATCACCCCGTTCATGATCGCACGCACCGGCAGCCGATCGGCGCCGATGTACAGAGTCTCGGTTACACCGCGCACGACACAGCTGTAAGCATGCACGCTCCTGCCATGGAGCGTCCGCATGCCGAGGTCGCGGGCCGTTTTTTCGAGGTCCGCCCTCGAGGCGCCCGCGAGCGGATCGCTCTTGCTCTTTTTCGCCATCCGCTGCGAAATCAGGGTGCCGTAGCGCGGCGGCAGCTCCACCGCATGGCCGTCGGTGACCATGTAGACATTCTTGCCGATGATCACTTCCTGAAGGTTGCGGGAGGGCACGAATCGCCAGCGGTCGGGCGCAGAGTACTCGACGACCAGCGTTTTGCCGCTGGCGAGGTGCTCCTCGATCCGCCAGGAGGTCGCCTTGAAGAAGGCCGCCCGCATCTGGGCAAGATCGGCATAGGGGCTGGCGAAGGCCGTGGTGGACAAAAGCAGGCCCGCGACGAGGCCGACGCACACTTTCTTCATGTTTCGAGCTCCCCCTGGCCCGTGTTCCGGGCAGCCTGCGCTCCTTTTAACCGTTTCCCCGCGAGACGGCAAGCCGCCCCGTGGCCAGATGAGTCGCTGCGGCTCGCGCGCTTGAGGATGCATCCACGATGCCGCGCAAGGTCTTCCCACGGCGCCTTGCTGGCGTGGCCGGTGAGCTGAGCAGCCAGCATCGCAAGCTCGCCGAACACTCGCTCTGCCCGGGAGTGCCGAAGCGTGCTCCGGGGTGCAACCGCAGCGAGTCAGCAGGCTTCTGCGGCTCGCGCGAGCCAAGTACACCTACGCTCATGATGCCCCTTCGCAGGAGAAGTTCGCCGTCCGATGTCGATGCGGGACGAGATCAGGCCCCACCAGGTGGCGTCGCACCGACGCCGGCCGTTGCGCCGCCCAGCCCTGTGGCTCCCCGAACCCGCGTCGGCCTGCGCGATGTCGTTGGCACAAAGGCGCTCTCAGCGCGTTGTTTCCTTTGCCTTTGCTTTGGGAATCAGCCGGCCGCCGAGCCACAGGAGCATCAGTGTCCAGTATCCGAGCCCCACGGCGAGGCGCACCGGAATCGACACCGCCGCGCGAGGCGACAGAAACCCTTCGATCAGGCCGGAGCCGAGCAGCAGCAGCGCACAGGCGAGCAGCAGGGGGCCGAGCTGCGCGGCCCGGCGGCGGAGGGACTCCGTGCGGGTGGAATGCACGGGTCGGATGACGGCCTCGCCGAGCGCCGTACCGGCGGCCGCGGCCAGGCACATGACCGACAGTTCCACCGGGCCGTGCGCGAGCGTGAATTTCACCAGCCCGAGCTCGAGGCCGTGCTGGTGAGTGAAGGCCAAGAGCCCGCCGAGCATCAGTCCGTTGTAGGCGATCATGTAGAAGGCTCCCAGCCCGAACAGGATGCCCGAGCAGAACGCCCCCAGAATCACCATCACATTGTTGGAAAAGATGCGTGCCGACAGCAGCGCCGGCGGCGCGAGATTGAGCACCTGGTAGGTCCACAGGTGTCCGCGCTCGACGCCGTCGATCATCCGCGGGCTCGCGATCAGGGTGACCAGCGCCGGGTAGGTATCGATCAGCCACCAGCCCGCGAGAGCGCTCGCCACGAGCAGCGCCGCGAGCCACAACGCCAGCGTCCTCACGGATGCGGCGGCCGCGGGAATCTCGTCACGAATCAATCTCAGCCATCTTGAGCCCGTGAGCCGCGGCGCGCGGTTGATCGCCGCGTGCAGCGTTGCGCAGGTGTTCTGCAGGGCGGCGGTCAGTAAGCCCGCCGGCATGAGCTCACGCGCGCTCGCCAGATGCTGGGTCAGGACACGGTAGGTCCGCAGGGTGTGCAACGCCTCATCCACCGTGGCATGGGGACGCCGCGGTGCCGCCGCAGCCTCCGCCGCGAGCGCCTCCCACCGAGGCGCCTGCGTACGGATCCAGACCGCTGCCGGCGATTCAGTGTCTGGACTCGCCGGCAAGCAGCGCCTCCAGGCGGCCTTGCAGGGCGCGACTGCTCAACGCCTCGCCGCGCCGCGGATCGAATCCGGGATCGAGCTTGCAGAGCAGCTCGCGCGCCAGCCGGACACGCCGGGCCTCCTCCAGCGACCGCCAGCGATCGAGCAGATCGTGGATCAGCTGCAGCGCCTCGGCCGACAGCGCCGTGCGCTGCATTTGCGCGCTCAACCGGCTGAGGGACTTCACGGAATCGGCCTCATCGAGCACCAGCACGGTGCCCGCCACCATGTCCCCGAGCCGCACTCGCTGCTTCGTGAGCATGCAGCAAGTGAGACCGACGACGTAAAACACCGGTAGAGCATCGATCAGGCGGAAGAGATTGCGGATGAGCAGCGCGCCCGTTCCGGGAGTCGCACCCTCGAAGGTGGCGATCCGGGCGCCCGCCTTGCGCAGGCCCGGAGTGCGGCCCCGCATGGCCACCTCGAGCACGGGCTGATAGAGAAAGTAGGTCGCCAACGCGAGAACGACGGCTGCGACCATCACCGTGTGCGCAAGCGGCGCATCGGCTGCGATCCGCGGCAGCAGCCGCAGCAGCGACCCGGCCAGCAGCCACGCCAGCGCGAGCAACAGTCGGATCAACCAGTCGGTCAGAAAGGCGTAGCTGCGCGTGCCGGGGCCGGCGATCCGGACCCTCATGTCGACACCCGTCAGGCTGCTGACGGTGAGCTCTTCCTCGGCCATCCGGTTAAGATGAAATGGTTGCCCGCCAAGACCGAGCTTAGCTATTCTGCCCGGTCTGGACAAGGCGGACGCACGCCCGCACCCTCACAACTGCGCGGAGCGATCATGAAGTACGTGGCACCATCGGAGCCTCAGCCGATCGGGGGTGTCCTCGATGACTGGCTGCGCCTGTTCCGCTGCTCTTTTCGCCGCTGTTGGCCCCTGGCCTTGATCGCAGCCGGCGCAGGCATGGCGCTGCAGCTGATCGCCATCCCAAGGCCTCCTCGCCCGGGCTTGTCCCTGCTGCAGTATTTGCAGCAGACAGCCTCCATGGTGCATACGCCTCAGATCATCGTCGGCGACGTCATCTTCTGGCTGATCGTCCTGGTGGTGTACGGGGCGTTGCTTGCGCAACAGGCGGCCGTGGCTCGAGGCGATGAGTCCCTGTCGATCGGTGACTCGCTCTCGGCGGGCCTGCGCCGACTGCCGCGCATGCTGCTCGGAGGATTGCTGCTCGCGCTGATTCTCGGGGTGATCATCCTGCCGGCGGCAATCAGCGCAGGTCTGCTCATCGGCCTGCATCAGGCGGGCCGCGAGCCCGTCCCGCTGCTCCTCGGAGCCGCCGCCGGCATGCTTGCGCTGGCGCTCCTGCTGCTCTACGTGTGGGTCCGCCTGGAATTCTGGCTGCCGGTCATGTTCGTGGAGAACTGCGGCGGCGCGGCCTGCCTCGGCCGCAGCTGGCGCCTGGTGAAGGGGCACTGGTGGCGGGTCACGGCGATCACCTTCGTGGCGGGCATCATCATGTGGATCCTGAATCTCGCCATCGGCGGCACCCTCGGCCTGATCGGCGGATTCTTCGCCTCGCACGGTTTCAGCCCCGGCGACATCCTGTACCGGATACGCATCGGCGCGGCCCTCGCCCTGCTCGCCCGGCTGGTCACGATGCCGCTGCTCGCTGCGATGTGGCTCGCGATCTACCACGACCTCAGGCTGCGCCTCGAGGGCTTGGATCTCACCGCGCGCGCGGAGGCGCTGGGCGGCCGCTAAGTCATGCTGGCCCGAGGGGTGTTGGGACTGACGGTACTGGCGCTCTCGCTCGGCGCGCCGCTCAGGGCCCGGCCAGCGCCCGCCGCCCTCGCCCGGGTCGCCCACTGCGCCTTGCACGCGAAGTCGACGCTCGTGGGTCTGGCGGCGCTGCGTGCCGCCTGCCCGGGCATCGGCAAGGCGATCGAGGGTCTCGGCCTGACCACGTTCCTGCCCGATCACTGGCGCAGGAGCCTCACCCCGCGCGCGCTCGCCGGCCTGAGCGCGCTGGCGAGCCGCTATGGCGGCCGGCCGCTCTCGACCGCCCCCGAGCCTTTCGTCCTGCGTGCCATCGCCCGGACGCTCAAACCTCCGGTGCCGCCGCCCGGCTGGTGGGAGCGGGTCAAGGTATGGCTATGGCGCCGGGCAGGGCCGATTTTTCACCGGCTACGGCAGTGGCTGGACTCCGTGGCGCGCAGCCCCGCGCACCGCGCCATGGCCTACGCGCTGCTCTACGCTCTCGGCGGGCTCCTTCTGCTCACCCTCGCCGTGCTCGCCTACATCGAGTTGCGCTCGGCGGGACTCATCGGCTCCAGGCGCCGCACGGCCCGCTCGCGCCCGCGTGCTGGCGCCGCAGCCCGCTCGATTGCCGCCTGCCCCGGCGGCGAGCCGGACTGGAGCCGGCTGCGCGCCCGGCCGGCTCGCCTGTTGCGTGTGCTCATCGAGGCTCTCGCGAGCACACAGCGCATCGAGCGCGACTGGCACCTCACCTTCCATGAGATCTCCGCACGGGCGCGCTTCGACTCCCCGCGTCAACGGGAGGACTTCGAGCAGGTCGTGCGGCTCGCCGAGCGCGAGCTCTACGGGCCGGGAGGGCCGGCCCCCGTACCCGAGGAGACATTGCGAGCAGCAAAGGCCCTGCGTGCCGAGCTGCTGGCGCCGGCCACAGGCCCGGTCGGTGCGCCATGAGGGAGAGGCTGCTCACGCTGCTGTTCGCGGCCGGTGCACTGGCTCTGTTCTACGTGTTGTTCTTCCCCAAACCGCATCTTCGGCCCACCGCCCTGGGCTTGCCTCTGTCGACGGACGCCCGCCCGGAAGGGTATCTGGCGATCTGGCGCTGGCTCGCCAGGGAGCACATTCCCCGGTTGAGCCTGCGTCACCGCTATGGGAGGCTTCTCTCTCTCTCGCCTTCGAAGGGCAACCTGCTCATCATCACGCTGCCGCAGCGGCTGCCGGCGCACCAGATCGAGCGCACCAGGCTGCTGAGGTGGGTGGCTCGAGGCAACACGCTGCTGATCGCCGCCGCGCTCGATGATGAGCCGGCCTGGGCGCCCGGCATGGACGATGCGGCGATGATGCGCTTCCTCGAAAGCGCCGCCGGCCTGACATTCACGCCTGCGTCCGCCTCCACCCTGCTGCGCTCGATCACCGCGAGCCGCCTCGACATCCGCCCCCAGGGCGCGCAGCCGCTGCTGGCCGGGGTCGGGCGGATCACCGCTTTGCTGCCGCTGCCCTCCCGCTCCTGGCACGCGCACCTGAGGAACGGCGGATTTCCCGCCGGGGTTGCCGGCCTGCCTCTGCAGCTCGCGGCGCGCAGCGACAACGGCACGCCCGCCCTGTGGCTGGAGCGCCTGGGCTCCGGCCAGATCATCCTCAGCGCCGTTGCGAGCCCGTTCTCCAACGCGGGATTGACGTTTCCCGGCAACGCACGGCTCCTGTCCAACATCATCGCATGGTCCCGGGGCCCGAGCGGAGCGGTCGTGTTCGACGATGCACACGAGGGACTCGCCGCCTTCTACGACGCCCGGGCATTCTTCGCCGATCCGCGCCTGCACGCCACGCTGGCCTGGATCGTGGGCCTGTGGCTGATACTCGTCGTGGGCGTGCGGCCCCTGCGGGCAAGGTCCCCGGGCTGGCGGCCGCTCGATGAAACCGCCTACGTCGAGGGCAGCGCTCGCTATCTCGCAGCCGTGGTCGATCCCGGCGAGGCCGCGCAACGTATGATCGAGGACTTTTTCCGCGACCTGCCCGGACGTCCGCCGCAATCCGCAGCGGACGGCTGGCAATGGCTCGAAGCGCGGCGGAGCATTGCGAGCGCCGACCGGGAGGCGCTGCGGACCTGCTACGAGCGCGCCCGTGCCGGCAGGCGAGTCAATCTGGTCCGGCTGCAGAATCTCCTGGCACAACTACGCAAGGCAACGGCATGAACGCACTCGAGGATCTCGAACTCCGCATCCAGGGGTGCCTGGAAGGCACGGTGATCGGCCTGCGGGAACTGATCCGCGCGCTGGTGATCGCCGTGGTCTCACGCGGACACGTGCTGGTCGAGGGCGCTCCGGGGCTCGGCAAGACCCTGCTCGGCAAGACCCTCGCGGCGGCGCTCTCCGGCCGCTTCACGCGCATCCAGGGCACGGCGGACCTGATGCCATCGGACATGACCGGCGTGCATGTCCTCGATGAGGCCAGCCGCAAATTCGTGCTCCACCCCGGACCGGTGTTCACCGATGTGCTGCTGGTCGATGAGATCAACCGCGCCAGCCCGAAGACGCAATCCGCCCTCCTGCAGGCGATGGAGGAGCGCCAGGTCTCCATCGACCGGCAGACCTATCGTCTGCCGGGCGGGTTCCTCGTGATCGCCACCCAGAATCCACACGAGTTTGAAGGCACGTTTCCTCTACCCGAGTCCCAACTCGACCGTTTCATGATGCGCGTCGACGTCGGCTACCCGCAGACCGGGGATGAAGCCCGCGTCCTCGACCGCTACGGCACGATCGCCGCGGGCGCCACCGCGCCCGAGGGCGCGCCCGCGGCGACCATCACTGCCGAGCACATCGAGGCGGCGCGCGAATACGCCGACCACGTGCACGTTTCAGCCGAGTTGACGGGCTACGTGCTCGCGATCGCAAGAGCTTCGCGCGAGCACGGGCAGATTGCGCTCGGACTGTCCACGCGCGGCGCACTGGCCTTGATGCGCGCCGCGCGGGTCGCAGCCGGGCTGCGCGGCTCGGAGTTCGTCACGCCGGACGATGTGAAACTCGTGGCCCCGTGGGTCATCCCGCACCGTCTCAATCTCACCTCCGAGGCGGCGCTGGAGGGCCGAAGCGATCGCGAGCTCGCAGGCACTTTGCTCGAGCGAGTGCCGGTGCCGCGCTGACAGCCGGATCCTGCGGTGAGCCTGCGACGCAACGCCCTGCTGCTGGCTCTGTTGACCGGCGTGCTTGCCATATTCGGGCAGTGGGACCCGGCGCTCGCCCGATGGTGGTGCCTGCCCGCCGGAGTGTTGCTCGCCGGCCTCGCCTGGGAGGCTGCCGCGACCGGTCGCTGCCGCGTGCAGCTGCGACTCGCCGGACCCGAGCGCTGGCGGCTCGGACGCTGGCATGCGATGCGGCTGGTGTTTGCGCAGAGCGCTCGCGGCAGCGCATGGATCCAGGTCGTTCTGGCGGCGCCGGCGGAATTCGCCGCGGAGCCGCGTGTCGAAACGTTGCGCCTCGTCCGGGATCGCGAGACGACGGCCACGCTCGAGGCCAGCGCGCGCCGCCTGGGCCGGCACGAATGGCCGGCGCCGAGGATGCGGCTGTCGGGACCTCTGCAATTGGCCTGGTGGCCGAAGCGTATTGCCGTCGACTGCGTGGTCACCGTGGTTCCCGACGTCGTCAGCCGGCCCACCGGCGCCACCGCCGACACCAAGGGCGGAGAGCAGCGCGCCCATGTTGCCGCCGGCGGCGTAGCCGAGATTCTGCAGCTGCGCGAGTACCGGCACGGCGATCCGCTGCGCCTGCTCGACTGGAAGGCGAGCGCGCGTCGCGGCAGGCTGATCAGCCGCGAGTTGGCCGAGGAGCGGCACTTGGAGATCATGATCGCGGTCGACGCCGGAAGATCGAGCGGACTTGCGGCCGGCGAGATCGACCGTCTCGGTCTTTACGTCAATGTCGCCGCGCGTCTGGCGCAGAGGGCCTCGGAAATGGACGACGCCGTGGGTGTGCTGGTGTTCGCCTCACAGCCTCTCGCGCTGTTGCCGCCCGCCCGCGGTGAGGCGGCCGTCGTGCGCATCCGCCGGGCGCTCGCGGCCTGCCGCGTGCAGCCGGGCATATCCAACCCCGCCCTCGCCGCCGCCCGCATCCGCGCGATGAGCCACCGGCGAACCCTGGTCGTCTTGCTGACGGACCTGGCGGACGCCTCGGAAGATCAGCTCCTGCAGGCGGTGCGCCTGCTCAGCCCCAAGCATTTCACGTTCATCGCAGGGCTGGAGAATCCGAGCATCGTGGCGTTGCCCCTGGCGCGGGCGGAGGAGCCGCTGGCCGCGTACCGCACGCTCGCGGCAACCGAGTATCGGCACGCGCTCTCGAGCAATGTGCGCGCCCTGCGCGCGCTCGGCGCCGCGGCCATCGCCGCCCGGCCCGAGCACCTGGATCGGGCGGTGCTTGCCGCTTACCGTGAGGTGCGCCATCGGCGCAGGGTCTGAGGGCGGGGCGGGCACGATGCGCGGATCGAGCGCATCTTGATATGGGCGCGGGCTCAGGTCGATTTGGGCTCCGTGCGATAGCCGCCGCGGGCGGCGGCCATCCGGTGCGCCGCGGCGCGCAGCACCCAGGGGGCGAATCGCTCCAGCGCGACGAACAGCTTGCCGTGGCCGGTGATGATGACTTCCCTGCGCCCCAGGGCGATGGCACGCAGCATCTGGCTCACCGCATGCCGCCTGTCCGCGACCAGCCAGCCGGGCATGGGTTCTGCGGCGTCGGCGTGCAGTTGACCCTGGTTGTCGACGCGGCGGATGTTGCTCTCGACGAATCCGGGGCTGATCAGAGTGACCCGCACCCCCATGAGCGCAAGCTCCGGCGTGATGGAGTTGGCCAGCGCCCGCACGGCAAACTTGCTCATCGCATACGGGGAGGCGCCGGGCGAAGCGGTCCACCCCGCCACGCTGCCGACGATCACCATCTGGCCGCGGGTCTTGACCACTTCGGGCAGCGCCGCGTGCAGCGTGCGCAACACTCCGAATACGTTGGTCTCGAACTGGCGGCGGTAATCCTCCACGGCCAGCTTGGCGAAATTGCCGACGACTCCGAAGCCGGCATTGGCGATGACGATGTCGAGTCTGCCCCTGCGCAGAATGGTCTCTGCGACGGCGCGCGGCGGGTCTTCGTCCCGCGTTACGTCGCAGTCGATGACCAACGGCGCCACGCCGCCGGCTTCGCGGATCCCGCGGCTCACCTCCTCCAGCCGCTCGGTGCGGCGCGCGGCCAGCGTGAGCACGGCTCCCGCCCGTGCGAGCTGGCAGGCCAGCTCTTCACCGATCCCGGAGGAGGCCCCGGTGATGAGGACGATCTTCTCGTGAAAGCTCTCTTCTGTACCCGCACGCATGTTGACTCCATGGGTTCTCAGCTTCGATCGACTCCCCGCACCTGCCCCGGGGGCAGGTGCGCGTCTTGCAAGGTGTGGCGGCTCCCTGCCGGTATTCTACCGATGCCGGGCACATACACCGGCGGATGGGCCTTCTGCCGCCCCCCCCGCCCGGCGCAAGTCACGCCCGCGTCCCGGCCCTTGACCCGAGCCCGTTCGGCAATGCTCACGGCGGTATACATAATGCCCCCGCCGGCGCGGGTGCCGCCAGGTGTTTGACGTCGCGGAAGGCCGGGCATATAAAGGAGGCCGTGAACAGGGGGTAATAAGAAGAACGACATTTCCAGGATAAAAGGGGAGCGAGCACGATGCGCGTTCTGGTTGTCGAAGACGATGCAAATCTGCGCCCGGCTTTGCGGGCGGCATTGGAGCGAGGAGGCTACCGCGTACAGGAGGCCGAGAGCGGCAGCGAAGCGCTGCGGAGGATGACCGAAGGCGATTACGACGCCGCGGTCGTCGATTTTCAATTGCCGCCTCCCGACGGTCTCGAGGTCCTCAAGCAGTTGCGCCTTGTGCAGCCGCGGTGCGTGCGCGTCCTGATGTCAGGAGTTCTCGACCTGCCGGCGGTCATGAGCGCGGTCAACCGGGGAGAGGTCTCGCGCATCATCGCCAAGCCCTTCCGCCTGGAAGCGATATTGACCACGCTCGAGGAGGCGATCTGCGCGCGCAGCCGCCTGGAGGAACTCTGTGTGGGTGCTCGCCGGGACGGATTCGAGCTGCAGCGCCGCCACCTGGAGGAATGCTTCAGCGGCGATCTGATGCGGCTCGCGGTACAGCCCATCGTCGATGCCGGCACGGGTGCGGTACGCGGCTACGAGGCGCTGCTGCGCAGCCGCCATGCGGTACTCGATACACCGATGCGGGTCATCGCCGCCGCGGAATCCCACGACATGCTCGGCCGGTTGGGCGACTGGGTGACGTCGGCCGCCGCGCGCTGGCTCGATCTGCTGCCCGCCGGCGCCAACCTGTTCATCAATGTCCATCCAAACGAGCTGTCCGACCTGGATGCGGTCAGGCACCGGTTCGAGGCCCTGCGGCCCTGGACCGAGCGGATCGTTCTGGAGATCACCGAGCGCGGCAGCGTGCTGGAGCTCGCGGGCTGGCAGGAGACGCTCGGATGGCTGTCATCGGCCGGGTTCCGCATCGCGGTCGACGATCTGGGCTCGGGATACAACTCGCTGTCGGTGCTGGCGGAGTTGCAGCCGGCGTTCATGAAGGTCGACATGAGCATCGTGCACCACATCGACCGCGAGGAGCGCAAGCAGCGCCTGGTCGACCTGCTGGCGCGATTCGCCAGGGCCACGGCGAGCCGGCTGATCCTCGAGGGCATCGAGACCGACGCCGAGGCCAGCACCGCCCGGCGCCTCGGCGTCGACCTGCTTCAGGGCTACTTCTTCGGCAAGCCTTCCTTCACCGTTTGAGGCCCGCCGCGCCGGCTCCCGCCGAGCGCGGATCAGCCGGAACGATCAGGGCGCAGCGCCAACGCCTCGCGCAGCTCACGCAGCTTCGGCGGCTTGGTGAGAACCCGATCGACGTGGGGCGGCACGTCCCCTTCGTCGACCAGCCTTCGGCCCCAGCCCGTCAGCAGCAGCACCAGGGTCTCGGGGCACGCCGCCCGCACGGCCACCGCCACCTGGCGCCCGTCGATCTGCGGCATGCCGAGGTCCGTTATCACCACATCGAAGGGCTCACCGGCCGCCTGCGCGGCGCGGAAGGCATCGATGCCGGCCTGTCCGCCATCGGCCGCCGTCACGTCGTGGCCATCGACCGCCAAGGCCTCGCGCAGCGACTTGAGAACGATCGGATCGTCATCCACCAACAGGATGCGCTTCGGAGAGACGACCTGTATCGGCTGCACACCGGTGGTCACACCGTCGCAGATATCCGTCACCGGGAAACTGAGCGTCACCCGGGTGCCGCAGCCCACTACGCTAGTCACGTCGATGTCGCCTCCGTGACGCTGCATCGCGCCGTACACCATGGCCAGCCCCAGACCGGTGCCCCGCTCTCCCTTGGTCGTGAAAAACGGCTCCAGGCACCTGCTTCGGGTCTGCTCGTCCATGCCGACGCCGGTGTCGGCCACCACCAGTTGGATCAGCCGGCGCGCCGGCGCGCCCGACTGCTCCGGCTCGTGCAGCCGGGTCTCGAGCGACAACCGGCCCCCGCGCGGCATCGCATCCACGGCGTTGAACACCAGATTGACCACCGCATCGCGCAGCTCGGTCTCGATGCCGGAAACCGCGGGCAGAGCCGGCGCCAGGCGCGTCTCGAGCGCGATCTGCAGCCCTCGCCGCTGTGGGATGTCGCTCCAGCGGGCATGAGTGAGGTCGATCACCTGCTCCACCAGCCGGTTGAGGTCCACGGGCAGAAATTGCTGCTGCGGCTCGCGTGCGCGGTAGAACTCGCGCATGCGGGCCACGGTCTGCCCGACCTGCTCGGTGGCGCGCTGGATGACCTCGAGGGATTTCCTGGCACGCGCATCGATCCCCGGCTCCTCCAGCAGCAGGTCGGTGTAAAGCATGATCGGGGAGATCGCGTTGTTGATGTCGTGGGCGATGCCGCTCGCCATCGTCCCCAGCGCGAGCAACCGCTCCTGCTGCAGCACCGCCTGCTGGGTCTGCCGCAGGTCATCATAGGCGCGCTGCAGCGCCTGGTGAAGCTGCGCTTGGTGGGCGGCAAGCGCCACGTGCTCGCTCAGCTGGCGCAGGAACTCGCAATCGCTGCTGCTGAAGCTCTCAGGCTGGCGCCGCGCGGCGAGCAACACCCCGAACACTCGGCTCTCGAAGCGCAGCGGCGCCGCCACCAGCGAGCCGAGTCCCCCGCGCGCGAGCCGCTGGGAAAACGGGAAGCGGATGGCGCGCAGATCGGGCTCGTAGACGAGCTCGCCGCGCACACAGCGCGACAAGCCGTTCTGATCGATGTCGATCCGCGCGTGCTCGCTCATCGCCAGCTCGTTGGCGAGGGAAAAGCTTCGCACCCCGACCCGGGCGACGGTCAATCGGGGATCATCCGGCTCGCGCAGGCAGATCGAGCAGAACTCGAGCCTCAGATGCTCCTCGACGGCCCGGATGACGACCTGGAATATGCTGTCGACGTCCTGGCGCTCGCCCATGGCGCGCGTGATGTTGCCGAGCAGGCTCAGGCGCGCGATCTGTGCCTCGAGCTTCAACCGCCCCTGCCTGCGCTCGGTCACATCGCTCGCCGCGCCGAACCACTCGACGATGCCGCCCTTGTCGTCCTTCAGGGGGACGGCGCGCGAGGAGGTCCATCCGAGAGTGCCGTCCGCACGGCGCACCCGATGCTCGAGCTGGAACATGCTCTGGGTGCGGATCGCCTCCTCGATTGCGGCCATTACGCGGGGCTGATCCTCCTCCGGGATGTACTTGTCCAGCCAGGTGCGGCTCGAATCGGCCTGATCGGCGATGAAGTTGCGGCCCTGAAGGTGGCGCATCTCGGTCCAGTCGGGGCTCATCTGGTATACGACTTCCGAGGTGGCGTTGACGAACGCGCGGAAACGACGCTCGCTGTCGGCAAGGGAGTCGTTCGCGCGCTCGAGCTCGGCAGAACGCTGCGCGATGCGCGTCTCGAGCTCGCTGTTGAGCGCACGCAATGCCTGCTCGGCGCGCCGGCGCCCCGCCAGATCCCGCCGAATCGCGAGCAGGGACAGCGTGGCAACGGCGAACGCGATGCCCCCTGCACTCGCCAGCGTGATCCGCGTCCACACCGTAACCGCGTGGATCCGCCGGTGGCGCGCGGCGAGCAGCCCGCGCTCGGTCGCGCGCATCCGCCCGATCAGCCGCCCGATCGCAGCCTCGGTGTCCCGGTTCGCTACGACGAGAATCTCCTCCTGCATGGCGTTCGCAAACCCTCGAGTGCGGCGCAGATCGATCAGCCGGTTGAGCTCTCCCATGCGTCGCTCGATGAGTGGCTCGAGCGCCGCAAGCCGGCGCTGCTCGAGAATGTCGTTGGCCGTGAGGAATTTGAGATGCGCGTAGGCCCGCGCCACGTGCCGGGTGGCGAGGCGGTACGGGCCGAGAATGGTCGCGTTGCCCGTGATGAGATAGGCGCGCTCGGCCGCTTCGGCGGCGGTGACGGCGGCGGTCAGCGTTTGAAGCCCATCGAGCACCGACCGGGCGTGGCTGCCCCGGCGGGCATCCACGGTGAGCCGCCCCAGGCTGAGGAACGACAGCACCGAGATCAGCACCACGCAGGCAAGCGCGAATGCAAAGCCCGCCTGGGTCTTGCGCTCCGTTGACCATTCCATGCCTGCCCCCTGCATCCGGCTCACCCTCGGACGCTTGGATGTGATTCTTGGCGGCCCTATCGTAATACGATACGCGGAAGACGGCCGCCATGCCAGGGGCGGCCGCCGGTGCACGAGAGATCGCACAGGCGGCAAGAGCCCCGTACCGCGGGGATGGCGACACTCGGAGAAGCTACTCCAGCGCGCCCCGCAGGCGCAGCCCCGTGCCATCCGGAGCGGCGAGGCGCGGTGAAGGGCTGCCCTCGACTTCGCCGAAATGGCGGCGCTCGTTCCAGGCGCGGCTCGCCTCTTCGATTTCCGCGGGGTGGCGCGCCACGAAGTTCCACCACAGCAGGATTTCCTCGCCGAAGGGCTCGCCGCCGATCAGCATCAAACGGCTCGCCGCGCAGCACTCGAGCCGCAGATGCCGCCGCCCGGTGCCAAGATACACCAGGGTGTCGGGCCCGAGCGCCTCGCACGCCACGCGCACCTCGCCGTTCAGCACCAGGACGGCGTGCTCGAAGTGCGGCTCGAGCGCCAGGTCCATGCAGGCGGCGCCGCCGGCCGCCAGATCGAGTCCGACGAGCGGGGAGTGAATCTCGGCCGGCGCGCGCCGGCCGAGGTGGGAGCCGGCGAGCACGGTCAGCCGGAAGCCGCCGTCGCTCATCGCCGGCAGGTCCGGATAGTGTTGGAACGTGGGCGCCCGGCGGCGCTGCGCCTCGGGCAAAGCGATCCACAACTGAACCGCGTGCAGCCTGCCACGGTCCTGCGACGCGGTGTCTTCGGAATGGGCGATACCGTCTCCGGCGGTCATCAGATTGACCTCGCCCGGACGAATCGGCTGCGTGTAACCCAGGCTGTCGCGATGCGTGATCTCCCCTTCGATCATCCAGGTGAAGGTCTGCAGGCCGATGTGCGGATGCGGACCCACGTGCAGGCCGTGCCCGGCCGGATGCTCGATCGGGCCGATGTGATCGAGGAAACACCAGGCGCCGACCGTGCGGCGCCGGCGGCTGGGAAGGGCCCGATGGATCGGCAGCTCCCCGACTTCGGCGGCGCGCGTTTCGATGCGCTCCAGCACCGGTCGGCCGGGACAAGGCGTATCGCGGGATTCCGGCAGCACGGCATGACGCTCGGTGTCGCTCATGAATTCATCTCCGTGTGGCGTACGGCATGGCACCGATCCTCGCGGTGCCGGAGGGGCCCGAACAAGGCGTCTCCCCGGCAGCGGGCGCGGCGCCAAGCATAGCCGAGCGCCGGGGACGGCACCACGTCGTGCGCGAGCGCGCCGGCGCCTCGGTCATCGGATGCGCGTGCATGGATCTGCGGTTGCGTATTTCCCAAGCCGGCTTGCGCCGCGGTATGCCACCGGCTACCTTCCCCGACATGTCCCGCGTCGTCTGTTTCGGGGAGTTATTGATCCGCCTGTCCTCGCCGGGACACGCCCTCCTGACGCAGGCGCCGGCACTGGAGTTGCACGTGGGCGGCGCGGAAGCCAACGTCGCCATCGCGCTCGCGTGCCTGGGCCACCCGGCGCGGATGGTGAGCGCCGTTCCCGACAATCCTCTCGGGCAGCGCGCCGTCGAATTCCTCAGGGCCCACGGCGTCGACTGCGATGCGGTCCAGGTCCGCCCGGGCCGCATGGGGCTGTACCTGCACTCCCCGGGCGTGGGCCTGCGGCCGGCGCAGATCCTCTACGATCGCGCCGGATCGGCCTTTGCAGCCGCTCCGCCCGACTGCTTCGACTGGGACCGCGCGCTCGAGGGCGCCGGGAGACTGCACGTCTCGGGGGTGACGGCGGCCGTCGCAGCGGGCCCGGCGCAGGCGGCGCTCCACGCGGTGCGCGCCGCGCAGGCCCGGGGCGTTGCGCTCTCCTTCGACTGCAACTTTCGCGCGAGCCTCTGGGCTTCCCGCGGCGCGGAGCCGCGCCCGGTCCTCACTCCACTGATCGAGCCTGCGGATGTGTTGTTCGGCAACCATCGCGATGCCTCCCTGCTGCTCGGTCGCGCGTTTCCCGGCGAGAGCGCGCAGGAGCGCCGCGAGGCGGCGCTCGCGCTGTTCGCCGCGTTTCCGGGCCTGCGGCTCATCGCCTCGACGCTGCGCCGGGTCGACAGCGCGGACTGTCACCGGATCGCCGCCCGCATCGACACGAGGGACGGCGAGCTCGAGACGGAACAGATCGCCCTGACCGGCGTCGTGGAGCGGATCGGCGCGGGAGACGCTTTTGCCGCCGGCGTGCTGCATGCGCTCGCCACGGATGGCGAACCCCGACACATCGCCGAGACCGGACTCGCGCTGGCGTGCCTGAAGCATTTCCTGCCGGGAGATGCGAGCACCTTGACCGAAGCGCAGCTGCGCTCGGCCTGCGCGGGCGGACTCGACGTGCGGCGCTGACCAGCCACCGGCAACAGGATGACTCAGCGCTTGAGCGCCCGCGCCAGCGCCTCGGCCATCACCCCGTTGGTCTGCGGCTCGGGCTCCCGGCGCCTCGGCGCTCTCGGGTCGTGACGGACCGGCGAACGGCCTCCCTCCCTCTGTGCCTCGCGTTGACGAGCGCCATCGGGCCGCGCGCCCGGCGGCGCCTCCAGCTTCATGGTGAGCGCGATGCGCCGACGCTGCAGGTCGATCTCGATCACTTTCACCTTCACGACATCGCCCGCCTTGACCAGCTCTCGCGGGTCCTTGACGAAGCGGTGCGACATCATGGAGATGTGCACCAGCCCATCCTGGTGCACGCCGATGTCGACGAACGCGCCGAAGTTGGTGACGTTCGTGACGACCCCCTCGAGCAGCATGCCCGGAGCCAGGTCCTTTAGGTCCTCGACGCCTTCGTGAAAGACGGCGGTCTTGAACTCCGGACGCGGATCGCGTCCGGGCTTCTCGAGCTCGCGCAGGATGTCTCGTATGGTCGGCAGGCCAAAACGCTCGTCCGTATACCTGCCCGCGTCGATCTGCGCCAGTGCGCCCGTGTTGCCCATCACCTGTGCAAGCGGCTTGCCGAAGTCCGCGAGCATGCGCTGCACGACCGGATAGGCCTCCGGATGCACCGCCGATCGGTCGAGCGGATTTTCTCCGGCGATGCGCAGAAATCCCGCCGCCTGCTCGAAGGTCTTGGCGCCGAGCCGAGGCACGTTGCGCAGCTCTTCGCGGCTCGGGAAAGCGCCGTTCTCGTCGCGGTACCGCACGATCGTCTCGGCGAGGGAGGCCGAGAGCCCCGAGATGCGCGCAAGCAGAGCGGGGGAGGCGGTATTGACATCGACTCCCACGGCGTTGACGCAGTCCTCCACCACCGCATCGAGCGAGCGAGCCAGCTTCGTCTGGCTGACGTCGTGCTGGTACTGCCCGACGCCGATCGACTTCGGATCGATCTTGACGAGCTCGGCAAGCGGATCCTGCAGCCGGCGGGCGATGGACACCGCCCCCCGCAGGCTCACATCGAGCCCGGGCAGCTCGCTTGAGGCGAGCGCGGAGGCCGAATACACCGAAGCGCCCGCCTCGGATACCACGATCTTGGTGAGCCCGAGCTGCGGATGCCGCTTGATCAGGTCAGCGGTGAGCTTGTCGGTCTCCCGCGAGGCAGTGCCGTTACCGATGCTGATGAGGTCCACCGAGTGTCGCTTCGCCAACACCGCCAGCGCGTGCAGCGCCCCGTCCCAGTCGTTGCGCGGCGCATGCGGGTAGATGGTCGCGGTGTCCAGCACCTTGCCGGTCCGGTCGACCACGGCCACCTTGACGCCCGTGCGCAGTCCGGGATCGAGTCCCATGGCGACCCGGGGGCCTGCGGGAGCGGCGAGCAGCAGGTCATGCAGATTGCGCGCGAACACCCCGATCGCCTCCTCTTCCGCGCGGGAGCGCAGCTCTGCGAACAGCTCACCCTCGAGCTGCCAGGCGAGCTTCACCTGCCAGGCCCAGCGCACGGTCTGCCACAGCCAGGCATCGGCGGGACGTCCCTGGCTCGACACCTCAAAGCGCACCGCGATCTTGCGCTCGCAGGCGTTCGGAGCGTCGGCGCAGGCGGGTCTTGCCTGAGCCTCGGGCGCCTCCAGCTCCTCGGGCAGCTTCAGGGCGAGCTGCAGCACCTCCTCCTTGCGCCCACGGAACAGCGCCAGGGCGCGGTGCGAGGGAATCGCCCTGATCGGCTCGCGATAGTCGAAGTAATCCCGGAATTTCGCGCCGGCCTCCTCCTTGCCCGCCTCCACTTTGGAGACGACCCAGGCGCTCTCACGCAGATGCTCCCTCAGCTCCCCGACCAGCGCCGCGTCCTCGGCGAAACGCTCCATGAGCACCTGCCGGGCACCATCGAGCGCGGCTTTCTCATCCGGTACTCCTGGGTTCTCTCCCTGCTCCGTCGTGAACGGCGCCTTGAGGTGCTTGGCCGCCTCGGCCTGCGGATCGAGACGCGGATCCGCCAGCAGCGCCGCGGCGAGCGCATCGAGGCCCGCCTCGCGGGCGATCTGCGCCTTGGTGCGTCGCTTGGGCTTGTAGGGCAGGTAGAGGTCCTCGAGCCGCTGCTTGGTGTCGGCGGTCTCGAGGCTCTGCCTGAGCTCCGGTGTCAGTTTTCCCTGCTCCTCGATGCTCTTCACGATCGCGGCGCGGCGCTCCTCCAGCTCGCGCAGGTACCCGAGGCGCTCCTGCAGCGTGCGCAGCTGCGCATCATCGAGTCCACCGGTGGCTTCCTTGCGGTAGCGCGCGATGAACGGCACGGTGGCCCCGCCATCGAGAAGGGCGACGGCGGCGATGACCTGCTGCGCTGTGGCGGTGAGCTCAGCGGCGATACGGGATTCGATTGGGAGCATTGGGAACCGGGAGAGACGAAAGGGAACGGCACTATGCGCAAACGGCCGATGGACAACAAGACTTGCGAAACGACCGCCGGATGGCCTATGGCGCTCGAACCGATGGCGGGTGCGTCCGGGTTCTAGTAGGCTGCACCCAAATGGAGACTCGCCGGTCGAAAGTCGCTCCATTCGACGATTTCCGCCGGGGCGCCGCCCTGGCGCTGGCGCTGCGCGCCATCACCGCGCCACGCCGCTATATCCGCCCCTGGTATCTCGCGTATCTGCTGCTCGGGATGGTCACCTCGGGACTGCTGCCGGTCCTGCTGCCCCTGACGGTCGAGGGTCTCTCCCACAGCCTCGCTACCGTGGCCTACGTCATGGGGGCATACAATTTCGGTCTGTTGACCTCCCCGCTGTGGGGCATGCTGGCCGAGCGCATCAAGGCGTACCGCAAGCTGTTCCTCGGGAGCTTTCTGCTCACGGCCGCCGGTACGCTCGGCATGCTTGCGCTGAGAGGTCTTCCGTCCTGGCTGGTTGCGGCTTTCGCACTGGGCGCGGGCTCGGGAGGCGCGGCGACGCTGGCGACGCTGTTCATCGTCGATTTCGCGCCCCGGACCGAATGGGAGCCGCGCATCGGCTGGCTGCAGACCTTCAATGCCGCCGGCCAGGTCGCGGGGCTGATGCTGGCCGCGGCATTCACGGGAGGGGATTTCGCGCCCGCGCTGTGGGTCTGCGTCACATTCCTGCTGTTGGCCATGGCGGTGGGCGGCATCGGCCTGCCGGGCTCGCCCGGCGCTTCGGGCGACGCCACCGAGCCCCCGCACCTGCATCTCAATGTTCGGGCGCTCGCCCTGTTTCCGAAGCTGATCCTCCCCTCCGGCATCGACCTGCATGTCTACCATCTGAACCTGCACGGGTTGCGCAGACTCCCGCAGACCCTCGGCACCCCGTTCGGACGGTTCCTGCTCTCGTGGTTCGTGTTCGCTTTCGCCGTCGCGGCGTTTTTTTCCTACTTCCCGCTCATGCTGGCGGAAGGCTATGGCATCGCCGCCCACACAAGCGCGATGATCTACGCGCTGACTGCGGCCCTGGGCATCGGGCTTTACGTCCTCACCAGTCGCCTGACGGCCCGGTACGGCCCCGGCCGCGTCTATCGCGCAGGCCTGGTGTTGCGCATCAGCGGCTTCGGTCTGCTGCTCGCGCCGTTTGTGATCGCAATGGGCGGGCGGTCGCTGCTCGGGGCGCTGGGCTTTGCGCTGATCGTCATCGCCTGGCCTGTGTTGAGCGTCTCGGGAACCGACCTCGGCGCGAGCCTGACGCCGTTCAGCGAGGGCGCGGCCGTCGGGCTGCTGAACGCCGCCCTCGCGCTCGCCACGGCCCTCGGAATCGTCGTCAGCGGCCCGCTGGTCGCCCGCTGGGGTTACGAGACCATTCCCGCGACCGCGATAGCCGGACTCGCCGTCTCGCTCTGGCTCGGGATGGACGCGCCAAGCCGCGGCACACCTCGGAGGAGCCGCCCGGGCCGACCGGGCGCCGAGCACCCGGCAGGGGACGGCGGGAAGAGCGGGCTACGACTGGTCAGTGGATAACTCGGACATGACACGAACCGAAATCGCCATTCTGGGTTCCGGAGCCCTCGGCTCCATCCTCGCGGCGCATCTCGCGGCGGCCGGACACTCCGTGGCCGTGCTCGCGCGCGGCGAGCGCGCAAGGAACATCAAGGAGCAGGGACTGCGCATCAGGGGCCTTGCACAGATCTCGACTCCCGTAGCGCTGATCACGGAGCCATCGGAGCTGCGGGCGGCCGAGGTCTTGATCGTTGCGACGAAGACACCCGGCACGGAGGCCGCACTCGAGCGCCTGCGGCACGTCGAGGTGGCCGTGACGTTCTCGGTCCAGAACGGAGTGTTGAAAGATGAGCTGCTGGCGCGGACCTTCGGCGCGGACCACGTGCTCGGCGCGCTCGCGGACACGAGTGGAGAGCTGCTTCCCTCCGGCGAAGTGCTGTTCACGCGCAACGTGAGCTTGCCGCTCGGCGAGCTCACGGGCAGCACCGGCCGCGCGGCGCGGATCGCGGCGATGATCGATGCCGCGGGCATCAGGTCCTGCGCCGTGACCGACATCGTGGCGAGGGAGTGGAGCAAGTTCACCGCCTGGGTGTCGCTCATGAGCCTGGCGGTGGTGACGAGGTCCGCCACCTGGCGTTACCTGAGCGACCCGGACTGCGCGCTCGTGCTCGTCCGGATCACCCGCGAGGTCGCCCGGCTCGCCGAGGCGCAGGGGGTGACGCTGAGAGAGGAAGGGATTCTGTTCCCCCTGCGCACCGTCCTGCAGGCCCCGGAGGCCGAAGCCGTGCAGGCGGTCCGGGCAACCGGAGAAAGGCTGCGCTCGGACGCCCCCGACCATCGCATGTCGTCCCTTCAGGATCTCGAAGCGGGCCGCCCGCTCGAAGTCGATGAGACTCTGGGTCATGCGGCGCGCAAGGCGTCGGAGCTGCGCCTTTCTCTGCCGCTGCTCGAAGCCACGCATCGCCTGGTCGCGGGAATCGATCGGCTGCGCACCGCAGGGGATTTCTGATCCGGCGTCTCAGGCCGCGGCAGGATTCCGAATTGCGGCCATTCAACCCGCCCGCCGGGCGAGCTTGCGGGTCAACGTGCGATACAGGCTCCGCGGGCCGTCGAGGTCAATGTAGCAACCCTGCAGGTGCCGATGGCCTTCGCTCGGGTCGTAGGCGGTCCGGCCGTGCAGGACGCGGCTGTTGTGGAACATCATGAGCTCGCCCGCCTTGAGCGGGAATCGCAGCTCGAAGCGTGGATCGGCGAACAACTCGCTGAGCCGGCGGCGCGCCCGGTGAAAGCGCCGCGTGGCGCCCGCGTCGAGCAGCGGCAGATCATCGAGTCTCGGACTGTAGTGCACACCGGTCATCCGGCCGGTCATGTCCCGGTCCACGATCGGGCGGCGCTCGATGAGCTCCTCGTCCGCGTCGATGAAACGGAACCGGACGGGTGTGGAAGCGAGCAGCTCGAATCCCTGCGGGTCCTCCTGCCGCATCACCCCCGCCACGCACAGGCTGTCGACCAACGTCGACCATCCGCCGCTGGTCTCGTTGACCAGGCAGTGCAGCAGCTGGATCCCGGGCACCGGCTCGCGGTATGGATTGTCCGTATGCGCGCCCAGGCGCACCGGCCGATACGCCAGATCGTTCGAGTTCGGCCGCGAGTACACCTCGAAATACCGGCCAAAATTGGTTTCGCGCACATGCCCGAACCGCCGTGCGACCGTGAGAATGCACTCGGGGTCGGTGGGCAGATCGTGGAGGATGACGAGCCCGTAGGTGAGGAACGTGGTGAGCGCCTTCAGGCGCACCTCGTCACTGTCGAGATCGCGGCCGTCCACGCGCACGGCCTCGAGCGGCAGGTCGGAGCGCCAGGGAATCGCTTGCGGAAGCCCATCCTCGAGGTCGAGCTCTCCGGCCAGGCGGCTCAGGTCATATTCGCCGCAATATCCGTCGCTGAAGGACAGCCGCGCACGATCGCCACCCGCGTCCCGCGCGTCGATCAAGGTAAGATCCTCGGGCAGCCGATGTGGGTCGAACAGGCGCTGCCGGGTAAGCGGGTCGAGATGCTGCGCGTCCTGGCATCGCTCTCGCAGCCACAGAGCCGGCAGCTCGAGGAGGCCCTGCCTTGTCCGGGCGAGCACCCGCGCGGGATTGGCTTCGAGCCTGAATTGCACCGCATTGCGAGGCAGCATCCCGGAGCCTCGCCCCGCGGGCCGGCTGTCGCCGTCCGAAATCGCTGCAGACGGTTTTGTCATCACTCCCCCCGGCATTCGATGTCGACGGAAAATTTCACGGCTGTGCGTCGCGCGAAGCCCGTCGGTCAGCCCTTCGAGCCGACCCGCCCGGCGCCGTCCCGCTCGGCCCGCAGAATCTGCTCGGGCGGCAGGATGTTCGCCTCGGCAAGACGCTCCGCACGCTCGGCCTCGCCGGCGCAGATGCTGTCGACGAGCTCGCGATGCGAGTCGCAGATTTGCCGCGCATTCACCTGACGGTTCGAGAGCGCGATGTAGACCCTGAACTGATTCGCGACGCGCAGATAGTGCTGCAGCAGCCGCTCGTGACCGGAGAGGCGGATGATGAGCACATGCAGCGAGCGGTCCAGCTGGTCCGCCCTGTCGTGATCCTGCGATCGGGCCGCTTCGCACAACGCGTCGAACGCGGCCCGAAGCTCGCGAATGCCCGCCGCGTCGATCCGGCTTGCAGCCAGGCGACTGCCCAGCCGCTCGAGCGCGCCCCGCAGAGTGTAAAGCTCCCACAGGTCGTGCTCGCTGAAGTCGATGACCTGGTAACCGGTGTAGGGCACGTGACAGACCAGCCCCTCCTCGACGAGGCGGCGCAGCGCGGCGCGGATCGTGCCGCGCGAGAGCCCGTGCCGCTCGGCGAGCGCGACTTCGATGAGCCGCTCACCGGCGGCCAGCCCGCCGCTGACGATCTGCCGGCGCAGCAAATCGGCCGCCCGGGTTTCCAGGCTTCGTCTGTCTATCGACTCGCTGGGGACATCCGTCATGTCAGTCCCGGCGGACGGACGTCTCGAACACGTTCCGGGTCTTGGATGGCACGTTTTCCTCTCCGGGCGCTTCCAGCTCCCGATCGAGGAGCTGCGCCGGGAGCTCCGAGGCGCCCGGCTCGATGCCGCAATCGCCCTGCATACGCTGTCTGTCGCTCAGGTCCGGTGTCGGGGGCCGGCCTGCGCGCCGACGGCCGGGTGGAAGGCCGGGCGCGACAGAATGCGCCGCACGAGTGGCCCGAAGTGCTCGAGGGACTGCATCGGGTAATCCGGATCGAAGGCCGCCTGGTCCCATCGCTCGCAGAACCGGACGCAACTGTCGTAATAGGGGTGATCGCGGTAGGCCGCGCGCAGCTTCGGGTCTTCGCCGAGGAAATGTCCGTAATAGATCTTCTGGAAGACACCGTGATGCTCCACCACCCAGGTCACTTCGGCCCTCACATAGGGGCGAATGATCTCGGCGGCATAGCGGGAATGATTCTCCGGCGCGAGCTGGTCGCCGAGATCGTGCAGCAACGCGCCAAACACCATCTCCTCATCGGCGCCATCGGCCTCGGCCCGCGTGGCGGTCTGCAAGGAGTGCTCCAGACGCGTGACCCGATAGCCGCCCAGACCGTCATCGAGCCCCTGCAGCGCAGCGAAGATGCGCTCAGGCAGCTGCTCGATATAGCTTCGCTCGAGCCGGTACAGAAAGGCGTATTCGGCCTTCGTCCCATCCTTCATCTGTCGGAAACGGACGGCGCGCATGACGGCTCCAGAGTTTCAGGCATTTCAGCAGGCAAATTGCTGATTGTCAACAATCTGCGAAGTGACCATCGATCAATCCCCGTGGCCCTTCGCAGGCCGGGCCAGACACTCTGGCGCCTGCGACGCAAGCGGTTAACCGGATTGCAATATGTGCAATTTAAAGTATCCCATTGAATCAGCTCAGGTAAATCGGAAGCAGGACCGAATCCGCCTGACCGTGGCCCAAGCAAGCTCTGTGGACGGTGCTTACGAGTCATTCCCTCACTCGCCATATGCCTCGCGCCCTGTTCGCGGTGAGCTCGCTCGGCCTCGGGCACGCAACTCGCACGCTCGTGGTCATCCGCGAATACCTGAGGCGCGGCTATGCCGTCACGGTCATTTCCTCAGGCAACGCCTTGGCGTTCCTGCGCCTGGAGCTCGAGGGAGAATCCGCCGTGCAGCTCAGGGACATGCCCGATTATCCCCCGCTCGAGCGCGGCACCGGCTGGCGCCTCTACTACTATCTGGCGACAGACCTGCTCAAGACCTGGCGGCTGATCGCGCGCGAGCATCGCGAAGTGCGCGCGATGGCGGCGGACTACGACTTCATCTTCAGCGACGGCCGCTACGGCTTCCACAGCCCCTGGACACCGTCGTTCATTCTCTCGCACCAGATCGCCTTCCTGCCGCCCAAGGGGCTGCGCGAGGCCTCCTGGCTGACCGAGCACGTCAATGTAGCCGCCTTGCGCAAATTCGACTGTCTGTTCATTCCGGACTATCCGTACCCGAGCGCCAATCTGGCCGGCAATCTGGCCCATTCGCATAACCTGCACCGTTGTCCGCACTGCCACGTCGGCATTCTCTCCTCCTATCCCCATCTCGGCCTGCCGCAAGACATCGACTACCTCTTCGTCGTCAGCGGCTATCTGCTGGAGCACAAGGACTCGTTCGTGCGCCGGCTGCTCGGCCAGGCGGCCGAATTGCCCGGGCGCAAGGTGTTCATTCTCGGCAACGCCGACGCGGATGCGTCTCTGTACGACACTTCTCGGCGCGATGATCTCGAGATCCATGCCGTCGCGAGCGGCACGCTGCGCCAGGAGCTGTTTGACCGGGCGCGCTGCATCGTGTCCCGCGCCGGGTATACCACGATCATGGACCTGGTGGAGCACGACAAACGCGCGCTGCTCGTTCCGACACCCAACCAAACCGAACAGGAGTATCTCGCCTATCACCTGGCCAGTCTCGGACATTTCGTCAGTCGCGAGCAAAGCGACCGGGATCTGCTGCCGGCGCTGCGCGACTGCGCGCGTACGCGCCTTTTCGAGCCGCCCTGGCGCACGGCGGATTCCGTGCGCCGCCTGACCGAAAGGATAGAGCCGCACCTGCACAAGAATTTCATCAGCGTGATCATCCCGGCCCACAACGAGGAGAAGGAGCTCGCGCCGACGCTGCGCGCCGCGCTCGATCAGCGCTATCCGGACGATCGGATGGAAATCATCGTGGTCGAAAACGGCTCGAGCGATGCGACCGCCGAGATCGCCCGGCGCATCGCCGGCGAGCCGGCCGCGGCCGGGAAGCTGCACGTCCTGCACAGCGAGCGTGGGGTCTCACGCGCCAAGAACGCCGGCTTGAGAGCGGTCGCGCCCGATTCCGACTGGGTCGTCCTTTGCGACGCCGATACCCGCCTCGGCCCGCACTTCCTGCATCACCTCAACACCTGGCTCAACCGGCACAGCGAGGACGGCCTGAGCATCGGCACCACCGCCGTCCGTCCGCATCCCGGAAACCGCCTGTACGCACGCGCCTGGTTCGTACTCTACGACTGGATCCATCGCCTGACCCGAAGCTCATACTCCATCCAGATCGCGCGCACACCCATCGCCCGGGGCATCGGCTTTCGCGAGCAGTTGCATTTCGCCGAAGATCTTGAATTCATACACGAGTGCCGCCGGTATGGCCGTTTTTTCTTCCTGCCCACAGACCAGGTCGGCACCTCGACCCGGCGGTTCGAGGCGCGCGGCTACCTGCGCCAGGGTCTGCGCTGGCTCATCGAGGCAATGATGCCGCTGCGCTACAAAGTGCACCGCGCATACGATGCCATCCGCTGATTACCCCTCGGTTCGACCGTTGCCCGCCGTCCTCGGCGCGCACCGTCCTTGGGCCTATCTGGTCCTCTTTACTCGGCGCGTACTTCGAGACCGTGGTGCCCTTCTCGCTGTTCGTGGTGGGCGAAGTTTTTTCTCGGCGGTGCGCTGCTCGCCGGCATGGGTGCCCTGGACCTCTGGGCTGTCGCGGCGGCGCTCTACGGCGGCGGCATCCTTGGTGACAACTGCAGCTACTGGATGGGCCGCTATTACGGCACCGCCCGGTTCGAGCGCTTGTCACACCGGCCGCTCGTCGGCGGCCTGGTGCACATGGAGAACCATCCAAAGGGCGTCGAATTCTTCCGTAGGCGCGGCGCCATGGCGGTATTCACCGCCCGGCCAAGCGGCCCGCTATCGTGGGCCACGCCGGCGCTGGCGGGCATGTTCCGCCTGAGCTACCTCACCTTTCTGCGCTTCAACACGCCTGCCATCATCATCGGCATCGGTGAATTCGTGCTCGCGGGCTATTTCTTCGGGAACCGCCCCGACGCCATTCGCGCCTGGCTCGAGGATTGCGCTGCGGCCGCGGGACTCGCCGCCGCGGGCCTGATCATGCGACACCGCCTCGGCAGGCGCGCCAAGCCGCAGCGCACCCGCACCTGAGCAAGGCTCCCGGGGACATGCGCCGAAGAGCCTGCTGTGAGTGCGTTCCGCCTCGGCCTGCGAGTGCTCATCCTCGCCCCGCTGCCACTCGCGCAGCAGGGCGGCGAACTGCGCAGCCGGCAGCGGCGGGCTGAAGTGAAACCCCTGGTACTGATCGCAGCCGAGGGAGTGCAGAAACTTCAGCTGCCTGGCGGTCTCCACGCCCTCCGCGACGACCTTGAGCCGCAGACTGTGCGCCAGCGAGATGACGGCGCGCACGATGGAAGCGTCGACGTCGCTGTCGAGCGCCCGCACGAAAGACTGATCGATCTTCAGCTTGTCGATCGGAAAGCGCCGCAGATAGTTGATGCTCGAGTAACCCGTCCCGAAATCGTCCACGGACACCTGAACTCCCATGCGACTCAGCTGCTCCAGGATGACCGCGGACTCCTCGGGATTGGTCATCACCGCGCTCTCGGTCAGCTCGATCTCGAGGAAGCATGGCTCAAGGCGCGCCTGTGCCAGGGCGCCGCGCACGACATCGACCAGGTCGCCGCGGCGGAATTGCGCGGCGGCGACATTAACCGCAATTCGCAGCGCCGGCAGGCCGCTGCGCCGCCATTCGGCGCACTGCCGGCAGGCCTCCCTCAGCACCCAGCCGCCGATCTCGTTGATCAGCCCGCACTCCTCCGAGAGCGGAATGAAGTCATCCGGCGCAATGAGCCCGCGCTTGGGATGTCGCCAACGGACGAGGGCTTCGGCGCTGCGCACGTCGCCGCCCTCCATATCGACCTTCGGCTGATAATGCAGCTCGAACTCGTTCGCCTGGATCGCGTGATGCAGCTCGCTCTCGAGGCTCACCCGTGCCACCGTCATGGCGTCCATGCCCGGCCCAAAGCGCTGCACGTTGTTCCGTCCGCGCTGCTTTGCACAGTACATCGCGGCATCCGCCCGTGCCATGAGGCTTTCCGGCGAGGCGGCATCCGTCGGGTAGCAGGCCAGCCCTATGCTGCCGGTCACGTGCAGCTCGACTCCACCGATGACGATCGGCGCTCGCAGGGCCTCGTTGGCGCGCTGGGCGATGAGGAGCGCGTCCTCGACGTGGGCCGACGGACTGATGAGGACGACGAACTCATCTCCGCCGGTACGCGCCACGGTATCGATGTCGCGCGTCACGGACAACAGTCTCCGCGACACTTGATCCAGCACCGTGTCTCCGGCCCGGTGCCCGAGCGAATCGTTGATGAGCTTGAAGCGATCGAGATCGACCACGAGCACCGCGAACGGCTTGCCCTCCCGGTTGGCGTGAGCCATGGCGAGCGCGAGCCGGTCATCGAGCAGGATGCGGTTCGGCAGTCCTGTCAAGGCATCGTGGGTGGCGAGGTGGCGTAGCTGTCGGTTGGCGGCCTCCAGCTTCTCGGTCCGCGTGGCCACCACATGCTCGAGCGTCTCGACTTGGCTGCACAGCACCCGCTCGTGCTGCCACTTGCGCGCAAGCGCGCTCGCGCACTGCAGCACCTCGATGGGCTCGAACGGTTTCCTCAGCACCAGCAGGCGATCCGTCTGACCGAGACGCCTGACCAGGTCGCTCCAGTCGTAATCGGAGTGTGCCGAGCAGATGATCACCTGAATGTCCGGGTCGATCGCCCACAGCTTCTCGATGGTCTCGAGACCATCCCACCCTGGCGGCATTCTCATGTCGATGAAGGCGATCGCGAACGGCCGGCCGCCCTCGAAGGCGCCTCGGGCGAGATCGACGCCCTCCTTGCCCTGCGAGGCGAATTCCAGCGCATAGGACCGGCCGCCACGCTCTTCGGCGGCCGACCCGCCGAAGAGCAGCGCCTCGACCTCGGCAAGAGCGGCGCCCGACCCGTCGGGGCCGGACAGGATCTTCTGGAAATCCCGATGGATGGCCGGATTGTCATCCACGATCAGGATTCGGACGGGATCCCCGCCGCCGGCCTCAACGCTCATGCGCTCCTCCTGCGCAGCTCGGCTTCGCCGGACGCAATCGGCAGTCGCACCGTGAAGCATGCCCCCTTGCCCGGGCCGGCGCTGCGCGCGCGAAGCTCCCCGCCCATCTCCCTGGCGAGGCTCGCGCTCGAGTGCAGTCCGAAGCCATGGCCGTCTTTCTTGGTGGTGAATCCGAATTCGAACATCCGCCGCATCGCATCGTCGGCGATCCCGATGCCGGAATCCTCGACGTCGATCTGGAACGAGCCGGGCGGCGCCGGTCGCAGGCGCACGGTCAACAGCCTAGGACCCTCCATCTGCTCGAGAATCGCATGATGGGCGTTGCTCAGCAGGTTTGCGAGGATCTGCAGCACTTTGTGCCGGTCGATCGGGACTTTGCCGATGGATCGATAGTCCCGGTGCACGGTGAGATCGGATCCGGTCGGGCAGTGCAGAACGATGGCCTGCTCGATCAGCTCCGAGACATCGAGTTCCTCCAGACTGCCCCCGCGACGCGCATAGGTCTGCTGGGCCGCGATGATCCTGCCGATGTGCTCGACATGGGTTGAGACCGCGCGCGCCTCCTCGCAGAGCTCGCGATTCTCGATCACCAGGTGCTCGCCGAGCTGCCGCAAGTATCCGGGAAGCTCCAGGCCGCGCGGATCGCTCGCAAAGAAGGCGCCGAGCTCGGCCCCCTGATCGGACAAAAGCCGCGCGACACGCTGCACGTTGAGCATGCGCGATTCGCGCAGCCTCGAGGACAACATCGCGGCGGACACACCCAGACTGTTCAGCACGTTGCCGATACTGTGCAGCACTCCGGTGGCGACTTCCGCCATCCCCGCCCGTCGGAACGCTTCCTGCAGCTGCAGCTGCAGCTGCAGCCTCCGCTCCTCTTGGCACACCTGCTCGGTCACGTCCCAAGACACGCCGAGCAGACGTGACAGACGCCTGCGTTCGTCCCGCAGCAATCTCGCATGTGACTGTAGATGAATCGTCGCTCCCCCGGCCGCCGCGATGCGTAGCCGCAATGCGCACGTGTCGCGGCGCTCGCGCACCGCGCGCAGTATCGCTGCCCGGCCCTCCGCGGCATCCTCCGGACGGATGCCGGCGAGGACATCCTCGATGTGGTGACGTGGATCGGGACAGGAAGCCTTGAGCGATGCGATATCGTTTTCGGTCCAAAGGATGCGGCCAGCGGCCAGGTCGTATTCCCAGCAAGCGATCCCGGCCGCCTGCGTGGCGAGGCTCAGCACCTCCTTGCCGTGCTGCAGATCCTCGTTGAGCCTGGCGAGGCGCAGCGCGTCCTGCCGGCTTCGCGACTCGAGATGCGCATCGTAAACGAGCGTGATCAGTGTAATCGCCAGCACCGCGAACGCGCCCACGCCGATGGTCACGCCGAGCCAGTTGTTCTGGAACGCGGCCCCACCGTAGCAGTGCGCGCCCGGCGCGAGCCGTGCCGCAAGCATCGCCGTGTAGTGCATGCCCGCAATGGCGCACCCCATCACGACTGCCGCAGAGGCCCGCGCCATCCGCAGAAGCCGCAGATCCAGGCCGCGCAGCTGGAAGAAGAGCCACAATGCGGCGAAGGAGGCCGTGACCGCGATGAGCACCGAAGCGGCGACCAGCAGCGCGTTGTAGGTGATCGCCGGCCTGATCTGGATCGCCGCCATGCCCATGTAATGCATGGCGCATATGCCGGCCCCCATGAGGAGTGAGCCTGTCCCGAGACGCGCGAGAGTCAGATCGCGGCGGCTCGCGATCGACAGCGCAAAGCCGGACGTCAGCATCGCGATCAGCAGCGACGCCAACGTGATCAGGACGTTGTAGCGCAGCTGGATCGGAACAGAGTAGGCGAGCATGCCGATGAAGTGCATCGACCAGATGCCGATGCCCATCGAGACGGCTCCGCCGAGAAGCCATGCCCGCGCGCCGGAGCGTCCCGCATCCCCCACACGGCCTGCCAGCATGAGTGCCGTATAGGAGACGGCGATGGCCAAGAGGATCGAAAGGCTGACGAGCCAGGGATCGTACGTTGCGTGCATGATTCGGGATGTGGCGCGCCGCCGCGCCGTGGCGTACAAAATGCCGGCCCCGGGCGCGTCTCACCAGTGCCTGGCTCTCAATGGGCGGCACGGAGACTGTGATGTGCTCTGCAATCACGGAGCCCGAGAGCGGCCCGCTCCGGCAGAGCGCGCGGCAGAGTCCCGAATTGCGCCACGCCGGACTACCGTGGGAATGCGTTTCGCCGGCCCTGGGCTGCGGGGCGCACCGGACTCATGCGATCCGGAGAGTCTCCCCGCCCGCCACCCCCAGCAGCTGAGCCCCCCCCCCTGCCGAGCGCCTCGAAGGCCCTGATCAGATCTTCCTGTGACTCGGTAAAGTGCCGCCAGCCGTCGTGATGCACCGGCACGATGAGCGCATCCGGAAACGCGGCCGCAGCCTCGACCACGTCATTGGAATGCATCGTCAGATAGAACGGTCCGCGTGTGCGTGCACCCCCTGCGAACGCCAGCACGACTTTCGGACGGAAGCGGCGTGCGACCTCCCGTGTTCCCTCATACCACACGGTGTCGCCGGTGGCATAGATCAGATCGGCACCGCCTTCCGTGCGGCGGATAACGAACCCAATCACATCGCCCGAGATCGGCTCGATTCCAGGGGGCCCGTGGCGCGCCGGCGTCGCGGTCACCGAAAGCGTCGTTCCACGCGGCGTGCGCACTGCCCAGCTCTGCCACGGATCCAAACCCGTCGCCTTCCGGCCCAGGCGCACCGCTCCGGCGCGAGTGGTCAAAGCATGAGGGATGGCGTTGAGAAGCGCGCGCCCCGAGGCGTACTCGCCCCCCGCCGGGTCGAATGTCGGATCGGTGATGAAGCGCACGCCATCGATCGTCAATACCACCGTGGGTCCGCCGATGTAGGTAATCCCAAAGTTCCGCTCCGCAACGTCCAGAGGGGTTTCCTCGCCGCCGTCGCTCCCAGACGACGGCCCTCCTCTTGCGCTCATGGACCGCTGTCCCCGATGAGCGCCAGATCGCTTGCCGGCACCCGCGGGTCCTCGATCGAGCCGTGGTGATGACTCTGACGCCCATGGGTGCCGGCGAGCCGAAAAAGCCGGGTGGTGCGTATCGCAGGATCGAGCCTCTCGTCGCCGCGGCCGGGATGGCCGCGTTCGCGGCCGATCCCCCAGTAGAGGTCCGCCGTGCCGTGTTCGGTGTAGTCCCGGAATTCAAAGAACATAGGCCGGGCGAGTCTCAGCAGGCGCTCGTAGACCGGGCGGATCTCAGGCCACCCCCGCTTGATTCCTGCGAGGGGGTCGTCCATCGCCGCCTCCCCGGATTGCTCCCGGCTTTGCGCCATCAGGGCGAGGTCGCGGGAATTGAGCGCGCGATAGAACTGCACGAGCCCGTGGCGGGGCTGAGCCGGATCTGCGATCCGCTCACGGCCGGTCACCGGCTCTTGAACGGGTGCAATGCGGTTCGACATGGTCCTCCTTCGCCGAAGCCATCCTGATCGGTGCAAACGGGTTACTTCTCGGGGCTCAGCGTACCGATTCCCGGAACCCGCCCACAGTGGCATACTTACCTTCTTTACGGTCATATCTGCCACCGGTGGGCCCCCTTTGCGAATCGCGGTGCTGCTGGGCGATGAGTCTTCCATTCCCGTGGCCCTGCTGTTCCGGGCCATCTTCGAGCGGGCGAATCGGGCGCTCGCCGCCCACCGCTACCGCGTGGAGCTCGTGAGCGCGGCTCCCCTGCTCTCCAGGGCGCAGGATGTCCGCGTGGCCACTCGCCGGATGCGCGGCCGGTACGACTATCTTGTGGTCACACCATACGATGGGATCGAGGAGGACTGGAGGCCCGATCCGCGCGATGTCGCCCTGGTCAGACGGCAGCACGCCCACGGTGGCATCGTCGCGTCCGCCTGCCTCGGCGCCCTGACGCTGGCGGAGGCAGGCACGCTCGACGGCCGGGAGGCCACGACGCACTGGAGCTGGACCAGACAGGTCCGGGCCCGCTACCCGCAGGTCGCCTGGAACACGCGCCGGATCGTCTGTGATCAGCGGGAGGTGATCACCGCCGGGGGTTATCTCGCAGCCGTGGACCTCGGGTTGCACATCGTTGCGGCGACGAGCTCGCTCGAGACCGCGCGGGGCCTCGGACAGATGATGCTCGCGGACAGCGCACGCCAGCACCAGTCGCTTTACGCGCTCAGACTCGCCGCCGCCCCGCTCGGGCGCGGCGCTCTGCCCGACATCGAGCAGTGGATCGAGCACCGCCTGAGGTCGGCGCCGACCTCGGCGGACATGGCACGCCACTGCAACATGAGCCTGCGCTCATTTCACCGCAGGTTCCGCGAAGCCTACGGCATCACACCGCGCAAATTCCTTCAGTTGAAGCGGATCGAGATCGTCCGCGAGCAACTTGCCGCGGGCGCTCGAAGCATCGAGCAGATCCTGCAGGATGTCGGGGTGAGCGATGCGACCTCATTTCGTCGCATCTTCCATCGCGAGCTCGGACTGTCGCCCGCGGAGTATCGGCGGCATTGCCGGGCCGCGGCGGCGAAATCTCACCCCTGGGTGCCGCGACACGCATATGACGGACAGGTAAGATAGGCACAGGCGACCCCTACGCCTACCCGGGCAGCAGAGACTGCACAGCAAACGAACAGATCCCGGGCACGAGCCTGGCCGTGGCGACCGCCCGAGGCTCCGCGTCCGAACACCATCGTGAGCACTTCCAGGTACGTATGAGCGACAAGCTGAAAGCCAACTCACTCTCGTTCTTCGAGTCGATCATCATGGGCGTGGCCGGCAGCGCGCCCGGCTTCTCGATAGCGGTCGCGATTTCGGGCCTGTTGGCGACTGCCGGGTTCTTCTCGCCGAATGCCGTACTGGTTTTTGCGCTGCCGATGCTCGGTGTCGCGCTCGCCTACAAGGGCCTCAACCGGAAGTTCCCGAGCGCCGGCGCCGCCTACGAGTGGACCAAGATCGGCTTCGGCAAGCTCCCCGGCTACTTCTCCGGCTGGGCGCTCCTGGTCGCATCGATGGTCTTCATGGTCACCGGCAGCGTGCCTCTCGGGACCGCGACGATCGATCTCGTCGATCCTTCTTTCGCGAGCCACGTGCTGCTCACGACCGGCATCGGAGCGATCTGGTTCGTCGGCATCGGGCTCGTCCTGATCGCCGGAATCGAGATCACCAGCAAAGTGCAGGTCGTCATGAGCTCGATCGAGCTGCTGATCCTGTTCGCGATCTCCCTTGCCGCCTTCGTACGCGCGGCGACCGGGCACGCGATCAATCCGTTCTCCTGGGGCTGGTTCGGTTTTCAATACTCGCGCGCGAGTTTCGCATCCTCCGCGCTGATCGTCGTGTTCCTCTATTGGGGATGGGATGTCACCGCGAATCTCTCCGAGGAGACCCGCAACGACCGCCCGAATGCCGCCGGCAACGGCGGCTTCCTGAGCGTGCTCGTGACGATTGCCTCGTTCGTCGCGTTCACGGCGGCGACGCTGATGTTGTTCTCGCTTCGCGACGCTTCGGGCTTTTCCGACAACCTGATCTATGACGTCGCGATCGCGGCCGGCCTGGGCAGGATGGGCGGCTACGCCGCCGCGCTTGCGCTGATCCTCTCCAGCATCGCCACGCTGGAGACGACGATGTTGCAGTTCTCGCGAACGCTGTTTGCCATGGGACGCGACCGGGCCTTGCCCGGCTACTTCGGAAAGGTGCACGCACGCACCGTCACGCCCGTACGCACGATGTACCTGCTGCTCGCGGTCGGTCTCGCCGCGATTTTCGCCTCGAGCTTCCTGCCGTCGGTCAACTCCATCCTCGTCGATTCGGTCAACGCGATCGCAGTGCAAGTTTCCTACTATTACGGGATCGCGGGTCTCGTCTGCGCGTGGCTGTACAGGAACAGTTATCGGGAAGCACCCGCGATCTTCCTGCAATATGCAGTTGCGCCCGCCCTCAGCGCGATTGCGCTCATGACATTGGGGATCTACGCGATCTCGACGTTCAACTCGACCACCCGGATCGTCGGCATTGGCGGCCTGATCGCCGGAATCCTCTTCTTCCGCCCCGGGGGATATCGACGCGTTACGGCGGCGGTGTCCATCTCCTGACACGGGCCGCGGATCGCAGCAGCGGTCGATCGCCAGGATGCGCGATCACGGACGGGAAGACGCGTGAGGCGCTCAGGCTATTCCGCGTGGCGTGTCGCCTCGAAGAGGAACCACGTCCGGCGCTCCGCCTCGTCGATCCAAACCTCGAGCAGGCTGGCCGTGGCGACATCCCCATGCTCGTCGCATACACCATGGAGCTGACGCATGGAAGCCGCGAGCTGCTTGTTGTCGTCCCGCAGCTCCGACAGCATGTCGCGAGGCGTGACGAACGTTGCGTCATTGTCACGCAGCCGCTGCAGCTTCATGATGTGTCCGATCGAGCGCAGCGTCGTACCGCCGATCTTGCGCGCGCGCTCGGCTATGGAATCGGTGATCTCGTAAATCTGCGTCGCCTGCTCATCGAGCAGCAGATGATAGTCGCGAAAATGCGGACCTGACATGTGCCAGTGGAAATTCTTCGTCTTGACGTACAGCGCGAAGGCATCCGCGAGCAAAGCGGTGAGCGCCGGCGGAATGTCCCTGATCGCCTCCGGCGAAAGGCCGGAGGGCGTATCGAGAGTGGCGGTCTTTCTGGCTTCTTTGTCCATCGCGAGGCTCCTCTCGGTTGGTTGGCGCGGCGCTTGTGCGCTGTGGAGGCAGGCGGAGCATCTTAGCGCAGCGGACATTCTCAGACGAGCGCCGTGTCGAGCGTGATCTGTGCCTTGAGAAGCTTCGGCACCGGGCAGTTCCTTTCCGCATCACCGGCCGGCCGGCTCGGGCACTCGCGCGCAGTGTCAACGCCGCGCGACGGATCCTGAACTCCCGGCCTTCGGGCTCCAGCGCTACCACGGCTTCGGTAGCAAGCTCCGTGACCGAATATCCCGCTCGAGCTGAAAGGCGAGGGCCATGGTGAAACAGACGGGGTGCGCCGCCGCAATCAGCTCCTCGGGGTTCGTGCCCTTCTCGCTCTCGAAGCGCGTCTTTGAACGAGTACGGTGTGGCGGCCAGGGCATCGGAATCGCTCGACAGCTCGCCTGGGCCTGTGCGGCCGGCGCCGCGCCTGAGCGCCTTGGCTTTGCGGATCACGTGGGCTCTCCTCTTCGTTGGAGACGGACGGGGCGGGAACGCCAATGCATATACTGCGGGACGAAGCCGCTCCCGTTGGCACGCTCGAGGCGCGGCGATGCAGGGGCCAGACCGCTTTGGACGTTTCGTTGTGCTGCCGATACGGGCAAGTGCGGGGCCTTGTACACGGGCTTTCCCCGACCGCGGGATCCCGAGTCTTTTGCTGCCGCGAGGTCGGCCGAAACTTCGCCCGCCATCCCCGGGCGGGCGGACGCGCTCGATCAGCCGACGGCCCGGATATCTTTACAGATGCCGCCCGCGCTCGCGAATCACTTCAGGCGCGCCCCGCCCGCGCTAGCGGGCCGTCACGTCGAGCCACGCGTCGCCGCCTTCGCGCTCCGGCACTGGCCGCATGTCGGCTGGCGCGAGTCCAGCCGGTCGATGAGCACCGTGGCGCTGCAGAACGCGCACTGGCCAAGGCCGATGACCTCGTTCCTGGTGATCCCGAGAACGAAGTTGAGCAGACTCTCGAATTGAAGCCTGCCATGCGGGAAGCACGCGCAGAAGGTCTCATAGGCCTGGCACAGGCGCTCGGCGAGCTCCAGGCTCAAGGGCGCGCGTTGGGAGATTTCTGCGACGGCTTGCGGCAGAAACAGGCCGTAAGCGCGGCAGATCGCCGCGAGCGATACGCCGTCGCTTCGCGCCCGCGTCGAGCAGGTAAATCGAGACAAGGAGACCGGGGAGGATCCACGAGGACGCATCCGCTCGGTAATGCCCCAGCGTTGGCGCAGATTCCTTTGCTGTTCGGGAGACAGACCCGTCATTGCCGAGATCGTTCGCGTGCGCACCTTGTACGTCATCAGTTTGTATGCAAGTTGGTGGCGCCTCGAGTCGCGAAGCGCAGCTTCATCGGTCGTGGTGTCCATTGCTTTCCTTCCTCATTGCCCGCGATGTATGTCAAGTCGGAGTTTTGATCTAAAATCGCGAAAGGCCGGCACATTGCGATTGGCGCGCCGCGACGGGAAATGGCTCCCCCATCCAGGACGACCGAATGTGTCCAGACAATCCAGAAGACGCTCGGGCTGTTCAACGGCCCCTTCAATTTCGGCCCCCTCGTGGATCGGCGCACCCTGCCTCGAGCTCGTTCGAGAATTCAACGAACGGCTCATCGTGGCGGTGTCTGAGGCCGCGCGTGAAAGCGATCGGCGCAGAACGCCCGAGATGGTGCGGATGCACCGGAACCCGTGGGTGAATCTGGATTCCGCGGCCCGCCGGCGTGCGAGCCGCTTCCCGTTTCTGCTCGCGGACATCCGGTTCCCCAACGCGCCATGGTGGCGGCGAGCACGGAATGAGGCCTCGGGGCGGGGCGGGGCGACCCGCCCGGTTCGGCGCGCCTGTTCCTGCGCAGGCGGGCAGTGGAGTTGACGCGGGACGCGCTCATCGTTGCCTGGAGGACCGCGCAGCAGGACAGCCGCCTCGCCGCGGCCTTGCTGGCGATGTCCGAGGAGGTCGCAGGAATCGTGGCGACCCTCAGCCTGAGCCATCTGCAGCGCATTCCGGAACTCCACCATTGGGATTTGCGCCCGCGATGGGATCACTCGGACTTGTTCTGGGGCCGGATTCTGAGTGCGGCGAGCCGTGATGACCGCCAGGCGCTGCGCGGCCTGCAGATGGATGCATTGCAGCTTGCGGATTCCGACAGCGGGTCTGCTGCTTCCGCGGCACGTGCCAACACGATGGTCCATGATTGATGAATGCCGACTCATGTCCTTTGTCGCCCTCTGGCGAAACCTGGGTCAGTGCCGTGGCAAATTCACCGGGAGTCCCAGGCAAGGCGACTCTCGGGCGCCAACGGCGTCAGACACTCTTCATCGCGCGCTTGCTCGGCGTGGTTGCGTTCACCCCCGAGGCGGATTGAACGGAATGACTCGCTACATCCCACGCGTCGCAAACACTAGGCAGGCGGTATCTTAATACGAATGTCGTGCAAGTACGACATTTGTCCGATTGATTTATATAATTTTAATTATTCCAGCATGACTGTTCCGTATCTGCACCATATGTCCCATCCCTTCGCGGGTGTCGTGGAAATCTCAGCGGGTCACCGCTCCCCCGATTTGCGAGTTCCGGTCCTGGCGGGATGGTTTGAGCTTCTCGCGCCTGGAAACCGCTCCTTCCCGGGGTAACCCGCCGCCGGCCAGCCCATCCCGGATGCATCGGCAGAGGCTCGGATCGTGGATCATTCACGTCGGGCTCGACACACTTGCGGCACATCGCCGAAGTGCCGCGGAGATCGAGACTCAGGCCCGTGCGGCGTCGATGAATGCACGCAGCTTCGGCGCCAGGGACGCCCTCTTCGGAAAGTAAAGAAAAAGCCCCTCTTCCTGCAACCCGCTCTGAGGAAGGATCCGCAGCAGGCGGCTCGCGCAGAGGATTTTCCGCACGAGCGGCTCGAAGAGACAGGCGATCCCGATGCCCGCCAGGGCAAGGTCGCGCGCCAGCGTCACGTCGATGATCACGGCCGTGCCGCTCGTCTTCACGGACATCTCGCGAGCACCGTCCACCAGATCCCGCTCGCAAAGGGCTGCCCCCGCCGAGCAGCCGAAACCCGAAGCAGTTCTGGTGACTCAGCTCTGCCAGAGACACGGGCGTGCCGCGAGCGGCAAGGCAGCGCGGTGCGGCCACGAGAATGGCTTCGAAGGCGGCATGATCCGGACTGCCACCATGTCCTGCTGCACGGCTTCTCCCAGCCTGACCCCGACATCGAACCCTTCGGCCACGATGTCCACGAAGGCATCGTTCGTATGGACCTCGACCACCCCGCGCGGATGGGTTTGTGCAAGGCTCGCCAGAATGGGCGTCAGGGCCATGAGGACGGCGAGGCGGGGGAGGCGTTGACCCGCAGCAGCCGGTGACCTCCCCGCGCCGCACGGTGCGTGTCTCAACGGCCTTTTCGATGTCTTCCAGGGCCGGTGTCCGACGCCGGCAAGAAAGCGCCGTCCAGCCTCCGTGAGCGAGACGCTGCGAGTGGTGCGGGCGAACAAAGGCTCACCGAGACGGTCCTCGACGGCGCGCACGGCATGGCTGACTGCGGACGCGCTCATGTTCAAGGATGCGGCGGCCGCAGCAAAACCACCCAGTCGGGCACCGCCCGTCATCACAGGCAGGTGGAGCAGAATATCGCGCTGCAGTGATGAAATAGATCGCATATTTTGTGCGCCCCGACCCGTACTCCAGAATTTAGTAGCTGATTGGATCATGCCGGCTCCGCGAAGATCTATCCACAACACACCAGCCAACCTTGGGAGCGAACGGCAATGACTAGTCCCACCTGGTTCATCACGGGCACTTCGTCCGGCTTCGGCATGGCCTTCGCCCTGCATGCCCTCGAGCGTGGCTACAACGTCGTTGCCACGGCCCGAACACTGGCCAAGCTCGAGCCGTTGCAGCGGATGGCTCCCGATCGCGTGCTGGTGGAGAAGCTGGACGTGACGGCTCCCGGGGACGCGGAGCGGGCTGTGACGGACGCCCGGCGGCGTTTCGGTCGCATCGATGTGCTGATCAACAACGCCGGCTACGGCATCGTGGGTGCGGTCGAGGAGACTCCCGAGGCGCAGCTTCGCGCGCTGATGGAGACCAACTTCTTCGGAGCGATGAACGTCATCCGCGCCGCGCTGCCGGCACTGCGAGCTCAGAGAGGCGGCGCAATAGTCAACATCTCGAGCCTCGGCGGCCAGCTTTCAGTCGCCGGGTTCGGCGCGTATTCGGCAGCCAAGTTCGCGCTGGAAGGCGCGAGCGAGGCGCTGGCGCAGGAGCTCAGGCCCTTCGGCCTCAAGGTGCTGATCGTGGAGCCCGGCCAGTTCCGGACGGGCTTCGCGGGAGCGGCGCTGCGCCACATGCCGGCGATCGAGGCGTATCGAGATGCCGTTGGCGGAACCCGCGAATTCGCACGCCGCATGGACGGCGCGCAGTCCGGTGACCCCAAAAAAGCGGCCGCCGCGATCGAGGCGGCGCTCGACTCTCCCAACACGCCGCTCAGGCTGCAGCTCGGCGCCGACGCAGTCGATGCCGTCCGCAACCATGCCGAGGCGCTGCTCGAGGACCTCGAGGCTTGGGAGGCGCTTGCGCGCAGCACGGCCTTCGAGCAGAGCACCTGACCGACACTCCATCCGGCAGTGCCAACATGCGGACAGCCGGTCCGACCGGAGTGAGCGCGTCGGCGGCGCGCCCCCGGTTGCCGACCCTTCATCACACGCCGCGCGCCCTTTCCGGCCCCTTGCGTGCTCGGGCACGCTCCGCTTGCCAACCGCATGAGAAGGAGACAAGCTCGAGCCATGAACGAGGATCGGGACCCTCACGACGGCCACCCGACCATTCGGAACTTGCAGAGATGCAGGCCCGGGTCCGCGCGCTCGAGACCATCCTGACGGAGAAGGGCTATGTCGATCCAAATGTGCTCGATCGCATCGTCGATGCGTTCGAGACGAAAATCGGCGCGCGCAACGGCGTCCGCATCGTGGCGCGCGCCTGGACCGATCCTGAGTTCGAGGCGCGGCTCCTTGCCGACGCCACCAACTCTCTGGGCTTTTCGAGCCCGGTGGGAGCTCATCTGATTGCGGTGGAGAACACGCCCCGGATCCATAACATGGTCGTGTGTACGTTGGGCTCGTGCTATCCGTGGGAGGTGCTGCGTCTGCCGCCGGTTTGGTACAAATCGGCGCCTTATCGCAGCCGCGCCGTAATCGAGCCGCGCGCCGTGCTGGCCGAGTTCGGAGTCGAGTTGCCGGCGCACACCCGGATCCGGGTTTGGGACTCGACCGCGGCGACACGCTGCCTGGTGTTGCCGATGCGCTCTTCCGGCACCGAAGGCTGGAGCGAGGAGCGGCTCGCCGATCTCGTTACGCGCGACAGCATGATCGGCACAGGTCTCGTGAAGTCGCCATGAACTCGATCCACGACATGGGCGGCATGCACGGCTTCGGCCCGATCGGGCCTGAAGCCGACGAGACCGTGTTCCACTCGCCCTGGAAAGGCCGGGTGATGTCCCTTTATCGAGCCGCGGGGTTCCTGCGCCTCTGGACCATCGACGGCGGGCGCGCCATGATCGCGAGCCTTCCGCCGGCGACTTATCTGACTGCGTCCTATTACGCCAGATGGCTGATGGGTCTCGAGAGGGGCCTGGAGCGCGCGGGTGTCGTCGGTGCCGATGAGATCGCAGCAGGCAGGTCGCTGCGCCCGGCGCACAGCCGGCCGCGCATCATGACAGCGGCCAATGTCGCGAATATCCGCCGGTCCAGCTTCGAGCACCCGGCGCCGGCGCCCGCACGCTTCAAGCCCGGTGACCGCGTCCGCACCCTGAACCTCAATCCCAAGACCCACACCCGCCTGCCACGCTATGCCCGCGGTAAGGAGGGAGTGATCGAGGCGATACGCGGATGTCACGTCTTTTCCGATACCGCCGCGATCGGCGCCGCTGAGGACCCGCGGTGGCTGTACACGGTCGAATTTTCCGGCCTGCAGTTGTGGGGCGCGGACCCCGACCCGGCGCTCAGCGTCTCGATCGGGGCGTTCGAGCCTGATCTGGCCCGGCATGAGCGCGCTCGACACCGACTTTGCAGGGATTCCGTGCGATGAGGAGGGACCACCGTTGCGCGAGCCCTGGGAGGCGCAGTCCTTCGCCATGGCCCTGGCGCTTCACCGCGCAGGGATGTTCCAATGGCGCGAATGGGCGGCGATGCTGGCCGAGGAGATCGAGCGGGCGCAGGCCGCCGGCGACCCCGATACGGGGGAAACCTATTACCGCCACTGGCAGGCGATGCTCGAACGGATGATCGTTGAAAGAGGCCTGAGCGATACACAGGCCATCGATCGCCACAGCAGCGCCTGGGCGCACGCCGCACGCCCCACGGCACGCCGATCGAGCTCACGGTCGAGGATTTTCACGGCTAGGCGGAAAACCACGGCCGCTGCTGCAGATACCTCGACGATCCAGAGTCGGCGGGACATTTCGGTACCGGCCGGAACGGATCCGGCGTGGCGCCATCTTCATGCGCGCGAGCGAAGCCCGGCTCGCTAGCGCGCTCGCGCGCGCTCCCTCAGTGGCGAGAGCGACACCGTCACGGCTGCCAGAAGAATCAGGCCACCCCCGAGCCAGGAAAGTCCGCTCACCCGCTCGTGCAGGATCACCTCTCCGAGCAGCGCGCCGATCAGAGGCTCGAGATTGTTGAGAATTCCGGCCCGGTAGGCCGGCATGTGCCGCAAGCCCCAATTCGCGAGGCAGAACGCCACGAACGTGCAGAGCACGCCAAGGCCCACGAGCCCGACCCACGTCGAGGCATCCACGTGCATGATGACCCTCATGGATTGGCTGCTCAAGGCATCGAAGGGAAGCAACATCAGGGTCCCGAGCAGCATGGTATAGGCAGTGGTGGCGAGCGCCGAGTATCGAACCATCAGCTGCTTGCACGTCAGCACCCATCCCGCCGCGGCAACCATCGAGAGCAGTATCAGGGCGGGCCCCATCCATCCGCCTGCGCTCGGCGCCAGACCCACAATCATTGCCGCGCCGACGCTTGATGCGAGTACTGCGCCCCAGCCGGCAGCGCCCAGACGCTCATGGCGGATCGTGACCGCGGCCACGGCGACCACTGCCGGAAAGGTGCCTATGAGCAAAGCTGCCGTCGCAGCCGCGGTCATGCTCAATCCGATGTACTGCAGCAGCATCAGAGCCGGAACGCCCAAAAAGGCCGCCAGCAGAAATTGCGGCAGATCGGTGAGTCGCAGCCTCTCCCGCCGCCACAGAAGCACCGCGGAAAACGGCAGTGCCGCGAGGATGAATCGCCAGAGGACCGTCTGTATCGGGTCGAGCTGCCGCAGCACGATTTTCCCGAACGTGAACGACGCACCCCACAAGACGGCGGCGAGCGCGACAGCCGCCGGGGCCGCGATGTGCGCCCACCGGGGTTGAGCCGTATCCACGACTGCCTGGCCGGCGGGGCCCGAGCACGCTGCGGCCGCGCGCAGCGGCGCCGACGGTTTGGCCGTGAATTGGGATTGGCTCACGAGTAACCTGTTTTATAGATTATAAAGGTTATAATACGGGCATCGATTTAACTGGTCAATACTATTTAACTGGTTATATGAGCGAACTTGCGCGATATCGGGGCGCACTTCGGCTTCGCGAGCGCTGGCTATGTCTTGAGCTTTGTAATGCCACGGTCGACTGGCACGCGAGCGAGCATCCGGTCGAGCATATCCAGGACTATTCCGACCTGGTGGCGTGGGGTCGTGAGGTCGGGCTGCTTGGACCGCAAGCCTCGGCGGAGCTCAACGCGCTTGCCGCCAAGGAGCCCAAGACGGCCGGCGAGGCGATGACTCGGCTGGTGAATTTGCGCGAGGTTTGCTACCGGACCTTCGCTGAAATCGCTCATCGCCGAACCCCGGTTGCAGGCGACGTCGCCGAACTGAACCGGTTTCTAGCGCTCTCCCTGTCGGCTGCTGCGGTGACACCCGCCAGCGACGGCTTCGTCTGGTCGTGGCAAGCCATCGACCTCGACTGGGCACTGTGGCCGCTCACCCGCTCCGCCGCCGACCTGTTGACATCGGACGAGCTGGATCGAGTGGGCCAATGCGCCGACGACCGCGGCTGCGGCTGGCTGTTCATTGATACGACACGCAGCCGCCGCCGTCGCTGGTGCTCGATGGAATCCTGTGGAAACCGGGCAAAACAGCGCAGACACCTTCAGCGTGAAAAACTCGGCCGCGGCCGGCGCTCCAGGGAAATGCCCTGACCTTGGCGCGGAAAGGCGCCGAGGCCAACTTCATCGCACCGCAAAGCCCTCGGGTCTCGAGCGACATCGGGCGCCTCACCCGCGCGCGCATTGAAGCCTATCGAGCCAGGCAGAGGGAGGGCCTGGAGAGCGAAGCCTTCAAGCAGAAGAAGCGCCTGGCCGACGCGCGGCGCGCTCTGAGGTCCAGGCAGACCAAACACGCCCGAGAGGAAGAACGCATCGCCCGGAACAGGATGGATGCAGCGCTGAATCGTCTCTCGGTCGCAAGCGCACGGAAGTGCTCGATCGAGATCGGCGGATTTACCCGATGTACTACGCGCCGCTCCCGTTAGCATCCAGACTTGGCCCTGCGCTCAGCGGTTCCCAACAGCACGCGCACGGCCTCGATCCCTCAGGACCTTCCATCCGGTTCGCGCTTCTCAGCGGTCGGATTTGCCTCGCTCGGTCGGGCCAGGCGGCGTCTCAGATCCGCTCCACGCGCTTCCCGTTCCGCCTGCTCGGCGATAGAGGCTTTCGCCTGGCTGAGCCTTATACAGCTTCGCGAACCGATGCCAGCCTACGCACAGCCAGTCTTGGGTATGGTCGGTCGGGCCGGCCGACATCCGGCTGCGCGGTGATGGAAACCGCCGGGGGCCGCTCACCTCCCAGTTCGCTTCTGTGATCGCGGCGCTCATCGAGCCTTTGGGGGCTCGGGGAATTCGTCCTCCTCGTGCAGGAACCGGGGTGGTTCCGTCGGAATGCATTACGCGGTTGGACACCCGCGGAACATCCGTGGCATCGTCATCATGGACAGCCGGGCGTGAAAGGCCTCGACGCCTCAGCCCCTGTTCTCGTCGGTCCTGGGCGGCCGTCCGCTCGGCCACTGGCTCCAAACCCGGCGGAACTTCTTTGCGAGCAAAATCGTGCCGTACGGCCTTTGGCACAACGCCAAGAGGACACCAGCACTCCTCGAGGCTTACGTTGAAGCCTTCCCCGATCGCTCCGCCCGCTACCCGACCTGGGTGTTTCCCCGGCACATCCGCAAGTCGCAGCGCCGGCTGGACGAGATCGAGTCTCACCTCTCACGCTTATCGCACGTGCCCGCTCAGATTCTCCGGGCGGCGCCGCGAGGAGCCGGGACTCCGTCCCGCCGAATGCACCGCCGGCAAGGGCGTCTGCCATTACACGAGACCGAGATGCTCGATGACGCTTCGCACTTCGTGCAGAAAGATCGACCCGACCGCCTGGTCGCAGCCATCCGCGGAGTTTTGCAACGCGGCTCAAATTCCGGCGGCGTGAAGTGGCAGTCACTCTTTGGGGCTCGCCCGGCGCCCGCGACAAAGCGATCGGCTGCTCTCGGAAAGACGCTACGGAATCACCCGGTCCGGGCGTCCGATCGCGGCTGTCGCTTCATTTGATTCGTTTCCGGCTCCAACCGCCGGACCGACATATCGGGCACGTGGGCGAATCAGGTGCCCGCCTGAGATTTGTTCCAAAGCGTGGGCCAGCCAACCGACGGTGCGCGCGAGCGCAAAGAGCACGAGTGGCGCATCGGGAGGCAGCCGACAGCAGGACGTCATGGCGGCAAGCGCGAAGTCGATGTTCGGCCGCTCCCCGGCAAGCTCCTCTGCGGCCGCGCGCAGCTCCCGGTACTCGGCAGGTATGTCAATTGCGCGAAGCAGCGCGTGCGCTCTCACGTCCCCCTCCGGATAAAGAGGGTGACCGAAACCGCTCAATTCCCGGCCGCATGTGAGCCGCTCACGTACCGCCGCCTGCATGCCATGCTGCCTTCCCGCCCGAACCAACTCAACCGCCCCAGCCGCCGCCCGACCATGCAGAGGTCCGCTCAGTGTCGCCAAGCCTGCCAGAACGCCCGACGCCAGCGATGCCCCGGTCGAGACGGCCACGCGTACGGCAAACGTGGACGCGTTGAGCTCGTGGTCTGCGAGCAGCACCAGTGCTCGACGCAGGACATCCCCAGCCCGCCTGCACCGCCAGGCCGCAGCGAGCCGCTCGTGCAGCGGGCGCTCCTCACCTGGGCCGACGACCGAGCCCACGAGCGCGGCCATCACCCGTGCCCCCTCGCCGCGCAATACGGCCGGCGCGCATCCGTGTGAGGGCGGGTCGCGGCCCGCCCGATCGGCAACAGCGGTAAACATCTTCGACAACACCGGCGTGGAATTCGAGCTGTCATCCAGCGGGCGCATGGATCGGCTCGTTCCTGCCGGCCGTGGCTCACCGGCGAAGCTGACGGTGCCGCATTGCCACAGGAGGATCGCCACATCCTCGAGCGTTTGCTCCTCGGCAAGCTCGACCGCGTCCAGGCCTCGATACCAGAGGCGGCCCTGCGCGACGGTCGAGATCCCTGACGGCAGGATCGGATCGCCCCACTCGATTGCTGCGGCCGCCACGCGCTCCGCCTTGCGCGCGCCGGCGCGGCTGCGTGCGATCTTGCGCACGTCGCCTTCGTGATAGAGGCCACGGCGTGCCTCCTTCGGATCGGGCTTGGCGCGAATCCGCCCACGGCTGACATTTGCATACAGGGTCTGCGGCCGTACGCCCAGGACCTTCAGAGCTTCAGCGGCGGTCAACCAGCCCATGCGCCCTCTTGTTGATCGAATCGATCAAGATTGACGTCAATTATGCAAGGTATAGCGTAGCCCAGCCGAGGCGAATGAGGCAGTACTTCCATGAGTGGTCTGGACGATGTCATCGCGGCTGAGACCGCCCTGTCGGATGTGGACGGCGAGGCCGGGCGGCTCATCATTCGCGGTCGGTCGCTCGATGATCTGATCGCGCATTTCCGCTATGAAGATGTGCTGACCCTTCTCTGGGCGACGCTCTTCCCCGAATGCGGCGCCGTGGACCGGCTCGGCGCGGAATTGGGTCAGGCAAGAGCGGCGGTGTTCGAGCTGGTGCACGCAGTGGACGCGCACCTGCTCGGGCTTCCCCCGGTGGACTGCATCCGATCGCTTCTCAGCCGGCTGGAGGATGGAAGCGGCCTGATTACCGCACTGCGTCTCGTCGCCACGCCCGCCGTGCTGACCCCGGCCGTGATTCGCCTCGCACGCGGGCTCGATGCGATCCCGCCTGATCCTGCCCTGTCTCATGCTGCCGATATGCTGCGCATGCTGCACGTCCAGCCGGCGAGCCCGGCCCAAGTCGCCGCGCTCGATCGATACCTCGTCAGTGCGAGCGATCATGGGCTCAATGCCTCGACTTTCGCAGCGCGAGTCATCGCGTCCACCCACGCCGGCCTGACCGCCGCACTGGTAGGCGCGCTCTGCGCACTCAAGGGCCCCCTGCACGGCGGCGCACCCGGGCCGGTACTCGATATGCTCGACGCCGTAGGTCTGCCCGCCGCGGCGGAACTGTGGCTCGAGACCACACTCGCCCGGGGTGAGCGCCTCATGGGCTTCGGGCATCGCATCTACCGCGTACGGGATCCACGTGCGGACGCCATCAAGGGAACGCTCGAGATGCTGGCGCAGTCCGGCGGGCTCGATCCGGAAAGACTGCAGCTGGCGGAAGCGGTCGAGCACGCCGCTCTCAAGCTTCTCGCGCGCCACAAGCCAGGGCGCCCGCTGCAGACGAACCTCGAGTTCTACACCGCGCTCCTTCTCGAAGCGCTTGGCTTCCCGCGCGAGGCGTTCACGTGCGTCTTTGCCGCTGGCCGTGCCGGCGGGTGGGTCGCTCACGCGCGAGAGCAGGTACTGCGAGGGCGATTGATCAGACCGCTGTCGCGGTACGTCGGACCGATGACGAGCGAAGCTGCTTGAGACAGCGCCCGTTCGACCAGTTCGGCTCGCATGAGCCCGGGCCCTGGCACGCAGCGAATCCGTGCCGGCCCGATCCGCACGGCCATCTGTCCTTGGCCACCTGCTCACCGATCCGTACAGCCGCGTCACAGCGCTTCGCGACGATGTCGGTGAATCCGCAGTCGGTGTTCACCTCCACATGAATGTCCGGGTAGCGTGGCGGGAACTTCGCCAGGGCCTGCCACAGCACGTTGTGCGCCGCATGCTCGCCGGCTGTGATTCGGATCGCTCCCGCCGGCTTGTCACGTAGCTCAGTAAGCCCGTCGAGCTCCGTCTCGATCTGCTCGAAATGCGGCGCGAGTCGCTCGAGCGGGCGCTGGCCGGCCTCGGTCGGCGCGAGGCTCCGGGTGTCATGCGGGTGAGCAATCGGATGCCGAGCCTCGCCTCCAGCCTGCGGACGGCGCGACTGAGCGCCGATTGCGAGATCCCGAGCTTCGCGGTGGCACCCGTGCGGCTGCCCTCTCGCACGACGGCCAGGAAGGCCGGCAAATCATCGAAATTGGCGCGCGGCATTCATGAATTCCATTCATAGACCCTTTCAAGTTATCCCATCTAATCAAGAGCTGCACCATGGATCAGCCCGGCCACCGTTGGCGACAAGTCGCTCCGCGAGGATGCGGGCACGATCCGCCTCGGCCAGCCGCCACAACTGCGCCATGACCGCGATGAAAAGATCCGCTTTCGTGCCGAAGTACCTGTTGATGCTGCCGAGGGGAGCGCCGGCGCCCGCAGCGATGTCGCACAGCGAGGCACCCTCGTAGCCCGCTTCGGAAAAAGCCGTGGTCGTGCTGTCGATCAGCGCGGCGAGCGTGTCGGTTTTGCTGGACATGGCTCGGGAGGCGGGCTCAGGCCGCCTCCGCTCCCTCGATCTCGATGCCGAGGTCCACCTGTACGCGGCTCACCATGTTGTACGAGGCGACGATCATCATCAACTCGAGCAATTGGGCGGGATCCGGAAAACATGCCTTCGCCGCATCCAGGGTCTCCGGCCTGATCGCGACGCTGCGGGTGCTGTCGAGTGACAGCCGAAGGACCGCACGCTCCGCCGAGTCGAACAGCGCGACGCTCTCCGCTGCCGCCCCGACGCCCCGAAACGCGGCGAGCTGCTCATTGTTGCACCCGGCTTGCAGCAACCGGCCCCTGTGATAGTGCAGATCATAATCCGCCCCGTTCAGCTCAAAGACCGCGCATATGGCCAGTTCCCGATGCCGTACCGAGATGAGGCAGCCGGCACGACCGCGGCTCATGAGGGCGCCCCACCCCGCCGCCAGGGGCGGGCAGTGCAAAGGCATGCGGTCGAGATTCAGCCGCCGACCGCCGCGGCTCTCTTTCACCTTCGTGGCAACCCTGGGGGTTTCGGAATCCAGGAACGTCGTCCGGTACGGAATGCTCGGCATGGGACTTCCAGCTGGATGGCATACGCTGCTCCATAAGGCTTCCTGAAGCCGAACGCAAGGAGCCGCTTGGGACGAGCGTCCCCGGGGACGTCCCATCCACCACCTTTGCTGCAGCGTCCAGGAAGTGCCCGATGTTGTCCATGCTCAGTCCGGGGACCATGATCCGCCAATGAGGGCCACGAACGCCGTTTCACCCGCGGGCAGCCACCAGCTCCGGTGCACGAGTCCACCCAAGCATCGGGTTTACCCCCGCTTGTGAGGGGGACCGCCCTGGCCACCGTGAGGGTCGGGACTGGGACGGAGGGATAGCGCTTCTCGGGCAGCTGGCACATGGCGGGAGAGGCGTTCCGATTCAATGGGAAGGAGTCGCAATGAATAGACGCTCGCATATTTTGAGCGCATCGACGGGCCTGCCGGGCATCTGCTTGGCGATCATCGGAGCGCTAAAGTTGACGCACCAACGCCACAAGACCTGGCCCGACGAAGTCGCTTGAGTGACTGCGCGCATATGGTGACGAGCATTACCCTGCCTTGTTGGACGATACGAGGCGGGAGAGAGTCGTCGTGGCAGGCGGATATATCCGAATGGTCATTCCACCTGGGAATCGGGGCAAACGTCGTGTCCGTGGTTTTTGCAATAACTCGGCTCTAGCGCTGGATTTGTCAAAGTTGGTATGGTCGAAAATGCTCGTCAGCGCGCCATCCTCTTGCAGCGCGCGACCGCCCCGAGATCAATCCACAAAGGCGGTCAATCGATTCGGCGGGTCTGCAGAGGTATCGGGCCGATTTGCTGGCCTCGTGCCCGGCTCAAAGAGCGAAAGCCGCATGCCTTCCTGGCCAGCGCCCGGGGCTCGCCATCCGCTACGCTTGTCGCCGGAAGCGCGAGCACCACGCAGGGGCAGTCCATATATCGGCTTTTAGCGCCGTCGGCAGCGACCCGGGGGTGATAGTGCAACGCAACACCGGAAAGCGACTTCAAACGTCGACGGATTCGCCCCCGGGATACTCAGGGCTCGCCTTGAGTCGGCCGCCTGCGCGATGGCCGGCGTGGAGACGCGCCGGGCGCGGCACCGGCTTGACGATCCATCTCGCCGCGCAGCTGCGCCGTAGCTCCGGCCGACAGGACCCCGAGTCGCGCCTCGATCATCTCGATCGAGGGCTTGGGCCCGCGAACGTGCGTCTCGAGCGCCTGGCGCATCGCGCGCAGATGTTCCGGCGTGGTTCCGCAGCATCCTCCGATGATCCGCGCACCGGCATCGAGCGCGAGGCGGGCGTACTCGGCCATGAGCTCCGGCGTTCCGTTGAATCGAATCGCCCCGTCGACGTATTGCGGTATTCCGCAGTTCGCCTTTGCGACGAGGATCGCAGACGGATCGGCCGCCGCTGCGAGATTGACGATCGAGGCGACCAATTCCGCCGAACCCACGCCGCAATTGCTGCCGCAGGCTGCCAAATGATGTTTCTCGGCAAGGCCTGCGAGTTCGGCAGGCGTGATGCCCATCATGGTCCTGCCGTTGGTGTCGAAGCTCAGGGTCGTGACGATCGGCAGCCCGGCGCGGCTCGCCCCTGCGATCGCCGCTTCGGTTTCCTCGGCCGAGGACATCGTCTCGATCCACAGGATGTCGGCACCGCCCCTCGCGAGCGCGGCTGCCTGCTCCGCGAAGGACTCCTGCGCTTCGACCGGAGAGAGCGGTCCGAGCGGCTCCAGGATCTCCCCGGTGGGCCCCATGCTGGCGCCGACGAGCACGACGCGGCCCGCCCGATCCGCCTCGGCACGAGCAAGCCCCGCTGCGGCCTCATTGAGTTCCGCGACCCGGCCTTCGGCCTTGTGCAATTTCAAACGATGCCGGTTTCCGCCGAAGCTATTGGTCAGGATGATGTCGGCACCGGCCTCGATGAAGCTGCGCTGCAGCTCCCGGATCCGTTGTGGATGCTCCGTGTTCCAGAGTTCGGGGGCTTCTCCGCTCGTCAGCCCGCGCGTGAACAGATTGCTCCCCATCGCGCCGTCGGCGAGCAGCCACGGTCGATGCACGAGCAATGGAGTCAATCGGTCGGTCGTCATCGGCGGTCCTACGTCTCTTGGTGCGAATCGAGCTTAGCACGTCGCCCCGACTGTATCTCGCTCAGGCGCCCGCAAGACGCACCGCTGCGCTCGCGCACCTCGCGTATCGCGAGTGCCGCCGCATCAGCGCCGATCGCCGTCGTTCCACCGGAGATCCCCGGACCCTCGGGTGGCTCGCAGGGCGAATCGACGTCAGCGCGGGTTTTTTGCCCTTGCGGCGCCTTCCGCACCCACGTCAGGCTCGGCGGGGCATATCCAGCCGTGCCGCTTCGATCCGGTCACGCGCCTGCGCCTGGCATGACTGGCGCTCTTCGGCCGACGCGATGCGCCGGCCGATCGTCCGGACCGTTGCTTCGCTGGCGTCGCAGCGCATGGAATCAGTTGTGGTCCGCGATCTCCGCCCCGGCGGACCGTCTATTCAATTGACGTCAGCCAGCCATCTTCGTCCTGCAAATCCGGGCAGTCCGGCTGTCCAGGTCTTTGGGGCCATCTCGGTTCACGCGCACTCCTAGTCGTTCCGAAACGCCATCAAGCCACTGAATGCTCACGGTGTGCCATAAAAGCGCGCCAGAGCATAAGCACGCGCATCTACATCCACAGACTCACCGGCCATCAAGTCGGTGAGCAGCCGGCCCGATCCGACGGCCATCGTCCACCCCAGAGGTCCGTGACCCGTGTTGACCCAGAGATTCTCGATCGGCGTCGGCCCGATGATAGGTACCCCATCGGCCGACATCGGTCGCAGTCCGCACCAGAATCTGGCCGCGGTCCGGTCGAATTCCGCCTGCGGAAGAATCTGCCCGAGAAGGGTAAAGAGATTGCCGATACGCCCGTCCGGCAGCGAAAGATCGTAACCGGCGAACTCCGCCGTACCGGCGACACGAATGCCATTGTCGATCGGCACTACGACCGCGTGGAAACCATCGTCCACCACGGGAATGCGCAACGGCGGATCTTCGCTGTGACGATCGAACGTGACCGAGTATCCCTTCACCGGCCGAACGGGTATGGCGATTCCAACGTCTGCGAGCAACTCCGGCGTGTAGCTTCCCGCCGCCACGACGTAGCGATCGGCAGTGAGGCGTTTCCCCTTGCAGATGACGGCCATCACTCTGCGTGCACGCACTTCGATCTCGGAGGCCATCGTTTCAAATTGAAACTCGACGCCGGCTCGCCGCGCGAGCTCGGCGAGATTTCGGCAGAACGTGTGGGCGTTGCCCGTCTCGTCGTTCGGATAATGAATACCACCCGCGAGCCGCCGGGCGATCGGCGCAAGTGCCGGCTCGAGCGCAACGACCTCATCGCGTGTGAGCGCCCGAAATACAAGCCCAGCGTCTCGAAGCCGCTCGGCGGACTCCACTGCGCGCTCGAGCGCCGCCGCCTCCCGAAACACCCGAAGCGTTCCGACTTGCGCCTGCCCGTACTCAATTCCTGTGTCTCGCCTGAGCGCCTGAAGAGCGGCAAGGGAGTAAAGCGCGAGTGCCGAGTTCCTGCGTGTATTGCGCTCATAGCGGGCTGGGCTCGAATTCCTGAGGAACCCGAGGCCCCAACCACTCAGGCCCGGCACAGCCCGCACTCGAAGCAGCAACGGCGAGTCGGTGCGTCCGAGAGATCGCAGCAGCACTCTCCAGCTTCCCGGGGCGTTCCAAGGTTCGGGCATGCTCGGCGTGAGCAATGCACCATTGGCGAAGCTCGTTTCCTGGCCCGGCCCGTCCCGTCGGTCTACCACGGTGACCTCCCATCCCCTGTTTGCCAGGAAGTAGGCGGATGTGATGCCGATGAGACCGCTTCCGACAACCACCGCCTTCATGATGCCACCTTACCTCCAACGCCGCCGAGCAACGCGCAGCCAATTGTGAGCGTGACTATCGTGGATCTGCTGATCGTTGAGAAGTGTCATGTCAACCTCCCGGTGACCTTTGAGATCGCTTCCGGCTCGATCATGAACACTTCGGCAGCAGGATCGATCGGGATGGAAAGGGCGTCGGGCTTTGGTGCAGGAGATCGCACGGCGCGGCTCGGCCGACCATCGGCCATCAAAGTGATGAGATCAAGGTAGCTCACGTGGCCGATGACGGACCGGCGAACACCGGCTTCGATGATGTCGCGGGAAACTTTCCGACCCCAGCAGATGGCATCGCGTTCAATGACTGCGTCACGCCAGGCTCCAGGCAAAGGCCGCCACGCATCACGATCCAGGCGGTAATGGGCCAGAACCTTCCTGAGGTGTCTGGTTGCCCATCCTCTTGGCAATCATACTACGATAATTTCACTGCTTTACCAGCATAGCGGCGTCGCAGGTATTCGTCTCCACTGAAGGTGGAGACTTGACTCATGCATCTATCGGCCATCGGTGCGTCAAATTCAACCGTGCGGCAGGAATCCGCGAGTAGAACGTAACAGGACTTCGGGCGTCGCCCCGGCCCGTGATTCCTAATCAAGACTGGACTCGTCATGCGAACACCCCTCTCAAGATCGCCGTACTCGGCTGCGGCAAGATCGGCAGCACCTTAGCTCTCCAACTGGCGCGCGCCGGCAACGATGTCACCGTCATCGCGCGGCCAGGCTCCACCAGTTGCGGCTCGATAACCGGATCGTCACCGTCAAGGGCGAGAGGGCCGGCGTTCAGATCATCGATACGCTCGATGAGGAAACGCCGTATGGCCTCCTCATCTTCACTGTGGTCGCCTATCAGGTCGGCGCGGTGCTGCCGGCCTTGCAGCGCATCGAGGCAAAGAGCGTCCAGTTTACATTCGTCACCTTCGAGCCGGAAAGACCGCGGGATGCCGCCGGCGCGGACCGCTGTTCGTTCGGCATGCCGTTCGTGCAGGCGATGCCGGACACGGATGGCAAGCTCAAACCGACGATCTCGAAGTCCCAAAAGACCATCCTGAGCCAGCAGCGTCGGGTGGAAGTGTTCATCGCAGCGGGACTGCCTGCTCTCGGCCACTACCCACGACGTCCCGAGGCATCTGCGGCGGGAGCGACTCAATCGACCTCGGCTTCGATAATCGATGCCAATGAACCCAGGCTGATGATGCGCGACAGACGACATCCTCCTTGCCCGCACCTGCGCACGGCACTGTTCCTCGGTGCGTCCCCGGCCCATGGTCATCACCAGCTTCTGGACATCGAGATCAACTCGCGAGTCCTCGCGTGCTTGTGGATCCAGCAGCCCCTCGATCAGCAGCAGCTTTGCGCGTGAGACGCCCGCGCTTTTCCGTTTTCGAGCATGAGCCCCGCCTCGTCATCCGACCAATCGTGCCACACGGTCATCATCAAGCAACATTCGCACGCCGACAGGGGGTTGAGAAAAAAAATTTCTCGCTGACGTATTCCACACGCGGATGAGCGCGCCCTCGGGCACGCTCGATCACCTGAGGAAGATCGAACAGCACGTCTCGGACACCGGCTGACTGAGCGAGGACGGCATACAAAAGATGCCCTTGTCCCCCGCTGCCTTCACCTATGGTGTTGAATTCCCGGAAATCGTGATTCTCGAGGACAGACCGGACTGTCATTGTGGACTTATCTGCCATCGCCTCATCGAACACCCGCGCTTTCCGTGGGCGTACTTGCAGGCAACGGAGAAGACACCTCCTGTCGGAAGAAGGCCGCCGAGATGATCCACACAGCCACCTCGAGGGTATCCTCTCCCGGGTCCGCTCTTGTCAGACCAAGGTGTGTCGTTCAGAGCCCGCCGAGGCAAAGATACTTCAAGTTCAGGTAGTCCTCCACACCGTGCGTCGATCCCTCACGGCCGATGCCGCTGTCCTTCACGCCTCCGAACGGCGCCTCCGCGGTCGTGATGACTCCGGCGTTGATACCGATCATTCCGCTTTGGATGGCACGAGAGACACGGAACGTGCGCGCCAGATCGCGTGTGTAGAAGTAGGCTGCGAGCCCGAACTCCGTGGAATTCGCCGCATCGATTCCATCCTGCTCTTCCCTGAAGCGGAAAAGCGCCGCAATGGGACCGAAGGTCTCCTCATGCGCAATGAGCATGTCCGGCGTCGCCTCGGCGAGTACAGTTGGCTCGAAGAACGTCGCGCCGAGGGCGTGCCGTTTGCCGCCCGTCAACACCCGGGCACCCTTGGCGCGCGCATCCTGAACATGTGATTCGACCTTCTTCACCGCTGCCTCATTGATCAGCGGTCCCTGCTCCACGCCCTCCTCGAAGCCGTTACCGACCTTCATCTTTCTGGCGCGCTCGGTCAGCCGCTGCGCAAACGCATCATAGATACCGTCCTGAACATGGAACCGGTTGGTGCAGACGCAAGTCTGGCCGCTGTTTCGGAACTTGCCGGCAATCGCATTTTCGATGACCAGGTCGAGATCCGCATCGTCGAAAACGATGGTGGGCGCATTGCCGCCGAGTTCCATGGAGAGCTTCTTCATGGTGTCCGCGGACTGCTTGTAGAGCAGCTTGCCGACCCGGGTTGAGCCCGTGAAGGTGATCTTTCGGACCAATGGATTCTTGGTGAGCTCGCCGCCGACCACCGCACCCTCACCCGTCACAACATTGATCACGCCGTCCGGGATGCCCGCCTTCTGCGCCAGGACCGCGTACAACAGGCCGCAGTACGGGGTGAATTCCGACGGCTTGATGACGATGGTGCAGCCGGCAGCCAGCGCCGGCGCCACCTTGCGCGCCAGCATTGAGAACGGAAAATTCCAGGGTGAGATCGCACCTACGACTCCGACCGGCTCCCGCGTAACGAGGATCTGGCGGTCCTTCCAGGGCGAGGGAACGATTTCGCCGTTGATGCGCCGCGCCTCTTCCGCGAACCACTGGATGTAATCCGCGCCGAGCTTCATTTCCGTGCGCGCCTCGGCCAGGGGCTTGCCTTGCTCGAGCGTCAGCATGGTGGCGAAGGTTTCCTGGTTATCACGGACGATTTTGGCCATCCGGTGGAGCAGCTCTGCTCGGTGAGCGGCCGTCGTCAGGGACCAGGAGGTGAAGGCGGCCTGAGCGGCGTCGATGGCGCGGTGCGTCTCCTGGGCACTCACCCAGGGGATCCGGCCTATCAGCTTTTCAGTGGCGGGATCGATCACCTCGTACGTGCGTCCGTCGTCGGCGGACACCCATTTGCCGCCGATGAAGTTGGCCTCCTTCAGCCACCCGGACCCTTTGATCTGCTCTAGCGAAGTGTCTGTCATGGTCGTCTCCTGCATATGTGAATGCATAGCTTGAAAGTAACTGCTCACCCCCGAGCACTCCCGCTACATTGAACGGATGCTTGACAACGTAGCGATTTGATCCTACGCTGCTGTTCCATCTTCGGGAGGGACAGGTTCGGCGGCGGTGGGGGCGTATTTCGGATCCAAGGCGACCTCGGGGCTGTGTCAGGCGATCATCGCCCTGATGCCCCCGCACGACACCTTTATCGAGAGTCACCTCGGCGGCGGGGCGATCATGCAGCGCAAGCCCCCCGCACTGCGCAACATTGGCATCGACCTCAATGAGCGGGCACTGGAGCAGTTCCAGTGCGAGTATCCGGTGGAGCGGGTGCATGCTCACGCGCACCGGTACCTGGCGGACTTTGACTATCGCGGCCGGGAACTCGTTTACTGCGACCCACCGTACCTGCACGCGACGCGCAGCTCGCAGCGTCGCTACCGGTTCGAGTACCAGGAGCGCGATCACCTTGAGCTGCTGGCCTTGCTGAGGAAGCTGCCGTGCCCGGTGATCCTCTCTGGCTATCCCTCGACGCTGTACGATGAGCAGCTTTCCGGCTGGCGCAGCCTTGAGCTGCAGGTGATGAACCAGGCAGGCGTGCGCACCGAGAAGCTCTGGTTCAACTTCGCCCCCGATCGGGTGCATTGGGCGCGCCACGCGGGGCGCAACCACACCCACCGCCAGACGATCAAGCGTAGGGCCCAGAGCTGGGCTCGACGCTATGCGGCGATGCCACCGGCCGAGCGTCTGGCGGTATTGGCCGGGCTGATGGCTGTGGAGGCCGGCGAGTAGCCGCCCGCACCTGCTCTCGTGGCGAGCGTCAATACGCAATCCCTGCGCGAGGAGTTCGAGGCGCGCAAAGGCCGCTTCGCGCAGATGGGTGCTGACGGGAAGATCACGGCGGAAAGTCGCGCCTTGTTCGAGGCGCAGCTGATGCTGCTCTCGGTGCTGATGGCGGTCTTCATGGAAAGGAACACCCGCAAAACCAGCACGAACTCCAGCAAACCCTCCTCCCAGATCGAGAAAGATGAGACCGCGGTCAGCCGCCCCGGTACCCATACCAAGGGCAAGGCGTACGACCCGAGCCGCTCGGCGAACACGCGTACCGTCGAGACCGTTGAGCTCTCCAAGGTCAGCTCCTGCGAGGAATGTGGGGAGGATCTGCGCGCGGTCCGACCTCACGGTCACGAGCGGCGCACCCAGATCGACATCGTCTTCGAGAAGGTCGTGAGCCACGTCGACGCCGAGATCAAATCCTGCCCACACTGCGGCACCGAGACCCGCGCGCCGTTCCCCGAGACCTTCTGCGGTCCCGTGCAGTACGGCTCGGGCATCAAGGCGTACGCGCTGAACCTGCTGATCGCCCAGGTGATCTCCCTGAAGCGCGTGCAGCACTCGATTCAGACCCTGATCGGCCTTGCCATCTCCGAGGCCACGATCTTGAAGTACGTACTGCAGCTGCACCTGGCGCTCGCTCGCTGGGAGCAGATGGCGATCGATCGGATCCTCATCCAGCCGGCGATGCATGTCGATGAGACTTCCATCCGTGTCGAGAAGCACAATCACTGGATCCACGTCTGCTCGGCAGGGGATATCACGCTGAAGTTCGTGCATGAGAAGCGGGGCCCGGAGGCGAGGGCCGCCATCGGCATCATCCCCCGCTACGCAGGGGTGATCGTGCACGACTGCTGGGCCTCCTACCTGTCCTATGAACACTGCCGCCATGGGCTCTGTGGCGCGCATCTGTTGCGCGAGCTGACCTTCGTCGTCGAGGCGAACGACTACGCCTGGGCCGGCAACATGAAGCGGCTCCTTCAGCAGACCTGCGCCCGGGTCTCCAAGCGCCAGCGCAAAAGGCTTACCCCGCGCGAATACGACGCCTTGCAGAAACGCTACCGCAACATCCTCACCCGTGGCGAGCGGGAGCTGCCGCCCATCCCGGCAAAGCAGTATGGCAAACGGGGCAGGGTCGCCAAGTCCGACGCCCATAACCTCTGGGAGCGCCTGAAGGAGCACGAAAGCGCCGTGCTGTTGTTCGCCAAGGACTCCCATGGCCCGTTCACCAATAACCGCGCTGAGAGGGATCTGCGTATGAGCAAAGTAAAACAGAAAGTCTGCGGCTGCTTCCGTAAAGCCGAGTTCTCCCAGGCGTATTGCCGCATCTCCAGCTATCTGCAGACCATGGCCAACCAAGGTTACAACCCTCTCGTCGCTATCCAAATGGCCCTATCCGGCCAGCTCTATGCCGAAAAGGCGTGAGCAGTTACCTCGCCACCACATCGGTAGGGGCGTCGACTCGGAAAAAGCTTTGGGACAAAGTACTGCTCTTAGGAACTCCCGCAACACTCTCGGACCGCGCATCTTCGTACCAGACCGTCTGTCATCCAGTCTGATACGACGACACGCAAATATCGAGACGTAGACCGATTGCGCAAGCCAATAAACGGCGCTTCATGATCCCACATGGCGCGGTCCTTGACGATTCGAAATCAAGGTGTCGTGATACCAGGCGGTCACTCAGCTCAAATGATCGATCTGCGGGAGCGGTGGGTGACCCCTTCTGTCCGGTGACGTCGTTGCACAACGCACAGCGAGGGCGCGAATCAAGTAACGAGAATGACCTTGCCGGTGCTTTTGCGCGATTCGATGTAGGTGTGTGCGTCGCCCGCCTGCGCGAGGGGAAATGTCCGATCCACGTGAGGACGCACCCATCCTGCATTCACGCCATCAACCAACGCCTTCATCCAGGCCTCGATCTTCGGTGTCTCGTGCCACAGGTGTCCGAGATTAACGCCAAACACTGAGCGGTTCCGGTTCATCAATGCCACCGGATTGAACCACGGCATGACCAACCCCACCTTCAGCAGCTTGAGCGGGCCAGGCAGCCTCGATTTAGTCATCATAGACGCACCGAACACACCCAACCTGCCTGTGTGGCGCAGAGCGCGATAGCTCTTCCTCCATTCCGATCCGCCCAGTGGGTCGGTAACAAGCTCTACGCCGCGCCCTTGCGTGAGTCTTGCCACCTCGCGCGCCCAGTCGAGCGTCGTGTAGTCGATCGCCTCATGGAGTCCCCGCTGCTTGAGAAAGCCATGCTTACGAGCGCTCGCCGTGCCGTAGATCGTGGCGCCGATGTGGCGGGCGATGTCGATAGCTGCCAGACCAACCCCGCTACCAGCGTTATGGATGAGCACCGTCTCGTCTCTCTTCAGCGCGCCCATCACGACCAGCAACTGCCAGGCGGTCAGATAGTTGACCGGAATGGCAGCCGCTTTCTCGAAGCTCAAAGAGGCGGGCTTCTCGAAGACCCGAGTTTCGGGCACCACTACGGTATCGGCATAGCCGCCAAAGCGCGTGAGCGCGAAGACCTCCTTGCCGGTCCAGGCGGGATCCGCCCGCGGGCCAACGGCGTCAACGGTTCCAGAGACTTCGTAGCCAACCACGGCCGGTAGCTTTGGCGCATCCGGATAGAGACCCTTGCGCGCGAGGATGTCCGCAAAGTTGATGCCAATGGCTCTGACCCTGATGCGTAGTTCTCCATTTTTCGGTTCCAACTCGGGAGCTTCGCGCAGTATCAGCTTCTCGGGGCCTCCGGTGGCGATGATCCAGATTTGCTTCATGGCGGGTATACCGGCTCAGTTCTCAGCAGACAGCTTCCTTTGGCAGCGTCCCGAGCACACGAACGACCAATTACAGCGTTCTCTATCGTCCCGTTGAGCAACTGCAAATGGCCGGTTTGAGGTGAAGCGGGAAACGGAACGAATGCCCGCAATCCCCTCACGATATCAGACATTCAGCCGCGGCCGATTATTCGGCCAAGATACCGATTTGACGATCCGAGCGCCAGCAGCGACCGCACCGGCAGGCCGAGGGAAACGGTTGGATCGCCGGCCTCCAATTTCTCCACACGCGACGGACTGAATTACGCTGACTTGGCCAGTTGAGTTTTCGAAAGGCTACGCGCGTGGCGTCTTGCCTTCAATCCGCGCGCGAAGTTAAGTCGCAGCTCAGTGTATTCGGACTCCTGGCCTGACAGATCCAGGAAGTCCTCAACGCTTCCGATTTTTCAGCCCCTCGCCTCGAGGCTCTTTCGCTTCCCGGCTCGCATCGTCGTTACTCTTCAGTCTCTTTTGGCAAACACACCCAAGAGCCGAATGGCATCGGTTTCAATGCCATACACCAGCCGCCACGTTCGTGCTCTCGTCATTGATCCGTAGCTCATTACAGCGGGCGGCAATCCACGGCATTGGTCGGGACTGCGGCATAACAAACTTCTAACTTTGCTGCAGCCACCACAGCGGAAAGCCGGTCTCGATTCGAGCCGCCTGTGAAAACGGCGGAGTCTTGATCTGGCTGTGGAGCCACGAAAGAGGTTTGTCCTTCCGGCTCACAGATTGAAGTATATGTCAGTTCCCACATATGGCAAGTCTTTCGTTTTTGCCCTTCAGTCCGCGTTTCGACGGCGGCCTCAGTAGTTATGGCTCTATTAAAAATTTTGAATGTCGACGCCTGGTCAAGGGTACATGCCGACTTACAGGAATGTCTGGACTGGATCGTGCCGCTTTCCGAATCGCATCTACGCGCTCTATTGAGAGCATGGATCCAGCACTACAATCGCGGGCCGCACATGGCCTTGGGATCTGGGATTCCGGACCCTCCTGCCACCGTCTCGCCGAAGCCCTCTTCACGGCACCACCGCGGAGAATCCTACGCGGTACAAACAGATTCCGTCCTCTGCGGTCTCCATCATGAATACCGTCTTGCCGCCGCCTGATGCAGTTTTTGCGGACCACAGTTGGGCCGGGCGTGGTGGTGAAAGCGTTACTGTTGCCGAGACATCATTGAGGCGATCGTGAAGGTTTGACGTCTCGTGGGACTACCCGAGCAGTACCGGTATCGTTCCGCTCAACAGATACTCCAGAAGTTCCTGGACAGAGCGAATCGCCTTGCCAAATGGCAGACTTCCGGCGCCGCGGAAGAACAGACCCTTTTTGATGTCGCCGCGCAGGGCGGCCGCCAAGTGATTGTCGATGCAGAATTGGCCGATATTCGCGATCCCGTCGCGCAGCCCGCAGGTCGTCAGGCAGTCGAATGCCATGATGCACCGAGCGCGCTTGCTGGCATGTGACTGCGCGCGCGCCTCCCGATTCAGGTAGGTGTTCAGCCAGGGCGTCCTCACTGCTCGCGCGGGCAACCCCGCGACGCTGACGAATGTGACGACGTCCTCGGGCCTGGCCTCTGCAAGGACTTTCTTGAAGTTCGGATGGGCATCACATTCCTGGGTCACGGCGAATGGTGTCCCGATCTGCACGGCGCTTGCACCCAGGCTGATGAGACGCTTCACCGCGTCGTGGGAACTGATGCCGCCGGCGAGAATAAGCGGAACCTTCTCCCCCTCGATACCGAGGTCCCGGTACAGCGAAGCCGCTTCTGCCAGGACCCGTTCGAAGTCAAAGCGCGGGTCGCCGAGATCGGCGATGGACGAAGCGCCCAGATGGCCGCCTGCAAAGCGTGGATGCTCGATCACCATCGCGTCGGGCAGCCGGCCTTTTCGCATCCACTTTCTGAGTACCACGCTCAAGCCTCGTACGTCTGAAAGAATCGGAACGAGGGCGATACCCGGGTAGCTCGCGGTGAGCTCCGGAAGATCCAATGGCAATCCGGCTCCGACCACAATGGCGTCCGCACCGCTCGCGCACGCCTGACGCACATAGGACGCATACTCCGAGACGGCGCGCATTACGTTGACGGCGATCATTCCGTTGCCCTGAGAAATGGCCTTGGCTGCGGTAATCTCCCGGTCGAGGGCGGTGAGATTGGCGGCATTGATCCGCTCCTTGTCGAGGCAGCGCCCGGTCTGTGCCATGAGATCGGGGTGATGCCGTCGCAGGTCTACACTGGACAACGTGCCGACCGCACCATGCAGCGCGACCGTTCCGGCGAGACGCCGCGCGGATACGCCAACGCCCATGCCGCCCTGAATGACGGGCAATACGGGTCGCCCCTTGAGCCGCAGTGGCGGCAGATTGCTGTGCAAGACCATGAAATCAGCGTCTCCGGAGGGCAACCGAGCATGTTGTGGGGAAAGCAGGCGGCGGGACATTGATCTGGATCAATTTTGCCGCCCGCAGGTTCGTACCGCTCCCGTCTGCGGCACAGGTAGATGGCGTCGCGTTCAATGGGTTGCCTCACGGCGGATCTGGTGCATTAAGGGATCCTGGCACTGGATGTGGATCAGGGGATCACCGAATTCACGCTAGGGCTGTATCCCATTGCTTTTTCAGCGACCCGCAGCTCCACCGGCCCGGTCCGCACTTGAACGGCCGCTTGCGGATCCGATGCGCGAGCCCGATGCCCGAGAGAGTCACGGCGGCGGTCCGATAGGACTTGAAGCCCAGCATAGGCCGGCAGCGGCGCTTGATCGCCCGGTGGTCCTGCTCGACGATATTGTTCAGGTACTGGCAGTTGCGTACCAGGACGTACATCCACCGCCGATCTTCTCGACGGAGCCGGCGCAATGCCCAATGACTTTGCTTGTGCCCATCCAGTGTGATCTTGCGGGCCACCGTGGCGCGGAAGATGCAACCGTCTTGCGAAAAAAAGCCATTGCCGCAGCGGTTCCGCGGCCAGTCCGGAATACCGACTCGACGGTCTTTCCCTGCTTGTCGACGGCCCGATAGAGGTAGCCAGACTTCGGCCGAGTCCGAATGTACATCTCATCCACGCGCCAGGACGAGCCCACCGGCTTCGGGCGGCGGTTTCACCGGCGCGCATATTCCGGGACGTACCACCGGACCTCGGCAGCTTTATTGGATTATTAATCAATCACTTGCAGCGCTTGCCTGACTCGTTCCCAGGCCCACCCAGGCACAATTACGGCACACCCAATATCAGCGCGGCACATTCCTGGCACATCACCTCGTCTCATGGGGCGGCATGCGTGTCTTAGGCTTGAGAGCACTTGCACAAAACTTAAATAGTATTTAAGTTTTGTGTATGCACTCAGGCCACGTGACGGAGCCGACTTGGCAGGCACTATACGACATCGCCGCCGCCCAAGAGGGCCTCTTCACCACCAAGCAGGCCGCGGCCGCCGGCTATTCGCCCCCGCTGCTCGCGCATCACCAGAAGAGCGGACGCATCGCTCGGATACGTCGCGGGATCTACCGCCTCGTCCACTTCCCATCCGGCGAGCACGAAGAGCTGGTCACTGCATGGCTGTGGACTGACTCTCAGGGCGTGCTCTCCCACCAGACGGCGCTTGCACTGCACGGGCTTTCGGATGTTCTGCCCGCCCAGATCCATCTCACGCTGCCCCTGAGCTGGCGTCGCCGACGCGTTCGCGTGCCGCGCGGCCTTGTCCTGCACCACGCTGATGTGCCGCCTAGTGAGCGAGCATGGGCCGGTGCGGTGCCGGTGACCTCCGTGCGCAGAACGCTCAACGACTGCGCAGTCGCAGGTCTTTCTCCTGATCTGCTCCGACAAGGCGCCAAGCAGGCGCTCACGCGCGGCCTCGTGACGAGAGCAGAAATGGGCGCGGTGCAGGAAGCACTCAAGGCTTTGGGCGGGCTCAAACGATGAGTGTGCAGACATACGCCTCGCCCCAAGCCTTCAAGCAGGCCCTGGAGCAGCGTCTGAGGACCGCATCGAGCAGCGGCGTCGACTTCGGGCGCCGACGACAGCTCCTGGTCTTCGACCGATTCTTGGCCCGAGTAATGACTGTCTTTGCTGATGCGGCTCTATTGAAGGGCGGGCTCGAGCTGCGTTTGGAACGCGCTCGAGTCACCAAGGACATCGATCTGCGGCTGATTGAAGTCGTCCCCCGTTGACGGACCTCAAATGGATGGATTAAACCCACCGTTTGGAGGTCACTGTGGAACGTCAGGTTCGTGCTCAATATACCGCCGATTACAAGTGTTGGCTGGGACTATGAACCGCGTGATTCTGTGGGTGAGAGGCGGGTTCCTGAAGCAGCGCCAGGAGCCGGCCGTGACGTCGGCCCTGTGGACCCACGACCGCAGCCAGACTCAGCGGTAGTGGAATCAAGAAGTTGTTTTGCGAGGGCAAGAGACAGATCCGCGGACCACGCAAGCACCATGCCAGAAATTCGCGAAAACGCGTTGATCACCAGAAAGAGGCGGATTCGGACCCCCATCAACACCTGCGCACAGCAGCGTCAGAAAATTGATCCGGCTCTTGCTGGATGTCGAGCAAAACCAGGCGAAAAATGCATTCCCGATCTGCGTCACATAGCCGTTGCGACCCTGATGCCGTGCACCGCTGTCAT
>JAJZDX010000047.1 GCA_021805865.1 Pseudomonadota bacterium
GCGGTCCGATGGCGACGATCAGCACCGGGACCCATCCGTCATGCGCGAACAGGTGCGGCACGTTCGTGCTGAGGATGATGGCCCAGAGCAGCACGATCACCGCCCAGATGACCGCGAGCCTTGCGAGTACACCCATGGCGATTACCTCCGACGTTGAAGGAAGCTGACGATCGAGCCGCCCACGGCGCGGCGCCTCGGCGCGAACACCCAGGCGAGCGTGAGCAGCACGACGGGCAGCCCGAGCAGGATGAGCCAGCCGAATAGCCCGTGCAGGTCGGGATCGAAGGTCCCCACGCCCCACACAATCAGCACCAGGGCGCCGATCAGCGCGAGCAGTGCCACGGCCAAGCGTGTGAGTATGCGGCTCATGATGCGCCTCGTTCTCTGCGCTGTTTGGCTGCCAACCACGGGGACAACCGAGGCCCGAGGCGAGGGAACACGCTCACCAATAGCCCGACGACGAGCAGCAAGCCGACGAGCGCAAGCCCGATGCCACCGATCCACACGCCAACCGCGAGCAGTATCGGATGCCCGTGTCGCAGGTAGTCGGTCACCCACCATACGCCGCCGCCCGTGAAAGGTGCGGCGATCCAGCGCGGTACGTTGCGAGATTTCATGACGCTACCCTCCCCGACTGAAACGCAGCCCAAGCATCCGCCGGCCGAGCGCTGCCGGCAACATCGAGCCAGTGCCGGCGCCGTGCTGGCGCCAATCCGTTCCACCAGCGCATCCCGAGCTCCGCATCGGCCGGGATCTTCACCCCCGCGGCATGGGCCGGCTCGATCACCAGCACGCCGCGATCGGCGTCGTGCCGCGCGGTGAGGCCGGCGCGGGCGAGTGCCTCGGACAGGCGGACCAGGGGAACATTGCCGGCGATTAGCGCCGGCACGTCAGACTGCGCCGCTGAGGGCGCGGTAATCTTGTGGATAGCCATGACTGAACCTCACACGTTCGGTTACGGTGAGCCGCTCGGGTGCGCACTGACGCACTCGGGCGGCGCTTTCGCCATGGTCGGATGCCAGCGAATCAGAGGAAGGCGGCGCAGGGACGGATTTGCGCTACTGCTACCGTACTGCTACGAGAGGGGGACGTTGGACCAAGAGACTGACGCGAGCCGTGCCGATCCGCTCACAATGTCCAGCAGGATCAATGGGTTGGTGGTGGGCCGTGTAGGGATCGAACCTACGACCAAGAGATTAAGAGTCTCCTGCTCTACCAGCTGAGCTAACGGCCCATATTTTTTCGCGCAAGCCGCCCGGGGCGGCTCTCGCCGGATCTGGGGTGGACGATGGGACTCGAACCCACGACAACCGGGATCACAACCCGGGACTCTACCAGCTGAGCTACGTCCACCATCATCGAACTCACGCCGGGAAATCCAACCTCGCCACGCACGTCCCGTCGCGCGCGCAACCGTCATGCCCGGCAGGACTTGAACCTGCGACCCACTTGCGGCCTCAAACGAAGCCACCCCAGGTCGCTGGCGTGCCCGGCAGGACTTGAACCTGCGACCCACTTGCGGCCTCAAACGAAGCCACCCCAGGTCGCTGGCGTGCCCGGCAGGACTTGAACCTGCGACCCACTTGCGGCCTCAAACGAAGCCACCCCAGGTCGCTGGCGTGCCCGGCAGGACTTGAACCTGCGACCACCGGCTTAGAAGGCCGGTGCTCTATCCAGCTGAGCTACGGGCACGCGGGTGCATCGCTCGATCGCCCGCACACCGGCGTCCGGACCCTGCCGACAGACCTGCCGCACGGGGCGCGCATCATACGGAACCCTCGGTGCCAGCGTCAATTTCTGATTTTACGCATGCCGCAGGCATGCCGCAGAGGCGATGCTAGGGTCCACTTTGCCACAAATCGGCCGCCGCCATGTCTTCCGCAAAAACCGCGACCTCGTCCCCCACCGGCACCGGAACCCGCGAAATCGAATGGCAGCTCGCCGTCACGGACCTCGAGGCCGTACGGCGCTGGCTCGAGAAGCACAAAAAGATCGGCGCGCTGCTCATTCAGCCTCGCCCGCGGAAAATCTTACGCGATACCTACTTGGATACCGGAGATTGGCGCATATTTCTTGCCGATTTCGCCCTGAGGCTCCGCGAGACGTCCGACGGCGCAGAGGCCACTCTCAAGAGCCTGCGCTCCGCTCGTGAAGGCCTGGCCGATCGGCAAGAGATCACTGAGCCTTTGCCTGAGCCGGACGATTGGCTGCGGAACGCGCACGGCGCTGTCGGGGCCCGGGTGCGCGAGATCGCCGACGGCGTGCCGCTCAAAACCCTCTTCACGGTCCACACCAAGAGGGAGCGATTTGCCGTCCACAATCCCCTGCATCCGGCGGATATCGGGGAAATCGCCCTCGACGAGACGGAATTCCGCTCCGCCGCGAACGTGTCCCTGGGCCGCCTGCAGCGGATCGAAGTCGAGGCGCTAGGACCTCCCCTGGCCGCGCTCGAGCGTCTCGTCGCCACGCTTCAGGAGCAGTGTGACCTCGAACCGGCCCCGGAGAACAAGTTCGCCGTCGGACTGCGCCTCACGGGACTGGTGCCTCCACCGCCGATGTAAGCGCAGCGCGCTCCCGGGCGGGCTCAATGCGCCCCAGCGGAGATCGCGGCGGCGTCGGCGCCCGCCTTGACGGGCCGCGCGAACCAGATCAGGAACACCATCGCGACGAACAGGATCCCCGAGACGTAGAAGATATCGTCCGCGGACATCATGTAAGCCTGGTTGTCGACCAGGTGATTGAGCAGCAGCGCGCCCTGCTGGCTCGAGAGCCCCTGAGCATGCATCTGCGCCATGAACTGCCGGGCTTGCGGATTGGAGGTCAGGCTCGCAACCAGCCGGTCGTGGTGCAGCCTTGCGCGGCGCGACCAGAGTGTCGTCGTGATCGAAGTCGCGAATGAGCTGGCGGTGATGCGCGCGAAGTTGATCAGTCCCGAGGCGGACGCGATGCGCTCGGAATCCAGGCCGGAGAACGCCAGCGCCAGCAGCGGAATGAAGAACGTGGCCAATGCCGCGCCCTGAATCAATGTCGGCGTCAGCATTACATCGAAGCTCGCCTGCGTAGTGAAGTCCGCCCGCATGAACATGACTAGCGCGAAGATGAGGAAGGACACGGTGACGAACCAGCGTGGATCGAAGCGGTCAACCAGCCGTCCGACGAGGGGCGTCAGCACGATCGCGAGCAAGCCTACCGGGGCGAGCACCCAGCCCGCGAGTGTCGCGGTGTAGCCCATGTACTGCTGCAGCCACAGCGGCAGCAGTACCACGGTACCGAAGTACAAGCCATAGCCGATGGACATCGCCACCGAGGCCACCAGGAAATTGCGCCTGGCGAACAGGTGCAGGTCCACGACCGGGTGCTTGTCCGTCAGCTCCCACACGAGGAATACCGTGAAGGAAATCGCCGCCACGATGGTGAGCGTGACGATGAATGGTGAGCTGAACCAGTCAAGATCCTTGCCCTTGTCGAGCATGATCTGCAGCGAGCCCACCCACAGAACGAGCAGCCCCAGCCCCACCTTGTCGATGGGCAGGCGTGCCGTGGGTGTCTCCCGGCGCCGGTAGATCGACCAGGTGATGGCCGCGGCGACGATACCGATCGGCACGTTGATGTAAAAGATCCACGGCCAGGAGATGTTGTCCGTGATCCAGCCGCCGAGAACCGGCCCGACCACCGGGGCCACCAGCGTCGTCATCGACCACACCCCGAGGGCCGACCCGGCGCGGGACTTCGGGTAGCTCGAGAGCAGCAGCGCCTGCGACAGCGGAATCATGGGGCCGGCCACCAGCCCTTGCAGGGCGCGGAACAGCACCAGAGTGCTGAAGGTCGGAGCGAGCCCGCACAGCGCCGAGGTGATCACGAACAGCAGCGTCGAGGCGGTGAACAGCCGCACCTGCCCGAGGCGGCGGGTCAGCCAGCCGGTAAGCGGCATGGAGATGGCGTTGGCCACGACAAACGAGGTGATCACCCATGTGCCCCGATCGGGGGAAACCCCGAGATCGCCGGCAATCGCCGGGATCGACACGTTGGCAATGGACGTGTCGAGCACATTCATGAACGTCGCGAGCGACAGGGCGAGCGTCCCGAGAACGACCGCCATGCCCTCGAGCGGCGGCAAGGGCTGCGGGAGCGCCGCCCGAGGCGGCGCTTGCGGCTCCTCAGCCACTGATTGCTCCTGTGCCACGGCCGTGCTCCGCCGCTCAGTTCATCCAGCGATCGTCGGCGACCACGCGCGGGAGGGCCGGCTGCGAAACGGCGCCTCTGTCGGCCACACGCAGCGTCCGGCCAACCGTCCCGGCGGTGTGCGCGGGAGAGACCCCGATCGCGTTCCTCACGCCTTGCGAGCCTCCTCCGGCCAGGTGCGCGGCACCGGGATCGTTGGCCGCGATGATCTCGCGCACCGTCTGCTTGGCTCGCGCGTCGGCCGTGCGGAAAACGCTCGTGGCGTCGTTGGGGCCGCTGTCTGCCACCTCCGGCAGCCTTGGGCTTCGGTCATGGCGTACATCGACATACGCCCTCATGGACAGCCCGATCTGCAGCGGATGCGCGGCCAACTCCTTCGGGTCGAGCGCGATGCGCACCGGCACGCGCTGCACGATCTTGATCCAGTTGCCGGTGGCGTTCTGAGCCGGCAGCAGCGCAAACGCGGCCCCCGTTCCCGCCCCGAACCCCACCACGCGACCGTGGAACACCACCGCGCTCCCATACAGATCGGAGGTCAGCTGCACCGGCTGGCCCACCCGCATGTCTGCCAACTGCGATTCCTTGAAGTTCGCATCGATCCAGACCTGGTTGAGCGGCACGACCGACATCAGCGGCGTCCCCGGGGCCACGTGCTCGCCGAGCTGCACGTTGCGCTTGGCTACGAAACCGGAAACCGGCGCCGGCAGTACGGTGCGCGCATAGGTCAGGTAGGCATCGTGCACCGCCGCGGCGGCGGCGCGCACCGCGGGATTGTTGGCGACAGTCGTGCCATCGACCCAGGCCCGATTCGCCGCCAGCTGCTGCTGCGCGGCCATCAGGGCGGCCTGCGCGGCCTGCACCGCATCCTCGGCGTGCTGCAGATCCTCACGCGAGATCGCGCCGGTACGCGCCAAGCGTGCACGGCGCTCATAGTCGGACTGCACCCTGGCCAGCTCGGTCCGGCGGACCAGCACGTTCGCGCGCAGCGCATCGGTGGTCGCAAAGAGATTGCGCACCTGCCGCACCGTGCGGGCAAGCTCGGCCTCGGCCCGCTGCAACGCCACCTTGGCGTCGGTCGGGTCCAGGCGCACGAGCGGCTGCCCGGATCCGACGTACTGCGTGTTGTTGGCGTCGATGGACACTACTGTGCCGGAGATACGGGGCGTGATCTGCACAACGTTGCCGGCGACGTACGCGTCGTTCGTGTACTCCATGTACCGCCCGTAGCGCACCCAGTACACGCCGTATCCAGCGCCGGCGACAAGAGAGACCGCAAAAATCACGGTAAGCCAACGAGCCCTGGGGGTCTTCCAGAACGCTCGCACCTTGTCTTCGCTACTCGTCATGGCCTCCAACTCCCGGCGACAGCCGCCTCACTCCCATTACTCGTTGCCGTGGCTAAAGATGCCTAGGCAAATATTTGGCAAAAAAAACCCTTCGAACAAGCGCTCCGGCTCCGCGCATTTCCCGCTCCAGGCAAGCCCGCGGCGTCCATTCCGCTTCGCCATCCTTGAGGCACCGCGAACGCCCGACGCACACTCCAGCCCGTCCGCTCCCGGCAGTGCGACCCGCCCCTGCACACCTGTTTGCCGCATACGGCAAACCCCTGGATGCCGCTCCTGACCTGCCCCTCCCGGACAGTCGATCGCCGATTCGCGGCTCACCCCGCGTTATCGAGCATGCGGGAGAGGAATTCTTTCAACTGCTGCGCCTCGCTGCGGCTGAAGCCGTGCAGAAAGCGATTCAGCACCCTCACCGAAATCTCGACCATCTTCGGATAGGCCACCTGACCGGCCTCCGTGAGCTCCAGATAAATCAGCCTTCGATCCTTCACACAGCGCACGCGGCGCACCAGACCCTTGTTCTCCAGCCGATCGATCATCCGTGTCATCGCCCCGGCGTCGTACGAAAGCTCCTTGCACAAGTCGGACGCCGACTTCTTGCTCTCGGAGCCCACGAGCCGCACGATCACCACGAATTGCGCGGCGGTAACCCCTAGCGAAAAGAGATACGGATCGGCGGCCAGATCACGGTCGAGCGCCGCGAGAGTCGCCACTTTCACCCGCGTCATCAGATAACCGATGCTTTCCCGCGGCTCGTAGGTGTCGACGTCGTAGATATTCGCCAAGGCCACTCTCCAAACACATCCCCCGTAAGGGATAGTACGTATAATAGTTGCCTAGGCTGCAATTGTAAAGGCAGAATTTGTATCCCTGAAGAGGGAGATCCTTCTCCCCCGGTATCTCGTCCGGTTCGTGCTCGAGCGGGAAGGCGCCCCGCGGCATGGGCGCCGTGTCCCGAGACTGTCACAGACAGCGGCCATCATGGACGCCGTGACGGAGCCTCACCCATGAGCCAAGAGACCATTCAAAGCCGCTGGCAGGCAGCCTTATCGGCCGCGGCCCGGCAGACCCTGTCGGTGCGCTGGCGCACCACCACGAACGCCCTGAGGGCCGCGCAGCTCGAGTACCGCTCACTCTACTCGGCGGAGGAGATCGACATCCGCGCGCTGCGCAAAGCCGCTCAGCGGATCCATGACCTCGAGCAGCTGCGCAGCGCGCTCGAGAGCGACCTCGGCGGCAGGCCGGCCTAGCCCCACCCGGCGGAGGGGATGACGAGGCCGCCCCTGGGCGGGGGATCGGAGCGGCCCCGCCTCGGCCTCAATACCCTGCGGCCAGCCCCTCGGGACGGATCGGGTAGTCGTTTGCGCCCTCCAGCAGGTGGGTGCGCGGATTGACGAGGATCGCCTCATCGGCGCCCCAGAAGTTGAACCTCTTGAACCGGTACCCCATCGCCTGCAGGCGCCGCTTGACCGCCGGACGCATCATCCCCGGCTGGACGAAGACCACATCCGGATACCACTGCTGGTGCACGCGCGGCGCATCGACCGCCTGCTGCATGTTCATGCCGAAATCGACGACGTTGAGGAAGCTCTCGAGCACGCTCGAGATGATCGTCGATCCGCCGGGGGCGCCCGTGACCATGAACAGCCGCCCGCCCTTGAGCACGAGGGTCGGGGCCATCGAGCTCAGCGGCCGCTTGCCGGGCTCGATCTCATTCGCCTTGCCCTGCACCAGACCGAAGGAGTTCGGCACGCCGGGCTTGGAGGTGAAATCGTCCATCTCGTTGTTGAGGAAGAAGCCGGTATCGCCGGCGATCTGCCCGAGACCGAAGAGGTAGTTGTCCGTGTACGTGACGGCGACCGCGTTGCCGTGGCTGTCGACGATCGAGTAGTTGGTCGTATCATTGCCCTCATAAGGGCCCAGGCTCCCCTTGATCTCGGCCGACGGGGTGGCGGCATCCGGCTTGATGCTCGCCCGCAGCAGCGCCGCATGGTGCGCCGACAGCAACCGTCCGATCGGGTTGTGCACGAAGGCCGGATCGCCGAGGTAGGTGTTGCGATCGGCGAAGGCGCGACGCTCGGCCTCGACCAGATAGTGTATGGACCTCACCGAGCCGTAACCCCACTTCGAGAACGGGTACGGCTTGATGATCTGCAGAACCTCGCACATCGTCACACCGCCCGAGCTCGGCGGCGGATCCGAGAGCACCGTGAAGCCGTGGTAGCGGCACTCGACGGGCTTCGCCCACTGCACGGTGTAGTCTGCGAAATCCTTCATCGAGAGGATGCCGCCGTGCGCGCGGCTCGCCGCGACGATCGCCCGGGCGATGGGTCCGCGATAGAAAGCGCGGCTGCCCTCGCGCGAGATCAGCTCAAGCGAGTGCGCGAGCTGCGGCTGGCGCAGCCGCTGTCCGGCCACATACGGCCTGCCGTGGTCGAGGAAAATCGCCGCGACGTTCTTGTGCCTGGCGAAATCCTTGAGCCGTGTATCGAGGATGTTGACATCACCCTGCTCGAGCACGTAGCCCTCGCGAGCCAGGCGGATCGCCGGGGCCATCACCTTCTGCCGGCTCATCGTGCCGTACTTGCGCAGCGCCGTATCGAGGCCCAGGACCGTGCCGGGCACGCCCACGGAAAGATACGTCCGGGTGCTCAGGCCGGGCACGACCTGTCCCTTGGCGTTCTGATAGAGCGTCGGGGTCGCCTTCAACGGCGCCTTCTCGCGAAAGTCGAGAAAGACATTTTTGCCGCTCGCGAGGTGGATCATCATGAAGCCGCCGCCGCCGATGTTTCCACAGCACGGGTGCACCACCGCAAGTGCGTAGCCCACTGCCACGGCCGCGTCCACCGCATTGCCGCCTTCCTTGAGGATCCTCAGCCCGACCTCCGTCGCCAGGTGCTGCGCGGTGACCACCATCGCGTGCCGCCCGAGCACCGGCCGATCGTGCGCGAGGGCGGCGATGGTGGCGGGCGGGGCGATCGAATCGAGCACGTGATCCGGGATCACGGCCCGGGCGGGGGCGGCGTGAGCCGATACCGCCGCCAGAGCTGCCGCGGCCGCCCATGCCAGATGAGTCTTGCGCCTGTGCATCGCTTTCAACCTTGTATCGCTCACGAATGCGTTAGTCTTGCAGATTACGGCCGTCAGTACCAGTGATACGCCACCGTGCCGTAGTAGTACGCGCCACTGAAGCCGAACGGCGAGGAATTCGGATACGGGAACATGCCGAAGACATTGTTGGCACTGTTGTTCTGCTGCGGATAGGTATTACCGAGATCGTCGCCGCCCACCGTCAGCATCAAACGCCTCCACCGATAGGTGAGGCTCGCATCGAGCAGATAGCGCGCGCCGTAGGACTGCACGTTTGCGGCGGTGGTGCCAAAATACCTCCACTTCCCGTAGCGCGTGAGCTGAGCATGCGCCAGCCAGCGCCCGAGGTACCAGTCCGCTCCGATAGACCCTTTCGTGAGCGGCGCACTCACCGTGAGAAAGCCCCTCTCCTCCTGATCGACGATCGGCAGCACCAGTCCGTGCAGGCCGTCCTGCGGCGGATTCGGCGCAACGGCGATCAATTGGGTCTTGTTGTAGTTGAACCCGGCGCTCAGGGCCAGCCGCGAGCGGCCGAGCGCCAGTGTGTAGTGCGCCACCAGATCCGCGCCCCGCGTGCGCGTATCCACCCCATTGTAAAAGAATGCGCCGCCGTCCACGAACGGAATGCCCACCGAGGTGAGGTAGTCCTGCACGGCCGGACCGGTCAGGTTGCCGCTGAGGACGATGCGGTGCGCGATCGTGATCTGGTAGGCATCGAGCGTCGCATACAGCCCGTCATGCGGCGTGAGCACGAGCCCCACCGAGTAGCTGTGCGACTTCTCCGCCTTCAGCGGCTCCGCGCCGAGGGCCACCGCGGCCGGATTGCTCACCGGGAACTGGCGGATCGAATACGGCACATTATTTATGAACAGAAGCGATGTGCTCGAGTAGTACTCCTGCTGCAGGGTCGGGGCAAGGAAGCCGGTCGAGGCGGTCCCGCGCAGGGCAACCGCGTGATTGAATGCATAGCGGCCCGACAGGTCATACACGGTCGCCCCGCCGAAGTCGCTGTACTGCGTCCGGCGCACCGCGAACTCCGTTGACAGCCGCTTCGTCCAGTTGCTCTCGAGATCGAGGTATATCGCCCGGCTGTTGCGCGAGTGCGCGCCGGCATCCGCCGGTGTGTAGCCGGGGAATACCTGCGCTCCTTCGCCGGCATAGGATTGCGGGTCGCCCTGGCGCACGGAGAAATGATCGTACCCGTAGTCGAGGCCCCAGGCGACCAGCAGGCCGTTCGCCACCCAGCCCGGATTGAAGACGCGCTTGAAGTCGGCATTGACCATGCTCTGGCGGATCTTGGTCATGCCGATGTAGAAGTCCGTGGGCGAGGCGCTGCCGAGCGAGTAATTGAAGGTGTCCGCCGTGTTGAGCTTCCAGGCGTTCCCGCCGGTGTCGGCGCTGAAGTCGTAGCTCCAGCCCAACAGCTTGCCGCGCACGCCGAGCACCTCCTGGTCGTCGAAGAGGTTGCTGTCCTCTATCGGCAGGTAGCCGCGCGGATAGACCGCGGCCGCGGCGGGCGAGCTGCTTTGATACTGCGCCAGCGAACGGAAGAACCCGCTCGACCACACGTCACGATGGTTGATGACCGTGAAGCCGTACAGATGGACCTCGGGGGAGAAGTCGTACTGCATGTTGATCGAGCCCTGCAGGCTGTGCACCTCCGGCAGACCATAGTGCATCGTGATCTTTCCATACATCGGATCACCGGGGAACAGCAGCTCCGGGTTGGCGCGGTTCGTGGGCCCCTGGCGAGTACCGTCGAAGCTCACGCGCACCCAGCCGTTGCTTCCCAATCGCACCCCCTCATCGACGCCGCCGGTCACGGTTCTGCCGTCCCCCCTGATGAACTGACCGACCGTGAGGTTCGCCGAGCCGCCCCGGGCGCCGCGCTTGAGAATGATGTTGATGACGCCCGCTATGGCGCCCGATCCGTACTGTGCGGCCGCGCCGTCGCGCAGCACCTCGATGTGGTCGATGGCGTTCATGGGAATGGCGCTGAGATCGACCGGCGAGGAGCCACGGGCGAACGTGTCATCGACGTTGGTGATCGAAGTGGTATGGACCCGCTTGCCGTCGATGAGCACCAGGGTCTCATTGGGAGAAAGGCCGCGCAGCTGCGCCGGCTCCGAGGCGTCGGTTGCATCGGTAACCGAGGATTGCGGGAAATTGAACGAGGGCAACAGCACGCTCAGCGCCGACGCCAGGTTCGATGCGCCGGTCGCGGCCAGCTCGGCGGGGGTCACCACATCGATCGGGGAAAGCGAAGTCGCCTCCGTCACGCCGGCCTCCCGTGTGCCGGTGACCACCACGGTGCGCAGCGCGGAATTCACAGCCGAGGGCGCCAGAGCGCTCCGGCTGACCGCCGCCGGCGCCGCGGTCGTTGGCGGATCGGGCGCTATCGCAGCGGCCACCTTGGCCGCCGAAGGCGGATCGGACTGCGTCGCCGGCCTCCCTGCGGCCAGGGCCCGCGGAGGATTGGACCGCTGCGCCGCCGCGCCGAGCGCAGTGCCGGGGCGGCGTATTTCGATGATACTCGGACTCAGCTGGCGGTACGTGAGATGCGTACCGCCGAGCAGCCGATGCAGCGCGTAATCAAGGGTGACGTTGCCCCGCACAGCGGGCGCTTCGTGCCCGTCGGTGAGCCTCGAGAAAAACATGATCTGAATGCCGCTCTGGCGGGCGAGCTCCTGCAGCGCCGCGGCGAGCGGCTGGTGGCTGATCGCCAGATCAAAGGTCTTCGCCTCGCCACCCGCCGCCGCGGGGGTGCTCGCGAACAGGCAGATCAGCGCGGTCAACAACGCAACCACGGACCATCGACGGTGCATAGCAGCCTCCCCGAAGAAGATTCAGCTGTAATCGATGTTCTTTGTGTAATTAGAGGCCGCGCGCGCCGACTTGGCCCCCCGTCGCGGGGAAATATATTGAGTCCCGGCGCGCCTCAGTCGCCACTCGTCGCGGGCCCGCGACAGAGGCGCTCAGGGACGAGTTTGATTCACGGGTTGGTGAGCGCCGCTCATGTGTGCCGCGTCCCCCGCCCGAGGGCTCGAGAGCGTCACGACGCTCGCGCCATCGCCCGCGCGATGGATCTCGACGCCGGGCACGTCGCGCAGAAACGCGAGCAGCGACCCCGGATCGTCGATCTCGACCACTCCGGTGACCTTCCGGGCGCGCAGCGCTGCACTCGCGATCACGATGCGTTGGCCACTGTCGCGGTCGAGCTCATCGATCACCTCCCCGAGCGGGCGGTGCTCGAATACCAGCTGGTCGTGCATCCAGGCGGTGGTCGCGGACAGGTTGCTCACCGGACGCGGAGCGCTCACACCTCTCGAGGTGATCAACACCCGCTGCGCGACGCTGAGAACCAACGCGCCGGGCGGCGCCGGAAAATGCTCAAGCGACGGCCGCCTCCCCGGCGGCGCACCACCGGGGGGCGCGAACCATGCCGGGTTGACCGGCAGACGGGCCTGAGCGGCACTCATCACGGCCACCCGCCCCTGCAGCACGGTGACCGCTGCGTATCGGTGAAGCATTGTGACGTCGAACTCCGTGCCGATTGCACGCACCACCTCACCGTCGGTGTGCACGTCGAAGGGGCGAGACGGATCGTGGCTTACCTGGAAGAGCGCCTCGCCGCGCAGAAGATGCACGACGCGGCGGCGCCTGCCGAGATCGACCACGACGCTCGAGGCGGAATTGAGCGTCACCCGCGAGCCGTCGGCCAGCAGGATCGAGCGCTGCTCTCCGGTACGGGTCTGATAGAGCTGCGCGCGCCCGGGCAGCCACAGCCAGAATGCGACCGCCGCGGCGAGCACGGCGCCGGCCGCAATCCACCCGCTGCGCCGCGTGCGCCGCCCGCGATCGACCGGCCCGCGGCTGGCGGCCAGCGGTGCATTCGGCCGCGCAAGGCCGGCTTCGCCGATGCCGACGGGCGTCGGCTCGAGGGAAGACCTGGCCTCGCGAATCAGTGTCTCGGGGGGGGTATCGGGCCAGCGCACCGCGTCGGCGCGCAGCACCGTCATCAGCCGCTCCATCGCGAGATAGGCCTCGATCCGCTCCGGGGAGCGCGACACCCAGGAGAGGAACTCGCGCCGATCGGCGGCCGTTACTCCCTCGCCGTGCAGCAGCGTCCACCATTGGGCCGCCTCCTCACGCCAGAGGCGGCGGGAATCCGAAAGGCGCGGCACGTCACTCATCGAGCGCACTGCGCAATTGCTCGTAGGCGTGGGCCAGGTAGCGGCGCACCTGCCGCAGCGTCAGTCCAAGCTCCTGCGCGATCTGCTTGTACGAGTGCTCGTCCCGCAGCCGCAGGAGCACCGCCGCGCGCATCATCGGCGACATCTGCGCGAGCTGTTGATTCAGTCGCTCCTCCGAGAGCTTCGCGTCGACGGCAAGCTCGGGCAGGCACTCATCGACCGGCGCGTCCGCCTCATCCAGACCCACCACCTCCGCAGGGTATTCACGCCGCCATTCGGCCACGACGTGACCCGCCACGCGAAGCAGATAGGCCTGGGGGTTGTGCACCTGCAGAAGATCGGGGGCACGAAGCAGACGCAGATAGATTTCCTGGGCCAGGTCCTCGACCTCGACCGTCGAGCGCACGCGGCGGCCGAGAAATTGCAGCAGGCTGCGGTTCCAGCGCCTGCGCCAGCCGACCAGCACGGTCGCGTTCGTCATGTTCGGTCCCATTCCCCCTGAGCCTCGGGTCTCCACCAGTAATAGAGCGCCCTATTGCCCGTGTAGCCCCCCCTGGGCGCCGGGATTTCCGGGGAACTCCTGCGCGCCCCGCCTGCCCAACCTCGGGGCAGCCGGTCCGGGGCCGGGTGGCGCTCGACGAAGCCGTTGACGAGCGCCTGCGACGGGACGGCACACCCCTCATCCGCCCATCCATCCATCCGCCTGTATCAAGCCCGATCGCTTGCCATCCCCCGGGACAAGCGCGCAGAATTTGCCGCTTCATGAATTCCAAAAATACGCCCTCTCCCTGGCGGCCGCATTCGCATTTGGATTTGGATTTGAAGCCGAGGATTGCCCAATGAAGCTCAGGACTCTCGCGGTCGCGCTTTGCGCCGTCTGCTCTTTCGCGCTGGCCTCACACGAGGCGCGCGCCCAGATCGGCCCCATCCAAGCGCTGATCCGCTTTCCGAGCATTCACGGCGACACCGTGGTATTCGAAGCCGGCGGCTCGGTGTGGAAAGTCGGCGTGCACGGTGGCGAGGCCGTGCGGCTCACCGCGAGCTCCGGCTACGACTCGCATCCGCTGATTTCCCCCAACGGCCGGTGGGTCGCCTTCACCGGCTGGTATCGCGGCAACACCGACGTCTACGTGGTGTCGATTGACGGCGGACCGGTCAAGCAGCTCACCTGGCGCTCGATCAATCAGCCGATGAACGGCGGGATCGGAACGGTCACCGACAACATCGTCGCCGGCTGGACCCCGAACAGCCGCGACATCATTTTTCTCTCGCGGCGCGAAAGCTTCAATCCCCAGATCGAGCGCGCGTTCGAGGTGCCGATCACGGGCGGCCTGCCCGTCGCGCTGCCCATGCCGTGGACCGGACCGCTCTCGCTCAACCCCAGCGGCACTGTCGTCGCATACGACAAGCTCTCGCGCGTCCTGCTCCTGCGCTCGTTCCGCCGCAAGCACTATTACGGCGGCATGGCGGAGGATATCTTTACCTATGATCTCGCCACGGGCGCCAGCCGCCGCCTCACCCACTGGAAAGGATCGGACGTCTTCCCGATGTGGGTGGGTAACACGCTCTATTTCGCCTCGGACCGGGGCGCCAACGGCGTGCTCAATATCTGGGCCAGGAATCTCGGCACCGGGGCGCTGCGCCAGGTGACGAATTTCCCGGTCTATGACGTCGATTGGCCAAGCGCCGGCAACACCGGCATCGCCATCTCCGACGGCGGCAAGCTGTACGTGTATTCCTTCGCGACACACAAGGTGAGGCAGGTGCCGGTCACCGTACCGCTCACCGGCTCGCACACGCTGCCGTACGAGTACGCGGCGGCGAAGATGATTCGCGCAGCGGGCCTGGCGCCGGATGGCAAGCTCACGGTCTTCAGCGCGCGCGGCAAGCTGTTCACCGTGCCGGTCAAGTACGGCCATACCACCGACCTCAGCACGCGTGTCGCGAGCAACGACAAGGATCCGGCCTGGTCGCCGAACGGCAAATGGATCGCATACATCCGTAATGACGGCCGGGACAGCCAGGTCATGGTGCGCGCCGCCGATGGCAGCGGCGCACCACGGGCGCTGACGCCCGAAGGCAATCTGACCTACATGGGACGGCTGCTCTTCAGCCCGGACGGCCACTGGCTCACCTACAGCACCTCGCGCCAGCAATTGTGGCTCGTGAACGTGAAGACGGACGTGCGCAAACTGGTGACCACGGCGCCGCGCTCGGCGCCCGTTCACATATTCCAGGATGTGGCGTTCTCGCCCGACAGCCGCTGGCTCGCGTTCTCCAAGCGCCTGGCGAACAACCTGCACGCGCTGTTCATCTACGGCATCCACGGCGCCGATCTGCATCAGATCAGCCGCGGTGATTTCGACGACGGCAACCCGGTCTTCTCGCACAACGGCAAGTACCTGTTTTTCGTGTCCGCCCGCCTGGTCAACCCGGCGATGTCGGCATTCGGCTTCGGCGCCTCCAGCGTGGTTCCCGACGGCCTGTACGTGACCACGCTGCAGTCGATCACGCCCTCGCCGTTCGCACCGCGCACCCAGCAGCCGACGACCTCACACGGGTCCAAGGCAGGCAAGGGCAAGCCGAAGAGCGACCAGAGCAAAAAGAAAGGCAAGAAGAAGGGCAAAGGCAAACCGAAGCCCCCGCGCGTCAAAATCGACTTTGCCGGACTCATCGACCGCACCGTTCAGGTGCCGGTGCCGGCCGCGAACATCTCGAATGTCGCAGAATTCAATGGTGTGGTGTACTACTCCACCGTGCCCATCCCGACGCTCGGCGGTGCGATCCCGGGCGAGGCGCCGAAGCTGCGGGCCTACGATCTGAAAGAGCGCAAGGCTCTGACACTCGCAACGGGCATCGGCTCGAGCTTCGCGTTGTCCGCCGATGGCTCGACGCTCCTGTACAAGCAGCAAGGCAGGTGGATACTGCGGCCCGCGACGTTCGCCCCGCAGGCGAAGACCAGGGCGCTCGACACCTCGCACATGCAGATGCTGGTGAATCCGCGCGCGGAATGGAACGAGATCTTCAATGAAGCCTGGCGCAACGTACGCGACTACTTCGTCAATCCCCGGCTGATCAAGGAGAAATGGGCGGCGCTCGGCAAGCGCTATCAGGCGTTGCTGCCGCTGGTACAGGACAGGGAGGATCTCAACTACATCATCGGCAACATGATCGGCTCACTCGGTGAGAGCCACATGTACATCATGGGCGGGGATATGGGCTGGAAGACGCCGCCGCAGCCGACCGCCGGGCTGGGGGTGGAATTCGCGCTGAACGCCTCGGCGGGACGCTACTACTTGAAGCGCATCTTCCACGGCGACAACACCGTGCCGGGCTATTACGCGCCGCTCGCGCAGCCGGGGCTGAAGGTCAAGACGGGCGACTACGTGCTGGCCATCAACGGCAAGCCGCTCAAGGCCTCGACCAACCCCTATTCGCTCCTGCAGGGCACGCTGGGGCAGACGATAGCGCTGAAAATCGCCTCCACGCCGGCCGGCAAGCCGTGGACCATACTGGTCAGGCCCGTCGTCAACAGCGGCAAGCTGCACCTGCTGCACTGGATCAACCGCAATCGGCGCGAGGTCACCAAGCTCTCCGGCGGCAAGATCGGCTACGTGTACCTGAATGACATGGAAGCGACCGGCCTGCACGAATTCGTGCGCCAGTTCTACGGCCAGATCACCAAGCCCGGACTGATCATCGATGACCGCTGGAACCTCGGCGGCTTCATCGACACGATCCTCTTCGACCGCCTCACCCAGAAGATGGTGGCCGCATGGGTCAGGCGCGACGGCGTGCCGCAGCAGAGCCCGAGCGACGCCTATATCGGCCACCTCGCGGCGTTGATCAATCATGGCTCGGCCTCGGACGGAGACATCTTCGCGTACCGCTTCCAGAAGTATCATCTCGGCCCCACCATCGGCTCACGCACCTGGGGCGGGGTTCGCGGCTACGACAACGTTTTCACGCTCCTCGACGGCGGAACCCAGGTCGTCTCCGAGGTCGCCATGTACGGAACGAACTCGAAGTGGGTCGTGGAGAACATCGGCGTGGTGCCCTCGATCCCGGTGCACGTGAACCCGGGGCTGCTGGCGCGGCACCATGTCGATACGCAGATCGAGACCGCGGTGCACGTGCTGCTGAAGGAGATCGCGCGCCATCCCGTGGCCGTGCCCCCGCCCCCGCCCTGGATTCCGGCGTTCCCCAAGCAGCCGACCTATCCCCCGTGCCCGGTGAGCCACGGCACCTGCCAGTAGCCCAGGCGAACCAAGACGGGCCGGAATGCGCCGCCGTCACCGTCTCACGGGCCAGCGGCACGACGGATGTGAGGCGCTCCCGTCGCTGCGCGGGCACCACGGCCGGCATGCGGCTCGGACTTTCATTCTCCCCCATTTGCGGAGTGTGAAAGAATGGGAGCATGGAGAAGGTGTTCATTTCGGCCGACGGACTGCTGCGGGACTCACTGGAGCTTGCCCGGCGGGTCCTCGCGAGCGGTATGCGCCCGACGTTCCTCGTCGCCATGTGGCGCGGGGGCGCACCGATCGGCATCACGGTGCAGGAAGTGCTCGAGTACCACTCGATTCACGCCGACCACATCGCAATCCGCACTTCCTCGTACGAGGGCATCGACCAGCAGCACAAGAGCGTGAGAGTGCATGCCACGGACTATCTGGTGTCACGTCTCTCGGCCGAGGACGAGCTTCTGATCGTCGATGACGTATTTGACTCCGGCCTCAGCCTCGAGGCGGTCATCGAAGAGCTGAGACGCCGCTGCCGGCGCAACCTGCCGGAGAAAATCCGCATCGCCACCGTGTACTACAAGCCCGAGCGGCGGCGCAGCGCCCTCATGCCCGACTTCTTCGTGCACCAGACGTCCCACTGGCTGGTCTTCCCGCATGAGATCCAGGGACTGACGCGTGAGGAAATCCTGGCCCACAAGCCCGTTGGAACGAACTTCCTCGATCCCTTACCTGCCGCGACGTCCGCCTCACTCGGGGCGCCGGTCACACAACGGGAGTGAAGCGGTCAGTCCGCAGCGCCGAGAAGACACGAATCAGCGAGTCGCGCACCCGCACAATCAGGTTCTTTTCCGAATATTCGAGCTCGATTTCGATTCGCCGGCCCCGTGAGTGCCTCAATGCATTGCGAAACGCCTCACGCTCGACCTGGTAGAGCTCATCACGCACCACCGGCGCGAGCAAGCGCCGCCTGCCCGTCCCGTAGAAACGGTATGCGAGGTCTTCCCCCCCGTTTGCGCCGAGCTCCTCGACCCACGCCTCGAGCGCATCCGCAAGATCGCCGGCGCCGCGCGCGGAAGCGCGCAGGTCCTGCACGGCATCGCGGACCTCTGCGATCGTGCTGTCCCCGCGATGCAGCGCCTGTTCGAGCGCATCGGCAGCGGCCACCGGCTGTTGAGGAAGCAGGTGTCGGACACCCTGGAGCCGGAACATCAGGCCCTGAACGCCCTGCAGGAGCGAATCATGAAACTCGCGTGCGATGCGATTGCGTTCTGCGATGCGCTCTCTGGAGCGGATCTCATATCGCCGCGCAAGCTGGCGCACGCGCACCAGATAAGCGACGTACAACATGGCCGCACCGGCTGCGATGCAGAGCGCGAGGAACCAGCGAGTCTGATAGAAAGCCGGCAGGATGCGGAAACGCACGGTGGTGGGATTTCCGCACCGGGCGCCGCTGGTATCGCTCGCCTGCACACTGAAGTGATATACCCCGGGCGAGAGATTTCGATATGCCACCGGACCTGCGGTGTCCACCTCGTGCCAGGCCTTGCCGGTGTCGGCAGGCTTGTAGCGGAATCGAATGGCCTCCGGATTCGACACACTCACGGCCGCAAAAGTGATGCGCACATCGGTGGTGCGTGGCGCGAGCCGAAGCACAGGACCGACAGGATACGACTCGCCGTTTGCCGATAGAGACTGCAGTGACACCGCGGGCCGCCCGGCGCGCAGCCCCGGGGCTGGGGGATCAAGCGATGCCCCCCCCCCGATCGCCCGCGAACCTGAGTCGTCCGTCGCTTGCCTCAATGACGCTCGGCAATGGGCGCAGCTCCCCCGGGGTCCCTGGCACGCCCTGGCGTATTCCCAGATGCTGACCGTGGACGAGGTGGTTCGGATCCTTCAATGCTTAGGCGATTTCGGCACGCCGGATGTGAAAGACCCCGGCAGCCCCATATATCCACGGATCCCGGTTTCGGGTCGCCGCGATTCCGGAGATGCCGGAGAGCCAGTCTTTATTGACCGCCTCGATGCGGCGAAAACGGCCTGCGCCATATTGCTGCAACCCCCATTCCCCGCCTATCCAGATCCTGGCTCCCCGCCCATAGAGCGCCGTGATGTTGCCGACGCGGGCACCCTGTTTGGCGGTGAAGAGTCGTACCCGGTTGCCACTCAGCACGGCAAGGCGATCGTCCGTGCACCCGAACCACACGCGGCCGAGGCTATCCGTGAATTCAATGATGACATCGTTCTTCGGTAGATCGTCATATCCTCCGTCGGCCGTCCATTGCCCATGATCCACCCTATACAGGTCATTTCGCCCGCGGAACCGGCAGACGCGCAGGCGCTGATCGCGTCGATATCGCAATTGAGATGTGAACTCTCCCACGCCGCCTTGCCGCAGGCCAGTGGAATTTCCACGGGAGGCTGCGACGCGACTCTCGGCGCAGGAGCGAAGAAACCCGGGGCGCCAACGCGAGACGGCGGCAGCGCTGTGTCGGCGCGCAGAGTTTCTCCAACATGCTTACAGATGCAGGTCGGGCTCATGGACGACATCGAGTCGTTGGCGGCCGGGATATGTGCGCACGGCAAGGGAATGGACAAGGAAGTGTTCCAAGCGGGGCACCCGTGCCACCGGGGGCTTCATCGGCATGCGGGAGCGGGCGGGCAGCCTGGGGACGAACCTCGGAGTTTGGAGCCGGACGGGCCGCGGCACCGAGATCAAGCGGACAGTACCGGCCGCAGTTGCGTGCGCGGCGAGGTCGGATGGCGACAGCCGGCGCGGATCAGGCCTTCCCGGCCGACCCCGGGGTCGATGGGCGGGTTGTCCACGTCAATCCGCCGCGATGGCTTGGCGCCGTGCCCCTGGCAAGACCCCTGCACGGGTGGCGGGCGGGACCGCATGCACCGATATCGAGCGTGCGATCGGCTTCGCTGCGGGCCGGAGTGCGCCCGGCGGCCGCGCGTACCGGGTGTGCAAAGCGCCTATCGCCCGCCTGCACCGCGGCCCTCCCGGTCGCCGGTCCCACCCGGTGCCCGCCAAAATGCTGCGTGTCGGTTTCGTGCAAGCCGTCGTTCATGGAGCCGGTACGCGGGCGCGGCGCAGGCTCCGCCACGGGGCACCCGGTTCCAGGGGGGCAAGTTATTCTGCGGCTTGCGAGACGGCGCACGCGAGCCATGGTACAAATATGCGATAAAGATCACTATATTCCGGCGTCAGTGTCGGGGGAATAACGGGTCCGCGGTGATGAATCGCAAGCATGTTACCGGGCGCACAATCCGGCGGTGCGCGACGTGGCAGGCTCTCCCCGGTGAATGCTCCGCCGGTCCATCCGTTGCGCAGATGCCGATGACTTCGAATTTCCCAGGTGGCGCCGTTGCGTGCGCCGAGCCGATATCGTCCGGCCGGAAACGGACGGACGAGGCCGCCCATCGCCGGCTCCCGCCCGAAAAGAATGGTCATGTCTGACCCGGTAAGACCGTTGCTTTGGACCGATGCGATGGCGACGGGCATCGTCGTGGTCGATGAACAGCATCAGCGGCTGCTGGAGATCTTCAATCGCCTGGCACTCGCCCATGCGGAGGACGCCGCGCACGAAACCGTGCTTGCGAGCCTCGATGAGCTGGTCGACTACGCCCGCTATCACTTCCGCGAGGAAGAGCGGTTCATCTGCCATTCGCGGCTCGATTCCAGGCACCGCGCGATGCATCTGCAGGCCCATGAGAGCTTCTGCGGATTTCTGCGGCAAGCCCGGGCTTTCACGTCGGAACACGCGTCGGAGATGACCGTCGAGCTGCTGGCGTTTCTCGCGCAATGGCTGCTTCACCACATCATGGAGGTCGACAGGCAGATGGCGCGTGAAATCGAACTGCTGCGGACCGCCGACGCTGCGGGGGATGCCGCGCCCGGTCCGGCCCGTGATGCCAGGGACGACGTCGCACAGACCGTGAGCCAGCTGACGGATCACCTGGGGCAGCGGACGATCGCCCTGCTCGGGCAGCGCCAGCAGCTCATGAATCTTCAGGCCCTGTATCGGGCTCTGCTGCATTGCGGCGATGTGCTGATTCATAGCCGCGAGGAGCAGGAGATGCTCGACAGCCTCTGCACCAAGCTGGTGCAGGGCACCGTGTTCCATACGGCATGGATCGGCAGGCCCGGAAATACGAGCGTATTCGACGTGCTGGCGCTCGCCGGCGAGGGCGCAGAGCAGGTGCGGGGCGCACCGCCGGAATTGACGGATCAGGAATGCGCCTCCGTCATCGTCAAGGCCTGGAATCGACAACAGCCGGTCGTCTGCAACGACACCCTGACCGATCCGACATTGCGGCCATGGCACGCGGACTTCGTCGCACACCGCTGGCTCAGCATGCTCGCCATTCCCATCACGCGGGCTGGAAAGATGTGGGCGTTACTGGTGCTGGCATCGCCCCGGAGCGCGTGCTTCGATGAGGCTACGATCGAAGTGTGCACGCGGATCGCGGCTTTGCTGGGGCATGGAATCGATGAGCTCGACGCCAAGAGCCGCGTCCAGGCGCGCCAGCTGCGGGATGCTCGGATTGCGCGCACCGACATGCTCACCGGGCTGCCGAACCGGCTGGCTCTCAAGGAGTACCTGCCGCAGGCCATCGCCCGGGCACGCCGCCGCACGACATCCGTGGCGGTCGGCGTGATCGATCTCGATGATTTCAAGCCGGTCAATGACCAGTTGGGGCATGAGGCCGGAGACGAGCTGCTGCAGTGCATTTCGCGCGGCCTGCTCGAGTGGCTGAGAGACTCGGATTTCATCGCGCGCGTGGGCGGCGATGAGTTTGTGGTGGTCCTGGAGGACCTGGAGCCGACACGGGCGATACCCCAGCTCGGGGCCGCGCTCAAGCATCTGCACCGGGCGGTGGAGGAGGCCTTCCGGTTGAGCGTGGGGAAGACGGTGTCGATCGACATGACCATGGGCGTGGCCCTGTATCCCGCCGATGGACATGAACCGGAGCTGTTGCTGCGCCAGGCCGATGCGGCGATGTACCAGGCCAAGCAGACCAAGAGTGAACGGACGCAATGGTGGCGGCTCGGCGCAACCACCTCGCCGGAGCAGATCGCAGAAGCGACTTTCGATACCTTCGGCCCGGAGGCAATGGAGTCCATGAAGCGCCTGGCGCCGCATCTGCAGACAGTGTCGGAGAAGTTTTCGGCGGCGTTCTATCGGGAGTTGCAGTCGCACCCCGAGAGCGCCGCGATCCTCGCATGCCTGACCGAGGCGGAGTATCACGCGCTCGCGCGCACTCAGGCGGCGCACCTGCGCTTTCTGCTCGATGCGCGAACCACGGAACAGGCGTTGGTCAGGACCGCCGACCGGGTCGGCACGGTCCACGCCCTCATCGGCGTCTCAGGTGCGTGGATGACGAGGGCCACGGGATTGTATCGCGATCTGTTGCGCGCCCATCTGGATGCGGCGTTGCTCACCACACGCACGCGCTACCTGACTCTGCGAGCCGCCGATGCCAGGCTGCAATTGGACATCGAGACCCAGCTGCAGGCCATGCAGTCCGTTCTCGATCAATACCAGTTGCTGCTTGCGCGCCCGATGGGCGACGGGACTTCGACGGCGGACTGGACTCAGACTGAGCTTGCCGCGCTGGCCGCGCTGCCGGGCATACGCTTCGCGGCGTTGATCCGGCCGGACGTGCAGAACCGGCTCATCATAGAGCGCGCGGCCGGTGAAGACGCGGATGCGTTCATCGAGGCGCATCGCGTGCGCGACCTTTACCCGGTGCTTGATCCGAGGGATGTGCGCGGTCGCGGGCTGGTGGCGGGCACCTGGATGACCGACTCTCAGCAAGAGACGGCCGCCTATTGGCTCGACAGTCGCTCTCAGCCCTGGCAGGCTCTGTTGCAGGAGTTCGGCATACGCAGCGCGGTAACTCTGCCCGTTCATCGGCATAATGCGATCCATGCCGTACTGATGCTCTTTGGCGCTTACCCGCACCAGTTCGCCTCCGGCTGGATGCGCACCTGGCGCCTGTCGCTGCAGAACCGCTGGGATCTGATGACGGTGATGTCGCACGGCAGCTGGCATGCGATCGACTCCGGCCAGGCCGCGCAGATCCGCTCGCTCCTCTACAGCGGGGGCGTAGAGATGTTCGTGCAGCCGGTCGTCAACCTCGCAGACGGCTCGCTGGTGAAGGTCGAGGCGCTGGCGCGGCTGCGCACGCCCGAGGGCACCTTCCTGACTCCTGAGAAATTCCTGCCGGCGCTTGGAGAAACCGACCTCGACTCGCTCTTCCGGCAGGGACTGGTGCAGGGGCTGGAGCATTTACGCCGCTGGCGCGACGAGAAGCTGGACATCCGGCTGTCGATCAATCTCGCGCCGAGCTCTCTGGTGCACCCGGACTGCGCGCGATGGATCGACGAGGCGCTGCGCGAGGCGCAGGTGGCGCCTCAGCATCTGACCCTCGAGCTGCTCGAGAGCCAGGCACTGGAGGCGGGCGCGGTGGATGAAGCCATCACCCGGCTGGCCTCGATGGGTGTCAAGATCGCGTTGGACGATCTGGGGGCGGGGTTCAGTAACTTGAAGCGCCTTGCGGAACTGCCCTTCGACGTGATCAAGATAGACCAGAACATCATCAAGGATCTCGCCTGCGATCCGATCAAGGCACTGTGCCTCATCCGGACCGTCGTGCAGATCGGCCATGATCTGGAGCGTGAGGTGGTGGCCGAGGGCCTGGAGAATGCGGGCATCATCGAGGCGGCAAGGCAGCTCGGCTGCCGCTACGGACAGGGGTATGGGCTGGCGCGGCCGATGCCGGCAGCGGCGCTGGCGGACTGGCTCCGGACACGCGCGTTCTGCGGCGGCGATGGATGCGGCCTGCAGAGCTGGATCGGCGCGCTCGCCTATCAGTGGATGGTGATGCACGATGCGCTGAGTCTGCGTCTTCCGGGCGAGCTCGACTCGTGTCCGGTCACCGGGTTCTTCGCGGCACAGGAGATACATGATGCACAGATCCTGCAGTGGCATCGGCAAATTCATGAGGATCCGGACGAATCGACCCGTCTGCACGCCATGCGCCACCTGACACACTGGATGACGCGCAAGACTCGGGACAATTGAGCCGCCACCGCGTGCCCCGCCCGGCCAAGCCGTGCGATCCATGTCCGCACCCTTCGGGGGGGTGCGGGCCTCGACCGGGCGACGGAATCGAGTTCGCCTGGACCTGTCGGCAGCCTCGGCCCCGGCTCGAGCGCCTCCGCCGGGGCGAGCACCGCCCGAGTCGGCGGTTGTGCGCGCCCCGGACTGCGGCGCTCGGCAAAATGAGTCCGGCTCTGCTCAGCAAAACGAGGCCATACGGGTGACAGGATTGGGCGCAACATTCGTGACGCTGTCACTGCGGTTCTCGGGCGCGGGGACGGTAGCCGGGGCG
>JAJZDX010000048.1 GCA_021805865.1 Pseudomonadota bacterium
CCCCCAGCGTGAGATCGGATTGCTTCTCGACGTTCATCGTGTGCCCTCGCCATGCGGCCACTCGCCGCACCGAGAGCATCGGCCGATCAGATCACTCGGGGAAGAACGGGGATGCTGGTGTGCTTACTGCGCATCTGCATAAAGGAGTCCAACGCCTTTTTCACCCGTGCGACTTCAATCTCTGATAGCGTCATATGCAGGGATCAAACTCCACCTCGCAGCATGCATATTGCCGGAGTCCAGCATGATGCATTCGAACATCTCGTCACGGTGACCTTGGCGGATGTCGAGCGCAACATCGGACTTTACCAGGACGAGGCGCTGAGGATGCCGGTCGTCATCACTGAGAATAATCGCCCCTGCACGGCACTGATTTCGGCGAAGGAATACGCGCGGCTCAAGCGGCGCGATCGCCAGGTGATCGCGGCGGGCGGGGTGTCCGAGCGACAAGTCGCGGCAATGCGGGAAGCCAGGGTGCCGGACCGGTTTGATGACCTCGATGCCGAGCTCAAGGACTGGGAGCCATAACCTTTCCGGAGGGTCAGCCGGGTCTCGCCTGGACGGCGGAAGAGACCTCCGCTACGGCTCGGTGGAATACAAAAGCTGAACTTAATTGACTTTTTAGGTCAGGTATTTTCGTTGAAATATTCAATTCGCCTATATCGCGCGGCATATTCCAGGAGCTATACTTGTCCTCATGGCGCAATCTAAGCGTAAATTCTCATTCAAGGAGGTCTTGGCCAAGCTACCCCGTGGTGAGCCGCTGAGCACGGCCGCGCTCAGGGAGTACGGGGTCAGCGAATTCCGGGCCTCGGACCTTGCGCGCAGCGGATGGCTCACCCACCTTGGCCGCGGGGTCTACATGCTGCCCGGCGATACGCTCTCCCGAGACGGCTGCCTCGCATTCTTCACCCACCGTGTGGCCGACTTTCACGTCGGCGGCAAGACGGCCCTCGACTGGCGCGGAGTCCGCCAAAACGTCAGGTTCCGAGAAGTGCTGACCTTATGGGGAGACGAGCCCAAGCGCCTCCCCCCGTGGTTCACTGAGCGCTTCCCCAGCCGTTATCAGGCAACGCGCCTATTCGATGAGCAGCTCCCCAAGGGATTCGGCCTGCAATCGCTCCCGACCGGCCGCCCGGACGTACTCGTCTCCGTACCCGAGCGCGCGCTCCTCGAGCTCCTGAGCGATGTGGGGAAAACTCAGCCGCTCGAGGAAGCGCGGCAGCTCGTCGAGCTCCTCCACACTCTACGCGAAAAGGTGCTGGACCCGCTGCTCGCACACACCACCAGAATCAAGGTCATCCGCCTAGCCGAACTCCTCGCAAGAGAGTTGGATCTTCCATGGGCCGCGACCGCAAAACGGCATAGCCAGCGTATCGGCGGGGGGAAGCGCTGGGTGGCCGTTACCAAATCCGGCGAGCGTCTGGACCTGAGGCGCCCGTGAACCAGCAATACGTCGACACGGTGCGCTTGCTGCTGGCCGTGGCCCCGGCAGTATTCCGCTCGCCTCGCTTTGCGCTCAAGGGCGGCACTGCCCTGAATTTGTTTGCGCATGACATGCCGCGGCTCTCCGTCGATATCGACGTCGTCTTTACCGATCACACCCTCAATCGCGAAGATGCGCTGCGAGCGATAGCGGCCGATCTCAAAGCCGCCAAGTCTGCGATCGCCGCGCTGGGCTTTCACGCCCACCTGCCCACCGCGAAGGGAGGCGAAAACGTCAAGCTGCTCGTCGAAGGAAGCGGACAAAAGATCAAGGTCGAAGTCAATTTCGTCCTTCGCGGGACCGTACTGCCGGTCACCCAGCGTCCTCTGGTACCGAAGGCGCAAGAACTCTTCACGACCGATATCACCCTGCCCATCCTCGACCTTCCCGAGCTCTACGGCGGCAAGCTCGTCGCCGCGATGGATCGGCAGCACCCCCGGGACATGTTCGACGTGTTGCAGATGCTGGAGCGCTTCGGCTGGCGCTCGTCTTTCATCGACTGCTTCGTCGCGTATCTTGCCGGCCACAATCGCCCGGTCCATGAGGTGCTGTTTCCGAACCGATTGCCGCTCTCGCCCGCCTTCTCGAACGAATTCGCCGGTCTAACCACCGGTGAGATCGCGCTGGCGACGCTCGAGCAAACCCAAACTCGCCTCATCGAGGAGCTTCCACGTGCTCTGACCCCGCGTCATCGTGAATTTCTGTTGTCGCTGGTGAATGCCGCACCGGCATGGGATCTGATGCCGTTCGCCAACCTTCAGCATCTCCCATCGCCGCAGTGGAAGCTGATCAATCTGCGCAAGCTCAAGAAGAACAATCCTGGTCGGTTCGCCGCGCAACGTGACGAGCTACTTTCACGATTTGCGGATCTACCGGAACCGGCCGAATCGGCGCCCTAAGGAAAACTCGTCCGAGGTCCCAAGCAATGACGACTGAGATAAAGGAGTCGGACTGGAAGGTGCTGCGACGGGTGCATCCGATCGCCGTTGAGCGCTTCTGCGAACGCGTACTCGGCGAAATCGAGCGGCTTCTCCACGATAGTGCGCAGGGGCTTCACGAGCGGTACCTCCGGATATACAAGCTCATGGAACAGCGTGATCGGGAGATGGCACGCCTCTTCAACGATCCGAGGCGCTCGCGGGCACTGACCATGATTACGCAGTTTCGTGCCGAGGGGTTGATGACAGATGAAGAATTCGTCAACCTGACTGATGGCACCCGACACATCATCGAAACCCTGGTCCGCGGACGGCAGTCTCCATGAACCGCCGACCGGAACACCCAGAGCGCACCGGCGTGCACGTTGCGATGCCGGGCGTAACAGGTTGAGCCATGGCCACAGTGAAGCTCTACCGCGGACATTGGGTTGTCGATTATCGAGATGCCACCCGTCGGCGACGCATCGAGAGGCCTGACGGTGACTTCGAGGATGAATCCCAAGAGAAGCACGCCGCTGAGGCGTTGCTCGCGGAACGGCTGGCGGAACGCGCACAGGGCATCGTACATGTGGGTCATGGCACTTTCGAGGATGCGGCCACGCGGTGGCTCAAGAGCAAGGTCCGGATTCGGCCCTCCACAAGGCGCAGCTATGAGCAACTGACCATCTGCTATCTCATTCCGTATTTCGGCAGCCGCAAGCTCCGTCTTATCCAGGTGAGCGACATCGAGCGCTTCCGCACCGAGCTCGGTCAGTGCCTACCGCAATCCATCCAACAGGCGTTCATTGAGCGACAGCTGAAGGCGAACACCGATCTCGCCACCGCCCGGCTGAAGCAGCGAGCGCAACGGGTGAGCGCAGGCCGACCCACGATCAACAAAGCGCTCTCGGTGCTCACGATGATTTTCAACTACGCGATACGCAATCAGTGGGTAGCGCGAAATCCTGCCGACTATGTGGAGCACGCGCGGGATCCGCGTCCCGTCAGAGAGCGGCCCCTGGACTTCGATATCCTTACGCCCAAGGAAATCACCGCGCTGCTCGATGCCGCGCGCCCGCCCCTCTACCGGGACGGCAAGCCACTCACCAACAACTACCGGCTGCTCATCTCGTTCGCCCTATTCACGGGGTGCCGGATGGGCGAGATACTCGGCGCCGCGTGGAGCCACATTGACTTCGAGAGGGGCCAGTTTCACGTCTGCCGAGCATTCAAAGAAGGCCGGTTCCAAGAACCAAAGACCCGAACTTCGTACCGGCGCTTGACCCTCCCAGCGTTCTTGCTGAATGAGTTGAAGGTATGGCGGCAAAGCTGTCCCCAGAGTCCGTACGATCTCGTGTTCCCCAATCTCGACGGGCAGCCCACGAGTCACGCCAATCTGCTGCAGCGGGGGTTTTACCCGGCGCTCAAACGCGCCGGCTTGCGACGGATCCGCTTCCACGATTTGAGACACACCTTCGCGAGCCTGCTGATCAGCAACGGCGAGGACATCGTGCGCGTATCGCGACTGATGGGCCACGCGAACGCCTCGATCACGCTCAACATCTACAGCCACCTGATGCCGCGCGAGCACGATCCGAGTGCTGATCGGCTGGCGGCGCTCGTCTTTGGAAACAACATGGAAACGCCCACGATCTAGGCTACGACGCCGCTAAAACATTATCTTAAGGATCAATGAGTTAGTGGTGGCCAGGGGCGGAATCGAACCACCGACACGCGGATTTTCAGCAGGCCCAAAATCTGCATAAGCGACTGAATTTACGCGAGATTTTATCGGATACCTGTGGAATATTTCGACGACTTACGCAGGGATAAGCCCCTGATTCGCATGAATAGGGCCCGGTAATATTCCACAGCCGAGCCGAGATGAAAGTGTAGATAGATATTGCTGTTCTGTATACACTTTCATCGGTGCCCGCCAAGCCCTCCACTCAACTCCCAAGCAGTCTGCCCCCCATCTTTACTTACTCGGATGCGATCGCCGCCGGGCTCTCTGCGGAGCGCCTCTACCGGTACCGCGACGAGGGGCATCTTGAGCAGGTGAGCCGTGGCCTTTATCGGCGGACGGATGCTCCGCCTACCGATCACAATCTTCTCGAGATCGCCCACCGCGTCCCGGAGGCTACGCTCTGTCTCGTTACCGCCCTTGCCCGCCATGGCCTGACTGATGTCATTCCCGATCGCATTGACGTCGCGATCGCGCGGGGCAGACGTATCCCGGCGCTGAAGGCGCCGCTAGACGTTCATGTCTTCGCCAAAGACACTCTCGGGCTCGGCCGGGAGGCGATCCGAATTGGAAACGGACTGACCATCGGCCTGTACTCAGCCGAACGTTCGGTGGTCGATGTGGTCCGGCTCCGCCATCGCGAAGGACCACAGATTGCCTGGGGGGCGCTCCGCCGCTGGTTGCGACGGAAGGGCGCCAGGCCCGCGGCACTGATCGAGATGGCCCGATCGTTCCACGGTGCCGAGCGCGCGGTTCGCCACGCTCTGGAGGTCGTCCTGTGAAGCGAGCAAGCAAAGAGACAGAGACCGCCGACAAAGTCATTTCACGCGAGGTCAAACCGTGAAGATCAGCGTATCGTTCCCGCAGACCAAGATCTCCGAAACCTTCCTGAACTTCGCGGAGCCGCTCCTCGGAACCGAGCCCCAGTCGCGCACCCGGGAGGAGGTAGACGGCGCGCTGAAGCTTGCGCTCATCGCCTGGAACGCGGTGGTTTTCGACACAGTCCGTGGGAATACTGACTGGGTAACGAAGATGCGAAAGCAGGTAGCGGAACAGCCGCCGATCGCAGCACTCGTCGAAGAGTTGATCGCCCGCAAGCAGATCCAGTTCGGACACGACCTCCGCCTCGTCGGCCGGTACGAGATCGTCGCGCGGGACGGCGAGTGGCGTCTGCGCGTCGAGGCCCGTTCGCCGAGCAGCGCAGAAGAGCCCGGTGGGGCCACGCCCGAGCGTGTGGTCGCCGATACCGCTCCTCGAAGTGCCGCGTGACCCGCCTACTCTTCACCCAAGCGCCACCGCGAGTGACCGGGCTAAGCTTTCCAGTACTGCCTCGTTGGGCAGCGTCACCGTCAGGCGCGACCGGCCCTGCTCATCCCGCTCCAGGCACTCCTCGAGGCGCGCCTTGAAATTGCTCGCCATCTGCGCGGTCCGCGCCGCACCGCCGTCCGCGGCACTCTGCGGCAACATCTCCCCCAGGAACGTGAACGCCGCGGCGAGCAACTGACCGCCGGCCTCCGCCACGCGCGTGCGACGCGCCACGCGGTCGGCTTCCTGTTGCTGCCGCTGCCTCACCGACTCGTCCACGGCGGCATCCGGTTTCGCGCCGAGCAACACTTCCAGGCGCTGCTTGAGCTCCTCGATGCCGGAGACAAGCGCGACTTTCTTCACGACGGAGTCCATGTCGAGCGCGGCGAGCGCCAGATTGTGCTTTGCCGAGAGCGTCCCGAGCAGCCTCTCCTCGATCGTGCCCTCGGTCACGAGCAGATACACCTGGACCGGGCTCTTCTGGCCCATGCGATGGGCTCGGGCGATGCGCTGCTCGAGCACCGCCGGATTCCAGGGCAGATCCACGTTGATGACGGTATTCGCCGCCTGTAGGTTGAGGCCGGTCGAGCCCGCGTTGGTCGTCAGGAATAGCCGGCAGGCTGGATCACGTTGAAACCGATGGACCAATTGATGGCGCTTCTTCTGCGGCACCGACCCGTCTAGTCGGACGTAATCAAGACCGAACCGCTTAATGCGTTTCTCGATCAACGTGAGCATGGTCGTCCATTCGGAGAACAGCACGATCTTGCGCGCTTCCTCGGCTGCGAGCTGCTCAAAGAGCTCCTGCAGACGCTCAAGTTTGGACGAGAAACCCGGCGGCCGCTTGTCGACGAGATACGTGCTGTCCGCGGCCATGCGGGCGAGCAGCAGCGCCTTCTGCAGGCGCAGCAGGTCCATCTCCGAGATGTACTTCTTGCGGACGATCGTGCTCACCACCTGCATCTGCGTCCCGTCGATCTCGAACTGCTCGTCAGTCGGCGGAATGCGCACGATCTCCGTCGTGCGCGGCGGCAAATCGCGCATCACCGCGCTGCGCGTGCGCCGCAGCAGTACGGGCTTCAGGCTCTCCCGCAGGACATCGAGATTCTTGTAGCCGAGGACCCTGCCCTTCTCGTCCGTCACCCGGTGGCGGTTGTAGAACCGAAACGCCGGTCCCAGCCGCCGGTCGTCGATGAACTCCACGACCGAGAACAGATCATCGAGCCGATTCTCGAGCGGCGTACCGGACAGTACCAGCGCGAACGGCGAGCGCAGGCTCTTCATCGTGCGCGAGGTCTTCGCCTCCCAATTCTTGATGCGCTGGCCCTCATCGAGCACGATCAGGTCCCACTTGGCCCGCTCGATCGCCAGAAAGTCGCGCAGCACCTGCTCGTAGTTGCAGATGGTGAAGAAGGAGCCGTTCTCATAGCGCGCGGCGCGCTCGGCCGCGCCGCCCAGCACGATCTGGCAGTCGCGCTCCGAGAAACGCAGGATCTCGCTGCGCCATTGCGACTTGACCGAGGCGGGACAGACGATCAAAACCTTGCGAATCCCGGCCTCCCGTGCCAGCAGCTCCGCCATGCCGATGCCCTGGATCGTCTTGCCGAGTCCCATGTCGTCGGCCAGGATCGCCCTGCCCGCGCCAACGGCGAAGGCAATGCCATCGAGCTGGTAGGGCAGGAGCTCCACTTTCAGCAGTGACCTGCGCAATGGGTGAGCGCCAGGGTCTCGCCGCATGTCGGCGACGACGGAAGCGATGCGCTGTTGCAGCAGCCGAGTTTGGATGAACTCCTCGGCGTCCGGGTAGACGGTCACCTCGAGGCCGTGGGCCTGCAGCCGCCGAATGCGCTGCAGCAGATCGGATAGATCGGTAATGGGCCTGCCGCGGATCGGACGCACGAGGGCACTCGCGCGCTCATCCAGCCGTTCGGGCAGCAGCAAGCGCAGTTCGATCTCCTTGTCGTAGGACAGGTGTACCGCCAGATCCCGTTGCCGATACGACTTCTTGCGCACGGACTCGGGAAAGCGCCGGCGGACTTTCTCGAGCGCATGCAAGATGTGCTTGCAAGTGCCGAGCGTGTTCTTGCGGAAGTCCGGGCACGAGCAGTACGACTCGCCACGCTCCCATCCGCGAAGCGCCACACGATAGGTCTTGCCGGAGGCAGCGTTCGTGATCGTGTAATCCGTCCACAGCGTCTCAGGCTCCTGGGACGTCAGCCGCATCTTTTCCGTGCGGGCGCGCTCCTCACGCTCCGCGAGGGCCTGGGCGACGAGCACCTCCTCGCTCAGGCTCTCGATGGGCTCGCGCTCGAGCGGCGCATCCGAGAGACCGAGGGCGAGTTTCTCCTCCAGGATGAGCGAAAAAGCCGCGCCGGCATGCTCACAGGGCGTCTCGCAGGCGCTGCAGCGCCAATCGAGCCGATCGCGCGCTGTCGGGCTCAGGCTCAGCGTGACCGTCGCGCCGGCCACCGCGAGGCGAAACCGCTCGCGGTCGAACTCCACCTGGGTCGCGACGTCGATGTCGTATTTGCCGCCCTCGGTTATCAACCGGCCGCCGTCCTGCCCCAGTAGCTTTGCGGCCTTGGACAAGCTCAGACGAGAAAGCAGATCGAACAACGATAGCTCGCTCGCCGGTTTGGTCGAGAAGGATTCAGCTGGCATTGGAGCTGGCATCGCCATGGCTATTGCAGTGTTGCCTCCCGGGGAGCGGCCGGCAGCAGATCGCGGAGCTTGCGAGCCTCGCCGCGCGCGAACGCGGTCGAGCGCAGCAGCGTCATGCGATCGAAGATCGCCCGGTCGGCATCGCGATCTTGGCTCCAGGCACGAGCCGTGCTCGCGCTCTCGTCCAGCAGCCGGGTGACTCGCGGATCTTTCATCAGGCCGTTGAAGAACACCCGGGATTCGCGCGACCGCCGGGCGAGGTAGGCGTGCAGGCTTCGGCTCAAGCTGACTCCGGCATTGTGGTCGCGGGCTTCGTCCGCCGATTTCGGTGGTGAAGAGCGAAGTTTGAGCAGAATCTGCGCCGCGCGCGGATAGCGCAGGGCGGCGGTCAAGAACAGCGCCAACGCTTCCTCGGTCTCACCCAGCTCGAATCGCGCGAACGCCTCGGTGAATCCCTCGGCAGGGTTCGCGTCTCCGCCGGCGCGGTGAGCGGCCTCGGCGGCAGCCCGCCATTGCCCGGTATTGAGCAGAATAGACGCCCGAAAATCCGCTGACGTGAGCTCGTCTCCACATTCGTCCTCCAGACGTGCACATAGCCCCAATGCGTCCTCGTAGCGCCCCTGCTCGTTGAGCGTCCGGGTCAGATTCATCAGGCCGCGCATGTAGGGCCGCGTATGGAAATCGCGCCAGTACCACTTTTTCGCGAGTCGCTCCGGAAAGAGCTTGCGCCCGAGCTCCACGGTTTTCCTGAAATGCGTCTCGGCCTCATCCAACCTGCGTTGATCGTAGGCGATCAATCCAAGATAGTTGTAGCCCTCGGCCCAATCGCCAAAGCACTCGATCAGCAGCCGGAAAATGGCCTCCGCCTTGCCGTATTCGCGACGCTCGAAGAATCCAGCCGCGTGCTCCTCGGTATCCGGCGGAACGTCGCGTCCCTGCAGAGCGAAGCGCCAGTAGAAGGGGTTGTCCGCATTCCACTCGCTCGGCTTCTGGTCGCGCAGCTTCAATCGCCAGTGAATGAGGTCGGCGAGATATTCGAGCTCGTGCCGGTGCTCGTCGATCAGACGCGCGGCCGGCAGCAGCTCCTGCGGGTCGGACTGGATCAAGGCGCGCGTGAAGGAGCACAGACCCTCTCGAAATCGATGCCGGAGCCGCTCACCGGCGTATTCGTACTGCTCGGGCAGCACCGTAAGGCATTTGTCGATATCGCGTCGGATCTTCCGCCAGTTGAACTTGAGGTCGGGAAACTCTCCCTGCAGCAGTTGCTGGAAACGGGAGGCGCCATCCGCGCCGCCACGGCCCAGAATCTCGAGCGCCTCGGCTTTGGAATAGACGGTGAACAGGATCCTTTGCCGCACCTTGCCGGTGACGGGCTCGCGCTCACCATGCACGATGGCCAGTTGATTGCCGCGGGTGCGCACATACGGCATGGTCGGATCTCCGCGCAGGGACCAGACTGTTGTGTGCATATATTATATGAAACACAACAAAAGCGGGCAAGGAGCCTTTCCGGGACTTGCCGCCTCAGATTCAGGTTGCGGCACTTAGGCGCAGTAGATTAGAAATATGCAACTCATTCTACTGCGATCAGTACAGCAGCTTAAGAGTTAATCTTCCGCTTGCCGTCGGGGCCTCGATAGATTAAAATCATGCAGTTAATACTTATCTAATTAGTATTTTTGCTTCAAGTTAATCTCAGGACCCTTGGCCCGTTGGAGGCAAAGGTGGTGCTTTCGCTGCGCGAGCACGGCCGAGAAGCCGTGGACGTCTCGGACATTCGCGTACTCGCGGGCCCGGGCAACGCAACCCGCAACGTCGTACAGCAGCTCATCCGCAAAGGGTGGTTGTCCCGGGTTCGCCGCGGCCGCTACGTCCTTCTGCCACCTGAGCACGGCCCCGACATTCTCGGCGAGAACAATGTGCTGGCACTGGCGACAGCCGCAGCAACCCCATCCTACGTGGGATGGTGGTCGGCCGCTTCTTTTCACGGTTTCACGACACAAGTTCCCCTCACTGCGCTCATCGCTGTGACGGGCAGGATGACCGAGCGGGAGCTCGAAGGCTCGACCGTGCGCTTTGTGCGGCTCTCGAAGCGCAAGTTCTTCGGATCTCAGCTCTATCCCCTCTACGGTCGACAGATTCCTATTTCCACCCCGGTCAAGACGCTCATCGACTGTCTCGATCGGCCGACTCTGGCCGGTGGCATCAGTGAGACGGTCCGGATTGCGGATCGGGCCTTGGCGAACGTTTCCGGGGACGAGGCTGTCGAAACCGCGATCCGCTTTAACTCGAAATCGGTCATGCAGCGTCTGGGGGCCATCTCCGACCTCGTTGACCGACCGCTGCCGCCGTTGACGCGGCAGCGCCTGCGAGCAGCCATCCCAAAGTCGGCGCGCTCGCGGTTTGGGCGCGGACACCCCCTTGCGGGTGATATCGGCTACGTGGCTCCCTGGGGTCTGTTTATCGACGCCCGTCGGGAGGAGCTCCTGGCGGAGGTCCCACGCACCAAGAGCCGAACATGATCCCGACCAGAGAGCTGCGCCGGATCGCAGCCCGATCAGGCGCAAGGCAAATCCGCAATGTCGAAATCGACGTCATCCTGACTCTATTGCTGCAGATGTTTCATGAGCGCGGCCTGCTCGAGCATCTCGCCTTCAAGGGCGGCACAATGTTGCGCAAAACGGTATTCGGTCAGCGAGGGCGTCTTTCGACGGATCTCGATTTCACGCTCTACTCGACGATCGCCCGCGACGACCTCATGATGGCGCTGCTGGAAGCGTTTGGCCAGCCTTATCGCGGGTTGCGCTTTCAGATCGATCAGAGTAACGACTGGTACCTCGCCGATGAGAGCTGCGGAGCCAATCCTCTGTGCGCACACGATGACAATCCTGTTGGCATACGTGTCAAGCTGCAAGTGAGCCTTCGTGAACGTCCGATTCTGCCGATCGTAGCGATGGCGCAGATTCCGCAGGAATATTTTGAGCTGCTGGACTTCGCCCCAGCCGCGATTCCCTCGCTTGCCCTCGAGGAGGTGGTTGCGGAGAAGATCAGGGCCGCAAGCCAACGCTCGAAGATCCGCGATCTACACGATCTATCGGAGAGCCTGAATCTGGAGTTCTACCGACCGAGAGTGCGTGGCCTCGCGGTACTCAAGTTGTGGAACCAGCGTGACGCATTGAACTATGCGCAGCTGGCGAAGCGCATTGAGGAAGCAACTGATTACGACATCGCGGATCTCACGCAACTGCTGCGCAAGGACCAACGAGCGGATCTGGCTACCCTGATCAAACGCGTTGTTGAAGGTTACCGGTTTCTGAACAACCTCACGGAGATCGAGTCAAAGCTGACAAGCGATAGCAGCAAGAAGGTGCAAGCGGAAGCAGATCAACTCGTCGCGTCGTTGCTCCAATTGCCTCAGCTCGGCTGAGACATCAGTCCGCGCTGGAGGAAGAGCACCGAAGGCAAACCCATTTTGAATCGGCGCGGCACCCCTTCCGGCTGGGATGAACCGGATTCGCTGAATTCTGCGCGAAACCGGTGCCCACTCAGCAGCGGGATTGCGCGAATATGGCCGCCGCAGAGGCTGGTGTGCGTAGCCGGGTCTATGACCGGGCGCGCCACGGAGTTGATTACAGGAACACGAAGGCAGCAGACCGCAAATATTCCACAAACGGGGTTCTATATCCCCACCGGCGTCGACGCTTATGGCTCCAAGTCTTTGATTTGGTGGTGGCCAGGGGCGGAATCGAACCACCGACACGCGGATTTTCAGTCCAAAGCCCAAATCGACCTAGGACACTGAATTTACATGATATTTTCTCGGATGCCTGTGGAATATCTCAGCGGATTACGCAGGGATAAGGCCCTGATTCGCATAGATACGACCGGGGAATATTCCACAGGACCGCAGCGCCGAGATCCGACATCATCGCTATGCTCGCCCAATGTGCCGTCCACAGGATTATCCGTGCGTACGGCGGTATCATCGCATGGCAAGCTGTCGCGTGGTGGCAGCTGCCCTGTGATGGCGGTCGTGGGCGAGATTTCAAGGAAGACAAAGCAACAGGGCCGGGGTTCCCAGTGATCCGCCTTGAGAAGGCGCTCTCAGGCGCAGCGATCGAGGCGATCTACGCCATGGCGGCGATCCGTACCCGGTGCCCTTCTGTGATAATACGGTGTGGCCTTGAAAACCTTGACCTTGAGCGTAACGGTAATGGACATAAAGGCTCTCGAACGCGAAGCGCTGAAGCTTTCCGCCGAAGACCGTGCACGGCTTGCTCGGGAGCTGCTCGACAGTCTCGACGAGCTGTCAGCGGAGGAGATCGATCGCCTTTGGTTGGAGGAAGCCGGGCACCGCGCAGCGCAGATTGACGCCGGTGAAGTAGAGTTGATCTCGGCCGAGGAAGTCGACCAGAAGGCCAGCGCGCTGTTACGATGAATTACCGCTTCCATCCGGCGGCGGCAACGGAACATCTCGAGCAAATCGCCTTCTACGAAGCCCGACAAGCGGGCCTCGGCGCTCGCTATCGCGAGCATTTTCTCAAGACGATCCGAAACGTCTGCGAGCGGCCGGCACAATACCCGATCGAACGCCAACCGGACATCCGGCGCGTGCGGCTGCGCCTGTTTCCCCTGACGATCATCTACCGGGAGCGGGATGCCATGATTCAGGTGCTCGCAGTAGCGCATTACCGCCGCAGGCCAGGCTATTGGTTGGGTCGGGCAACGCGCTCTTCATCGTAGCGCCGTGACGCTGCCTGGCCTATCCAGCGCGAATTCAAGCGCTTCGCGAATTGCTCGCCGATGTGCGCTTCGCTGACGCAGCGTTCACCGCGGCTGGGGACTTTTCGCTTTCGAGCCGCACCCCGCTTCGCACGGTTGATCGGCCTTTCCGAGGACTGAGAACACCGCCCCTTCCTTGCATCGTGCCTCGACCGCGAGAATCGTCCGCCGGAAATCCAGGCGCATCACGCGAATGCAAGTCGCTGTTGACGGAGCAAGGGCTCCTGTGGGATGTTTGGCCCACCAAGGCGTAGCCGACGCCGAACTCCGACGGATCCACCCCGCGGGATCCCTCGACCGGAGCAAAGGGGAGCACACTCCTCCGGCGTGGCTGGTCGTGCGTTTCTTCGCAGCGCAGCCGAGGGCGGGGCCGAGGCAGCGCTGAGCGAGGAAAAGCGATGACTGCCCACCGAGATCTCAAGCGAATCATCCGCGAGCGCCAGCAGAAAACGGGCGAGCCCTATACCGCCGCGCGTATCCACGTGATGCGCGAGCGCGCCGGTCTGCTCGGTCGAACTGACCCGGAACCCATTGCCGACGAGCCCTCGAGGCTCGACGCGGCGGTGCTGAAAATGAACCAGCGGTCGGTTCGGGTGCGCGTGGTCGGGGAAGCCAGCCAGATCACGTTCCGGTCCCGGGGCATCTGGCAGGTCGTGCCGGGCCACCTCGTAACGCTGGTCATTGAGAAGCTCTGGACCTGGAAGGGCGACACGTATGCGAGCGGATCGATCGAGAACCCCCGTATCGCCGTCGACCGGCTGGCTCTCGAGCCGCTGCCTCTGCGTGACGACGGACTCATCGACCTGCGTGCCACTTATGAGCCCTACCGCGGAAGGGACCCGTACGCGCCGCTCTGGCGCAAGCTGACCGCGAAACCACGCCCCAGCTTTGTCATGGATCCGATCGCCTGGGGGCAATTTCCCGGTCTCGACGACGAGGAGGAGAATCCCACCTGCGAGGCGGCGGAGCTCGCGCGGGCAGGTCACAGAGCGGAAGCGCACGAGCTTCTCATGGAGGCATTGGGCAGGGATCTTCGTTGTCTCGACGCACACGCGCACCTGGGCAATCTCGAATTCGATCACTCGCCGGAACGCGCGATCGTCCACTACGAGATCGGGCTGCGGATCGGGGAACTTTGGCTGCCGCCGGACTTCGATGGCGTGCTGCTCTGGGGGCACATCTACAACCGGCCTTTTCTCAGATGCCTGCACGGGCACGCACTGTGTCTGTGGCGCCTGGGGCAACTGCGGGAAGCCCAGCAGGCTTTTGAGCACCTCCTGTCGCTCAACCCGAACGACAACCAGGGCGCGCGATTCTGTTGGGACGACGTTCGCCATGGCCGAGGGTGGGAAGAGGATCAGGATCAAGAAGCCGTGGGTCACACATGAGCCCGAAGGCCCTGCGCGCCGGCGCTCACCTGCAGGAATGGATCACGGCACGGCAGCGACACCATCTCTCGCACGCTCATGTGCAAATGGCCCGCGAGCTGGGCATGAACCCTCGGAAGCTCGGCAAGCTCGATAACGCCGACCAGGAACCCTGGAAGCTGCCGCTGCCCGCCTTCATCGAATCGCTTTACCGGAAGCGCTTCGGCAAGGATCGTCCCGACGTCGTGCAGTCCATCGAGGAGCGCGCTCGTCATCTGGAACGGAAAAAGACCGCTCGGCGCGAGGCAAAGCGGTTGAGGCACGGGGAAGCGTCGTGACCAATGTTCCGCTGCTGCGGTGCGGCACGCCGGCCTCGCGGATCAGAGCCACATTTATGCACGGCGGATGGCGCGTACCGATACGGCGGGAAACCGGCATCGTGGCATCATTACCCCTTTCGCAGGCAGGGGCGATCAGTGGGATGAATGATGACCACCACACTCGATGAGATCGCCAAGGCCCTCGGCCGGATCGGCACGGGCGGCAGGTTCGCGGCGCGTGCGACGCGCGGCCCGAAGGATCTGCATCTAGAGGTCGAGGACGTCGGACGGGTGACTCTGCCCGTGAGTCCGGCGACCGCCCGGAAATTGTGCGGCGTCGCACGGCCGGCCCGCCACGGCTACAAGGAGGAGACGCGGCTCGACCGCAAGGTGCGGGACACGTGGGAGATTCCGGCCAAGCGCTTGAGGATCGACGAGCGCCGATGGGCGAAGACCCTCACCCCGCAGCTCGAGCGGATCCGCCAGGATCTGGGCCTGCCGGCAAAGTGTCGCCTGCGGGCGGACCTATACAACCTGCTGATCTACGGGCCCGGGCAGTTCTTCGCCCCGCACCGCGACTCGGAGAAGGCCGACCACATGTTGGGCACACTGGTCGTGGTGCTGCCCTCCCGATTCACCGGCGGGGAGCTGGTAATCGAGCACCAGGGCGAACGGAAGACTGTGCGAGCCTCGGCGCGGCAGCTCACCCTCGCCGCCTTCTATGCCGATTGTTATCACGAGGTGCGCCCGGTCCGCACCGGATACCGCCTCGCCGTCACCTACAACCTCATCGCCGAGGGGACGACGGACGCGGCCGTGCCCAAGCCGGTTGGAGCACTGAGCACCAGCGTCCGCCGTTTCTTCGAGACGCCGGTGGCCGCTCATACGGGTGGCCGTGAGCTGAGCCCTCCCGACCGCCTGGTCTATCTGCTCGATCATGAGTACACGCCCCACGCGCTGGCGTGGAACCGGCTGAAGAGCTCGGACGCGGCGCGCGCCGCCGCCCTGCGGCAGGTGGCGCGGCAGCTCGACTGCGAGATCTTCCTCGCCCTGGCGGATGTGCATGAGACGTGGAACTGCGAAGAAGAATATGACTTCAGGCGCTCCCGCTGGAACCGTTATGACGACGAGGACGAGGATGAAGAGGACGAATACGAATCGGACGGGCCGTATGAGCTCACAGACCTGATCGACAGCGACGTCGAGCTGCGCCACTGGGTCGCACCGGAGGGAGGATCCAGCCGCGCGCCCAAGGGCCACATCGGGGTCGCGGTCGGCGAGTTGTGCCACACCACCCCCTCGCAGGACTTCGAGCCGTCCGAGACCGAGCACGAGGGCTACACGGGCAACGCCGGCAACACGGTGGACCACTGGTATCACCGCGCCGCCGTAGTGCTCTGGCCGCGCGATCGCGCGTTCGTGATCCGCGCCAAGACCGATCCAGGCTGGGCGTTGGGGCGGATCGAGAAGGCGCTCGCCGCCAGGCATACGGACGAGGCCTTGGCGCTGGCGCGCCAGCTGCTGCCGTTCTGGACCGGCTGTGCCCGGCGAGAAGGAAAACTGCTCGAGGCGACGCTCAGAGTCGCCGGCCCGCTGACCGATCCGCGGTTGGCCGCCGCGCTCCTGCAACCCTTTCCCCTGTGGGAGCTCGCCGCACGATCGGCGCCGAGGCTGGCCGCGCTGGTCGACACTTATGGTCTCGAGTGGTGCCGCGCCCTGCTTCGAGGGTGGACGGCCGAGGACAGAGGCTATGAGCCCGATGAGACCCGACTGAAGTGGATGAGCGCGGCGTTGGCATCATCCTGTCGGGCGCTGGCCGCGCGCAAAGCACCGGGCCAGGCTCTCGCGGCCGAACTGCTCTCCGCGCAATGGACTTGGCTGCGGAAACACTGGGCGGAAGTCCTGAAGGTGGAAGGTTCGGAGAAGGATCGAGCCAAGGCGCTCGTGGGTCTCGCCCGGCCAACCCTCGCGCTGATCGAGAGCTGTGGGCTCTCGCAGCAACCCGGATTGCACCGGGAGCTGATCGATGCGCTGCTGGAGAAACCTGCCGAGATCCTGCCCCTGCAGCTCGGCCTGCTGCGGGCCGCGCATGCGGGTTATCGTCCGGAGGCGCTGCGCACGCTGGGTCTGAAACGTATACACCAAGGTTGCGCCGGAGAGCTCGAGGCGCGGCTACGCGCCCCGGTACGCGCGAACGGTGACTGGTCGATCACAACTCCGCTGCGCTGCTCCTGCAAGCTGTGCGCAACGTTGACAAAGTTTTTGCGCGCGGCGGGTGCGCAGCGTCTGCAGTGGCCGCTCGCCCAGGCGGAGCGCGCGCATGTGCACCGGAAGATCGATAGCTACGGGCTACCGATGACCCATGCCACCAGCCGCACCGGCAGGCCTTTCACGCTGATGCTGGAGAAGACTACCGCGCTGTTTGAGCGCGAGGCGATGGCCCGCAAAGTCGCGCAGGAAGATCTCCGATGGCTCGGCGCTGTGGCAGGACGGTTCTGAAGTCAGTGAACAAGAGGTACGGTGTTTCCGACGCGAGCAAATCGCCGGGAGCGATTTGCAACGCCGAGCGCGGCGGCGCTCGGCGGCCCCGAAGGGGCGAGGCCCGGGACGTGCCGAGTAACCGCCAGTGGAACGGCGTAGCGGGCGAAGGGCCGATCCGTTTCCTGGGGCCCCGATGCGCGCGTTGGCGGCTCTCAGAGGGCCCGCGGTAGCTGTGTAGGGTGTCGCTGAAATCGCCTCGGCGATTTCAGCCAATTAGGTAGAGAGGTAATGCCCATCGTGTCAGTACTCGCCGCTGGCGTTGAAACGCTGCGTGAGCCGGAAGCGACGGGATATTCTTCGCTCGTCCGTTTCATGGCGGTCGTGGGAGGCGCCCTCGAGCGGTCGCGATGGGAGCGCGCTGCGTATGCGGCGGGTTTGCAGACTGACTCGGGGAATTCACTGACGCCGGCACAAATCGCGAGGCTCATGGATGCCGCTCTGGCGTGCGGCCATATCGAGCAGGGGCGAGACGGGCTCCAGTGTGCACCTTCGCACGCGTTCGCGGCGTTCCGCGAGGTGGCGCTCGGCAAGGCAGGCTTGCGGGATTGGCGATCGGCGGTGCTCACCCTCTTCGACGGCCCACCCGAGCGTTCCGCTCTGCGGCCGCCGAGCTTCGAGCGTTTGGTCGCGATCACGCGCTTTGCGATGTGCGGCGGGCTTCACGAGCAGAATCGGCGCGAGTTGCTGGCGCGGAACAGACCATTCGATCCGGCCACGGTGTACTTCACCGCGTTTGGCGATCCTTTCGACGCTCGGGTCGCCGATCTGATTCCAGCGGTGCACCGGGCGGCTGTGGCCGAGGGAGTGTTGCCGCATCTGTTGAAGAGACCGAATGCATCGGCGCCGGCAGCGGTGGCTTGGGCGGTCGACCTCGTCTCGCAAGCGCCCGCGGCGACGGACGCGCCGAATACGCTGAAATACGACCTCTGCGAGCATCTGTTATGGCAGGGGCGAACGCGGGAGCTTGGCCCACTCTTGGGCACGGACGCGAGTGCGCGAGCCGTGGCCCTGCATGGCGCCGCCGCCGTGCTCGGCGCCGATCCCCGCCGTGCCATTGAGTTGTATGCCCGGGCCGAGCGGCTGCTGGTCGATGAGGCTCGAGCCCGCGCGGGCGGCCGCCGGCTACGGGGCGCCAAGCTCATCATCCCGAGACTACCACCGTCGCTCGCCTTTCTGCGCATCGCGGCACTCGTCGTCATCAACGAACCGCAGACCGTCGAGGCCGCGCAGCTCCTCTGTCTCAAGGAGACCCGCGCCGCGGAAGGTCTCAGCGCGTGGAATTTCATCCGCGAAGCCATCCGCGCGCGCAGGCATAATAGCCATCCCTCCTGGCACCCGCCTTTCACGGACAGCGATGCGGTGGCGAACCTGTGTACGCTGATCGCGGCCTCCTGGGCGAGAATTCCACTGGATGAGGCGCAAGAACGAAAGGCTGCCGCGGACCTGGAGAGGTTCAGGATAGCGGGCTATCAGCGCGCCACACTCGAGATCGACGCGGCTGTGGCCATGGCGTCAGGGCGGCGGAAGGACAGCGCTGCACCTGACCCTGGCGTCCCAGATGGCGGCGGACATGACGACAGTGCGCTGGGCGCGGCGCAACGCGGCACGCTGGCCGCATTCTTCGTGGACGAAGCCCCGTGGGAGCGCGCAATTGAAGCGCTCGAATCGGTCGTGGGAGAGTCTCGGAACGGGGCGAGCCAGGCGGCCGACACGCGGATCGTCTGGGTCATCGACACGCCACCTGGGGGTGCCGTTCGCGTGGAAGCGCGCGAGCAGAAGCGCGGCGCGCGCGGGTGGAGCGGCGGGAGATCGTTGAGCTCGGCAAGCCTCGCACACGGCCCTCTACCCCCCCACGATGAGCGGGTGTTCGAGGCGCTGCGGCACGAGTGGAACCATCTCGATCCGTTCGGCGCTCGCGTACCGCAGGCGGTCGCGACGCTGGTCGGGCACCCACTCGTCTTCTACGCCGGGGATCTGACCACCCCGGTGGTCCTGACGGCGGCCATGCCCGAACTTATCGTGGAAAGCCGCCCGGATGGCGGCGTGCGGCTACGCCTGCCGTCTGGGCTTTATGAGACATTACAGCGCTCCGCTCACGCCCAGATCGAGCACATGCCGGCTGAGCGCCTGGTGCTGTTGCGAGATGGCCCGCATCGGGCGCGCGTGCTCAAGATCACGCGAACGCATTGCCGTATCGCGGAGCTGATCGGGCCGGGCCTGGAATTCCCGTCCCAGGGCGTGGAGGCGCTCAGTCGGACGCTCGCGAGCGTGACGCGCCACTTCGAGGTTCACACCGATGTCGAGACCGCCGTCGGGGAGGTCCCCGGTGATGCGACGATCCACGCGGCGCTCACGCCGGAGGGCTCGGGACTGCGAGTCCGATTCCTGGTGAGGCCGCTGGGGGCGCGCGGGCCGTGCTGCACTCCCGGAGGAGGGTGCCTGCGCATCGTCGCCGAGATCGATGGCGAGCGCCGCGCTGCGCTCCGCGACCTGCCCGGTGAGCGCAAGCGGCTCGCGCGTGTTCTCGAGCCGTTGGCTCCGCCGGAAGCCGGCGCGTCAGTGACCGAATGGAGCCTCGAGGACCCGGAATCGTGCCTCGAGCTCGTGGAGCGTCTGCAATCGCTCGGCGATGCGGTGCGGGTCGAGTGGCCGGCCGGCAAGCCCATTCGTGTCACCCGCACATACGGCCTCGCGGATCTGAGCCTCAGCATCGGCAGCGACCGGGACTGGTTCGCCGTGTCGGGGAATCTGTCGCTCGAGGACGGAACGGTGATGCAGATGCGCGCACTCATCGAGCTGGCCCGCGCGAGCGGCGGGCGCTATCTGCCGCTTGGCGAGGCCGGCTTTCTTGCTCTCAGCGAAGACCTGCGGCGTCGGCTGGATGAGCTCGATGGTCTCGGCGAGCTCGACGGTGAGACGCTCAAATTTCCGGCACTTGCGCTGGCGGCCGTGGCCGACACACTCGACGGACTCGGACTCGAATCCGGACCCGAATGGGTGACGCGGCTGAAGGCTCTCGAGGAGGCGCAAGCGCTCAAGCTCGATCCGCCTTCGACCCTGCAGGCGCAGCTGCGGTCATACCAGCTCGATGGTTTTCGCTGGATGGCTCGCCTCGCCCACTGCGGCGCGGGCGCCTGTCTCGCCGACGATATGGGGCTCGGCAAAACGGTGCAGACCCTTGCGCTGCTCGTACATCGCGCGACCGGAGGTGCCGCACTGGTGCTCGCGCCTACCTCGGTCTGCCCCAACTGGGCCGATGAGGCGCGCCGCTTCGCGCCGACGCTCAACGTGCAGACGCTCGGTAGCGCCGATCGGTCGGAGCGGATCGCTGCTGCCGGGGAGTTCGACGTCATAGTCTGCTCGTACGGATTGCTGCCCCAGGCGCTCGAAGACCTGAAGGCGCGCACGTGGCACACCCTGGTGTTGGATGAGGCGCAGGCGGTCAAGAACTTCTCTACCCGGCGCGCGCAGGCAGTTCTCGAGCTCAACGCGAAATTTCGGGTCGCCACCACCGGTACCCCGGTCGAGAACCGCCTGGACGAGCTCTGGATGCTGTTTCGCTTCCTCAACCCGGGACTTCTCGGGTCGCGCGAGCGTTTCAATGAACGGTTTGCGGCGCCGATCGAGCGCCGAGCGGACGCGAGGGCCCGCGGCCGGCTGCAAAGGTTGATCGCCCCTTTCTTGCTGCGCCGGACCAAGGCATCCGTGTTGAGTGAGCTGCCGGAGCGCACCGAAATCGTGTTCACGGTCGACCCGTCTCCGGCGGAGCGAGCCTTCCATGAAGGTCTGCGTCAGAGCGCGCTCGCGGCGATTGGCGATGAGACCTTGAGTCCCGGGCGGCGGCGTTTCCAGGTACTGGCCGAGCTGATGCGGCTGCGCCGCGCCTGTTGCGATCCGCGGCTCGTCGCGCCCGAGGCCGCGTTGGCCGGCTGCAAGCTTGAGGCCTTCGTGAGGCTCGCCCAGGAGCTCGCCGCCAACCGACACAAGGCGCTGGTCTTCAGCCAGTTCGTCGATTACCTCAAGCTCGTGCGCGCACGCCTCGATGCGCTCGGGGCGAGCTATCAGTATCTCGACGGGAGCACGCCAGCGGACGAGCGCGCCCGCAGCGTGCGGGCGTTTCAAGCCGGGGAGGGCGATTTTTTCCTGATCAGTTTGCGTGCCGGCGGCTGTGGCCTCAATCTCACCGCCGCCGACTATGTGGTCATCTGCGATCCGTGGTGGAACCCCGCCGTGGAAGACCAGGCCGTGAGCCGCGCCCACCGCATGGGCCAACAGCGACCCGTCACCGTCTATCGGCTGGTGGTTCAAGGATCGATCGAGGAGCGGATCATGGACCTTCACCGGGACAAGCGCGCCCTCGCCGAAGGACTCTTCAGCGGCGAGGGCTTCGGTCAGTCCCTCTCGATCGAGGATCTCACGAGCCTCCTGCGGGAGGCCGATTGAGCCGATGGAACCACCGGTCTATCGATAGAGGACACGTCTCGTGTAGCCGTGACGTATGGCCGCCGCAATGACCGCCCGCGCGAGCTTGGCACGCATCGCTGGATCGGTCTTCCTGGTACTGTCCTCTTCCATCGCCTTGAAGATGCGTATCGAAGAAGGCTCGTTGCCCAGCAGATCCGTGTCGACCGGCAGCATACCCCCGGATTGAAGGACGAAATCGTCGAAAGTCAGAAGATGCGCCGCGATACCCTGTCCTACAGCGCCATAGCGTGCCAGATTGCGATCGAGAAGGAGGGTCTGGGTACCCAGCAGCAGGTCGCTGATGCGCACGCCGTTTTCCTCGAGGGATTCGATTCTGAAAATCGTATAGAGCGCCGCGCTCATGCGCTCGAGCAGCGCGAGTTCAAGCGGGGCGAGCCGCTCCCGGTTCACGCGCAGGTATAGCTCCGCAGTATTGAATCCGCGCGGCCGATAGGAGTAGACCTGATAGTCGGCAAGTATCGTACTCTCGGCTTCGTTGTCGAACACAAAGGTTTTCTTGCGCAGCAGACCGAGATGCCGCCCGCATGTAAATAGGTCCTGGCGGGAAAGCAGCTTCAGAATGGCGTGGTGGAGCGGTGGGAGTTGCTCGCGAATGGCCGCGAAGTCGCTGCGTTGGAGTCGTAGGGTGGCTGCGTCGGCTTCCTTCATTGTGCAATTGTCTGCAAAACCGGGCGATGGCGCAATTCACTTGGCGGGCGATGATGGCGCACGGAACCGGATATCCATAGCGTCGTGAAGGAGCCGCAGGATCTCGCCTGGCGACATTGATCCTTCGACACTGGCGAAAACTCGAATTGTCGCTGCGCGATGTTGTCCTTATAGAGCGAGACGCGACCCTGATCAGCCAGACTTCCACCGGAGGCAACTGGCATGACAAGGTACTGCTGCTCAACTTCGCCATCTGAGACGTCAAGCGCCGAATGATCGATGAGCGTGACGATGTTTGGGTGTTTGAGCCTTCGGATCGCGTCGATTTCTGTGCGGAACCGCTCGTGCCGCTTGCGATTCAGGACTCGTTTGAGCGCATATTCGCCTTCGAGCTGCTCGCTCTCATCGACAACCCGAAATACCTCGCTCTGGCCTCCCTGCCCCAGCCGGGAGCCGGTGGTCCGCCAACGTCCACCATACAAATTGGCCATCGATTCGTTCTCGACCCGGGCGTTCGCGCGCTCCCCGTAGTATAGGCCTTGTCGACGGAGAGGATTGCGGCACGCTGGGCGCATAGAGATCCCGGACGCATGGCTTTAGAATCCAGGCATGGAAAAGAACGTCTACGAGAAGCGCTGGCTGTTGTACGTCGACATCCTGGGTTGGCGCGAACACATCGCGGCTGGAGCCAGCGCCCGACTCCTGCAAATTCTGGAGCGGATCCACGTCATTGCCGAGGCGCACAACGAGAGGACACGCCTTGAGCATATCGCTCGCGATGGCCAGTACGAGGACTGGGGCGACGGGATTCGCGGGGAGGTCAGCGTGAATTCGCTGTATCTCCAATAACAGTTTTGCGCATTCTCCGATCACTTCGTGTTTTCGATGCCGGACACGTACGGCCCGTGGTTCATCCAATCCGCATCGAAACTCGTGATCGATCTCCTGCACGCCGGGTTCCTCACGCGTGGCGCCGCTGTTCTGGGTAATCTCTATCACCGCGACAACGTAATTGTGGGTCCCGCACTAGTGGAGGCCGCCGACATGGAGGGCCGAGAGGCGATCTATCCGCGCATTCTCCTTTCGCCCGCAGTGATTCGGGAGTGGGATAACGGAAAATCCACACGCGGGAGCACGCTCGTCATCGAGGACATGCTGGGACGACGCATCGTGAATCCGTTCTCGCTGCCGTTCACGGGCGGGGAGGCCATTTTGGACTCCTTTGTCGACCTGAACTTCCACCTACGGGAAATCCACGCGACCATTGATGAGCAGATCTCGACGCTGGAGGTGCAAAATCGGCAGAAGCATGCGGAGAAGTGGCGCTACATGCGGAATCTGATCGAAGGACCGATCCTGTCGGCCGAACCGACGCTGCGGCCCTATTGGAACCAAGTCGCGCCTGGGGATCGCCCGTGAGTATCTCGGACCACCTGATCGGGCCGGTCCGAAAGAATTTTGCTGCTAGATTCCGGATACCCCGTCGCTAGCCCGAGCGGCAAGTGCTGGTGCTGAGTGTCCTTCCGGGAGGGATGCGTGACTGGCGAAGGTGAAGGTCGGTAGCGTTGGGGCCGCGCCCATTCCGGGCGATTGGAGCAACGCATGAGCAGAACCGAGAGCGATCAGCCGGCGGATTTGGTCC
>JAJZDX010000049.1 GCA_021805865.1 Pseudomonadota bacterium
TGGTGCTGGTGAACATGTCCGCCCAGATGATCGAGAACCGGCTGTTCCTGCACCACTTCCGCGAGGCGTTCGTGGTGCGCTTCCACAGCCGCCCGGAGCTCCTGGGCACCTGGGGCGAGGGGATCATCGCCCTCGATGAGGCCGGCTGCATCGCCGCCCTGGACCGCAATGCGCTCTTTCAGCTCGGCCTCAAGAGCGCCGCGGAGCTCCTCGGGGCCCCTCTGGAGCACGTGTTCAGCATCTCCCCGGAGGCGCTGCTCGCGCGCAGCCAGAGAAAGTCCTTCCACCCCCTGCCCCTCTACGACGCCCGCCACGGCGGGCGCGTGTTCGTCATCGCCCAGGCACCTTCCTCCGGACGCCTCAGCCGCCCGTACACGGAGCGCGATGAGGCCGCGCCCGCCGGATCCGGCCGCGGGCCGCTCGAGGAGCTCGACCTGGGCGATCCCCTGATGGCCCGCAACATCCAGGCCGTGCGCCGCACCCAGTCGCGCGATGTGCCCATTCTGCTGGTCGGGGAATCGGGCACGGGCAAGGAGTGCTTCGCGCGGGCGCTGCACGCCTCGAGCGAGCGCTCCGAGAAGCCCTTCGTTACCGTGCATTGCGGCTCGCTCCCGGAGGCGCAGCTCTGGCAGGAGCTGTTCGGCCCGACGCCGGAAGCGCGAGGCCGCATCTTCCAGGCCGACGGCGGCACGTTGTTCCTCGACGACGTCGGTGACCTGACGCTCAACCTGCAGGCCCGGCTGCTGCACGTCATCGAAGAGCGCCAGGTGCCGGCGGCGGGTGAGCCCGTGCGCATTGACCTGAGGCTGATCAGCTCCTCGCGCACCGGGCTTCAAGAGAAGGTGCGTCGCGGGGAATTCCGAGAGGATCTGTTCTACCGGCTGCAGGGTCTTGCGCTCACGCTGCCGCCGCTGCGCGAGCGCAAGGACAAGGCGGCGCTCATCCGCCACGTGTTCACCCAGGAAGGCGCCGCCACGCCCTCGGTGACCATGGGGGAGGACTTGGTGGAGGCCCTGAAGGCCTATGGCTGGCCGGGCAACATCCGCCAGCTGCGCAATGTCCTGCGCGGCATGATCGCCATGCGCTCGAGCGAGGAGCTCGATGCGGCCGGCCTGCCGGCCGACTACGGGGCCGGCGAGCCGCTCTCGGAGCGGGAACTGCCCCGGGAGGCGCTCGACCTGAACCCGCTCGAGCAGGCCGAGCGCGGTGCGCTGCTGCACGAGATCGAGCTGCACCATGGCAACATCAGCCGCGTGGCGCACGAGCTCGGTATCGGACGCAATACGCTCTACCGCAAGATGCGGCGCCTGCGGATCACGTTGCCCGAGCGACACTAGGAGCGCGCCTTCCGCTCCTCCCGGAGGCGGACAGTGTGTCATTTTTCAACAAAATGATACAGCGCTGTCACCCTGGCGGAACACCTTGTGATGCTCCGGACGTGGTCTGTCCACTACACCCTTCATCGCTCTTCAAATCCCGGCAAGCTAGCGTCGTGCCTGCCCGCGTCAGGCCAGCTGCGATCTGACACCGCCGCTGCGCCACATGCGACGAAGACGGCACGGGGATGGCCTTACGTCGCTTTGTGTCCCGGACGCGACAGTCGCGCCGAATGGGTGGCATGGCGCTTGCAGTGCCGTGTCCGTCAACGCACAACAAGGGGGTTATTTCGATGAGACTGCACAGCATCTCTCCGCGTACCCTGTCCGGCGCTCTGGCCGGCGTTCTGATCCTGGGCCTCACCGCCGGTGCAGGAGTCCCGGCCGCGCATGCGATCGGCGTGAAGGCCGGAAAGTGGACATTGCACTTCAACGGCAACGTCAATGCCCATTACATCTTCTCGCATTGCCAGAACCTCTCGAACGCCGCCGACGTAACGGGCGGCCTGTCCTGCGTGACCGCCACCAAGGCAGGCGGCGGATCCTCCTCGGTGTCGAACGGCCTGCTGCCGGCGGCGCTCACCGTGAGCGGCGATACCACACAGGACGGCTATGACATCGGCTTCACCTTCGGCCTGTACCCGGGCATCAGCACCAATGACGGCGGCAGCCCGAACCTGCAGACCGGCGCGGGCAACTTCGGCCACACCGCCCTCGGCACGGCGGGCCTGGACATCCGCCAGGTCTTCCTCACCGTCGGCAACAAGACCATGGGCACCGTCATGGCGGGCAGAAACATCGGCCTGTTCCAGTCCGATGCCATCCTCAACGACATGACGCTGCTCGGCGTGGGCGCCGGCAACGGCAACTACGCCGCGCCGGCGAATACCTCGCTGGGATCGATCGGCCTGGGCTACATCTACACCGACTGGCTCTCGCAGATCGATTACACCACCCCGAACCTGTATGGAACGAAGATCACCGTCGGCATCTTCGATCCGCTCAACACGCTCGGACAGATTCCCGTCAACCACTCGACCCCCGGCTTTCAGGCCAAAGTCGCCTACAAGGCGGGACCGATCTACCTCTCCGCGAGCGGCCTGTACCAGAGACAGGCGATCTCCTGCACGGACACCGCGCTCGCCCCCGGCGCCTGCGGACCCGGCACCTATGAGCTCAAGTACAGCAGCACCGGCTTCGATCTCGGCGGCATGTACACCGTGGGACCGTTCCAGGCGATGGGCTGGTACTACCGCGCCAAGGGCGTCGGCACCACCGGGCTGTTCGTGCTGTCCAACGACATGCTGGGCGTTCCGCGCACTTCCGAGGGCTTCATCGCCCAGCTGACCTACACGGTCGGCAAGACGAAGTTCGGGGTGAATTACGGCCAGAGCCGGCTCAACCCCACCGCCAACGACCTCGCCAACACGGCGACCGTGGCCGCCGGCACCGACCTGCCGACGCTGGTGAAAAAGAACGACAAATGGACCTTCGGCGTGTATCACCACCTGACCCATAACCTGCTGCTGGTCGGGGAGTTGAGCCGGCTGCGCTCGACCAACGACCTGAATCAGAAGAACACCAGCTGGAACATCAACGCCGGTCTGTTTCTGAGCTTCTAACAGACTCGGCGTCTCCGGTGCCGGCGGTCCGCGCGAGCGGGCCGCCGGCACTTCTTTGTCCGTGTCCGCAAATCATGATTTTCAGGATTCCCCCGCGGGTGCTCCCGCCCGTAAGATGCCGCGGCGCGCCCCGTCCGGCGCCGGATCAATCGGAGCTCCGCCACGGCCATGAAAGCATCGCCCTCTTCCCGGAAAGCGTTCCCACTTGCGCCGCTCGGCGCACTCGCCATCGCCTGCGGCGCACTCGCCGGCCCCGCCCGGGCGGCCGCGCCGCCGGCGCTTTCCGGCGTCGTGATCACGGCGACGCGCATCGCCACGCCCGCCTTCGATGTGCCGGCCACCATCTTCAGCGTGCCGGGGGCGCAGCTGCGCAGCGATTCCCTCGGGGTGAACTTCGCCGATGCCACGCAAGGGGTCCCCGGACTGCTGGCGCGCAACCAGTACAACTACGCTCAGGATCAGCAGATCTCCATCCGCGGGATCGGCGCCGGATCGGCGTTCGGGGTACGCGGCGTGCGCATCTACCAGGATGGCATCCCGCAGAGCGGCCCGGGGGGCCAGGGCGAGATCTCGCAGTTCAACCTCGGCTCGGCCTCCCGTGTCGAGGTGCTCGAGGGGCCGTTCTCGGCGCTCTACGGCAACTCCTCCGGCGGGGTGATCCAGCTGTTCACCGCCCGCGGCACCGCCCCCGGCACCGTGCGCGCGGACATCGGTTTCGGCAGCTTCGGCGCCGTGCGCGCCGGCGTCGATGCCGAGGATGCGGTCGGCCGGCTCGATTACAACCTCGACTTCACGCATTTCTCCTGGCAGGGATTCCGGCCCCACCAGAGCGCGCGCAGCGAGTCCTTCAACGGCAAGGTGGATTACACCTTCAGCCGCCATGACAGGCTGACATTCATCGCCAACGTGATTTCCCGGCCCGGAACGAACGATGCACAGGGCCTCACCGCGGCGCAGTTCGCCGCCAACCCCGACCAGACCTCCGCCGCGGCGATCGCGTTCAACACCCGCAAGAGCCTCGAGCAGCAGGAAGGCGGTTTCATCTACCATCTCGGCCTGAGCGCCCATCAGTCGCTGCGCCTCATGGGCTATTACGGCCATCGCACGGTGCTGCAGTTCCTGTCGATCCCGGTCGGCGCGCAGCGGGCGCCGACCAGCGCGGGCGCGGTGATCGCGCTCGACCGCGGCTTCGGTGGAGGCAACGCACGCTGGACCTGGCAGGGCCTGATCGCCGGGCGCAAAGTCTCCTGGGTCACCGGCCTGAGCTTCAACAAGGCGAATGAGCTGCGCCGCGGCTACAACAATTTCATCGGCAGCACGCTCGGGGTCGAGGGAGCGATGCGGGAGAACGAAAACAACGTCGACTGGAACTTCGACGAATACACCCAGGCGAGCTGGAATTTCGCGCCGCGCTGGACGCTCACCGCGGGCGTGCGCCACAGCGAGGTGCACTTCGTCACCGTCGACAACCTGATCACGACGGTCACCGGCAACGGCAGCGGCGCGGCGACATACACGGCGACCTCTCCGGTGGCCGGCATTCTCTACGCCCTGCGCCCCTGGCTTCACCTGTACGCCTCGTTCGGCCAGGGATTCCAGACGCCGATCAGCTCGGAGCTCGCATACCGCCTGGACGGGCAGCCGGGGCTCAACTTCGCGCTGCGGCCGGCGCTCAGCAACAACGGGGAGATCGGCGCCAAATTTCAGGTGGGCCGGAAACTGTCGGGCGGAATCGCCGCCTTCCTCACCCACACCAGCAATGAGATCGTGGTCGTATCGAACCTCGGCGGCCGCAGCACCTATCAGAACGCGGGACGCACCCGCCGCAGCGGCGTTCAGGCCTCCCTCGACTATCAGTTCGCGCCCGACTGGGAGGCACGATTTGCCTACACCTACGTCGATGCAATCTACATCGATGCGTATCGAACCTGCACCACGATACCCTGCGCGGTTCCGAACGTGATCGTGCCGGTGGGCAATCGCCTGCCCGGCATCCCGCGCAACGACGCCTACGCGAAGCTCAATTGGGGCGGGGCGCTCGGCTGGCATGCCAGCGTGAGCGGCCAGTACATGGGCGCGATCCCGGTCAACAGCCTGAACTCGGCGTACGCCGCCGCCTACCCCGTGTTCAACGTGACGGGAGGCTACCGTGGGAGGCTCTGGTCCGACCCGGCCAACGTGTTCGTACGGATCAACAACGTGCTGAATCGCCGTTACGTCGGCGCAGTGATCGTAGGCGCCGCGGGCGGCGGCTATTTCGAGCCGGCGCCGGGCACGAACGTGTTCGCGGGCTTCACGGTTTCCCTGCGCTAGGAACTGCTCCATTCCGCCACACCCGCGCCGGCGCAGCCCCGTTCCGCTGCGAAACATCCGTGCGCGCGGTTGGGCGGGCGCATAATCGTCCCGGCTCGTAGCCGCCTGCAAGGATGCCTTCGGGCACGGTGATCCCGGCATCGGCGCCCATGGCATGCCGCTTGCAGTGCAACGAGCCATTGCGGTTCAACTGCGAGGCCAGCCATGTCCATCGATCCCAGCTCCCACGGACGCGTGAAGGTCCAGATCAAGAAGCGATACGGCAACTACATCGGCGGCAAGTGGCTGCCGCCCGTTCGCGGGGAATATTTCACCAACCTCACTCCGGTCACGGGCGCGGCCCTGTGCGAGATACCGCGCTCCACGGCCGAGGACATCGAGCTGGCGCTCGATGCCGCCCACGCCGCCAAGGGCGCCTGGGGCAGCACTTCGCCCGCCGAGCGGGCCGTCGCACTCAACAAGATCGCCGACCGCATGGAGGAGAAGCTCGAGCTCCTCGCCACCGTGGAGACCTGGGACAACGGCAAGCCGATCCGCGAGACCATGGCCGCAGACCTGCCGCTCGCCGTGGACCACTTCCGCTACTTCGCCGGCTGCATCCGCGCCCAGGAGGGCTCGGTCAGCGAGATCGATCATGACACGGTCGCCTACCACTTCCATGAGCCCCTCGGCGTCGTGGGGCAGATCATCCCGTGGAACTTCCCGCTGCTGATGGCGGCCTGGAAGCTCGCCCCGGCGCTCGCGGCCGGCAACTGCGTGGTGCTGAAGCCGGCCGAGCAGACCCCGCTCTCGATCCTGGTGTGGCTCGAGACGGTCGGGGACCTGCTGCCCCCCGGCGTGCTCAACGTCGTGAACGGCTTCGGGGTGGAAGCCGGCAAGCCGCTCGCCTCGAGCAAGCGCATCGCCAAGATCGCCTTCACCGGCGAGACCACCACCGGGCGGCTCATCATGCAGTACGCCTCGCAGAGCCTGATTCCCGTGACGCTCGAGCTCGGCGGCAAGTCGCCCAATGTGTTCTTCGCCGATGTGTGCGCCCACGACGACACCTTCTTCGACAAGGCGCTCGAAGGGTTCGTCATGTTCGCGCTGAATCAGGGCGAGGTATGCACCTGTCCCTCGCGCGCACTCATCCAGGATTCGGTCTATGAGCGCTTCATGGAGCGCGCCCTGAAGCGCGTGGCGCAGGTGAGGCAGGGCGATCCCCTCGACCCGAGCACGATGATCGGCGCACAGGCCTCCCAGGAGCAGCTCGAGAAGATCCTGACTTACCTCGATCTCGGCAGGCAGGAGGGCGCCGAGTGCCTGATCGGCGGGGAGCGCAACCGCCTGGGCGGGGAACTCGCGAACGGCTACTACATCAAGCCCACGGTGTTCAAGGGCAACAACAAGATGCGCATCTTCCAGGAGGAGATCTTCGGCCCCGTGGTCTCGGTGACCACGTTCCGGGACATGGACGAGGCGCTCGCCATCGCCAACGACACCCTCTACGGCCTCGGCGCCGGCGTATGGTCCCGCGACGCCAACACCTGTTATCGCATGGGCCGCGGCATCCAGGCGGGCCGGGTCTGGACCAATTGCTACCACGCCTATCCGGCGCACGCGGCATTCGGCGGCTACAAGCAGTCGGGCATCGGGCGCGAGAACCACAAGATGATGCTCGATCACTACCAGCAGACCAAGAACCTGCTGGTGAGCTACTCGCCGAAGGCGCTCGGGTTCTTTTAGCGACGCAGTGATGGACGCACGCCGTGTCAGCGCCACGGAGGCGGCCCTCGAGCTGATCCGGGAGCTCGTGGCGCGACACGGCCCGCTCATGTTCCACCAGTCCGGGGGCTGCTGCGACGGCAGCTCCCCCATGTGCTACCCGCGCGGCGAGCTGCTCATCGGGGAGCAGGATGTGCTGCTCGGGGAGATCGGCGGGCAGCCGTTCTACATGAGCGCGGCGCAATTCGAGTACTGGCGCCACACCCATCTCATCATCGACGTCGTGCCCGGGCGCGGCGGCATGTTCTCGCTCGAAGGGCCGCTCGGCGTGCGCTTCCTCACCCGCTCTCGTCTTTACACCGCGGAGGAGGAAGCGCGCCTGGCGCCGGTCCGGCACTGCCCGGCATAGCCCCGGCCGGCCGGAACGTCACTTCGCCGATCTGTCATACTGGCAGACGATGTCGTGGCTCACCGTTCTGTTCGTCGTCGTCGTCATCTGCGGCCTGGCCCTGGAATGGTGGCTGTCCGGCCGGCAGATCGCGGCCGTGCAAGCCCACCGCGACCGCGTTCCGCCGCCCTTTGCCGCCGAAGTCAGCGCGCAGGAGCACCGCAAGGCGGCCGACTACACGTGCGCCACCGTCGCGCTCAGGCGCGTCAGCGCCGCGATCGATGCGGCGCTCACTCTGGCTCTCACGGTCGGCGGCGGTATCGCGGCCATCGATGCGTCGTGGCGAGGCTTCGGATGGGCCGAGCCCTGGCTCGGGGCGGCTGTGATCGCGACCGTCGCCGCGGTCACGCTGCTCGTCAACCTGCCCCTGTCGCTGTGGCGCACCTTCACGCTGGAGGCGCGCTTCGGCTTCAACCGCACGAGCCCGGCGCTCTTCCTGGCCGATCTCGGCAGGAACATCGCGCTCGCGATCCTGCTCGGGGGACCCCTGGTACTCGCCTCGCTGTGGCTGATGATGCGCGCCGGGCGATGGTGGTGGCTGTGGGTCTTCACCTGCTGGCTCGCCGTGACGCTCATCATCACCTGGGCGTGGCCGGCGCTCATCGCGCCGCTGTTCAACCGCTTCTCGCCCCTCGAGGATGAGGCGTTGAAGAAGCGCATCGAGGCGCTGCTCGGGCGCTGCGGATTCAAGTCGAGCGGCGTGTTCGTCATCGACGGCTCGCGCCGCTCGAGCCACGGCAACGCATACTTCAGCGGCATCGGCCGCAACAAGCGCATCGTGTTCTTCGACACCCTGCTCGGGCTGCTCGAGCCGCCCGAGATCGAGGCCGTGCTGGCGCACGAGCTCGGCCACTTCCGCTTGAAGCACGTCCGCACGCACCTCCTCGCCTCCATCGCCGCGATGCTCGCGGGATTCGCCCTGCTCGGCTGGCTCGCAGCGCAGCCGCAGTTCTATCACGCCCTCGGCGTCCCCCACCCCTCGGCGCACGCGGCGTTGCTGCTGTTCGCCCTGGCAGCCCCGCCGGTGCTGTTCTTCACCACGCCTCTCACCTCCCTGTGGTCGCGCCGGCACGAGTTCGAGGCCGACCGCTTCGCGGCCCGCCACGCCCGCGCGTCCGATCTGGTCTCGGCGCTCGTGAAGCTCTATCGCAGCAACGCCAGCACGCTGACACCCGATCGGCTGTACACGGCGTTTTATTATTCTCATCCCCCTGCGATGGAACGTATCAGCCGGCTGAAATAGCCCGTACATCAGGCAACCTTCCCTGGACGTTGCTCCCGGCCCGCCCATCCAGGGCGGTCGTTCGCCGCTCTCGCGGCTCACCCCCCTGCGATGGAACGTATCAGCCGGCTCAGTCGAACGGGTGTCTGAGCACGATGGTCTGATCGCGCTCCGCGCCCGTGGAGATGATGTCGATGGGCACCTCGACCAGCGCCTCGAGACGCTCCAGGTACTTGCGCGCGTTCATGGGCAGCGCCGCATAATCGGTGACCCCGATCGTCGACTCGCTCCAGCCCGGCAGCTCCTCGTAGAGCGGCTCCACCCCCGCATACCCGTCGAGACTCAACGGCGGCTCGGCGACCACCCGCCCGCCCATACGATAGCCCACGCAGACCCGGATGACATCCAGGCCATCGAGCACGTCGAGCTTGGTGACGCAAAGGCCCGAGACGCTGGAGTGGATGATCGAGCGCCTGAGCGCCACCGAGTCAAACCATCCGCAGCGCCGGGCGCGCCCGGTGACCGAGCCGAACTCATGCCCCACTCGCGAGAGATGCTCGCCGTAGCCGTCGAACAGCTCCGTGGGGAAAGGACCCGCGCCGACGCGCGTCGTGTAGGCCTTGACGATCCCGAGGACGTAATCGAAGGCTCGCGGCCCGATCCCGGAGCCGGTGCCCGCGAAGCCCGCGGTCGTGTTGGAAGAGGTGACAAACGGGTAGGTGCCGAGGTCAACGTCCAACATCGCGCCCTGCGCGCCCTCGAACAGGGCATTGGCGCCGTCCCGGCGCAGTTGATGCAGGGCCGGTGTCACATCGGCGACCAGCGGCGCGATGGTCTCGGCAAAGCCGAGCTGCTCATCGAGGGTCTTCTGAAAGTCGACCGGGCTCTGCCGGAAGTAGTGCTGGAGCACGAAGTTGTGGAAATCGAGCACCTCGCCGAGCCGGGCGGCGAAGCGGTCGCGCTGGAAGAGGTCCGCCACGCGCACCGCCCGGCGCGCCACCTTGTCCTCGTACGCCGGCCCGATGCCCCGGCCGGTGGTGCCGATGGCGTTGGCCCCGCGCGCCCGCTCTCGCGCCTGATCGAGCTGGATGTGCGAGGGCAGGATGAGGGGGCACAGCGGCGAGATGCGAAGACGCTCGAACACCGGCACGCCCTGCTCGATGAGCATCCGGCTCTCCTTCAGCAGCGCCTCGAGCGACAGCACGACACCGTTGCCGATGAAGCAGCGTACGTCCTTGCGCAGAATCCCCGAGGGAATGAGCGACAGGATGGTCTTGCGCCCGCCGATGACCAGGGTGTGGCCGGCGTTGTGGCCGCCCTGGAAGCGCACCACCGCGGCGGCGCGCTCGGTGAGCAGATCGACGACCTTGCCCTTGCCCTCATCGCCCCATTGCGTGCCGATCACGACGACGAATCTGCCCACCGCGGTTGTGCTCCTCAATTCAGAATGTCTTCGATGTGCTCGATGTCTTCGAGCGCGGGACGCGGGCCGCGATCCGGCGGCGGCTGCGTCTCGAGAATCTGCACGCCAGGCGTGCGGGCGAGCGCCACAATCTCCTCATCGGGCAGCTCCACGGTGAGCTCGATCGAGCCGTCCTCCGCCGAGCGCTCCTCGCGCACGACCTTGGCCGCGTAAAGCCGCGAGCGCAGCGCCCCGGCACCGGGCGGCAACCGCACCTGCACGCGGCGCGCGAGCCTCGAGAGCCGCTCGGCGAGCGCGCCGGTGAGCCTCTCGAGCCCATCACGCATCGCAGCCGAGATCCGCACCGCGCCGACCTCTCCCTCCGGACCACGCTCCACGGCGCTGGCGCGGCCGAGCCGGTCGATCTTGTTGTACACCAGAATCTGCGGGATCGACTGCGCCCCGATCTGCGCGAGCACCTCGTTGACCTGGGCAATGTGCTCATCGCGCCGCGGATCGCTTGCGTCCACCACGTGCAAAAGCAGCGTCGCCTCGCGAGCTTCGGTCAGCGTCGATTGAAACGCGGCCACCAACTCGTGCGGCAGATCCCTGATGAACCCGACGGTGTCGGCCACGACCACCGGTGTGCCGCCCGGGAGGGTGATGCGGCGCACCGTGGGATCGAGCGTCGCGAACAGCTGATCGGCAATGTAGGCATCCGCGCCGGTGAGCGCCCGAAACAGCGTCGACTTGCCCGCGTTGGTGTAGCCGACCAGGGCGAGCGAGGGCACGGGGATCTCGGCGCGCATCTGCCGCCCCGTCTCGCGCTGCTGGCGGATCTTCGCCAGGCGTCGCGTGAGCAGCCGCACCCGCTGGGCGATGAGTCGCCGGTCGGTCTCGAGCTGAGTCTCGCCGGGACCACGCATGCCGATGCCGCCCTTCTGACGCTCGAGGTGGCTCCAGCCTCGCACCAGGCGGCTGCCGATGTGCTGGAGCTGCGCGAGCTCCACTTCGAGCTTTCCCTCGAAGCTGCGCGCCCGCTGGGCAAAGATGTCGAGAATCAGGCCGTTGCGGTCGAGCACGCGCCGTCCGGTGAGCTGCTCGAGGTTGCGCTCCTGGCTGGGTGAGAGCGCATGGTCGACGAGGATCACCTCGGCTGCGGCCGCCTCGGCCGCCGCTTTGAGCTCCTCGGCCTTGCCGCTGCCGACGAAATAACGCGGATCCGGCCGCTCGCGGCGGCCGGTCACCGTGGCAACGGCCTCGGCTCCCGCGGAGACGGCGAGCTGCCTGAATTCCTCGAGATCCTCCGGATCGACCTGGGCCCCGAGACCGATGCGCACGAGCAGCGCGCGCTCACCTGAACGCGGGCGCTCGAACACCTGGCCCTTCCCGGCACGGGCATATCAAGTCACGACTCACTCGGCCGACGACTCCGCACTCTCCTCGTCCGTGGCCAGACGGACGTTGCGTGCAGGCACAACCGTGGAAATGGCGTGCTTGTAGACCATCTGGCTGACGCTGTTCTTCAGCAGCACGACGAACTGGTCGAACGAGTCGATCTGACCTTGCAACTTGATCCCGTTGACGAGGTAGATGGAAACGGGCACCCGCTCCTTGCGGAGTGCGTTCAGGAAAGGATCTTGAAGCGACTGGCCTTTGGCCATCGGGTTCTCCTTGTTCTCACGACTTTTATTTGTTCGGGGGTAGGGAGCGCCAGCGGGCGTCCTCTTTGCTTTCGGGGATCATGCAAGCGTCCGCCTCCACGGCGGGCGGTAGTAGCGACCGGATGATCTTAACATGCGGCCCGATTCAAAGACCAAGCCCCCGCAATCCCCGGCGCACGTCGCGATTCCACGACGCCTCGTCCGTCTCAGGATCGAGACACTGGAGCAGGGGTTCCGAGCGCATCCAGGTCAGCTGGCGCTTGGCGAGCTGCCGGGTGGCGGCGATGCCGCGCTCGATCGCCTCGGCAAGGCCCCGCTCGCCCTCGAGATGAGCCCAGAGCTGGCGGTAGCCGACCGCACGCATCGAGGAGTGGTGTGCGGACAGATCGCCCCGGGCGTGCAGCCCCCGCACCTCTTCGAGAAAGCCGGACTTCATCATGGTGTGAAAGCGGCCCGCCAGACGCCGGTGCAGCCAGTCCCGCTGAGGCGGGACGAGCGCCCAGAGGGAAAGCGGCAGTCCTTCCAGGGGATTGACCCGTTGACGCTGCAGCTCTGAGACCCGCTGGCCGGTGAGCAGGCAAACCTCGAGCGCCCGCTGGATGCGCTGGCGGTCCTGGGGCTGGATCCGCTCGGCGGCGGCGGGATCGAGCCGGGCGAGCTCTGCGTGCAGCGCGGACCAGCCGACACGCAGCGCCCGCGCGTCGAGGTCACGGCGCAGTTCAGGGGACGCGTGCGGGAGCGGCGCGAGACCGCTGAGCAGCGCACGCAGATAGAGCATGGTGCCGCCCACCAGCAGCGGCACTCGCCCGCGGGAATGGATGGCGGCGATGCACTGCCGCGCGTCGGTCACGAAACGGCCCGCCGAATAGCTCTCGGCCGCATCGCACAGATCGATCAGGTGATGCGGGATGCGCTCCCGCACGGACTTGGCGGGTTTGGCGGTCCCGATGTCGAGCCCGCGGTAGACCTGCGCCGAATCGACGCTCACGATTTCCACGGGCGCCGCTTGCGCCGCTCGCAGCGCCCAGTCGCTCTTGCCGGTGCCGGTCGGGCCCGTCAGGATGTACACGGGAAGGCGCGAGCCGGCGCCCGCAGAGGCAGTGCCGGGGGACATCAACGCCCCCGCAGAAAGAGCTGATCGAGCTCCCGAAGCGTGAGGCGCGTCCAGGTCGGGCGGCCGTGGTTGCATTGGTTGGCACGCTCGGTCGCCTCCATCTGCCGCAACAGCGCGTCCATCTCGGGCAGCGTAAGCCGGCGCCGGGCATGGATCGCCGTACGGCACGCGAGCGTGCCGAGGAATCGGTCGGCGGCCTCCTCGAGATGATGGAGCCCGCCTTCGCGTTCCGGCTCCTGCACGACGGATTGGACAATGTCCACGACCCGCTCGCCGGCGAGCAGCGCCGGGACGCGGCGCAGCGCGAGGCGCGTGGGCCCGAGCGCGTCGAGCTCGAACCCCGCCTGCTCCCACGAGGCTCTCTGCTCCAGCACGGACTCGAGCTCGTACGGCTTCAGGTCCACCACGAGCGGCTCGAGCAGATGCTGCGAGGCCGGCGGACCGTCGGCCCGGGCCGCCTTGAGCCGTTCGTACAACACGCGCTCGTGCGCCGCGTGCATGTCGATGAGAATGAGCCCGTCGCGGCTCTGCGCCAGGATGTAGATGCCGTGCAGCTGAGCGAGCGCCATGCCGAGCGGCCCCTCACCTCGCCCTCCCTCCCCCGGGGCGAGCGCACCTCCTGCATCCCTCTCAGGCTCGCCGACCCGCGCATCGATGCGAGACCCACCCGGCTCGCGCATGGCGGCGGCGAGGGCCCACGGATTGCGCGAGGCGGACGGTGCGGCCTCGCGCAGCGGCAACACGCCGGGCGAGAAGGCGGCGGGGGAGCCGGGGGAGGCGCCGCCCAGAAGAGGCGTGGCGCTCGCCGCGGGAGCGGCCTCGCCCGGCCTGGTGCCGGCCAGTGCCCGCTCGATGGCGCGCCGGATGAATTCGTGGACCTGGCGGCTGTCACGGAAGCGCACTTCGAGCTTGGCCGGATGCGCATTGACATCCACCAGGCGCGGATCGAGCCACAGATGCAGCACGTAGGCCGGATGGCGGCCGTGGTACAGCACGTCGCGATACCCGAGGCGTACCGCGCTCATGAGCAGCTTGTCGCGCACGCTACGGCCGTTGACGAACCAGTACTGCTGATCGGATTGGGCGCGCGAGGCGGTGGGCAGGCCGAGCCAGCCGGCGAGGCGCACGGGCCCTGCGCAATGGCTCACGGCGAGCGCGTTGTCGATGAACTCCCTGCCGAGCACTTGCGCCACTCTGTTTTCGTCGGCGGCCTCGGTGGCGACGGTCTGCGGTGCGGCGGGCGCATCGAGGTGCACCCGCTCGCCGCTGCGCAGGCGAAACGACACGTCCGGTCGGGACAACGCCAAGCGCTCGAGCAGCCGGGCGATATGCCCGAGCTCGGTCGCGGCACTGCGCACGAACTTGCGGCGCGCCGGAACGTTGTAGAAAAGGTTGCGGACCTCGATGGTCGTACCCGGTGGATGGGCCGCCGGCCGTGTCGGGGTGACCGTGCCGCCCTCTACGGCGATCTGCGAGCCGTGCTCGGCGTGGACCGGATGCGAGACGAGCCGCAGCCGGGAAACCGAGCCGATCGAAGGCAGCGCCTCGCCTCGAAAGCCGAGCGTGGCGATGGCCTCCAGATCCGCGAGCTCGGCGATCTTGCTGGTGGCGTGGCGGCGGATCGCCACCGGCAGCTCCTCGGCACGGATGCCGTGGCCGTCATCGCGCACGCGGACCAGGCCCACGCCGCCCTGCTCGATATCGACTTCGATGCGGCGCGCGCCCGCATCGAGGCTGTTCTCGACGAGCTCTTTGACGACCGAGGCGGGCCGCTCGATCACCTCGCCGGCGGCGATCTGGTCGATGAGCTCATCGGGGAGGATGCGGATGGGCATGGGCCTGGGGGTGCTGGCTGGCTCGGAGCACATCATAAAACGCCCCAGCGCCGGACCGGACCGATTTACGCGCCGAGGAAGCGCCGGATCCGGGCATCGCGCGCAGCCCGGCGCGGTCCTCGGCCCGTCCCGGCACCTCGGCCGCGTGCCGTCGCTTCCTGCTACAGGCCCGCCTGCACGGGATGGAGGGCGCCCCGGTTCTCAGTTGCGGGCGAGGAGGCGATTCATGCGCGCCCGGCGCTCCTCGGCGAACAGGGTGCCGGAGGGAGGATGGGCGCGAAAGTACGCGAGGATGCCGTGGAAGATCGCGTCGGCCTCGCGCTTCTGGTACCAGTAGGTGCGCAGCCTGAGCGCCTCCGCCGGATCGGACAGATAATCGGTCTCGATCAGCATGGAGGGAATGTCGGGCGATCGCAGCACCACGAAATTCGCATCCTGCACCTGTTGACTGCGGACGGGCACCGACCGGTCCATCGCACGCACCACGTCGCGGGCGGCCGTCATGCTCTCGCTGATGGTCGCCGTCTGCGACAGATTGAGCAGCACCGCGGCCAGGGTGCGCGAATTGCCGGTGAGCTGCACGCCGCCCCTGAGATCGGCGGCGTTCTCGTGCTCGGCGAGGATGCGGGCCGCTTCGCTGGAGGCTCCGTGCAGCGACAGAATGTACACCTGAGCGCCCTTGATGTCGTGATCCCACACCGAGTTGCAGTGTATGGAAACAAACAGGTCCGCATGCGCCCGCTGCGCAATCTCCCGCCGCTCGCGCAGCGGCACGAACACGTCGCTGTCGCGGGTGAGCACGGCCCGCATGCCGCGCTGCTGATCGATGCGGCGCGCCAGGATCTTGCCAATGGCCAGGGTGATGGTCTTCTCTTCCGTGCCGTAGGCGCCGATGGTGCCGGGATCGATGCCGCCGTGGCCCGGGTCGACCGCGATGATGATGTCGCGGCCCGTGTCCCGCGGAGCATTCGCCACGGCGACCGGAGTTGGCACACGCGCGGCGGAAGCCGCGCCGCCCGAGAGCCGGATCAGAAGCTGTTGCCCGCCGCGGGCGCCGCGCTGCCACAGAAGGTGCATGGCGGCGGCCGATCGCAGGACGAATACAACTCTCAGCGCCCCGTTCGGCCGGCGTCCCACGCGGGTATGGCTCACCAGGCCCCACTCCTGCGGCAGCCGCACGGCATGGCCGAGTTGGGTCTGCTCGAGGTCGATCACGGCACGATAGGGGTGATCGAGCGTGAAATATCTCGCTTGCGTGCGGCGGGAAAGATAGAGGTACGCCCGCGTGCCCCCGCCGCTCTTGGACAGGAGCACGCCACTCAGGCGCGCATCCGCGGCCGCAGCCGGCGCAGGCCGCAGCAGCCCCGCTCCGAGAAGGAGGATGGGCGCGAGACAAAAGATCTTTCTGATCATGGGCTTCGCGGCACTCGTTGACGTCTAATCTACGATTTGTGCGCTAAGCTTTCAACTCCGAGGCATTCCGGCGCATCCGGGCGAGCCAGGCCGCACCGGCGGCCGTTCTCGCGACGAGGGACGCCTCGTGCCCATCGGGGCCGGCGGCCAGGGTCACGACCAGATCGGCGGGCGGGAGCAGCGCCCCGCCCCGCTGCGGCCACTCGATGAGCCAGAGACAGCCCGGCAGCGCCCACTCGGTGAGGCCCAGGTGCTCGAGCTCCCCGGCATCCTGGAGCCGGTACAGATCGAGATGCAGCAGTGTCTGCGTCCCGCTCTCATACGCCTGTGCCAGCGTATAGGTCGGACTGCGGATCGGGCCTGCAATGCCGCAGGCCCGCAGGAAGCCCCGCGCCAGCGTGGTCTTGCCCGCGCCGAGCTCCCCGGCGAGGTACAGCACCGCCAGAGGCTCCTCGGGGCCGGGCCGCGCCCCGGCGAGCCGCCCGCCGAGCGCCTCGGTGTCCTCGGCCGCCTTCAGTAGTTGATGCAGGAACGCAGCTCCTCGATCACATCGCCGGCGAGCAGCCCCCGTTCGCCCTTTCGCGCCGCCGCATCACCCGCCAGCGCATGCGCCAGCACGCCCGCCCGGGCGGCGAGCCACGGATCGCGGCACTGGGCGAGAATGCCGGCGATGACCCCGGTAAGCACATCGCCCATGCCGGGACTGGCCATGCCGGGATTGCCGCCCTCGCACAGCGCCGGTGTGCGCCCCGGAGCCCCGAGCAGCGTGCCGGCTCCCTTGAGCACCACGATGCCACCATAGCGCGCCGTCAGCCGCTCGAGCGCCCCGAGGCGGTCTCGCTGCACCTCGGCAGTTGAAGTCCCCAGCAACCGGCCGGCCTCCCCCGGATGCGGAGTGAGGATCCACTGTCCCCCGGCGCTCGCGCCGGACTCGGCGATGAGGTTGAGCGCATCCGCATCGAGCACCAGCGGCTTGCCGGCGCCGAGCACGGTGTGCAGCGCCGCGCGCGCCCAATCGGTGCGGCCAAGCCCCGGGCCGATGGCGATGAGCTCGGCGCGCTCCAGGGCCTCCCCGAGCTCCCCGGGCTCGGCCCACGGCAGACAGATGAGCTCGGGCCGGCCGGCCGAGACGGCCGCGACATTCTGCGGCGCCACCGCGACGGTCACCATGCCCGCTCCGACCCGCAGACAGGCCTCGCCCGCCAGGCGCGCCGCGCCCGGCATGCCCACTCCCCCGCCCACGATCAGCACCCGCCCGAAATCCCCCTTGTGCGCCGAGCGCGCCCGCCGTGGCAGCGCCCGCTCGATCTCGGTCTCAACGATGCGCTCGATGCGCGCCGGCGGCGAGTTCACGAGAGAAGCGCCCAACCCCAGGTCGTCGAAGAACACGGTTCCGGCGAACTGCGGGCCGTCACCCACGAAAAGCCCCGTCTTGAGGCCGACGAAGGTGATGGTGCAGTCGGCGCGCACCGCATCCCCGAGCGCCATGCCGGTATCGCTGTCGAGACCCGAGGGGACATCGAGCGCAAGGACCGGCCGGCCGGCGGTGTTGATGTCGCGGATGAGGCGCGACATCTGCTCGCGGACCCCGCCGCGCAGGCCCGTACCGAGCAGGGCATCGACGATGATCCCGTCCTGCTCGAGCAGCCGGGGCTCATACGGATGGGCCTGCCCGCCGCAGGCGAGCCAGGCCTGAGACGCTTCGCGCGCATCGCCCTTGAGCCGGTCGGGCGGACTTGCCGCGAGCACGGCGACCGCGAGTCCGGCCGCCCGCGCCAGGCGAGCCAGCACATAGCCGTCACCGCCGTTGTTGCCCGGCCCGCACACGATCACCACGCGTTGTGCCACGGGCCAACGCGTGCGCAGGCAGCGCAGCGCCGCCTCCCCCGCACGCTGCATGAGCGTGTAGCCAGCGATGCCCAGCGTCTCGATCGCGTACGCATCGAGCTCACGGACCTGCGCGGTGGAATAGAGCGAGACCGGTAATGCCATGGGCTTGATTATACTGGCCCGGTGAGGACGCCATGATCCAGCCGCTCGATCTCGCCGCGGTCAAGGGCGAGCTGGTCTCGCGCGCGCGCGAGCTCGGCTTCGGCGCCCTCGGCGTGGCGCACGTGGACCTCCCCGAAGACGAGCGCCACCTGCTGCGCTGGCTGGATGCGGGCTTCCATGGAGAGATGCACTACCTGCAGCGGCACGGCCGCAAACGCAGCCACCCCGAGGAGCTCGTTCCGGGCACCGTGCGCGTCGTGAGCGCGCGCATGGATTACTGGCCGCGCGAGGCGCGCGAGGCTGAGGAAGCGCTCGCCGATTCCGCCGCCGGCTACATCTCCCGCTACGCCCTGGGACGCGACTACCACAAGGTGCTGCGCAAGGCCCTGGCGCGGCTCGCCGAGGGATTCGCCGAGCGGATCGGCCCGTTCGGGTACCGGGTCTGCGTCGACAGCGCCCCGGTGTTGGAGAAGGCGCTGGCGCGCGAGGCCGGCCTCGGCTGGATCGGCAAGCACACCAACCTGATCGCCCGGGATGCCGGCTCGTGGTTCTTCCTCGGGGAGATCCTGACCGACCTGCCGCTGCCGGCGGATGAGCGCGCGAGCGCGCACTGCGGCACGTGCACGGCGTGCATCCCGGCCTGCCCCACGGCGGCCATCGTGGCTCCCTACCGGCTGGATGCGCGCCGCTGCATCTCGTATCTGACCATCGAGCACCCGGGGGTCATTCCGCCCTCGCTGCGGCCGGCCTTGGGCAACCGCATCTACGGCTGCGACGACTGCCAGCTGGTGTGCCCCTGGAACAAGTTCGCGCACGCCGCCTCGCACCCCGACTTCAAGGTGCGCCACGGCCTCGATGCGCCGCGGTTGGCGGAGCTGTTCGCCTGGCCGGCGGCGCAATTCGAAGAGCGGATGCGCGGCTCGGCCATCTACCGGATCGGCTACGAGCGCTGGTCGCGGAACATCGCGGTCGCCCTCGGCAACGCGCCGTGCTCGGCCGCGGTGATCGGGGCGCTCGAGCGGCGTCGCAACGATCCGTCTGCACTGGTGCGCGAGCACATCGAGTGGGCCCTGGCGCGCCAGCGCAGCCGCTGCGCGCAGCGCGACTCGAGCGCCTGATCTCTAGCGCCTCACCTGCAGGTTGTCGATGAGCCGCGCCTTGCCGAGCCGCGCCGCGGTGAGCACCACCAGGTGGCGGGCGGGCTCGGGGGCCGAGAGATCCTGCGCGCAGCGGACCGCGAAGTAATCGGGCCGCAAGCCCGCGCGCTCGAGCGTATCGATTCCGCAGCGCTCGATCCCCGTGTAATCCTCCTCGCCCGCGCTCAACCTGCGCGAGGCGGCCTGCAGCGTCCGGTAGATGATCGGCGCCTGCGCGCGCTCCTCGGCGCTCAGGTACTGGTTGCGCGAGCTCAAGGCGAGTCCGTCCGCGTCGCGCACCGTGGGCGCCGCGACGATCTCGATGGGCATGCACAGCTCGGTCACCATCCGCCGGATGATGGTGAGCTGCTGGAAATCCTTCTCGCCGAAGACCGCGGCGTCGGGCTGCACGATATGAAAGAGCTTGGCCACCACCGTGGTGACGCCCTCGAAGTGCCCGGGCCGGAACTCCCCGCACAGGATGGATGACAGCCCCGGGACTTCCACCCGCGTGGCGCGTTGCGAGCCGTGGGGGTATATCTCGGCCACATCCGGCATGAACATCAGATCGCAGCCGGCGTCTCGCAGCATCTGCTCATCGCGCTGCGGCGTGCGCGGATAGTGCGCGAAGTCCTCGTTGGGCCCGAACTGCATCGGGTTGACGAAGATGCTGGCGATGAAGTGATCGCCGTGCGCCCGCGCGGCCTCGATCAGACTGAGGTGGCCGGCGTGCAGGTTGCCCATGGTCGGGACGAAGACGGTTCGCTGCCCCGCCTCGCGCCACAGTCGCACCCGCGCGCGCACTTCCGCGATGGTGGTGACGGTGTGCATCGAATCAGAAGCAATGCTCGGGGGCCGGGTAGGCGCCGCAGCGGACCGCCTCGACGTAGCGCTTGACCGCCTCGAGAGTGTCGCCCGCCCCCGCCATGAAATTACGCACGAAGCGCGGCTTGCGTCCCGTCGTGATATCGAGGATGTCGTACAGCACGAGGATCTGCCCGTCCGTGTCCGGACCGGCCCCGATGCCGATCACCGGCACCGCGAGCGCCGCAGTGACCGCCTTGCCGAGCGGCGCGGGGATGCACTCGAGCAGCACGATGTCGGCGCCGGCGGACTCGAGCCGCTTGGCGTTCTCGATCATGCGCGCGGCGGCCTCCTCCTGGCGCCCCTGCACCCGGAAGCCGCCCGTCTTGTGCACCGATTGGGGCCTGAGACCCAGGTGGGCGCATACCGCGATGTCGTGTCCGGCCAGGAACTCCACGATCTCGAGCTGGCTCGCGCCGCTCTCGAGCTTGACCATCTGCGCACCGCCTTCCTGCATCAGGCGCACGGAGCTCTCGAGCGCTCGTTCCTTGGACGGATAACTCATGAATGGCAGATCGCCGATGAGGAACGGGCGATGGAGCCCTCTGGAGACGATGCTGCAGTGATACACCATGTGATCCATCGTGACCGGCACGGTGGTATCACGCCCCTGGATCACCATGCCGAGCGAATCCCCGACCAGCACCACATCGACATCGGCCGCATCGAGAAGAACGGCGAAGCTGGCATCGTAGCAGGTGAGGCTCGCGATCTTGCGGCCTTCCTCCTTCATGCGCGCCAGCGTGCTCAAGGTGACCGGCTGGCGCTCCGAGTCCCGAAGCTGCAGGTGTGTGTACATGGGGCCAAGTGTACCAGGGTGCGCCGGAGGCGCCGGCCGCCTAGATCGCCCGGCCGCCCATGGGGTTGTAGTACAGCCGCCCGCGCCTCATGCGCCGGATCGCCCCGAGCAGCTCCTCGTAATCGGCCGGGTTATTGACCGGATCGATGGCGGCGGCGTTGACGATGAGGAGCGGGGCGGCCTCATACTCGTGGAAGAAGCGCGCGTAGGCCTCGTTCAGGCGCACCAGGTATTCCCGATCGATGTAGTGCTCGTAGGCGACGGCGCGACGCGCGATGCGCTCGAGCAGCACATCCACCGGCGCCTGCAGATACACCACCAGGTCCGGTTTCGGCGGGTGCACGTCGAAGCGGCCGCTGACCTGCTCGTACAGCTCGAATTCCGCATCATCCAGCGTGATCCGCGCGAACAGCCGGTCCTTCTCCCACAGGTAGTCCGCCACGCGCACCGGGGCGAACAGATCCTGCTGATTGAGCGCGGCGAGCTGCTGGCAGCGCTGGAACAGGAAGTACAGCTGCGCCGGCAGGGCCCCCGCGCGGGGACTCTTGTAGAAGCGCTCGAGGAAGGGGTTCTGCGCGGCGTCCTCGAGCACCGCCTGTGCCGAGAAGCTCTGCGCCAGCAGGCGGGCGAGGCTGGTCTTGCCGACGCCGATCGGCCCCTCCACCACGATGAACTGGTGCTCCGCTGCCATGGTCTCCCGTGCCGCTCGCGGCCGTTAGTGAGGCTCTGGTTCGTCGAGACGCCACAGGCCCTCGGATGCGACCCGGGCCTTGAGCTCGATCACCCGACCGAGCCCGGGCACATCGAGATCCGGGGCGAGATCCGCCAGAGGATACAGAACGAAGTTGCGCTCCACTATCCCAGGGTGGGGAAGAGCGAGGTCCGCGTCGGTACGGCGCTCGCGGCCGCAGACCAGCAGGTCCAGGTCGATGATGCGCGGCCCCCAGCGCGGCCCCTCGGCTGGCCTGCCGAAGGACCTCTCGATGGCCTTGAGCTCCCCGAGCAAGGCGCGGGCCTCCAGGCGCGTGAGCACCCCGGCCACGGCATTGACGAACTCCGGCTGTGCGGACGGTCCGAAGGGCCGCGAGCGATAAAGCGGCGAGCAGCGCACCGCCCGGGTATCCGGCAAGGCCTTCAGCCGCTCCCAGGCCCGCCGCACCTGCAGGCTCGGTGTCTCGAGATTGCTGCCGATTCCGATATAGGCCGGCTGCCAGATCTCCCGCGCGCTCATTCAGGGGGGGCGTTGGGCGTGCGCCGTCCGCGCCCGCGGCGCCGGCGCGGGGACTTGCGGCCTGCGCCGGAGCGCTCGGGCGCCAGCGAATCGGTCATCTGCTCCCGCTCCTGCCCATTGGCCTCCTGCAGCTGCGTCCACCATCGTGCCGTCTCGGCGGAGGCCAGTCCGAATTCGGCGCGCAGCAGCAGCAGGTCGTATCCGGCCCGGAACCTGGGATGGGCCAGCAGGCGCAATGCCCGCCGTCCCCGGGGGTATTCCAGCCGAGGCTGCATCGCGAACATCTCGCGCAGGCCGAGCGCGAAGCGTCTCGGGATGGCAAGGTGAGCCTGGGCTGCCCGCACGGCCTGATCGCAGGCCTCGAGAATGGCCGCAAGCTCGTGCCAGCGGCTCGGGGGCATCGCCTCGATGATCTGGGCGATGGGTCCGTAGAGCAGCACGGCGAGCAGGAAAGTCGGGCTGACCGGCCGGCCGGCGACGATGCGCGCGTCGGTGTTGCGGAGCCCTTTGTACAGCAGCTTCTCGACCAGACTGTCCGGGTGGGTGGCGAGATAGGCCTCCACATTCGGCAGCAGCCCCGCCAGCAGGCCGCGGCGGCGCAGCACCTCGAGACTGCGCGCGCCGTGCCCGGTGAGAAAGAGCTTCAACATCTCATCGAACAGACGCGCGGGCGGCACTCCGCCGAGCAGATCGCGCAGCCGTCCGAGGGGCTCGGCCGTCTGCGCATCGAGCTCGAAGCCGAGCTTCGCCTCGAATCGCGCCGCGCGCAGCATGCGCACCGGGTCCTCGCGGTAGCGGGTCTCGGGATCGCCGATGAGGCGCAGCCGCCGCGCCGCGATGTCCTCGGCGCCGCCGACGTAGTCCCAGATGGAGAAATCGGCGACGTTGTAGTAGAGGGCATTGGCGGTGAAGTCCCGCCGCCAGACATCGTTGTCGATGGTGCCGTAGACGTTGTCCCGCAGGATGCGGCCGGTCTCATCGAACATCCGCACCGCATCGGGGTCGAGATCGCCCTCCTGGATCGCCCCCAGGGGAGCATGGGCGGCCTCGGCACGGGCCGCCCGCGGCTCGGTGACCGGACCGCCCAGATCGAGGATTTCGCCTTCCTCGCCCCCCTCCTCCGTGCGGGCCTCCTCCTCTTCGGCCTCCTCGATCTCCAGCGGCTCCTCGCCCTGGGAGGGGGCACTGGCGGCCCGGAACGTGGCGACCTCGATGGTCTCCTGCCCGAAGAAGACGTGCGCCAGGCGGAACCGCCGGCCCACCAGGCGACAATTGCGGAACAGGCGCTTGACCTGCTCCGGCAGCGCATCGGTGGCCACGTCGAAGTCCTTCGGATCGAGCCCGAGCAGCAGGTCGCGCACGCACCCGCCGACCAGAAAAGCCTGAAATCCCGCATCGCGCAGGCGATAGAGCACCCGCAAGGCGCTCGGGGAGATATGGGAGCGGGAGACCGTATGGTCCGCCCGCGGAATGATCCGCGGCGGAGTGGGAGGCGCCGTCTGGCGCGCGGGGGGAGAATTCAATTCTGCGCTTTCTGCTTGAGCAAACCTTAAGGATACCTATAATACCGCGCTCTTGAATCCGGCCCTGAAGTCACGCTCCCTTCGTCTAGAGGCCCAGGACATAGCCCTCTCAAGGCTGTAACACGGGTTCGAATCCCGTAGGGAGCGCCA
>JAJZDX010000076.1 GCA_021805865.1 Pseudomonadota bacterium
TGGTCACCCCGGTCGCCGTTGGGATACCTCGGGCCATCGACACCGAACACGAGAAGGGATGAGGGGGAACGAGTGAGCCCCTCGATCGCGCTCTTGATTGGGGTCACGAACCCGGCGGTACCTAGGGCTTTGACGCGCTCGACGTACGGTAGCGAGCCAATCGTTTTGTTGAGCCGAAGGAAGCCCCCTGGGAAAGCGACGGCATCCAGATTTCCCCACCGCTCGTTGATTTCGCGGGTTATGGCGGTCAGCAGTGCAAGTCGCCTGGTGTGTGTGCGGTACTGCCGTGCTGGCTGCCCTTTGATGCAGACGGTGGCGAAACGCGGGGTTGATTGATTTGCCGCGTTGGGATGAACAGAGAACTGCCTCAATATTTCCCTATCTGCGCTCGCGCTCTCCCAGTCGAAGGCTCGACGAACGCCATTGAGCGGCTACACGAAGAGTTCAAGCGTCGGATCAAGACCCAGACCGTCCTACCCTCCGCCGAAACCGCAGCGATGCTGTTCTGGTCGCTGCTCGCCGCCGGCCAGATCACCATGCGCAAAGTCGACGGTTGGCAGAGCTTCGGATCCCCTTTTTCCTCAATGCCCCTTGATCTCGCCGCCTGACGCCGTCATGTCCCCCAAACCGGAGGCGCCGCCAAAAGCAATTTCTACATCTTCCGCGACACCTCCGCGGCGATCGCTGCCACCCTCTGCAAGATAAAAGCCTGCGGCACTTTCTGCCCCGAGCGGCCGCGATTTCATTGTCTGCACATTGGGTTATCGACCGCGCCCGCGAGACGGCCCCTTTCTCGGATATCGGTCCACTCTACTTCAGGTAACCACATCATTGCACAGATTGTGACGCAGCAGGTATCGGAGGCGTGAGGGAGAAGCATAGCGCGCCGTGATTGGCGGGCCAGATAAAAGGCCGCATTGCGCCTCGGTCGGTCGATTGTTTTGGCTTGTATTTTTCGCCGATCAGGCAATGTGCAGCTTCGGAGCGCAATGTGCGGGGAGCGGTCAACCCATTGCCTAAAAATCACTTTTCGCACATTTTCTCAGTCGGCACCACGCCCGCCGTGGGGACCGCCGCTACCAGGGATCGATTCTCCACTTCCCATGCCGAGCGCCGCGCGATAAGTTACATGTAACTTGACCGGAGGGGCAGATCATGGCGCAGGCAAGAGGCGCGAAGCCGACGCGCGTGAAGGTGCAGGAGCATCGCGACCGGCTGCGCGCCCAGGGCCTGCGGCCCATCCAGATTTGGGTGCCGGATGTGCGTGCGTCGTCCTTCCGCTCGGAGGCGCACCGGCAATCCCTGGCTGTGGCGACAAGCGCCCATGCGGCCGAAGATCAAGCGTTCATCGACGCCGCGTCCGACTGGGACGATGAATGAGGCGGGGAGACATCTGGACCGTTTCCGGCGGAAAGGATTACGCGGGCAAGCCGCGCCCCGTCGTCATCGTGCAGGACGACGCCTTCGACGTGACGGACTCGATCACGATCTGCGCCTTTACCACGGACCCGACCGATGCCCCGCTGTTCCGCCTGCCGGTGGAGCCGAGCAAGCGCAACGGCCTGCGCTCCTCTTCCCGGCTGATGGTGGACAAGATCACCACCGTCCCGAAGTCCAAGGTCGGTGAGCGGATCGGGCGGCTGGACGATGAGGACGTGGTCCGGCTCAACCAAGCGGTGATGGTGTTCCTGGGCCTGGCGGTGTCGCCGAGAACGGGTCGGAAAGGGGAATGATGAGCAACGCCGCGGCCGGGGTGAATACAGGCGCGGCGCGGCGCAAACATGGGCTATTCTGCCCGTCCGGCGCCCGCGCGATACTGCAGGGATGCCCAGTTCGTCGCGTAGCCCTGCGCCTACTGTCTCCGAGCAGCTTGAAAAGTTGCTCGGCTACCCTTGGCCGTTCCCCGGCCGGCCGCCGAAGCATGATCTCTCGACCTGGACCGTCACCGACGATTGGCCCGAGCATATCCCTGTCACGGAAGCCGAGGTGGACGTGTTCGAGGCGTGGTTCGGCGATCTCTTCGCTGAGCTGTTCGGCCGATCCTGATCCGATCGGAGCCGTGCGATGACCGTGCCGCTTCGCGCCCCTCTACCTCCGGGTCTCGACGGCGCGGCAGGCCGAGCACGATGTTTCCATCCCCGACCAGCGGCGCCAGGGCGAAACCTACTGCGCCGCGCGCAGCTACCAGTTGGTCGAAACCTATGTGGAGCCGGGCGCCTCCGCCACCAACGACCGCCGCCCCGAGTTCCAGCGCATGGTGGAGGCCGCCACCGCCAAACCGCCCGCCTTCGACATCGTGGTGGTCCATTCCTTCAGCCGCTTCTTCCGCGACCATTTCGAACTGGAATTCTACGTTCGCAAGCTGGCGAAGAACGGCGTCAAGCTGGCCCTGGAGGGTGACGGCACCTCCGGCCCGATGGGCGTCAAGGCGATCGTCAAGCACCTGAACGCGCGCCGCATCTTCACGCGCGATGGTGGCCGCTGGGGTGTGGGCCAGCTCCACCGGCTGCTGACCCAGCCGACCTATATCGGCCGGCACGAGTTTAACAAGCGCGCGAAATCCAAGGAACTGAAGCCCGCGAGCGAGGTGATCGACGTCGCCGTGCCGCCGCTGATCGACCAGGCCACATTCGATGCCGTGCAGGCGCATCTGCGCGCCCGCAACCCCAAGGTCACGCCGGCTCGTGTCGTGAGCGGCCCGACCCTCCTTACCGGCATCTGCTTCTGCGCCGGCTGCGGCGGCGCCATGACCATCCGCACCGGCAAGGGTGGGCGCTATCGCTACTACACCTTCTCCATCGCCGCCCGGCAGGGCGCCACCGGCTGCAAGGGCCGGTCGATCCCGATGGAGAAGCTGGACGATCTTGTTGCCGCGCATTTGGAGCGGCGCCTACTGGACCCCGAGCGGCTGGAGGAAATCCTCGCCACCGTTCTCGACCGCAGGCAGGAACGGGCCGAGCGCCGTCACGCGCACATCGCCGAGTTGAACAAGCGCGCCGCCGAGGCCGATGCGCGGCTCCGGCGTCTCTATGACGCCATCGAGAGCGGCGTGGCGGACCTGGACGACCCAGCGCTGAAGGAACGGGTGGCCGAGTTGAAGGCCACCCGCGACCAGGCCCAAGCCGACGCCACGCGCGCCAGCCAGGCCGCCGAGGGCACCGGCGCGACGATCACACGGGACCATGTCGCAACCTTCGCCCGCAAGGCCCGCGAACGCATCCGCCTGCCCGGCGGCGGCTACCGCCGCGACCACCTGCGCGCGCTCGCCCAGCGCGTCGAGGTCGCGGATCGCGAGGTGCGGATCATGGGATCGAAGGGCGATCTGTTGAGCGTTCCGACACATAGGTGACAGTTTGTTCCGGACACATAGGTGACGCCTCCTTGGCTGGCTAGCCAGCCAAGGAGGCGTCGATGCCGTGGAAAGCGTGTTCTGTCATGGACGAACGTGTGCGG
>JAJZDX010000050.1 GCA_021805865.1 Pseudomonadota bacterium
CTCGCTACGCGAGCGCCGCCGCCGACCCGCACTCGAACACTTCTTCGACCACAACGGTAGAGCGGACCGTCGAGGGTGGACTACTTCTCGCAAGCAAAGGCGGACTCAATCTGGATAGCGCTTCAGCTCGTAGCCCGGGCAACGAAAGGACTCACCCTGCGCGGTGCTTGCGGAGCGTAGTAATGAGATTGCGCCCGGTCTGATCCCAGCCCCATTGAACGTCGCCGTGCGTGCCGAGATGCCCTGATCGGCGTCTCGCGGTCGGGCTCATGGCCCTTGTGCGATATACCACCCGACATACGACCCAGCCTCTGCCAAGGGCGGCCTCTTATCCAGGAAGCCCGGAAGGTCCAGGTTCCGCGCGGATCGCTGCCCGGATCGCTGCACGACTACCGAACGCGGAATCGTAAGGGGACCGCAGGAACGGCGCCGATCGCCGCACCCCGACCAGTCCAGGGAAGGCTGCTGAGCGCTTTGGAAAGCTGCCTGGGCAGGACCGATATTCAGCCCTCCAGTGCAAGCCGCGTACTCAGCCAGCCTCGGTTCAGCGCCGGCGACGATCGGATTCCTCTACGCGGCCTACGTGTCGCTGTGAACACGTCATCGCCGCCCCTCTACCGAGGCAGAGGCAATTCGCAGCCGCGCCGTTGAAAACCGAACGGCGACAGCGACTATGCCGGTCTCGCTGATTGGGCCCAGCCGGCCTGATGCCGGCGCGTGTCAGATAGGACTGTCGGGCGGGGCCACGACTCCAAGCTTGAGGCCGAAAGGCCGCAGCAGCTTTCCCAGCGTCTCGGTCGTCTGCACGCCCTTGCCCGCCTCGATGTCGGCAAGCACCCGGGGAGAAACACCGCAGAGCTGAGCATATTCGGTTTGCGACCTGCGCACGATGAGCCGCATCGTTCGGATCAGCTCCGGAATATCGGCATGAGCTTTGGGCACCAGCTCGGCGAGCTTGTTTCGCAACGCTTCGACCTCCTCACGCTTGAGATTGCGGTGTACGCGTCTCAGGGCCGCCCTCCCAGGGCTCGCAGTCCCTTCGCGAGCCGGACGATGTCGTCGTGCCGGTGCGCGATGAGCGCTTCGTCGACGCCACACTGGCGCATTACCTGCGGTAGTGTCTCGAACATTACCGCAGTCTCGGAAAAAGTCCGCATGAGAGATTCGCGCGGCGCGGCAAGCCCAGCTTCCTCGAAGCGGATGTCAAGCAGGTCCAGCACGCGGCTCCACTCCCCTTCGCCCGGCGCCTCCCCTTCCCACCGAATCACCCGCGTGACCGCGCGCGCATCAAGAAAGGCAGGACCGAAATCATAGATCGGCGCCAGGGCCATGGTTCCGTCGGTATCTTTGAGCACTGCCGCGTTGCGCCCGTGATTATCGCGGTTGCCGAGCGCCAGATTGAGAAGGTCCCGTCGCACGTACTCGGTAAGTTCCGTGCGAAAGTCGCTGACGCACCGGGCGAGCGCGATCAGCACCTGATCGTGCCGAAGCACGGTGAGCGCCGAATCGAGCACTCCGCAGATCGAATACAGACTTTCGACGCCGAGCCGGATCTCCTTGCCATCCATCACGCGGCGATCGAAGCGGGGAATGAGCAGTGCGCCGGCAGTGAATTCGGGCAGAGCCGAGGTCACCCGAAGACCGACCCGCGCCGCAACGCGCTGATAGGCGGCCTCGTGCCTCAAGATATCCGCCGAGCGCGGACCGGATTCGGACACCGGAAACTTCAGGAGCGCGTGCTTGCGAATTCCTAACGGCAATTCACCGCTGTCCGGATGCCACCGGCCATCCTCGTCCTCGACCACCCAGAACTTGGGAGCATCGCCCTGCGTGTCGGTTGCTCCGGCCACCGCGGCGCCGCGCTCGAAGGCGTAGTCGACGAAGGCATCGCCACGGTCGATCATGTCTTCCAATGTGAATCCGGGGTGACCCTCTGGCTTTCGCGGTTGCAGGGGGTGGACCCTGAGATTTCCCACAGGATTGACCGCGCCGCGCTCGAGCAGCTCCCACGCTGAAATGGTAGTGGCGGCCATGCGCTCGATCCGGCGCCGCGCTGCCCCCTGTGGCAACAAGTCAATCAGGAACGACGGCCAATGCGGGGGAGTGCGAATCCCCAGATCCACCGGGACACGCACACTGAGCGCTCGATAGTCCCGGGCATGGAGGCATTCGACCGCATAGTCGGCATCGTATTGAAGACGCACCGATCCCTGGGGCGTCGAATCGGAACCCGTCCGCAGGACGGCTGCGCACGCACGCCAAGCTCCGTCGAGGTGAATATCGATTTCCACAAATAGCAGTATACTGCAATTTATTCTATCTTTTCCACTATATCTAGCGGTATTCTACAAGTTATTGAAGCCTTCCCGGCCGGAAGACGCTGATGCGCGCGACGGCTTCGACGAAGACCCCGGGGGACCCGCCCGTACCGCGAGCGGAACTACATACGTCTCACGCCGCGCTTCCACTGGTTCCGCCAAGCGCCGGAAGGCAAAACAATCCTCGCCGGCAAAAGCCAGCTGACGGATTGGCTGCAGCGCCTGAGCGAGCGCCCGAGCGCCAGGGTGATGGCTGCTCGCTGAAATTGCCGCTCGGGGGGGGGCATCGAACCCTGACTCGAACCAGCACCGCAGGAACAGTACAAATCGCCTTACCCGACCAATGGAATCAATCCGTTCCGTTAACCCAATCGTCTCGCGCGACAGTGCCTCAGGGCTATCCAAGCGCACCGCAAGTGCACGCACAGGAGGCATGGCCCAGATATCGGGCACCACCTGCGCCAACAAACGCGGGCAACTCTGTGGCGGCGCGCAAGAGGGAGAAACGATTCAGTTCTCGAATTGCCGCATCGGAACGCGTCAATCACTCTGAGACACCCGGTTGTCGGAAATTACAGTGCCAGGCCCGGCGTTTCCGGGTGACGCGGTCTCCTTCGGCCGGTGGATCCACGCTGCGGTGGGCAGCGCAGGCGGTTGCGGCACGCAGCCCTGGAAGCGCAGGGGACTGGCTTCGTAGGCCTGTCGCAGGACGATCGCCATGATGCTGTCGTGGAAGAGCGCGGGTTTTTGCCGATACCGCCAGGGGCGGATGGGCTCGATTTTCTCCGGATCGAGCCGCCTGTTGAACCGGCGGATCAGGAGATCGAATGCCCCGGCCGCCCCGCCCGGCTTCGCACAGTCCCGCGCCGCAGGCACCCTCTCCAGAAACAGCCGGTTGCGTGCAATCCCCGCTTTCCCTTATAAGGGAGCACCTGCATGCCGCCTGTACCGCAATCCGCCGAGCCTGGATTCAACGGCACGGGTCCCGCCGGGACCGGTGAGAAAGCCGGCGACCCGGCCGCTGTCGCGCTGCGGCCGCTGCTCAGCTTTCTTCGCCGCCCGGTATTTGCCCCCTCTCCCCCCGGCCGGCTCACCGTGTGGCGCTGGCTCGGGTGGATGTGCCTGCTGATCCTGCTCGCGTACCTGAGCGGCTCGCTCAATCAGATGCTGGTGCATGCCTTCCACTGGCCGGTGCCGGCCCGCACCGCGAGCGCTCAATTCCTCACGCATCCCTCCTGGGCGGCGGTCGCGATCATGCTGGTCGCGCCGGCGCTCGAGGAGCTGGGGTTCCGGGCGTTCCTCTCGACCGCCCCGGCATTCGTCTTCACCGGCCTTACGTTCTTTCTCGGCTACGGCTACCTGCTGATTCAGGCCGAGATCACCCCGATGCCCGCCGCAATGCCCCCGGCCGCGGTGTTCACGCACTACTTTCAGTCGTTCTGGGTGTTCCTGCCGGCCGGCGCCATCAGTCTGCTGCTCTATCGGTATCGGCGCGATGCGGTCCTCGGGTTCTTCCGGCGCCGGGCCGGCTGGGTGTTCTGGACTGCGTGCATCCTGTTCGGCGCCGCACACACTTCGCTCTACGTCAATCACCTGGTCTGGTGGGGATTCGTGCTGGTCCTGCCGCAGTTCCTGCTCGGCCTCGGACTCGCCTACCTCAGGGCGAGCTTCGGCCTGCGGTGGAGCATCGCTTCGCATTACGCGATCGACATTCCGAGCGTGCTCGGCACCTGGCTGTACCTGTCAGCCTCGCCGTCCGGCCTGTTGCACAGGGGGATGCTCCTGACGTTGTCTGCAATCGGGTTCCTGGTCGTGGCATACGGGCTGGTGGCTCTCTCGCGGGTGGCCCGGCGAAGCTGGTGAAGCCCTTGCCCGCGGCTTGCGCCGCCACGCCCGCGAGCCTGACCCGATGAGTGAGGAGGCGGACACCGCGGCTCGCTCCCGCGGGCTCGGACGGCGGGAATGGCGCCGCGGCATCCCTGTCTGCTACCGGCTCTCTTGCGCTGACCGATCGAGCAGCGCCGCCAGGCCCTCGATGCGCTCGCGGATCCGGTCCCGTGCGGTGCGGAACCGCTGGCGCATCTCTTGCGCCGAAAGGGAGGGGTCGCTCGAGGCTGGATCCGGTATCGGCCAGTGAATCCTGCGAACCCGTCCCGGCAGGACCGGGCAGACTTCCTCCGCGCACAGCGTGATCACCGCCTCCAATCCCCCCCCATCGATCTCCTGCACCGACTTGGATCGGTGGGCCGAGATGTCGATGCCGAGCTCCGCCATCACCTCGATGGCGTACGGATTGAGCCGCGAGGGCCGCGAGCCGGCACTGAGCGCCTCGATGCCATCGCCGAGCAGGGCGCGCGCCAGTCCCTCGGCCATCTGGCTGCGCGCGGAGTTCGCCACGCACAGGAAGAGAATTCGCCGCTTCATGCGCGCTCGCGCGAGCCGCCCGGCCCGGTGCGATCCGCCGGGAGGGTACCGCAGGGCACCGAGCCGCCGCGCTCATACCACCCCCGGGACCGATTGACGATCCACACGACCGAAAGCATCACCGGCACCTCGACGAGCACGCCGACGACGGTCGCCAGGGCGGCACCCGAGGTGATGCCGAACAGGCTGATGGCGGTCGCCACGGCCAGCTCGAAGAAGTTGCTGGCGCCGATCAGCGCCGAGGGCGCCGCGACACAATGCGCCTCCCCGAGGGCGCGATTGAGCAGGTAGCCGAGGCCGGCGTTGAAATAGACCTGGATCAGAATGGGCACGGCGAGCAGCACGATCACGAGCGGCTGGGCGAGGATCTGCGGGCCCTGGAACGCGAACAGCACGACGAGCGTCGCGAGCAGCGCCGCCAGAGTGAGCGGCTGCAGGAACGTGAGCAGCCGGTGCAGCCCCGGCTCACCGGCACGCGCAAGCACGCTGCGGCGCACGATCTGCGCAAACAGCACCGGAATCACGATGTACAGGACGACTGAAAGAAGCAGGGTCTGCCACGGCACGGTGATCGCCGCCAGCCCCAGCAGCAACCCGACAATGGGCGCGAACGCAAAGATCATGAGCACGTCGTTCAGCGCGACCTGCGAGAGCGTGAAGTGCGGCTCGCCGTTGGTGAGCTGGCTCCAGACGAACACCATCGCCGTGCAGGGCGCCGCCGCGAGAATCACGAGCCCGGCGATATAGGAGTCGATCTGTCCGGCCGGCAGGATTGCGCGAAACAGATGCCCGATGAAGATCCACCCGAGCAGCGCCATCGAGAAGGGCTTCACGGCCCAGTTCACGAACAGCGTGACGCCGATCCCCCGCCAGTGCTCCTTGACCCGATGCAGCTGCGCGAAGTCGATCTTGGCCAGCATCGGCACGATCATCAGCCAGATGAGCACCGCCACGGGCAGATTGACCTGGGCGACTTCCGCGGAGGCAATCGCCTGGAACAGGCCCGGCATCAGCTTGCCAAGGAGGATGCCGGCGGCGATGCACAGCACCACCCATACCGTCAAATACCGCTCAAACCGGGACATTGCCTTCTTACCCCGTGCGCCTTGCGATGCGGTTGGTCATGACCCTGCGATGAGCGGGCGAGCCGGGGCGCAGCATGCCGATCGGGCTGCGCGCTTGCCGCCGATCCGCGCCGCCTCCTCACCGTAGACGGTACTCTCCCCGCTCGTGAGAAAGGTCTCCCAGAGGACGCGCTGCGGGTCTTCGATCCAGCTCTTCTCGCTCCTCGCGTAGCAGCAGGTCGTGCTTCCCTCCTCGAGCACCGGTCCCTCGGCGCGCTTCAGTCGGGCATGGACTTCCTCGAGCTCCGCGTGGTCTTCGACCTGGATGCCCAGGTGCTCGACGCCGGGCGATGCCCCCCGCTGGCTGATCGCGAAGTTCACCCGCGGGTCCTCCAGCATCCATTTCGCGTAATCGGATCTGAGCACCGAGGGCTCGGCCGCAAAGAGTGCCGAGTAGAAGCGGACGGAGGCCGCGAGATTCTCGACGGCGACGTGGACATGCAGGCGCTTCACGGGTGTCTCCACATCTTGGTTTCGATGTTTCCAATTATATAAAAATATTAGGATGGCGCAAGTCGATGCGGATCGCTCGATGCTTGCGCGCCCTGAGCATCTCGATATGATTGCAATCATGAAATCAGGGGACGCGATCGCCGCACTCAGTGCCCTCGCCTCCGAGGCCCGCCTCGCCGTCTTTCGCCTGCTCGTGAAGCGCGGGCCGGACGGCTACACCCCGACCGAGCTCGCCCGGCGGCTCGGGGTGCCCTCCCCGACGCTCTCCTTCCATCTGCGCGAGCTGGTCACCGCCGGCCTCGTCACCAGCCGCCGCGAAGGCCGCAACCTCTTCTACAGCCCCGATCTCGAGCGCATGCGGGCGCTGGTCGGCTTTCTCACCGAGAACTGCTGCACGCTCGCCGATGAGGCCTGCGAAGCGGATTGCCGGCCGTTTCCGGGCTCGACCCGGGCGGCTCCGGCGACCAGGCAGAGAAAGCGCGCATAGCGCGAAGCGCATCGACGCTCAATCGGGCACTCTTTGCGCGAGCAGCTCGATCCAGTGCCGTACCGGCCGATCGGTGCCGGAGGCGAGATGCATGAGGCAGCCGATGTTCGCAGTGGCAATGGCATCCGGTGCGCCTGCCTCGAGCGCTGCGAGCTTCTCGAGCTTGAGCCGACCGGAGAGGGCGGGTTGCAGCAGCGAATAGCTGCCCGCCGAGCCGCAGCAAAGGTGGCTGTCCGCGGTGGGAGTCAAGGTGAAGCCGGCTTGTGCCAGCAGCGCCTCCACCACGCCCCGTATCCTCAGGCCATGCTGGAGCGTGCAGGGAGAGTGAAAGGCGATTCGTTGCCCCTTGCCTGCCGGTGCCGCCCACCCGAGCTTCACATCGGGCCTCGCGAGCTCATGCGCGACGACCTCACTGATGTCGCGGAACAGCTCCGTAACCTTTGCCGCCTTGCGTGCGTAAGCCGCATCGTCCTGCAGCAGCAGGCCGTAATCGCGAACCATCGCGCCGCAGCCGCTCGCGGTGACCACGAGAGCCTCCACCCCGCGCTCGATCTCAGGCCACCACGCATCGATGCTCTGGCGCATGTGCGCAAGCGCCCTGTCTGCATCGGCAAGATGATGCGCGAGAGCGCCGCAACATCCATCCTCGACGCGGATCAGCGAGATGCCGAGACGGTCCAAAAGCCGCGCTGCGGCGAGATTGATGCTCGGGGCAACCGCGGGCTGCACGCATCCCTCCAGGACGAGCATACGTCGCGCATGACGCGGGGCGGGCCATGCCTCTGAGATGCGTCCCGCGGCCGTCGGCACCTTGCGCCTGAAGGCGCTGGGCATCAGGGGCCGCACCAGTCGGCCCACTGCGAGCAGGGCCGCGAATCGCCTCCGATCCGGGATGATCCCCAGCAGAGCCCGTCTCGCGAGCCGCTCACGCAACGGCCGCGACACAACGCTCTCTACACGCTGCCGGCCAATCTCGAGCAAACGCCCGTAGCGCACGCCCGACGGACAGGTGGTCTCACACGCTCTGCAGGTCAGACAGCGATCGAGATGCGACTGCGTACGGTGGGACGGCTCGGCGCCTTCGAGCATCTCTTTGATGAGGTAGATGCGGCCCCGTGGGCCGTCGAGCTCATCCCCCAGCAGTCGATAGGTCGGACAGGTCGCGGTGCAGAAGCCGCAATGGACGCACTTGCGCAGGATGGCATCGGCCTCCTGTCCCTCGGAAGTGGCGAGCACGGCGGCGGTGAGTCGAGTTTGCATCTAGCTCACAGCGTCGGATACAGACGGCCTGGGTTGAACAGGCCTTGGGGGTCGAACACCGCCTTCAGGCGCCGATGCAGCGCGAGCATCGAAGGCGACAGGGGATGGAACGGGCCCTCCGGTGGCTTCGTGCAGGCCCGGAAAAGCGTGGCGTGCCCGCCAAAACGGGAGGCGAGCGCACGCACGCCATCGACGTCGACGGATCCGCGCAGCCAGCGCAATGCGCCGCCCCATTCGAGGAGGATGTCACCCGATGTCAGGGGCGGGGCATGGGCAGGCAGCGAGAGGCGCCACAGCGGCTGCGCGGCATCGAAGAACTCCAGGCGCTGCTCCCGAAGAGCCTCCCAGTACTCCCCCGCCCCCTCCAGACACTCCCCTCCCAGCGCCTGGCGGGCGGCCCGCACCGCAGCTTGCGCGCCGGAGAGCCTCACGAGCAACCGGCCGCCGTGCCAGGCGGTGGCCGATAGCGGCAGAGGACGCGCGGCCCACTGGCTCATCCGCTCGAGCGCCAGCGGCTGATCCAGCTCAAATTGCAGCGTGCATTCCGCCTTGGGCCGGGGCACCGTCTTCAGGGTGACCTCGGTGAGAAGGCCGAGCGTGCCCAGGCTTCCGGCCATCAGCCGCGCGACATCGAAGCCGGCCACGTTCTTGATGACGCGGCCGCCGAAGCGCAACAGGTCGCCGCGCCCATCGATGATCTGCACGCCGAGGACGAAGTCGCGCAGCGCCCCGCAGTAGGCGCGACGGGGCCCGCACAGGCCGCTTGCCACGGCGCCACCGATCGTCGCGCGCTCCCCGAAGCGCGGAGGCTCAAACGCAAGCATCTGCCCGTGCTCGGTCAGCCTCTGCTCGATCGCGGCAAGAGCAGTCCCTGCCCGCGCCGTGATCACGAGCTCGCTCGGCTCGCAATCGACGATACCTGTCAGATGAGTCGTCTCGAGGAGCTCTCCCTGCGGGGCTGCGCCGTAGAAATCCTTGCTGCCGCCGCCACGAATCCGCAGCGCCCGCCGCTGCGTGGCCGCCGCGCGGATCCGCTCGCCGAGGCTTTTCAGCTCTTCCGTCACGCGCACCGGCCCAAGCGCTCAGAACCTGGGCAGATCGGGATGGGGAATCTGACCGGCGTGCACATGCAAGCGCCCGAACTCCGCGCACCGGCGCAGCGTGGGCACCGCCTTGCCGGGATTGAGCAGCCCGCGCTCATCGAAGGCGCGCTTCACACCATGGAAGACCTCGAGCTCGCGACCTGCGAACTGCACACACATATGATTCAGCTTCTCCACCCCGACCCCATGCTCTCCGGTGATGCTGCCTCCGTGACGCACGCACAGCTCGAGAATCTCTCCACCGAAGGCCTCGGCCCGGGCCGCCTGCTGCGGCACATTCGCATCGAACAGGATCAAGGGGTGCAGATTCCCATCCCCGGCATGAAACACGTTCGCACAGCGCAGGCCGTACTTGCTCTCCATCTCCCGGATCGCCTCCAGCACCGCCGCCAGACATTTCCTGGGAATGGATCCGTCCATGCAGTAATAGTCCGGCGCAAGCGTCCCGACGGCAGGAAAGGCCGCCTTGCGACCGGCCCAGAAGCGCGCCCGCTCGGCCTCGTCCCGCGAGACGCGGCACTCGGTGGCCCCGGCGCGGCGCAGCACCTCCTCCATGTGCACCACCTCCTCCTGCACCTCGTCCGCCGTGCCGTCCGATTCACAGAGCAGGATCGCCTCGGCATCGAGCGGATAGCCGGCGCGCACGAAGGGCTCGACGGCCGCAATCGTGGCGCGGTCCATCATCTCGAGCCCGGCGGGGATGATCCCCGCGGCGATGATGTCGGCGACCGCCCCCCCCGCCGTCACGATGCTGTCGAACGCGGCGAGTATCACCCGTGCGCACTCGGGCTTCGGGATGAGCCGCACCGTCACCTCCGTCACCACCGCGAGCAAGCCCTCCGAGCCGGTGAGGAGGGCGAGCAGATCGTAGCCCGGCAAGTCCAATGCGCCCGCGCCGATCGCAAGCACCTCGCCTTCGATGGTGGCCACGCGAAACGCCAGAACATTGTGAACCGTCAAGCCGTACTTGAGGCAGTGAACGCCGCCCGAGTTCTCCGCGACATTGCCGCCGATCGTGCAGGCGATCTGGCTCGAAGGATCCGGGGCGTAGTAGAGGCCATGAGATGCGACCGCCTCCGAGATCGCGAGGTTGCGCACACCCGGCTGCACGCGCGCAATCCGCGCGTGCGGGTCGACTTCCAGGATCCGACTGAGGCGTGCCAGAGACATCAGCACCGCATCGGACCGCGGGGTCGCGCCGCCGGAAAGCCCGGTGCCGGCCCCTCGGGCGATCACCGGGACGCCCGCCTCGTGACAGAGCTCAAGGACCGCCGCCACCTCGGCCTCATCCGACGGCAATACGACCGCAAGAGGCAATTCGCGATGCATCGTCAGGGCATCGCACTCGTAAGGCTTGATGTCCTCCCGCTCCGAGAGGACCGCGCCCGGCGCAAGCGCGCGGCGCAGGCGCGCGATCACGGTCGATTCTTCAGAGGAGGAGTTGCGGCTCATGCCTCATTCTAGCCGGTCCGCGACCGGGAGGATCGCCCGCAGCTCCCCCCCGCACACCCGTGCAGCCGCGGCGGCGGGCGCGATGCCGACGAGGGCGATCCGCAACGCGGACATGCGCTCACTGGCCAGGGACTGGCGATCCTGCTGCAACCCCGCGGCGGCAGGCCGCCGCACTGGCCGAGGAACGCTCCAAGCTACCAGGGCGCCGCCCCCAGGAGCGCCCGCTGACGGCTCAATCGACGCCGAAACCGCCGGCCGGGCCGGCGCCTATTGCGGATGCCCCGGGGAGAGAACGACTTGCGCGAGTCGGGATCGCTCATCGCATACGGTAGGTCAGATCGATGCCCACCGTAAGAGGGCGCGGGATCGTGTAACGCATGAACGCGGATGTTTGCAGGGATATCTGCGGCTGCGGGTCGAGCAGCACCAGATTATTGGTGAGGTTATCAACGAACAAAGTCGCGGTCCACTCGTCCCCGTCGTTCCTGACGCCCTCCATGCCAAGCCGCAGGTTCGTCAGGGCGTAGGAAGGCAGCGTCACCAGCACTTGATTGATGTTCTGCAAAGTGGCGGTCACGACAAGCGGCACCTCGCTTCTGTCTGTCACATAGTCCGACTCAATAGAGCCGAAAACCGACAGGCTGTCGGACAGGTCGTGCTGCCAGCTCAAGACACCGGAAGCGGTCAACTTCGGAATGTCAGGTATATCGCTGCCGGCCGGAAAGCCGGTAATGGCGCTGTCGTTGAGGAACTTGGCATTGGTATAGGCGGCGTTCACGAGTATGCGGAAACCCCGAGGCAGCAGCGCATGAAGCTGCCCTTCAAAGCCATATATTCTCGCGTCGGATCCGGTGACCGTGAGATTGAATCCGGACAATGCGGTCTCAATTTGAGGATGTTGCCATTTTTCGTAGTAACCGTCGATATCCACCATCATCCGTCGATGAAAAAATGCCGACTTCTCTCCCAGCTCATAACTCAACAGAGTATCCGATCCATAGGTCTCAGGCGCCTTCAGAAGCACATTGGAACCGCAGGCCGTGGCAAGAAGCAGCTTGGCCTGCAGCGCGCACTCATTGCTCACCAGCAGCGCATCAAAGCCGTTCGCCTCGTTGGCGGCGGTGGCCGCGATGACCGGGATCTCCTGGTTTGCTCCCCCGAGCCGGAAGCCCTTGGAAAACTTCGCGTACACCATATCGTTCTTATTGATGGTATACATCGCCGTAAAACTCGGGACCGTGCCGCTCGCCCCAATGGATACCGCCGAATTGAATGGCGTGGTAAACCTACCGAGCGCACCGAACGGCGTGAACAGCCCGAACTGACTGTTGCTCTGGCTCAGGCTGTAATTGTAGTGTCGGAATCCGGCCTCTATCGTCCAGTGTGGAGTCAGCAGCCAGGACAAGTGCCCGTATTCGGCGTTTTGGATGATGTCTTGAGGCTGAAACTGGTCGAAAAGCTGCGTACCTCCCAGGACAGGCGTGGCCTCAGGCGCGTTTAGCAGCAAAACCGTATTGGAAAACAGGTCCTGGTAGAAATAACCAAAGAGCCACTGCAGGCGGCCCAAGTTGCCCGGGATGGAAAGCGGCCTATTGGAAGCGACGCGCAGTTCCTCCGTGATCTGGTGGGTATCGTCCTGCTCGCCAATCCCCGGTCCGAAAGGCGAGCCATTCGGACCGATCCCGCCTGCCGCCACGTCATACACCGGAATACCGATCGCAGGAGCGACGAACTCCGTACTGTCCTCCGTTTCGATCTGGTTGCGGTGCCAATACCCAGTTGCCGACGTCAGTGAGAACCACGGCCGCTTATATACGGCTTTCAAGCTGCCGAAGCTGATGACGTCAGACTGCGGCTCGGGAGCATCGAAGATTTCATAATGCGCCAGAATCGAGGGCACCGTAGGGTGGGTCGGATTGCCGCTGACATCCACTTCGGTGGGACCACCCGCATGCGTCCGCTCGTACATCGCTATAGGGTAGATGGTCAGGTCGCGGGTCGGTTTCCAGAGAAGCGCCGCGCGAACCTGATCCACGTTGGCCGTGTTGACGCCTGGAAAGCTCTGCTGCAGAGGCGCACTATAGAAGTTCCCCGGACGCGACACGTTCGGAAAACTGCCGGAATCGACCGCGACGGCCCCATTTTGCATGACCAGACGCCTGATAAAGCCGCTGTTGCGCGTGAATGAGCCCACCAGGCGCACCGCGGCGGTCTTCCCCAGCGGGATGTTGACCATCGCATTTTCCTGGTGGTTCAGGTTACCGCCATCCGTGGTGTCGCTGATCACTTCCTCCCCGCTGGCCCTGAAGGCATCGAGGCGCGGTGCGTTGGGAATCAACCGGATGGTCCCGCCCATGGAGCTCGATCCGTACAGGGTACCCTGGGGGCCACGCAGCACCTCGACCCGCTTCAGGTCATAGAGGTCCGGGTCGATCACCACCTTGCCGAAGAACGAGTTGGCCGGCGCCGACAGCGGTATCGAGCCCAGGTACAAGCCCACCACGGAGGTGTTGCCACCCTGGGAGTTCAGACCGCGCATTTCCAGTTCGTCAAGGCCCGGACTTCCAGAGTCGCGCACGGCGATGCCGGGCACGCCGACCACCAGAGAATGGAGAGATGTGATTCCCCTGCTGGCAAGCTCTCCGCCGGTGAAGACGCTGATGCTGATGGGAGTCGTCTGAACGGTGGTCCGGCGCTTGGTTGCGGTGATCACCACTTCTCGAAGCTGGTCCGCGGAGTCGGCCACTAGCTGCTTGGCGGCGGCCACCCCCTGGGTCGCGATGCCGAGAGAAACAACCGCCAGCAGAAACAACAGCGGGCGCGGGTTTTCATGCATCGCTCGCTCCGTCGTCACGACGAGGATCCTGACGACTTCACCGACAACCGCTGCAGTGGTCTTTGCTTGCATATGCACTCCCCCGTCTTCTTTTGCTTCAACGAAATCCTAAACTCCGCGCATCATCCGCAACTCCTTCGGCGACGGCATTCTACGTTGCGCCGCCACATCAGCTTAGGGGATTAGGTAAAAAGCTTCGTAAAGGAGGGCAATTCAATCCGTTTGGTCCGCGTCGACGCGTTCGCGGAGCAGGGTGCCTGCGAGGCAAGCCACCGCACCCCTTGGAGGCCCCGTTGAGCCGCATCACCTGACAGACGGCGATTGCCCCTGGCCGCGATTCAGTAGGACTTCAGCCCCCGAGCGTCCTTGGGACACAGGCCGAACTCACGCCGAAACGCGGTTGCGAATGAGCTTTGATGGCCGTAACCGACCGCTTCGGCGACCTGCGTGGCCGGCATGTGCTGCTCGCGCAGCAATTTCAGAGCATGCTGCATTCTGCAGCGCAGGGAGAATTCGAAAAGGGTCTCGCCAAAGAGGGCCTTGAATCCGCGCTTCAGCGAGGTCTCGCTCATGCCCACCGCCCGCGCAACCTGCCGGGTGGTCGGCGGGCTCGAGAGCTGGCCCGCGAGAACGGTCCGTGCGGCGCACAAGCATCGCAAGTCGCGCTCGCTGTAGCGCTTGATGGGCGCCTGCCGTGCGCAGTTGAACTCGGCGACCGCGGCGCAAAGGAGCTCGAGCGTGATCGCCTCGGTGTGGATGAGCGCGAGCGCTCCCGTGTAGGGATTGTCAATCAGCTGGGAAGCCAGCTCGAACATCCGAGGATTGAGCGGCAGATGACAATAATGGAATTGACCATGCGAGGGCGACGCGAGTGCGCCGAGCTGCGGAGGGGAGTCGGGCAGCGAGGCGACGAAATGACCGGCGAGGTACTCCGGCCGCACGTTGACTGCTACGCAGCGCTCGCGGATGCTCGGCGCCGCCCATTCCCGGTAATCGATTTCCGGCGGCTGAAAGTAGGCGAGCAGGGTCGGTCGATTCAGGTGCAGCGTCTCGGCTTGATTCCCCGCGATCGTCAAATCGCCGGAGAGCTGGAAGAAGAACTGCACCATTCCATCGCCCGGCACGAGCTCCACGCGCGGCTTTTTATACGCCACGTTCGCGACGACAACATAGACATCGTCGCCGATCTGCGTGAACTCCCAAGAGCCCTCACCTTCCTTCGGCGGAACGATCATGCGCGCACTGACCAGACGCCGCAGCGGGTGGCGCACGAGCGATTGCACACCTCGCGCGCGCTCCAAGCTCGCGAAGGCATCTTTTAGCGTGCCGCCCGGACCGGCAAGAAACGCACGGAACAGCCCGCCTTGCCGGTCGGCCAAGGTAGCCGTACCGGTCACTCGTATGGCGCCATTCGTGCGCCCCCCATGGTTACCGTCTGTGAATGCGGCATCGGCCCCAATTTAGGATTTCGGGCGCCGCTCTGCAACCGCGCCGTCCCCGGGGAAATGGCCCGGGCGCCGAACAGGTGGCACTATCTGCTAATTTAATTGCCGCTTCTCCAAAGATGCAACGCCTCTCGGCTGGCTACTCTGCCGCAATGGAATTCTTCTGGGCGCCTTGAGCTTGAGACCGCAACTCCTTCCGCGCAAACCCTCCGACTGCCGACCGGACGAACCGATCTGCGAGGTCGGCCGGCCGGCACCGGCAAACACCCTCACGGGGAAACGCTGGTATGCGCTCGCCATTCTCACCGCCATTTATGTCTCGAACATCGCCGATCGCTACGTGATATCCACCCTGATCCAGCCTATCAAGGCGGATCTGCGCTTGAGCGATGCGGCAATCGGCTTTTTGACCGGCTCGGCGCTCGGGATCGTCTACGTCGGAATGGGCATCCCGCTCGGACTTCTCGCCGACCGGGTCGAGCGGCGCAAGCTCATTGCGATTTCGATCGCGCTCTGGTCGGCCATGACCGCGGTGTGCGGGGCGACCACCACATTCATTCAGCTGCTGCTCGCCAGAATCGGCGTCGGGGTGGGCGAGGCCGGCGGCACTCCCGCCTCCCAGTCGATGATGGCCGATCTGTTCCCCTTCTCCCAGCGAACGCTTGCGACCACGATATTCGCCCTCGGAGCCGCCGCCGGCTCGATGCTGGGCGCGAGCGGCGGAGGACTCATCGCGGGCCGCTTCGGCTGGCGGGCGGCCTTCGTCGCGCTCTCCATCCCGGGGGTCGTCATAGCGCTGCTCGCGCGCTTTACGCTGCGCGAGCCGGTCCGAGGCTCTTTTGACGCGGTCACCGACGAGCGTGTTCCGTCTCTTCGCGAAACGTTGCAGTTCATCCGCACCCAGCCCTCCCTGGTGCACGTGCTCGCCGCCGCGACCGTGGTGACCTATTGGGGATGGGGGCTGCTCTGGTGGACGCCGGCGTTCCTGATGCGCTCCCATGACCTGACGATCGCTCAGGCCGGCACCCTGGTCGGCACGGTGACCGGAGTAGCCGGCGCGCTCGGGATCCTCGGCAGCGGGCTCCTCATCCATTGGTGCGGCCGCAGGGATCCGCGCTGGCAGCTGTGGATCGTCGGCCTCGCGACCTTTCTCGGCACGTGCCTGTCCATTGCGCTCTACACGGCAAAGAGCATGACGATCACCACGGTGATGCTCTGGCTGTTTGTGCCGGTCGCATATCTCAACATTGCGCCGCTCTTGAGCTTCGCTCAAAGTCTCGTGCCGCCCAGGATGCGCGGACTCACCTGCGGTCTGCTGCTCTTTGGCGCCAATATCGCGAACCTCGTGCTCGCTCCGCAGATCATCGGCGTCATGAGCGACATCCTGCACGAGCTTTTCAACACCGGGATCCAGTCTCTTCGATGGGCACTGGTTGCCACGACTTTCACCGGCTTCTGGGCGACGTACCATTTCTGGGCCGCCAGCCGGAACTTGAAGCAGAACCTGACTCGCGCGGGCGTTTCCTTGTGACCTGCAATCGTTGCTCGGATCGCGACCGGCAACACGGGATTGCCGACAGATAAACCTTCACTTCCTGGGTGACCATGCGATTCTCGGCTCTCGCGCTGGCACGCGGCGCATTTTCATTTCACGGAAACTGGCCGCAGCTCTGGAGGAGTCCCGAGCCGAAGCGCCGATACGACGTGGCGGTCATTGGCGGCGGCGGCCATGGCCTTGCCACCGCGTACTATCTCGCCAAGGAGCATGGCGTACGCAACGTCGCGGTGCTCGAGAAAGGCTGGCTCGGCGGCGGCAACACCGGCCGCAACACGACGGTGGTGCGCTCGAACTACTTCTACCCCGAGAGCGCCCGGCTCTACGAGCTGTCGCTGCGTCTCTATGAAGGGCTCTCGCGGGAGCTCGGCTTCAACATCATGCTGAGCCAGCGCGGCATCCTCACGCTGGCCCATGACTCGCATCAGCTCAAGATGCTCGCGCGCTGGCTGAATGCGATGCATCTGAACGGCATCGACGGCGAGCTGCTCGGCCCGGGCGAGGTGCGCCAGTGGCTGCCCCTGCTCAACGACTCGCCGACGGCACGTTATCCAGTGAAAGGTGCGGTGCTGCAGCGTCGCGGCGGAATCGCGCGTCATGACGCGGTGGCTTGGGGCTACGCGCGCGCAGCGGACACCCTCGGGGTCGACATCGTGCAGAACTGCGAGGTGCTCGGTTTCCTGCGCGAGGGCGAGCGCGTTGTCGGCATCGAGACCACACGAGGCTGCATTCAGGCGGATAAGGTGGCCCTTGCCGTGGCCGGCCACAGCGGCGTGCTGGCCGCCAAGGCCGGATTCAGGCTACCGGTGACGAGCTATGCGCTGCAGGCCTTCGTGACCGAGCCGGTGAAGCCGGCGCTCTCCTGCGTTGCGGTCTCCATGGCGACGGGCGCCTACGTCAGCCAGTCCGACAAGGGCGAGCTCGTCGTGGGCGGCAGTCTCGATCTTTACCCCTCCTACGCCCAGCGCGGCAATCTACCGACCCTTCAGGCTGTGGTGGCGGGGCTGCTTGAGCTGTTCCCCTGCTTCAGCCGCCTGCGGATGCTGCGCCAGTGGGCGGGCATCGTCGATGTGGTTCACGACTCCTCCCCGATCATCGACCATGCGCCCGTCAAGGGGATGTACCTCAACTGCGGCTGGGGAACCGGCGGGTTCAAGGCCATCCCCGGCGGCGGGCTCGTCTTCGCGCACCTCATCGCCACCGGCCGGCCGCACCCGGCCGCCGAAGCCTTCACGCTGCGCCGCTTTGCCAGCGGCGCCCTGATCGATGAAGGCGCCGCGGCCGGCATCTCGCACTGAGGGTGAAATCAATGCTCCGTATCAGCTGTCCGTGGTGTGGTCCTCGCGATGAGCCGGAGTTTCGCTGGGGCGGGGAGGTTCCCGTGCTGCGGCCCGGCCCGCCCGAGGCGGTCTCCGATTCCGCCTGGGCGCAGTACCTTTTCGTGCGCGACAACCCCAAAGGCTGGGTGCGCGAGCGCTGGGTGCACGCCTTCGGCTGTCGGCAATGGCTCATCGTGGTACGAAACACCGTGACGCACGAGATCCGCGCGACGGCCAGGCTGACAGAACCGCTCCCGGAGGTTACCCCATGAGGATGAGCGCTCATCGGCTCGAGAGCGGCGGCCGAATCGATCGCGGCCGGCCGCTCGCCTTTGCGTTCGACGGCCGTCGGTATGAGGGATTTGCGGGCGACACGCTCGCTTCGGCTTTGCTCGCGAACGGGGTACGGATCCTCGGGCGAAGCTTCAAGCTCCACCGTCCCCGCGGGATCCTCGGCGCCTGGGGTGAGGAGCCCAATGCCATCGTGCAGATCGGCACAGGGGAAACGACCGTCCCGAACCTCAAGGCCACGCAGGTCGAGCTCGCCGAGGCACTGGAGGCGCGTAGCGTCAACTGCTGGCCGAGTGCGCGATCGGATGTATTCGCTTTCCTCAAGATGTTCGGCCCTCTGATGCCCGCGGGGTTCTACTACAAGACTTTCAAGTGGCCGAGCTGGCATTGGTTCGAGCCGACGGTGCGCCGCGCCGCGGGGCTTGGGGTCGCCCCCACCGGAGCCGATCCCGATCGCTATGAGGAACGCCACGAACACTGTGACGTGCTGGTGGTCGGAGCAGGCCCCGCGGGTCTCGCGGCCGCCCTCGCCGCGACACGAGCCGGGGCCCGAACGGTGCTCGCCGATGACCGGCCCGTGCTGGGAGGGGCGCTGCAATGGGAAGAGAAGACCGTTGATGAGCGCCCGGCGCTCGAGTGGGTCGGCGAGGTCGAGGGCGAGCTGCGCGCCGCCTCGAACGCGCGGGTGCTCACCCGAACGACCGCTTTCGGCTGCTACGATCATCACCTCGTGGCGCTCGCGGAGCGATTCGGCGAACAGACCGCCAGACCCATCCGGGAGAGGCTCTGGCACGTTCGCGCCGAACAGGTCGTGCTCGCCACCGGGGCCATCGAGCGCCAGCTCGTCTTTCCTGACAATGATGTGCCGGGAGTCATGCTCGCTTCGGCCGCCAGGAACTACGCGGTGCAATATGCGGTGCGCCCTGGCAGGCGTGCCGTGCTCGTCACGAGCACGGACTCAGGATATGACGCCGCCGAGAGCTTGAAACCCCGCGGCATCGCGATCGAGGCGATCGTCGATACGCGGATGGATCCCGGCGAGGTGGCTGCCCGGGCGAGGCGCGCGGGCTTTGCGGTACGTGCCGGTTATGTGCCCGTACGGGTTCACGGTACTCGGGCCGTGAGAGCGATCGACATCCAGCCGCTCGCCGAGACCCTCCGCGCCCACTCGACAGGATCGCTTCTTCGCCTCGAATGCGACCTGGTGTGCGTCTCAGGCGGCTGGACGCCGAGCGTGCATCTTTTCTCGCAGGCCCGCGGACAGCTGCGCTACGACGCGGAGCGCGCCGCTTTCGTTCCAGGGTCGGGCCCGAAGGGGTTTCAATGCGCCGGATCCGCCGCCGGACAGTTCGCCCTTCGGGAGTGTCTCACGGACGGCTTCGCCGCCGGTCGCAAGGCCGCAAAAGCCACCGGAGCCCGGTCAGATGCGGGAATTTCACCGATCGCGGCGCCGGAGCGCACCGCCGTCGCGCCCTTCTGGGCCGCCCCCCGACACGATCATCGGAAGGCGTGGGTGGATCTGCAGAACGATGTGACCCGGGCCGATCTCGAGCTCGCCGCACGCGAGAACCTGCGCTCCGTCGAACACGTGAAGCGGTACACGACCACCGGCATGGCGGTCGATCAGGGCAAGACGAGCAACATGAATGCGCTCGGGATCCTTTCCGATCTCACCAAGACACCGATCCCGCAGATCGGCACCACCACGTTCCGGCCGCCCTACGACCCAGTCACGCTCGGCACGCTCGCTGCCCGGCACGTCGGACCGCTCTACCGACCGTTGCGGCGTACACCGCTCGATTCACAACACTCCGACCAAGGAGCGTGCTTCGAGGATTTCGGCGGCTGGCGGCGAGCGGCGTGGTACACCTCGCATGGCCAGAGTCGGGAAGAGTGCATCCGGGCCGAGAAACGGGCCGCCCGGGGGGCGGTCAGCCTCTTCGATGGCTCGCCGCTCGGCAAGATCGAGGTCCGGGGCCCCGATGCGGCCGTCTTCCTGAACCGGATGTACTGCAACAGCATGAAGACCCTGCCCGTGGGTCGAGTCCGCTACGGGATCATGCTGAGCGAGCACGGGGTGATCCTCGATGACGGAGTGTGCCTACGCCTTGCCGAGGATCACTTCCTGGTGAGCACGACCAGCGGCGGGGCGGACCGCATCTTCTCGGGGTTCGAGGAGTGGCTGCAGTGCGAGTGGCCGGACCTGCGGGTTCTCGCCACTAATGTCACCTGCGCTTGGGGCAACATCGCCATCGCCGGTCCCCGGGCGAGGGAATTGCTCTCTCTGCTCAGCACGGATGTCGATCTTGACCCAAAGGCCTTCCCTCACCTCTCGGTCCGCTGCGGGCGGCTCGAGAACGTACCGGCACGCATCGCCAGAGTAGGTTTCACCGGTGAGCTGTCCTTCGAGATCAACGTTGCCGCCGGCTACACGGCCGCGCTCTGGGAGCGGCTGCTTGAGCGAGGGGCCCCGCTCGGGGTGAGGCCGATCGGCATCGAGGCGCTGCAGGATCTGCGCACGGAAAAAGGCTATCTCCACGTCGGCACCGATACCGATGGGCGCACACTCCCCACCGACATCGGCATGGGCGAGGCGCTCGCGAAGAAATCTGAGGACTTCGTCGGCCGCCGCTCGCTCGAGCGCGCCGAGGCGAAGCGGCCGGACCGTTTACAGCTCGTGGGGCTCTCGGCCGACGATCCGGGCACGGTGCTGCCCGTCGGCGCGCACGTGGTGGCTGATCCCAAGGCGCGTCTGGGCAGCCAGGGATATGTCACCTCGAGCTGCATGAGCGAAGCCCTCGGACGCACCGTCGCCCTCGGGCTCGTTCAAGGCGGCCGAAGCCGCCACGGGGAGTCGGTTGCGATCTACTGCAACGGCAGGCTCTGGCCCGCGCACATCGTCTCCCCGCAGTGGTACGACCCGAAGGGGGAGCGTCTCAATGCTTGAGCACCGCACGCCGTTTGACTCGATCCGGGAAGGCGAAGATCCCGGCAGCGCCACCATCGCGCGGGAGCTCATCGTCACGCCCGTACGCGACAAGGGGCTGCTGCTGCTGCAGAGCGCCTGCCTGCAAGCATTACAGACGGCGCTCGAGCGGGAAATCGGCTTGAGGCTACCGCCGGCGCAGCAAGCCTCTTGGCACGGTCCTTACGTCCTTCTCTGGCAGACGCCGGCGCAATGGCTTCTGCAGCTCCCTGCCAGGGAGTGCGACTCCATCGGTGCCGCTCTCAGCGACCGGCTCGCCTCGGCGCTCGCCGCCATCACCGACTTCAGTGATGCTCTCGTGGCGCTCGAGGTCGGCGGCGCAGGTCTCGCCGACGTTTTCATGAGCGGCTGCAGCCTGGATCTGAGAGCAGATGCGTTCCCCCCGGGCCGGGTCGCGCGCACGTCACTCGCCGATGTACCCGCAATCCTTTGGAATCCCGGCGGTTCCGACCGCATCCACTGCCTCATCGAGCGCGGCTTTGAAACGCACCTGTTCGCCTGGCTCAAAGGCACGGCAACGCGATGAGCAGCTATTCCCGAAACGTTTGGCAAACCGCCCGGCGGTGAAGACTCGCGAAATTTGACGTTAAGCCCGCCGAGGGCGGCAGCACGCCTTTGGATGAGCAAGGGGGCCGCGACCGGCCGCCACCGTCTCCGCTGCGACGTGCTGTTCGCCATGCCGCGGACGGCACCTTCTACCACCCGCTCACCCCCAAGGGTCCTTGACAGCAGGGACCTGGAGCCGACCCGCTCACCGGCAACTGTAGGGCCGTGTGCCACCGTTCGGGCATTCCGCCGCACCGGTAGCGCTGTGGTCAATGTCGAGCGGGAGGGACGGCAGCCACCTCGCTCGAACAGGCTTCCCTTCGGCGAGTTCGGAACCACAGGTAACCGATCCAGATTGGGGCGATGAGAACAGCAAATCCCCAAAGAAAGACGTTGATAAGCAAAATGCCCACAGAATCTTGCATTCGTTGCAATATCCCAAGGCGGGAAAAGATCAAACAGCTCCGCGATGCGCAAACCCATGGACGCTATAGAGAGCCGACGGGTTCTGATTCACCCGTCCGCGGCGGCGCTCAGATGCCGTGATGCACGCAATCGACCAAGTGCAGGACCAACGCCAGGGCCGGAAACAGCTTGTCGTACTTCGCCGGCTGCTGGCGGATGATTGGGTTTTCCTCACGCTCGATCCGGTTGCAGTGCAGATCGGTTGACCATTCGATGAATAGCTCTTGCGCCTCGGCTGCGGGCTCGAACCGGAAGTACGCAAACTTCGTTTTGGTCATCCTTTGGCGTTGCACCGAGCGTCACCGGGTCCATGGCTACCAGCTTCTCGAATACGGCATGCGCGGTATCGCGTGCATCGCAGTCCGGCTCTCGGTCTCGATATTCCCAGGCGCGGTGATCTGGGTACACCAGGACTTGGAACCGTTGCAACATGCAATCGTTGGCTAGCGCATTGGTTGCCTGTTCCAGGTATCCGATCAGCTTGTCAGGCTGAATGCCGCCAAAGATCGAAAGGCACAGGTTCTCGATCATCACATGCCCGCGCCCGATGCGGTCCACGTCGAGACTCTGGTTTCCGTTCCACGCTTCGAGAAAAAATGCCCGGTCTCCTTCGCGTCCTTTCCGGTCCAAGGTGCATCGCCGCTAAGTTAATTTCATGTACAACGCGATCAAAGAGGCGTAACATCTTGTTTTCAACACAACAGGAACTCCTCTTTGAGTCGACGCAAGCTCATGCTGGCGGTCGAGGAGGTGCCGTCCGC
>JAJZDX010000077.1 GCA_021805865.1 Pseudomonadota bacterium
ACGACGGAGATCTCCGCCGAGGCGCCATTCTCCAGTACGTACAGCAGCGAAACGATGCAGTTGGCTGGAAAGTAGACGTGACGCAACACGTCGCCGGATTCGTACAGAACCTTGCCGAGCGGCATCGAAACCAACTCCAGGTGCGGAAAGATGCGCTCGCGCTCGGCCGGCAAGAGTGCAGCCAGAAGATGATTCTCAGCGTAATCGCGAGTTCCTGACATGAGAATCCGCAGTTGTGTCCGCTGTTGGTGAGGCGCTGCCTGTCCGGGTTGCTACGAGTCGCGGGGGCTCGCGCCAGATCTTGCCACTTTGGCATTATAACAGAGATCATCGTCGTTCAGCGCGGTATCGCACATACTGCGCGCTAGCGGTCGTGTCTGGGGCGGTCGGTCGGGGGTGGCGCGCCGGTCGACCCTTCGTCCCGTCTTGCAGTCCGGGGGGGCGAGGGGCGGCGAATGACGGGATCTTTAGGGTCTGCTGTGCATTTCCACGAGTCGAGCGCGAACACGCATCAAGGCCCGGATCGACTTCAGGCGTCCGCGGTCACCCCGCACGGCGAGGCGGCTGTCGATCTCACGGTGGCGGGCCGTGGCGGTGGGCTCAGGGGAGCCTTGTCACCATGACATTGAGCGGTATTGGATCGCGGCTGGGGATGGCCCAGAGCAGCCGCCTTTCCTGCGCTGCATGACCTCGCGGCGACTCCGGGGGCGATCCGCACATGCCGGGCATGGCGGCGCTGGGTGCGGCTCTCCACCCCGCACCGAAGGTCATCAGGACCCAGGCGGGACCGTGTGCTCGGCGAGTGATGAGAGTGCGCACGCGGCCTCGGTCTTTCGGGACCTTGCGTCCGGTTCGCGCTTCGCAGCGGTCGCAGGGGCCTCGGTCGCTCTAGTCGAGTCGCGTCTGCGATCCACCCCGCGCGCTTCACGGTGCGCCGGCTCGGCGGTAGCGGTCTCCTCTGCCCGATGTCCCGTCCCGTGGCACCGTGTGCGGTCCGTGGGGCGACAGGTCGGATCTTGGGCTCCCGTACGCGTGGTACGCGTGCAGTGCTGGAGCGCAGCGCGACGCCGATCGATTTCAGCCCGCCACTGTCGCCACGGGCGCCGCGGCCGCCGTTGATCTCACGGGGGGTGAAGGGGACTCTCGAGTGGGGCGCTTGCTCACGAGGGCGTTGCCGGGCGTTCGAGGGCGATTCAGTCCCGCCGCCGCTCGTGCGGCGAACGAGTTCGAGGTCCGTTGCGCCCGGGATCACCTCCCCGGGGTCCGGGGGCTGAGCAGAGGATGGCGCTGAGGGGCGCTTGCGGGTCGTACCGACGCTCGGCTCGGCGCTCGAGGCGGCACGGAAGCACATGCCCCTCCAGAGGGGACCGGATGCCTGGCCGATTCGAGCCGTCTCGCCGGCCCGCGCCGCGCCGCGCGGTGCACGGTGCGCCTGCCCGGCGGTACGGGTTCGCGCCGGTCTGGCCCTCGACGCCGCGATCCGGGCCGATCCCGGCGCGCCGCAGGTGCAGGCGATGGTGCGCCGGGCAGGGCGCGCCACTGCGGGAGCCGGGTCCGGGGCGGCGGGGCGCGATGCCGCGCCGGGGTTTGGGGACAAGGCGCTGCCTCTTGGGGCGACTGCCGAGCGGGTGGCGGCAGACGAGGGAAAGTACGGATCGGCGCCGGCCGGAGAAACCGTTACAATTTCGCGACACGACCTCACTTCATCGTTTCGCGATGCACTGTTCCGAACCGTCCCTGAGCGCACCGCCGGCGCGCATCGTTCTCGTAGATGATCATCCTCTGGTGCGCGATGGCCTGGCCGCGCGGCTCGCCGCGGAGCCGGACTGGGTGATCTGCGGCCAGGCCGCCGATGCGGATGGCGCGCTGGCGTTGATCCGTGCGACGCAGCCGGACCTCGCCATCATCGATGTCGCCTTGCGCACCGGCACGGGCCTGGAGCTGGTCAAGGTGCTGAGCGCCGAGGGCACGGGGCCGCGGATCCTCATCGTCAGCGTGTACGAGCAGGAGCTGTTCGCCGAGCGGTTGCTGCGCGCCGGTGCGCACGGCTATCTGAACAAGCAGGAGCTGCACGGCTCGCTCCTCGAGGCGGTGCGTGTGGTCCTCGCCGGACAGATCTATCTCGCCCGCCCGCCAGAGGCGAGCGCCATCGGGACGCGCCGGCGTATTCCCCCCGGCCTGGAGCGATTGAGCGACCGGGAGCTGCAGATCTTCGAGCTCATCGGCCGCGGCGGCGGTACGCGCGAGATCGCCGCACAGCTCGGCCTGAGCGTGCACACCGTGGAGTCTCATCGGGAGCACATCCGCGGCAAGCTTAGCCTGCGCAGTGGCGCGGAGCTGCTGCGCGCGGCGGTCATCTGGTCGATCGACAGCGGCGCCTGAGCGCCGCTGCCGCGCGCGGGGCCCGCTCAGCGGGTCGCGAACAGTTTACTCACCGTGCGGGTCGACTCCGCGGCGGATTGCTCGTCCTCATCGCGCTGCCACTCACGCACCAGATCGACGAATTGCGCCGCCGGCAGCGGCGGACTGAACTGAAATCCCTGATATTGATCGCAGCCGAGGGAGCGCAGGAACATCAACTGCTCCTGGGTCTCCACCCCTTCGGCGACCACCTTCAGCCGCAAGCTGTGCGCCAGAGACACGATGGCCCGCACGATCGAGGCGTCGACCTCGCTGTTCAGCGACTGCACGAACGACTGGTCGATCTTCAGAATGTCGATCGGGAAGCGCTTCAGGTAATTGATGCTCGAATACCCGGTGCCGAAATCATCCACCGACACCAGGACCCCGATGCGACTGAGCTGCTCGAGGCGATCTCGTTCTCGGTCCACCGCAACCGGCCGTGGGAGAGGTCGAACTCCCAGCGGGCGACGCCGGCCGCCTGGGTGGCGAGCGTCAGCAGGTTCTTGCCGTGCTGCAGTTCCTGATGGAGATTCTCCAGGCGCGCGCTCCGGATCGCCCGGCCTCGGCCACCCGGCCGGCCAGTTTCAGCGCGGTGAAGGAGACGGCCACGGCGACCAGCAGCGAGAGGCTGACCCGCCACGGGTTGTACGTTGCGAGCATTTTCCGGTTCCGGCGCACGGCGGCGCTTGGCCGCAAAAATGATGATTTTCGTCGCCGTCCGGAAGGGCTTGGTTCTCACTCCGCGGACGTCCGCGGGGCGAAGGGGCCGCGCCCCGGGGGGGCCCAGGCCCCCCGGGGCAGTGAGTGCGCCGCACCGCCCCGGCCGCCGTTCCCGAGCGTCGCTGCCGTTCGGGCAGCCCGATTTGCTATCCTTGGCGGTTTAACCGCCTGCGCCGCCCCGAAGAGGGCGGGTGTGACGCCAAAATGCTGCAAAAACTGACCGATACGATCGCCACCCACAAGTGGTTCTGGTACACGATTCTCGGCGCGCTCGCGCTGGTGTTCGCCGCCTGGGGCGCCTACGGCAT
>JAJZDX010000078.1 GCA_021805865.1 Pseudomonadota bacterium
TGATCGACGAGGTTCTGCCGGAGATCAAGCGCCGCCGATCCGGGTGAGTGGCCGCCAAATCCCCCACAGTTGCACAGCTTCGGCGAATGGCAGAGGGAAATCTACGGGCCTCCGCCGCACGCTTACCTATTATCACGTGCGCCGCTATCTGAAGGTCACCCGTACGGTGAGTGCCGAGCACTCCTTCAAGCAGACGCGCCGCGGGCGACCGGGACCGAACAGTGCCTATCAGCGCATCACCCGCAGGCACTACGATCTCGAGTGGACCGTGGACCAAGCAGCCGTCACCTACGACGAACGCTCAGACGGGATTTATCCGTTGGTCAGCAATGATCGCGATCTGACGGCCAAGCAGGTCTTGCTGGCGCACAAAGGCCAACCCACCATCGAGAAGCGATTCGAACGTAAGCGTCCCACGGACTACAGGCTGGCCGCGTAGCGTGGCGATCGGTATGAGGCTGGTGCATGAAGCACCAGAGAAGCGCGAACTCGGCGCGTAAACCGAGGACCCCAGGTCGGAAGATTTGTCGACGCGGAGCTACCGAGTGGCGGCGGTGGCTGGCCCGGTATGAGCGCAGCGGTCTTTCGCAGAAGGCATTCTGCGCTCGGCACGGACTGGCACTCTCGACGCTCACCTACTGGCGGCGGCGGGACCGAAATAGGGCCGCCGAGCATTCGGCGTCCTTCGTCGAAGTGCCGCAGTCGGCCGTGGCCGCCGTGCCGTCATCGATAGCCCTCGCGGGGGTACTCATCGAGCTACCCAGCGGGGTTCGGTTCGAGCTCTCGCAGGCCACGGACCCGAAGTGGCTGGCGGCGCTGCTGCGCGAGCTGGGGACGGTGGCATGTTCGCGCTGAACCGCACCACGCGGGTGTTCCTGAAGATCGGAGCGACGGATCTGCGTCTCGGATTCGATGGCCTGTACGGCCAGGTGGTCTCAATCCTCAAGCAAGACGCCCTCTCGGGCCACGTTTTCGGGTTCTGCAACCGAGCGCGCACCAAGGTGAAGTTGCTGACCTTCGACGGATCGGGACTGTGGGTATGCGCGAAGCGGCTTGAGGGCGGCCGTTTTGCCTGGCCGCAGAGCGGGGAGTCGGAGATCGACATCCTGGCGCTGCAGGCGGTGCTCTCGGGTTTTGAGCTCAAAGCGCGCAGGCACTGGTACCGAAGGTCGTTGCCTGGGAGACGGGCGCCGGTGCCCGGGACTTCCTCATCGACATAACACGAGGCGTTCGTGTTGGGGTATACTCGAGCCCAACATGAACGCTGTTCTCTCTGCCGCCTCCGCCGAAGAACTCGCCGCGCTGCGCGCGCAGATCGAGTCGCTGCAGAGCCTGCTGCGGGACCGCGAGAGCGAGGCGGACCGCAAGACCCGTCAGATCCGCGAGCTCGAGACGACGCTGAAAATCGAGATGCTCGCCCGCGAGCGAGCGGAGACGAAGCTGCAGGACCTGCTGCGCCGGATGTATGGTCCGAAGAGCGAGCAGTTGAGCCCCGATCAGCTGAGGCTCCTCCTCGAGCCGCTCGAGGCCGACGAGCAGCTGCGGCAGGAGACGCCGCCCGCCCCAGCGGTGGCTGCGAAGGAGAAGCCGGCCCGCAAGGGCGGCGGACGCCGCAAGGCGCCCGAGCATCTGCCGATCGAGCGCATCGAGATCGATCTCCCGGAGGCTGACAAGGCGGGCTTGGTGCGCATCCGCGAGGAGATCACCGAGGAGCTCGACTACCAGCCGAGCCAGTTCATCCGCCGCCACTACGTGCGCTTCGTGTACGCCGACCCGACGAAGCAGATGGCCCCGAAGATGCCGTCGCTGCCCCCGAGGGTCATCCCGCAGGCGGGCGTTGGCGTGGGACTGCTGGTGCACCTGCTGGTGAGCAAATATACCGACCACCTTCCGCTTTACCGCCAAGAACAGATCGCCGCGCGGGTCGGGGTCGAGCTCCCCAGGCAGAAGCTGTGCCGCTGGGTTGAGCAGTCGGCGCTGCTGCTGCGCACGATCTACGATCGATTGCGCGAGCGGATCCTCGCAAGCGGCTATGTTCAGGTCGACGAGACACCGGTGAAGGTCTTGGACCCGGACCGGGGTGGTCATGCCGCCCAAGCCTACTTGTGGACATATCTTTCCCCGCTGTCGCAGGCGATCGTGTTCGACTTCGATCTCTCGCGCAGCCGCGGGAACCTGCGCGAGTTCTTCCCGCTGGACTGGCGGGGTGTACTGCAATCGGACGGCTACGAGGCGTACGACAGCTTCCTGCGCGACAAGCCGCGCATCGTCCACGCCGGTTGCATGGCGCATCTGCGCCGCTATGTGGTGGAGGCGCTGGAGGCAGGGGTGCATCTGGACATCGTGGCGCAGCTTCTCTCGGACATCGCACTGTTGTATCGCATCGAGACCGAGGCGAGAAAGCAGGCGCTCTCGCCCGCTGCGCGCGCCGAGTTACGGCAGCGGGAGAGCGTGCCGGTACTTGAACGGCTGCATGAGCAGTTCAAACTCATTGCCCAGAGCGAACTCCCCCAGAGTCGCCTCGGCAAGGCCGCCGCCTATGCCCTTGCCCGTTGGGAGACGTTGACCCGCTACGCCGAGCCCGACATGGGCCATGTGCTGATCGATCAGAACAGCGTCGAGCGCGGCATCCGGCCGACAAAACTTGGCGCAAAGAACTGGATGTACATCGGGCATCCGGACGCCGGTTGGCGCTCGGCAGTGATCTACTCGATCACCGGGACATGTAAGCTGCTGAAGATCAACCCGGCCGACTACCTGACTTGGGTCCTGCCACGCCTGGCCGCAACCACGAGCGGTCAGGTCGATGGGCTCCTGCCGCATGATTACGCCGCCACGCTCGCGGCGGCCTGATCCGTTCGCCTGCCACAGCGCCGCTCAGACCGCTACCCTGTAGACGGTGGGACGCTTACATTCGAACAGCTGAAGACTGTCCACGAGATCGCACCGGTGTTCCTGAAAAACCCAGGTCGCATCGAGGCGTTCTTCACCATGTACTTCCTCGCGCTGCTCGTGCAGGCACTGATCGAACGAGAGCTGCGCGGCGCGATGAAACGGCGGCAACTAAAGTCGCTGCCGATCTACCCCGAAGAGCGCCGCTGTCCTCGTCCGACGACCGAGCAGATCCTGCGTCTCTTCGCCCACGCCCAGCGCCACACCCTCATGCGCGACGCGCTCGTGGTTCAGACGTTCGAGGCCGACCTCACGCCACGGCAGCAGCAAGTCCTTGAATTGCTGGGCGTTCCGCAACGCGCCTTCCGCAGCTGATGGCGGTGCGTGTCAACGTAGTTGTCGCCCGTTTCATGCGGCGGACCGAGTTTTATGAACGCTCTCGGTCGCCGCTTTGATCACTGCGTCGCGCTCGGGATTGAGCGTGACCACGGTGATCGGATTCC
>JAJZDX010000079.1 GCA_021805865.1 Pseudomonadota bacterium
GACAGCCGTCGCCGGCTCTCCCCAGGGTACGCAGCGATCAGCTCGCGGATGACGCCGACGTCGGCCGCAGTGACCGGTCGGCCGCGAAACGTAAGCACGGTCTCCATGACCGGGGACGATAGCGAAAGTCGAAATGGAACGCAAGCGCCCCGTGTCCCCGACCTGACCGCGCCCACGGAGGACAGCGCAGGTCACGCGCTGTTACGCACCCTCACCGGAAGCTCACTCTACGTCAGTCCCCGCGTGGACTCCTTCTGCTGGCGCGTCGAGCAACTGATCGACGAGGGCGGCTTTACGCTGATCACCGGCATGCCGGGTGTTGGAAAGTCCGCCACCTTGCGCGTGCTCGCCGAGCGGCTCTCGAACCTGCGCGACGTGCAGGTCGGCATCCTGGCCCGGCCGCAAGCGGGCCTGGCCGACTTCTACCGCGAGATGGGCGAACTCTTCGGCGTCGAGCTGCATCCGCACAACCGCCATGCCGGCGCCAAGGTGCTGCGCAGCCGTTGGCAGGCGCACATCGACGCCTCACTCTCGCGTCCGGTGTTGATCGTGGATGAGGCGCAGGAGGTCATCGCCACGGTGCTCGCGGAGTTGCGCCTGCTGTCCTCGGCGCGCCTGGACTCGCATCTGCTCTTGACCGTGGTGCTCGCCGGCGATCAGCGGCTCCTCGAGCGCTTCAAGAGCGAGGAGCTGCTGCCGCTGAACTCGCGCATGCGCGTGCGGCTCGCGCTCGATCGGGCCACGCCCGAGGAGCTGCGCGAGTGCCTGCAGCACGCCCTCGCCAAGGCGGGGGCGCCGAAGCTCATGACCCCCGAGCTCATCGCGACGCTCTGCGATCATGCGCAGGGGAACCTGCGCGCCCTGATGAACCTGGCCGGGGAGCTCCTGGCACTTGCCGCGCAGCGCGAGGCGCGCCAAATCGACGAGCAGTTGTTCTTCGAGACCGTAGCCGCCCCAACCCCGGCGCAACTGAAAGTCGTCGGGCGCAAGCGGTGAGCACGCTGCCCGTCGAACCCGCCTGGAAGCTCTCGGGCCGCGCGCCCGAGAGCCGCTGGCTCGTCACCGGGCTCTGGAGCTGCGAGGCCGTCGGCATCGTCGGCGGAGAACCCAAATGTTGCAAGAGCTTCCTCGCCCTGGACCTTGCCGTCGCGGTCGCCTCCGGGACACCGGCCTTGCGGCGCTTCCCGGTCGCCTCCCCGGGGCGCGTGTTGCTCTATGCCGCCGAGGACGCCCTGCACATCGTGCGCGCCCGGCTCGAGGGAATCTGCACCGCGGCGGACTGCCGTCTGCAGGACCTCGACATCCAGGTAATCACCGCCCCGTCCGTGCGTCTCGATCTGCCTGCCGACCGCGACGCTCTCGAGCGTACCGTCGCGGACCTTAAGCCGAAACTCCTCATCCTCGATCCCTTCGTGCGGCTGCACCGGATCGATGAGAACTCCAGCGGCGAAGTCGCGCCTCTCCTGGCGTACCTGCGCGAGCTGCAACGCCGGCATGCCCTCGCCGTGCTCCTCGTTCATCACGCCAAGAAAACCTCCGGCCACATACGCGCCGGCCAGGCGCTGCGCGGCTCCTCCGAGTTCCACGCCTGGGGCGACTCGAACCTGTATCTGCGCCGAGAGCCCTCCGGGCAACTCATCCTCACCGTCGAGCACCGTGCCGCCCCATCCCCGCCGAGCCTGCCGCTTGAGCTGCAGCAGCGCGGCCCAGCACTCGCGCTCGCCGTCGTCGCGCCCGCTGCAACCGACGTCCCGCCGCCCAGTTCCCTCGACGAGCGCATCAGCAGCGCGCTCGAGATCGCTGAACGGCCGCTGCCGCTCGCCGAGTTGCGCTTGCTCTGTCATGTACGCAACGCCACTTTGCACGAGCGGCTCACCGAACTCACTCGCGCCGGTCATCTCGTACGCGACACCGACGGGTACCGCCTCGCTCGCATCAACACAACAGAGGCGCAAGAACGCCCGTAGCGGTTCCGGTCGGGGCCAAGCGCTCCCGCCGACTCTCGGCCTCAATCGATCTGGGCGGCAGCGAGGCGGCCGGGAGCCGGCGTCGCTCCTTCAGGGATCGCTGGCCCTCGCCAGATCCGCAGCGCGTCGGGCGTTACACCCTCCATCGGACAGTCAAGGCCGGAGCCGCCCCTTCGCTCGCCGTTCCCGTTCCCCGCATCTCTACAGCGTGTGGGAATGGGAACTGGGAACGCCCTCAAATAGCGTGCTCGGCGCGCCATCGAAAAGCGCGATCATGCTCACTGGCAGAATTGACCACGACCACCTGTTCTTCAAGGCAAGCGGCGCTCCGATCCGCAATCTCCAGTATCCGTACGTCCGCTGGCGTCGAACGCTGGACCGACTGCGTACCGTTCGCTATCGGAAGCCGTATTGCGCACGCCATTCGTCCGTCAGCTGGGATCTCATGATCGGCCAGAACCCGCTGTGGGTCGCCAAGCAGCACGGCCACAGCGTCACGACGATGTTGCCTGTGTACACCGCATGGGCCGAAGGTGCGATCGAGGCGGACATCAACGCCATAAAGCACGCGATGCAGTCCGCCAAAAACACCGCGGCGACGTTGCTCGGTGGTGCCGCGGACGCTGCGAGCTCCGTCACAGCATCGGACAGCCCCAGATCCAAACCCGACGCGGTCGGACCGACCTCATTTGGCAGTAGATTTGGCAGTCCGCCGCAGCCGCGGGATAGCAAGTGTCGGACTCGGAAGGGAATTATCTGGCGGAGAGAGAGGCATTCACGTGATCTTATAGGTCATTGACTGCAAAGAGGAATGCCGTCCTTCCGAATTTCCATACCCACTCAAGTCCCCTCGACGGTGTAGGGCGAGAATCGGGTGGGCGAGCATGGAATTCGAAATTGCAAAACGGTATCGATGATGCCATATTGCGTCGCATTATGGCATTTACGCCTCGATTTCTCTCGGCCGGCCGAGATCATTTTTTCCTACTGGGACCGCGCGGGACGGGCAAAACGTTGTGGTGCAACCATGAGTTCCCAAATGCCCTGCGAATTGATCTGCTCGATCCCGCTACGTTACGCCAGCTGTCCGCCCGGCCCGAACAATTGCGTGAGCTGGTGGACGCCAGTCCGCATGCCAAGCAGATCTTCATCGACGAAATTCAGAAGCTGCCGGAGCTACGTAACCGTGTGGCCGTGGCCCATGGATAGGTGCCTCGCGCGAGGAGGATGATGAGCCCGTCGTAGCGAGAACGTACGGGGTGGCGCAGATGGCGAGGATCAAGACGGAAGGCGGCGAGCGGCGGGT
>JAJZDX010000051.1 GCA_021805865.1 Pseudomonadota bacterium
ATTTGTGGCGGTCACCCTCTCCGCCAGTTCTTAAAATTACTTAAAAATCAATAAATTGCACGTTATTGCCTACCATCCGATCTGGCGCGCCACTTGTCTGCCAAAGTCCACGGTAGTCCAATGAATTCTGGTGCTTACCGCGCCGCGGCGATGGTCTGAGGTAGGCCACCGACGGCCGCCCGATGCCAGAGAGTTCCAGGGGCAGCCACGAATTTATTGGGGTAGATTTTGGGGTAGAAATGCTGTTCGGCAAACTCGGATGCCAGATACCCCGCATTGGATCTACCCCAATCAAACATCATGGGGCGTGAGGGTCTCGAGAGAGGGCCAATGCGACGGCGCGCGCCGAAACGGTTCGGCTCGCACGGTGAGTGAGAGTCGACCTCGACACCAATAAGTCCCCTGTAGCGGCCGGTCAGACCTCAACGGCTTAAGAATCGGTCCACGTTGCGAATAATTCTTTTATTGCATATAATGCACTCGTTCCCGAGGACTTAAGATATGAGCATTACCGCAGATCGAGTGTCACTCAGTGATCGAGACGCAGAGTTGCTGGCCCAGGCCAGCCGGGTGATGGGGGAAGCGCTCGATCGTTCGAGGGCGCGCAGGATTGCGCTGATCGAGGAGAGAGACGACGGCGGCGATATCGTTCGCCTCGAGGTGCCGCCAGCGACTTTACGGCTGCTCTCGCAGATCCTCGCGCTTATGGCCCGGCAGCAGACGTTTGTGCTTTATCCGGAATCATCGGAGCTGACGACGAAACAGGCGGCCGAGGTGCTGGGTGTCTCGCGCCCGTTTCTGATCCGTGTCCTGGAGGCCGGGCAGATCCCGTTCCGCAAGGTGGGACGTCATCGGCGTGTCCTGATGCAGGACGTTCTAGCCTACAAGAAGACCATGCAGATCAAGCGCTGCGCTGCACTGGATGAGCTCGTCAAGGCTAGTGAGGACATCGGCGGGTACGATCTTTAATGGTGCCCTATGATCGATTTACCGTCGTACTCGACGCGTGCACGCTGTTTCCCATGCTGGCGCGTGATGTGCTGTTGACCCTGGCCGCACACGAATTCTTCAGCCCCAAGTGGTCGGCGCGCATTCGCGACGAATGGACCCGGAACCTCCTTGCGCAAATGCAGGAGCGGTCGGTCGATGGTGACGCGCAGAAGCGGGTAGACCGCATTGTAGCGGCGATGACCGCAGCCTTTCCGGACGCTGATGTCGATGTGGAGCTAGTAGAGCTGCCAGTACTTGAGCCCGTGGACGCCAAAGACCGCCATGTTGTCGCGACGGCAATTGCTGCCCATGCAGATGCAATCGTTACCTTCAACGTGAAGGATTTTACCGCTGAGCATCTGAAGGAGCAGTTGCAAATCGAGGTGATTTATCCGGATGACTTTGTCATGGATCTGATCGATCTCAACGAGAAACGTGTCGTGGCTGCTTTCCGTGAGCTACTCGCCAGGAAAAAGAATCCGCCTTGGCCAGTCGCCGAGCTTGTCAAGCGTTTACAGGCATCTGGCCTCGTGCAAACATCGCTATGGCTGAACAGTCAGGATGTGGCTGCGCTCATGTGAAGATGAAATTTGTACCCAGGGCCGATCCTGGATCGGACCTGCACGAGCGCGCACAATGTAAATTCCGGCTTTCTTAAAATTGCACTGAACTAAACCATACCTGGCTATTGCACACATCTCTGGCGATGACGCATGCGGCGAGGGGTGAGAAGTTTCCAACGGACGCTGTGTTTCCGCTTTGAGTCGAGGAGGAAGCGGTGAAGTTTTCGGCAGGTGGAGTCGAACGAGCGTTGCTCAAGTTCCGTCTTGCGCGGATAGATCAGCGGTCCTCCGTCTTCGCCGAGAGTTTCCATCAACACGCTCATGATCGAACGCTTGCGCAACTTGGGATCGACATTGATGCGCCGGATGAGTTCGCCGCCCAGGGCGTCGAGATGATCGCGATGCGTTCGCAGGGTCTTACGAGACAACCCTTGGTCGAGAAGCCAGACCAGGAAGAGCTTGAACGCGCCGAGCATTCTCTCCCCCGGGCGCAGATCGCGGGGCTCGACCCGCCAGCGGTGTGGCCAGTGATCCACATCCAGGTAGTCGGCCTCGAAGGTCGGCTCGATATCGGCTGTGTCTCTGTAGCTTCTGGGGAAGCCTGAAGACAGAGATGGTTCACCATCGGAATTTCTCGACTCGCTCGGAGGCCGAGAGTGCCATACGCGAATACATCGAGGTTTTCTATAACAGGCAACGGCGGTATTCTCGACTTGGATATTGGTCACCTGTTGTGTTTGCGAGAGCATTCAGTTAGAGTTTAATTCCTCCAAGCGGCAGTGCCAGTTAGATCCGTGGCTCCTCAGGTGTCTGGGCAATGAATGATCGAGTGTGCTGACAGGAAACCGGAAATGTCGCTTCAAAAGACAAAATGCTTCAATGGAGCCAGATTCCCGCTGTTTGCGGTCATTGGCGTCGCGGCGCTTGGTCTGGCCGGCTGCGGCAACCGGAATGCGACGCCGGTGAACTCGACGAGCCTGGCCGGCGCGAGCGCGGAGTGCCCTTGGCTCAACTCGCATCTGCCGATCGCGCAGCGGGTGGCGATGATGATGCGCAAGATGACCCTGGGAGAGGAGATCAGGATCGTCGAAGGCCATGGCATGAAGCCTTATGTCGGAGACATACCGGCAAATCCGTCACTGTGCATGCCGTCGGTCGGTCTCGAGGACGGTCCGAACGGCGTCGGAGACGGAATGACCGGTGTCACGCAGCTGCCCTCGGGCGCGGCGCTCGCCGCGACTTTCTCGCGCAGCCTCGCCGATGAGTACGGACAGGTCATTGGCGCTGAGCAGGCCACCAAGGGGTCTTCCGTCGATCTGGGTCCGACGGTCAACATCGACCGCGATCCGCGCTGGGGACGCGCGTTCGAGAGCCTCTCGGAGGATCCGCTTCTGGCCGGGGCGATTGCCGCGGCGGAGATCCGCGGCATCCAGAGCCAGGGGACCATCGCCCAGGTGAAGCATTTCGATGCCTATAACCAGGAGACCAACCGCAATACGCCGGAGGACCAAGTCATTGTCTCGCAGCGAGCGCTGCACGAGATCTACATGCCGGCTTTCCGTGCGGCGATCCGCACGGGCAAGGTCGGCTCGGTGATGTGCTCCTATGCGACCGTGAACGGCCACTACAGCTGCCAGAGCCATTACCTGCTGACCGACGTGCTGCGGCGTGAGTGGCATTTCAACGGATTCGTGACGACCGATTGGTTTGCGCTGCACAGTCTCTCGGGAGCCAGGGCCGGCACCGACCTGGAAGAGCCGCTCAACCGATTCTTCGGCACACCGCTCAGGCAGGCGCTGGCCCAGGGCAAGATCTCGCGCGCGGTGGTCAATACCATGGTCGCACCGATCCTCCGTCAGATGTTCCGCTTCGACTTTTTCATTCATCCGCGGCCCGCCTCGACCACGGCGGTAGCGACCACGGCGGCGCACCAGGGGATCTCGACCCGGGTTGCCGAAGCCGGCACCGTTCTCCTCAAGAATGAGGATCACCTGCTGCCGCTGTCGGAAACCGAGAAGATCGCAGTCATCGGTCCGGCCGCCTCGGCGCAGGTCAGTTACGGCGGTGGAGGCAGTGCCCACGTCATTCCCTCCGCGACGATCAGCCCGCTTGCGGGCATGGAGGCGCTGGCCGGAACGACCACGATCCGCTACACGCAGGGGCTGCCGAGCAATGGAGAGCTCACGCCGATCCCGGCTGCGGACTTGTCGCCGCCCTATCCGGGGGCGAGTCGCGGCGGGTCATACAGCGCGACGCTGAGGCCGCCGGAAACGGGCACCTACATCATCGGCTTCACCAATGGCTGCCACTGCTTCAGCGTCGGGAGCGTTGCGCTCGACGGCAGGACGCTGATCAATAACCCTGGAACGCCTCCGGCGCAGACCTATTCGGCAGCCGTTCATCTGAATAAGGGACGGGCGTACACGCTGACTGTGACCGGCCCCACTTCGGTGACGATGGGCCCCCTCCCCAAGAAGCTGAAAGAGAAGCTCAGGAAACTGAAGAAGCCGGTGGGTACAGGCACCCCGGCCAATCAGCTCCTCTGGGCGACACCGGCGACCGTGAGGGCTGATATTCAGCGGGCGGTGACGGCCGCCCGGTCCGCGCCGGTCGCGGTGGTCGTGGTCGCCGATGACACCGAGAGCGAGGGCGCCGACCGTCCCGATCTGCGCCTGCCGTCCGCGCAGAACGCACTCGTGAGCGCGGTGGCGAAGGCCAATCCGCATACCGTGGTCGTCGTGCAGGCCGGTGCGCCGATTACGATGCCTTGGCATGATCGGGTATCGGCCATCCTCGACACCTGGTATCCGGGCCAGACTAATGGCACGGCGCTGGCCGCCGTGCTGTTCGGCCAAGTCGATCCGAGCGGGCACCTGCCGGTGACCTTCCCCATGAAGCTCGCCGACGTACCGGCGGCGAGCCCTGCGCGCTTCCCCGGCATCGACGGCAAGGTTCAGTACTCCGAAGGCATCCTGGTCGGCTATCGCTGGTACGATGCCAAGCGCATCAAGCCGCTCTTTCCGTTCGGGTTCGGTCTGTCCTATGCGAGATTCCGCTTCAACGACCTGCATCTGAGCCGGATTGAGGTCGACGGCGTGACCCCGATCCGGGTGAGCGCGCGTGTGACGAATGACGGAACCGTGAGGGGGGCTGATGTTGCCCAGCTTTATCTCGGCATGCCTGATTCGACTGGCGAGCCGCCGCGCAAGCTGGTCGGATTTCAGCGCGTCACACTCACGCCCGGTCAGTCGAAGGTGATCCATTTCATGATCACGCCGCGCGAGCAATGGTGGTGGGGGCGCAAGGGCTGGACCGAGACCGCCGGTACCTACCGGGTGTACGTCGGGGACTCCTCCGCGCTCGCCAACCTGCCGCTGACGGCGCATTACACCCTGGCGACCTCGATTGGCAGCCGGCGGGTGACGGTCTCGGCCCCGAAAACCTTAAAGCCTGGCACCCGCGCCACCGTGCGCGTCTCGCTCAGCGCCGGTGGTGACGAGACGCTGCGGAGCGTGAGCCTGAGCCTGAAAGTCCCCGGTGGGTGGCGGGTGGAGCCGCTCGGCCGCACGCGCAGCGAGGTTGCGCCGGGAGAGGCGGTCACGGAGAGATTCGCAGTGACGCCGCCGCCCCGGGCGGTCACGCAGTACGTGACCCTCTATGGCACGGCCATGCTGTCAGACGATGCCTGCACCGGTGAGGATGCTCACTGCAGCGGCGCCCGACGTGATGGCGGTGAGACTGTTCTCCTCGGCCCGTAACGGCGTATTCGGTTCAGCCAGGAGCACCCGCCGTGCAGCGCAGATCATGCAGGGGGAGGTGTGATTTCCGAGGGAGTGCCTGGCATCGAACCACCGCCGGGTTGGATCGAGGAACGGCGGCAGCGCTCTTCAAGATGATCTCCCCGGTCATCCCGCTTCGCAGATCCTCGTATTTCGGCGCTCGCCGCACCGAGACGATCTCTCGTGCGAAGCCGTTCAGGGTCAGCCAGGTGTTCCCGCCGGCGAACGCCTCCCCGGGGCGGGCCTAAGGGCCATCGCGCCGTCACCCAGGAGAAAGAGAACGATGAGGGTGACCATCCAAAATGCGGGGTATTCCCAGCCGCCGCCCTCGTTCGTGAACAGCCAGCCGTTGCGGCCATGCACGAGCACGATTGTTCCGAGCATCTCGATGGCCAACGGCAGGGCGACCCATGAGGCGTACACGCCGAGGACAAGAGAGATGCCGCCGAGGAGTTCCAGGGCGATTACCGCGTATGCGATGATCGGCGGGAGCCCTAACGAGCCGAAATAGCCGACAAATCCCGGAATCGTAAAGACGAAGATCTTCAAGCTCACGTGCGCCAGAAACAAGATGCCCAGGCTCACGCGAAGAACAAGCGCCGCGTAGGGAGCGGTAGAGATCTTGATCATCATGGCCTCGTTGATCGCAAGGGTGGTTAAGGTGCAGTCAGCCGAATGATCTGCACGGTGTCCGGGCGGTCAGCTCTTGCGGGTGGCAGCCTTGATATCTTCGATCATTCTGCGCCGGCTGTCCTCGAAGGCTGCCCGCTGCGGGTGCATCGGGAGATCTGTCCTGAAGCTTGCAAGTATTTCCGCCTGCATCTGCCGCACCTCATCTATGAATTCCCCATGCGGCAGGATGTAGGCGTCATTACGGCGGATGCCTTCGAGGACCGCCTCCCCGACCGTCAATGGGTCCATGGCGAATTGCTGAGCGTCGGCGAATCCGGCAGAGAGCTCGTCGAGATCGCCGGACTTGGCCGCAGTCTGGGTTTCCTCCAGGATGCGCGTGCGAGTGAGGCCGGGACAAAGCACGGAAACGCCGACGCCATATTGCGCCAGCGCCAGCCTGAGAGATTCAGAGAGTCCTCTCACGGCGAACTTTGAGGTGGAATACACGCCTCCCGCGTCGGGCAGGGCCAGGACGCCGGCCATCGAGGAGGTGTTGACGATGTGTCCACCTTCCCCGTGCGCACGGATCCGCGGCATGAAGGTGACTATGCCATTGATGACACCGTACAGGTTTATGCCGAGCATCCGATCCCAATCGGAATAGGTAGCGGACGTCATGGGGGCGGACAGCCCGATTCCGGCGTTATTGCAAAGAACGTGGATCTTGCCGAAGGCGAGCTCGGCGGCGTCCGCCGCGCTCGCCATGGCCTCTCTGTCCGTGACGTCCAATTTGATGCTGCTGTATTCTCCGGCGCCGGTCTTAAGCTGCGCGGCTGCGTCCTCAAGATGGGACTCCGAGACGTCCGCGATGATGACCCGCATTCCGGCTTTCAGGAACGCCCTGGCCATCCCAAAGCCGATGCCGCTCGCGCCGCCGGTGATGAACGCCACTTTGCCCCGAAGCTCTACCATGTCCACCCCCATCTGAACGATGCCGACAGCATGCGCTCCCATGCATTCCATGCACCTACCTATCTTGCCGCACCCGCGATAGGTAGGGGCACGCGCATGGGCGGGCGGTATGATAGCCGGCAGAAGTCTCAAACAGCAGGGCATTCTCCATGATCATTTCAGAGCTGTTCGGCGTCCGTGGATATTCGGTCATTGTGACCGGCGGAGCGAGCGGCATCGGGCTCGGGTACGTCGAGGCTCTCGCCAGCGGTGGAGCCAGAGTGACGATGTTCGACTTGCGGGAAGATCGGATCACCGAGGAGACGACACGCCTGCGAAGCTCGGGACTCGAAGTCTCAGGAAAGGTCGTCGACGTGACGGATCATGCGGCGCTCGAGAGGGCGGTCGATGAGGTTGCGGCGGAGCACGGCAGGCTGGACGTAGTGTTCGCGAACGCCGGCATCGATCCCGGTCCGGGCTTTCTTGGCGCATGGGTGGGTGGCGAACGGCCGCGATTCGCTGACGGCGCGCTCGAAAAATACACCGACGAGAGATGGAACCGTACGATTGACGTTAATTTGAATGGCGTTTTCGCCACGCTTCGGGCGGCTGCGCGCCACATGAGGCCGAGACACAGCGGCCGCATCATCGTCACGACCTCCTTGGCCTCCGAGCGCTGCGAGCCCGCCATAGGCACCGCTTACATGGTCGCGAAGGCGGGCGTGGCGCATCTGGTGCGAAACGTCGCACTGGAACTGGCAACATACAACATAACGGTAAATGCCATATCTCCCGGGATGTTCGTGACCAATATCGGCGGTGGACACCTCAAGGACCCGGCCGTACAGAGCGAGTTCGCGCGGATGATCCCGATGCATCGCCTTGGACTTCCGCCGGACATGTACGGGCTAGCGCTGTTTCTGGCTTCACCCGCTTCGGCGTACGTCACAGGCCAACAGATCGCCATCGACGGCGGCTTCGGCCTGGGGTCCGCCGACTAATCCGTCCCGCTGCCGGCCGACTCGTTGCGGCACAACACGTCCCGGTATATCTCGTTGACGACCGGGAAGCCGAAGTTCCTGGCCCGCTCCGGATCGACCGGACCGGCGGGGAAGCACGAGAGAATGGATGCAAAGCGCAGCGCGACCCCTTCCTTGAAATCGTTGTGAGTGAACACGAAGAGCTCATCGCGTCGGATGGCTTCGAGAACGCGCTCACCCACGAGGAAAGGGTCCGTGCCGTTCTGAAACAGCGGCTCCTTCTCCAGCCGCCGCTCCAGATCCCGCACCCCGGTTCCTTGAAACCTGGCGGGACGGAGTTTCGCGACCTCGTGGATCCTGGTGCGGGTGGGACCGGGGAGCAGGACAGTGACCCCGATGTTGTCGGTGAGCAGATCGTTCTTCAGTGCTTCGGACAGTGCCATCACGGCCGTCTTGGCCGTGAGATAGACGATACCTCCCGGTCCGGGAAGGACCGCGCCGATCGAGGCGGTGTTGACGATGTGTGCGCCCTCGCCGTGAGCGAGCATGCGCGGAAGAAACGTTTGCATCCCGTTGACGACACCGCCCAGGTTGACCTCGAGTCCCCAGTCCCAATCGTCGTACGTGACCGCTTTGGCGCCTCCGAGCAGGCCCACGCCGGCATTGTTGCAGAGGACGTGCACGTGCCCGAAGACCCGCTCGGCCTGCTCGGCAGCCGACTTCAGCGCGGCCCGATCGGAAACATCCACTCTGAGGGCGTGGAGTCTGGAGCCTCCGCCAAGGACGCCTACGGCATCCATCAGGTGATCTTCGCGCACATCCGCCACCACCACCCGCATTCCGGCTTTCAGGAACGCCTGCGCCATGCCGAGGCCGATGCCGCTCGCACCCCCCGTGATGAACGCTACTTTATTCTCGATGTCTCTCATGATCGACTCTGGCTGCCCGTGCGCGGTGGATCTGACGGCTCAATATGTGCCCGCAAAGGCCTCCAAGCCACCTACCTACCTTCGCGATAGGTGGAAGGTGGGCACAATCCATTTACGCTCCGGCGACACTATCCGGAGATCACAGTGGCCAAGCCCAGCAGTGCACGCCCAACCGCTCGGCGTTTCCCGGCGTCGGTCTGGGAGGCGAGCCCCGGGCAGATCGTGTTTTTTCAGGACGCCGGCCGGCGTTTCGAATTGCTGCGCAGACTCCTGCATGAGCTCAGCGGGGTCTTGCTTCTGCAGGCGACGGCCGCAAGAGCGGATGTGCATATCCGGGATGTCGAGTCGCTCGTGAGGCGCGACCTCGAGGAGGCCGGAGAGGTGCGAACCGCGACGCCTCCGGGATCCTGCCAGCTGCTGTATCGGGAATTAAACAGATCTCTGCAACACCTGCGTTTCGCCAATCAGGAAATGCTGCGATCGGGAAGCACTGAAAGCGGGGTGACAGCGGCCAGGAAGGCTCTTGTGCTTGCCGGCGACGCGTTGTGCCGCGCAAGTCATCGGCTCCCCGGCGCCGAATTGATCGATCATGACTCAGCGTGCTGCGCATGTGCGCGCGATCCCTATCACAGACGCTCGAGGCAGGCGACCTAGAGGACAACCGTGCATGGCGATTTATTCGATCTGGGTGGTTGAGTTTGCGTCGATCAGGCACTTTCCCGAGTCGTTCATGATCGCCGGAACCGCGGGCGGCCAGACCCGGCGCCTGCCCTATACCTACGCGGTCGTGCAGGGCGAAGGCCGGACTGTTCTGGTCGATGTGGGCTTTGCCTGGCGCGATTACGCAAAGGCTCTCGTGGATACCATGGGACTCGACGATTGGCAGCCGCCGAAGGTCGCCCTGGGAGCGGTCGGCGTGGACCCGGAAACGATCACGGACGTCTTGATCACGCACGCGCACTTCGATCACATGGGGGGAATGGAGTTCTTCCCGCGTGCGACGTTCTACCTTCAAGAGCGCGAGTTGACCAAGTGGGTGTGGAGCCTGAGCGTCGACGCGAGGCTGAAGAAATTGCATTTCACCGTGAACCCGGCTGACATCCTTCACGCCGTGAAGTTGGCAGGTGAAGAGCGGCTGCGGCTGGTCTGCGGGGATCGGGACGAATTTCTCCCCGGCATAGATCTGCGCCTGGCCGAGGATTCGCACACCTGGGGATCGATGTATGTCGTCATAAGAAACGACGGCCGCGCCGACAGCGAGGATGTATGGGTGCTGGCCGGAGATCTCGTTCATACATTCGATAATCTGGGGCTCGCAGGCCCGACTCCGGGAATCTACACGAGTGGCGTCGCGGGCATAGGCGGTCAGTACGCGTTGCTCAACGCCATTGATCGAATGGTGAATGCGGCCGCAGGTGACCCCGGCCGCGTCATTCCAGCCCACGAGGAGCGCCTTGGGGAGCGTTTTCCCTCCCGGGTCACTGCGCACGGCTTGCGCGTAACGGAGATCGCGCTTGCGACGGGCACGAAGAGCAGAGTCAAATAGGTGTAACACATGAATGCGACGATATCGGTGGCCGGAATGTCGACGGAGCGCATCCGGCGGGTCACGGATTTCATCCAGGGCTATGTCGACGCCAGGCGCCATTATGGTGCCGAGATAATCGTGGCGCGGAACGGACAAATCGCCCTTCACGAGGCATTCGGCTCCCGCGAGCCCGGATCGCACACGCCCCTGGAGAAGGGGGCCGTCTATAGCGTCTTCTCGGTGAGCAAATCATTTACCAGCGTGTTGGCCCTTGCGGCCATAGAGCGCGGTTGGTTCTCGCTGACGACCAAGGTCTCGGAGGTCATCCCTGAGTTTTGCGATGGTCGGCGCGAGAACATTACGGTTTACCATCTCCTGACACATCAATCGGGGTTGCCGATGACATTCACCCCGATAGCGGGCATGTACATCGACAGGCTCGATGAGATGATCGAGGCGATCTGCAAGGTCATCCAATGTGAATCCGAGCCCGGGCAGGATGCCAGCTATTCCCCCATGGTGAATCACTGTCTGCTCGGGGAAATCGTGCGGCGCGCCGACCCGAGGAAGCGTCGGTTCCGTGACATCATGGCGGAGGATCTGCTGCATCCGTTGCGCATGGCCGACACCGCGGTCGGCCTGCGCCGCGACCTGAGGCCGCGGCATGTCAAGCCGGTCTGGCTGTTCGACAAGCGGCCTCTGCAGCACCTCGGGCACAGCAACTTCGGAACCGACGGCGCCTTCGAGGAGGAGGAGGCGGAGATGCCCTGGGTCGGCCTGGTGACGACGGCCTCGGATCTTTACCGCTTCGCGGAAATGCTTCGCCGCGGCGGTGAGCTCGATGGGGCGCGGATCCTCTCGCCCGTGACCGTCGCCCAGATGCAGACGAATCGCACGGGCGAGAAGATTAATCTGCTGCACGGCCGAAACGCTATCCAGCGTGGCTGGGATCCGATGCCCGCCTATTCCGGCCTCGGGGTGTTTCTACGCGGCACCGCCGTATGCCATCATCAGTTCGGGACTCTGACCACGCCCCGGGCCTTCGGCCAGCACGGCCAGGGGTCGGCTCTTTATTGGGTGGACCCGGTCCATCAGGTGACATTCGTATTTGTCTCGCATGGCGTGATGGTCGAGGGAGAGAGCATCGAGCGATTTCAGAGGCTTTCGGATCTCGTCATCACGTCGGTGGTTTGACTCTCGCATGAGCGACGCCGAGCGGAGGCGGCTCAGGGAATTCGAACCGCAGACCTGCAGCGCCGCGGGCGGCGGGGAGCGCCGTCGGCGCCACGGTGTGGAGCTGGTTTCATCGGAGAGCCACACTTACCCTGTCGTGCTTCCGGCGTCTGTCCCGCTTGCGCCGGACGTGGCGGCGATCACGGGGACACGGACAGCCACCTGCTCGCCGACGATGTGATGCGCGGCTTCGGCATGGACGGCGCGCAGGCTGAACGGGCGCCCGACCTGGCAGGGATGGCGTTCAACCGGGGGCTCGTGCCGGATGAGCCGCGTCAACCTGTGCGGCCGAGGGGCGCCGGACTGAAAGCGCCTGCGTGCACAACTCGTGGCGGAGCCCCGCCGGAGGTGGACGTGCCGGCACACAGCATGCTTGATGCTTTACGGTACAGGGGCGAGCCAATCCACTTGGCGAAATTGAAATCTCGTGCTCGCGACCTGTCTCGCAGTTGCCCCGTGCCAGGGTGCAGTGCCGGCCCGTTGTGTCCGCGGCATCAAGCGGATCAGAGGGCTCGCTCATCGAGCGCGTCAAGGATTGTGACGGCGATGGGCTCCTCGAGAAGCGCCACGATCGTTGCGCGATACGCCTTGTAGTGCTCGGTCTCCCGGTGTGCCTGCAGCGCGGAGTCGTCGGCGTAGCGCTCGATGAGATTGTATTCGAGCCGACCGTGGGCGCCGGTGGAGCGGTACAAGTTGTAACCCCTGTTGCCGGTCTCAGCGCGGGTTTTGCTCACCATGACGCGCAGTGCGGCTTCGACGGCCGATTCCTGGCCGGCTTTGGGCAAATACCTGACGAAAACCAGATTAGCCATGAACCTATTCTCCAAAGGCAGGATAAAAATCAAACTCACTGGGGCGCAACGCGCTTGGCGCGGTGCTGCCCGAATTCACGTATTCCCGTGCCGGACCGCTCATACCGCAGAGGGCGGGGGGACGGCCTCACTCGCGGCGGACTGCCGCCTCAAGCGCACGACCTGCAGCAGGCCGAGACAAGCCCAGCTGACGATGACCAGGCTCATGACGGTGCCGCTTCGATCGTGAAGGCCGCTGATGAGGCCGCTGCCGATCGTCCCGAAGAGGAACATCGAGACGCCGAGCAAGGCGGAGGCTGCCCCCACGTGATTGCCGGCGGAGGTCATGGCGCCCGCCATGGCGTTGGGTCCGAGGAAACCGTTCATGGCGATTGCGAGCGTCAGGGCGGCAGTGAGTCCCGCGGCTCCCAGGAATCCCGATGCGCTCGAGGCAAGCACCAGGATCGCCGCGAGAAATGCCACTGGGGCCGCGTAAAAAAGGATCCTGAGCGGGGTACATACCTTGAGCAGCCAGGCGTTGAGCTGCGCCGCTGCCGCCATGCTGATTGCGATGATGCCGAGACAGATGCCGGCGGTCGACGCCGCCAGGCCGTCGTGCTCGATGAGGGCGGAAGGAGCCCCTGTGTTGTATGCGAACTGTATTCCTCCGGAGCATCCGGCGAGTACCGCGTAGAGCACGAACGTCCGGCTGCGCAACACGCCGGCATATTCAGACGCAGCTTGCGTCCAGCCGCCTCGGGAGCGCTTCGTCTGCGGCAGAGTCTCGGGAACCGATACGGCCACAAATGCGATCGTCACGGCGCCGACGGCCGCCATTGCGAGCAATACGGCGCGCCACCCGAAGTGGGTCAATACTTCGCCGCCGAAAACGGGCGCCAGGACCGTGACCAGCGCCATCGCCATGAAGGCCTTGGAGAATATCCGCGCGACGTCCCGACCGTCACAGACATCGGCGACGATCGAGCGCGACAGCACGGTGGCGACCGCGTACCCCATGGCCTGCACGAAACGCAGGCCGATGAAAAGCGCCATGTCGGGCGCTGCCGCGGCGGCGGTCGCCGCCGCGGTAAAAACGCCCAGGCTCAGAAGCAGCGTGGGTCTTCGACCGTGGCGATCGGCGATCGCTCCAAAAAGAAACTGACCCAAAGCCATGCCGAAGAAGATGGCTGTCAATGACAGCTCCGCACGCAGGGCGGGCGACCCGATTGCGCGTTGCATAGCGGGTAGCGCGGGCAGCGACAGGTCCACGGTGACCGGTCCGAGGGAAAACAGCACGCTGGTGAGCACCACCAGGGTGCGAGTGCTGATCGGCGATCGGGTGCTCATGCGAGGATGTCAGATTTGCTGCGACACGTAGCCGCCATCCATGTATTCCTTGAGCGTGCTGATTCTGCCGTCGATGATCTGGAGAATCCAGCAATAATGACTGTCGTAGGTGGCGCCATTCTTCAATCGGCCGACCGTGTGTGTCTCGACTGCGACCCAGGGACCACCCGAGAAAGAGTTCGTGACGTGTAATTTTGGGTCCCCGTCGACGAATAGTGTACTGCGAATTCCTCGGAAGTCATCTGCGATGGCGCGCGCGCCCTTGTGATCGCCCGAACCGGGGATCGACACCGGCACCACTGTCCAGACCGCGTCCTCGGCAAAGAGCCGTTCGAGCCGCGGGTAGTCACCGGCGCTCAGGGCGGCAAAGAATTCTCTCGCGATGCGCTCGTTGTCGGGCAGGGTCTGACTCATGATGAGCTCCCGTGTATGAGGTTCAGTCGTCAACCGCGGCCGATAGCGCGATGTCCGACAGGCGTTGAAATCTCTGTATGTTGTCTCCCTCGTCCATGATGCCCGCAGTGAGGCACACAAAGGTCATGCCCAACCGTGGATCAATCCAGAAGAGGGTGCTGCCCGCCCCATGGTTGCCGAAGGTCCGGGGCGAGCTAAGTGTGCCGAACTGATGGGGGCAGACCCGCTCGCCCCGCAGGCAGAAGCCTAGACCGATGTATGCTGGGTACGGCTCCCAGCCCCGGGAAAGCGCGAGCGTGCGATAGAGTTCGTTCGGGTGCTCGCCGGTGTGCACCCGGGTGGCGAGATCGAGCATCGCGGGACTGAGGATTCGAGCTCCGTGGACTTCTCCTCCCCGGCGGAGCATCTCGGCGAAACGGAACATATCCATACCGGTCGAGACCATGCCGACCCAGGGCATCTCGGCATCCTCCTCCTGGAAGGCCCCGTGGGGCCCGAATCCACCGTGCCCGAGGTGCTGTGCCGGGAAATCGGGCGGTAACTCCGGTGCCACATGGCGGCTGCGCAGATCGGCGCGCAACCCGACTGCCGTATCCTTCATGCGCAAGGGCTGCAGTATGTCCTCGGCGACGATCTGTCGAAATGACCGCCCGGCGGTGTCGGTGCGGCGGAGGATCTCGCCGAGCAGCGCGTGCGCGGCCATTGGCGAGTAATTCACGCTTCGGCCGGGCTCCTCGAGGCCATGCACGTACGAGCAGATGGCTGCGATCACCTCATCCAAGCGGTCGATGTACATGCCGGGCCGCGGAGAGAAGACGCTCGGCAACCCGGACATGTGTGTCATCAAGTGATAGACGGTGATCGATTCCCGCGGTCGGCCTCGGAACTCCGGTATCACGCTCGAAACCCGGGTCTGCAGCGAGAAGCGTCCGAGCTCGATTGCCCTGAGCGCCAGAACGTTCGTGAACGCCTTGGTGACGGACATCAGGCTGAACACGGAGTCCTCCCGCACGGGCCGGGGATCATCCGCGCTGTGCTTGCCGAGCGCCCGGTGCAGTCCGATCTCGCCATGGCGGCCCACGAGGACGAGGGCACCGCGATACCGGTCGCGCGAAATGTCGCTCTCGATGGTTTCCTCTAGATGTCGCAGCCGCTCGGCCGAGAGGCCACGACCCTGACCATTTGTTCCGATCATCAGGCGCTCCAGTTCCTAGCTGATGCCGGGGAGGATACGGCCGGGCCCGAAGGGGAAAACCTATCTCCCAAGATAGGGACTTGACAAAAGTCTGCGCACGGGTGTTCGATGCGAAAAGGGGCGATCGAGGGGCAAAGTGAGTCAGACAGATCATCAGACCGTTTACACGCGGGTCAAGACGCGGTTGCCGGCACCGGCAGCCGAATTGATCGAGCGACCCCGGCTGCTGGCTACGCTTCGGCAGTCTGCGGACGCCAAGCTCACCCTGGTGCAGGCACCTGCCGGTTACGGCAAGACGAGTCTGTTGCAGCAGTGGGGAGCGCAATTGAATGAGGGCGGGGCGGAGGTTGCCTGGTTGACGCTCGATCAGGATGAACGTGAACCGCGCGTGTTTCTCAGCTACCTCATGCACGCGCTCGAGGAAGCCAAGCATTCGATCGATGAGCCGCTGCGGTCGGTGATCGCCAGCGAGAGCATGTACTCGTGGAAGGTGGTGGCGACGCATCTCGCCAACAGTTTCGTCGGTGCGTCCACCCCGATTCATTTTTTTTTGGATGATGTGCAGTACTTGCGCGACAGTCCGGCGCTCAAGTGCCTGCAGCATCTCCTCGAGAGTACTCCCGCCGAATTGAGATTCGTGCTTTCCTCGCGGGAGGATCCGGGAATCCTGCTCGGACGATTGCGCGCCATCGGGCGCGTTTTCGAGCTTCGCGCGAAGGATTTGAGATTCGCTCGCGAGGAGACCATCGAGTATTTTGCAAAGCAGGGCCATGCGCCTCTCACCTCCACACAGCTAACGGCTCTCGAGAGCCGTGCCGAAGGATGGATCGTGGGCCTGAAGCTTCTCAGCATGGCGATGCGCTGGAACCCTCAAGAGGCGTTGAGCGCGCAGACGGTGTCAGGGGAGCAGAGGCAAATTGCCGACTACTTCGCCGAAGATGTGCTTGCGCGCCAGCCGGCGGAGTTGGGGGATTTTCTGCTACGCACCTGCATCCTCGATCGGCTCTGTCCGGCGCTGTGCGACGCTCTGCCCGGTGTGCGCGAAAGCCGCTCCTTCATCGACCTTTGCGATGCCGGGGGGCTTTTCCTGCTGTCGCTCGATCAGACCAGAACCTGGTATCGATATCATCCTCTGTTCGGGGACTTTCTGCGTCGTCAGTTGAGTGACCGGTCACCGGGCCTAGCCGAAGAGCTATGTGTCGCAGCGAGCCGATGGCTCGAGCAGGCGGGATTTCACAGCGAGGCGTTCGAATACGCGCTCAAGGGGAAGGACCCGATTCGCGCGGCGGAAATCCTTGATGCGCAGTGCGATACCATGTGGAGCGCGGGCCGTCAGCAGCTCATCCAGACTCTCGCAAGCCGGTTGCCGCCGCATGTTCAGGCGCTCTATCCGCGAATCCTGCTGGCGATCGCCTGGCGCCTGGTCGCGCAGTGGGAGATCGATGAGGCGAAGGCGCTCGTTGCCGTGAGCCGCGCGCGAGTTTCCGAGATGGAGCGCGCGACACCGGACGCCCCCGCGGTCAGAAGCCTGCGTCGGCGCGTGTTGCATCGCGAGAGCCAGATAGCGCATCACCTGTATCAGCTCGAATCGGTCGAGAGAATATCCCGCCAATTACTGACCGATAACGATCCGACCGACCATTATCTGACTGCAAGTGTGTCATTAACTCTGCAGTACGCCCAGCGCGAGCAATATGAGCTGGCGGAAATGCATCGGTTGCTGGAAATGTCGCGGGTGGCGATGCAGCAGACCGGATTTTCCCATGGCTTGGTCTTCCATGCGGCAGTGGCCGGGCCGTCGTATTTCCTGGCAGGACGAGTGCGGGAGGCGATTCAGGTCCTCACACGCGGGCTCGAGATTGCGCGCGATCTGACGGGGGCGGGCAGCTCTCTCGGCTCGGTTGTGGGTTTGCATCTGGCGCAGGTGTTTTACGAGTGCAACGACATCGAGGCGGCCACGGAGCTGATGCACGAATATTTTCGTGTCAGCGAGGATCTCGGCATTCTCGACCAGATCGTCGCAGGGCGCCTCACACATTCGCGTCTGGCTCGCCTGCGCGGCGATTTCACCACCGCCCTTGAGACACTGAGCGAGGCGGCCGAGTTCGCGGAGCGTCACTCGATGCAAAGACTCAAGCTCGCATCTTGTGCCGAGCACGTGCGTCTGCTTCTGAGGATGGGACGTCCGGACGAGGCAGCTCTTTTCGCCAAACGCAATGGTCTTGCGCGCTCAATCGAGCAAACCGTGGCGCGACGCAGGCTTACCACCGCAAATGGCGCGCAGGCGCTTGCCTGGTGCAGGTTGGCAGCTGCACAGGACAAGGTGACCGATGCCCTCGCTGTGGCGAGACGCTGGCGTGCTCATGTGACGACGGCCGGCGCGATACAAGCGGCGGTCGAGTGGGGCGTCACCCTGGCAGAGCTGCTGGTGCTCGCCGGAGATCGCCGGGCGGCCCTGCGGGCTCTGTGGCAAGCCGTCGCCCAAGCGGCGCCGGCGAGGCTCGCGCGGGTATTTCTCGATGAGGGAATGCCCGTCACGATGCTTCTCGAGCAGATGGCGGGCGGCGGGGCGGGAGCCGAAGATACCGTTCAGATGTTCATCCGGGAGCTGCTTGCCTCTTCCGTGCACCGGCACGATCGGCAGAAACGGCCATGCGTGGGATCTTCAGGACCCGAGAAGACCGTTATTGCCGGCCGCATGAATTCCAGGGAACTCGAGATCCTGGCCATGGCCGGATCCGGCATGCTGAACAAGAAAATCAGCGAGAAACTCGGGCTCACGGAAGGCACGGTGAAGTGGTACCTGCAGCAGGTCTTCGACAAGCTCGGAGTGCGCGACCGGACGCTCGCGGCGGCCAAGGCGCGCGAGCTGGGACTGATTGCATGAGGCGGCGTCCGGATAGGTAGGTGCCGAGACGACGCCCGGAGGGAAAGCTATGGGTTCATGAAGAACGAGGCTTTCGACTTCGTCATTGTTGGGGCGGGGAGCGCAGGGTGTGTTCTCGCCAGCCGCCTCTCCGAGGACCCGGGTACTCGAGTGTGTCTGATCGAGGCGGGCCCCTCCGACCGCAGCTGGCTGATTCGCACGCCGGCGGCGGTCGCAGCGCTGCTGAACCACAAGCGCTTCGGCTGGGGGTACAGCACGACCGAGCAGCGGTACCTCGACGGTCGCAGGGTCAATTTGCCGCGAGGTCGGGTCCTCGGAGGCTGCGGCTCGACCAACGGCATGGTGTACTTCCGCGGTCATCCCGCGGATTTCGACGGCTGGGCTGCCGCGGGCAATGCCGGTTGGAGCTACCGGGAAGTCCTGCCGTATTTCGTCCGCTCCGAGTGCAACGAGACCTGGGCGCGATCGCCATTTCACGGCGCAGACGGCCCGATGCATGTTTCGGATGTCAAGCGGCTGAATCCGCTCGTGCCGCGATTCATCGAGGCGGCAATCTCTCTCGGCTACGGAACTTGCGAGGATTTCAACGGCCCCGACCCCGAAGGCTTCGGGGCGCGGCAGGCGACCATTCGCAAAGGGCGAAGGGAATCGACCGCGACGGCATATCTGCATCCGGCTGAGCGGCGAGCGAATCTGAAGGTTCTCACCGGGGTGCTCGTCGACAAGATCCTTCTCCAATGGGGGCGCGCAGTCGCTGTGCAGGTCGACCATGGCGGCAGGGTCGCCCAGATCGCCGCCCGCCGCGAAATCATCGTCTGCGGCGGAACCTTTGGAACACCGGCGATCCTGCTGCGTTCCGGGATTGGAGACGATCTCGCGCTGCGGCGGCTGGGGATTGCGGTGCACCAGGTGCTCCCGGGAGTGGGCCGAAACCTGCAGGAGCATCTGGTCGCGCCGGTGCAGATCACGACGTCAAGCACTGAATCATATGGACTGTCCGCGAGAGCGGCTCCGCGTGCAGCTTGGAGTCTGGTTCAATACGCGCTCCGCAAACAGGGGCCTCTCGCAAGCAATGTCTTCGAGGCTACCGGATTTCTGCGGACAAGCCCTCACGTCGATCGTCCTGACATCCAATTGATCTTCATGCCGGTGCGTCGAAACCCCTCCGGCTTCCCGATTCCGATCGGTCACGGCTATGGAGTGCTGGCAGTGCTGCTGCGGCCGCGCAGCCGAGGTACCGTCACAATCGATTCGCGGGATCCTGGCGCGCCGCCGATAATCGACCCGAACTTCCTCGGTGAGCCCGCGGACCTTGAGGTTCTTCTCGAGGGGTTGAAGATCGCGCGGCGCCTGGTGCACTCACCGGCCTTCGAAGGCCTCGGAGCCGTAGAGGTGGTGCCCGGTTCTTCGGCCAGGGATGATGCGGCGCTTGTCAAACACATCCGTGCCACAGCCGCGACCGTTCACCATCCCGCCGGAACGTGTCGGATGGGGGTCGATGAAGAGTGCGTCGTGGACCCGCAGCTGCGCGTACGAGGGGTGGCGGGGCTGCGGGTGAGCGACGCCTCGGTTTTTCCGTCCCTGATCTCTGGCAACATCAATGCAGCCGTCGTTATGATAGCGGAAAGAGCCGCGGACCTGATTCTCGGGCGCAGGCCTCCGGAGCCCATCGATCCTGACAACATAGGCCTATCTTCGAGATAGGTTTCTCCACCGCGCGCCGGTAGGAAAGTTCCATCATCGGATCATGCGCGGCACCCGCGGACGGGGCGGGCTGCAGGGCGTGATGAAGCGAATGAATTCGAAAATGCACATGGGGGGGATTTCATGTCGAAGCAACGATCTCATCGTTCCGCAGCGGACCGCTTCGCCAAAAGCCGCACGCTTGCGATGCTGTGCGGACTGGCTGCGGTCTGTGGCGCCCGCATCCCGTTTGCCACAGCGGCGTCGGGTCCGGCGATCGCCTTTCAGCCCGCGCCTTATCGTCTGAGGGAGGTCATCGTGACGGCGACCAGGCGCGCGGAGCCCGTGGACAAAGTCCCGATCAGCATCAGCGTGATGACGCGGGGCGAGCTTGATATAGCGGGCATTACCGACATGTCGCAGCTGGCCGCAGTCACTCCCGGCGTGACGTTCAATTCGCTCAACGCCTATGGAACTCCGACAGCCAATATCGCCATTCGCGGCGTGATCTCCCGCGACGGGATGCCCACCACCGCCGTTTACCTCAACGACACGCCGTTGCTGACGAGAATCAACGGAGTGGTGAACTTCGGGGCTCAGGGGCCGTTGCCGGCCGTATTCGACATGCAGCGGGTCGAGGTGCTGCGCGGCCCGCAGGGTACCTTGTTCGGCGCAAGCGCCGAGGGTGGAGCGGTCCGGTTCATCACCGAGAAGCCGAGCCTCACGACTCACAGCGAGTACATAAAGTCTGAGCTTTCGTACACCCAAAGCGGAGCCCCATCGTACGAGCTCGGCACCGCGGTCGGCGGCCCGATCGACCGGGGCACACTCGGGTACCGAGCAAGTGTCTATATCCGCCACGACGGCGGTTGGATTGATCGGGTGCAACCGCTCGTGGGGCGGCCGGGATTCTCACACGTTGATGCAACGAACGTGAACTGGGATCAGACGACGCAGGCGAACGCCGCCCTCACGTGGAAGCCCGAGCGCTGGATCAAGGTGATGCCTTCGTTGTTCTACCAGACTACGTACTACAACGATTCAAACGAGTACGAAGTCGCCATATCGAACCCAAGCACGGACACCTTCCGGTTCGCGCATTCGCAACAGTTGCCGGCATCCGATCCGTGGGCGGTCCCGGCTCTGAAAGTCCAGCTGAATCTCGGTAAGGTGGCGCTGACGTCCATTACTTCGTATTTCTGGCGGCATTCCAAGTTTCAGGCCGATTATACCCAATATCAGGATTACGCCTTCTTCGGCAACCCGTATCCTCAGGCGACAAATGACTACGCCACGGGATATTACGGGACATTCCAGAACAACATACAGGAAGAGCTGCGGGCCACTTCGACGGATCCATCGAGCAGGATCTCGTGGGTAGCGGGCATCTACGCATCGAGCGCCAGGCAGAAGGACCAGGCGTTCGTCGTACATAATCATATCGACCAGCTCATCCAGCAGAAATTCGGGCAGCCGATTCAAGTAGTGCTAGGTCAGCCATTGTACCTGGGCGAGTACGTCGCCTATTTCTATTCGTTTACTCCAGACCTCCTGACATACCGCCTCGCGAAAGTGTCCTGTTTCAAGCCGTTCACGGGGTCGATCCGGCATCCGCGATGGCGGTGCGATGGACCGGGGAGCCCGGGAAGGCGAGTCCAATGAGTG
>JAJZDX010000052.1 GCA_021805865.1 Pseudomonadota bacterium
CCCCAGCGTGAGATCGGATTGCTTCTCGACGTTCATCGTGTGCCCTCGCCATGCGGCCACTCGCCGCACCGAGAGCATCGGCCGATCAGATCACTCGGGGAAGAACGGGGATGCTGGTGTGCTTACGTCCAACGAGATTTGTGACGATGGTTTATTCGTGTCACCCGCCGATTCATAGGTGTCACCAAGAAGCCGCCACGAATCAATGAATTGCCGCTCCGGTGACACTAGACCCGGCGCGAGTCGCGGTCCGCCTGGCGCCAGACTAGCCATTGATGTCACCCGCGAGCTTCTGGGTGACATCAATGGCGCGCAATTTTGACCCCAGTGACACAAATGATTTGCAGCGCCGCGCCGCCGCTGGTCCGTGGTGGATCTTTCAATGTCGTCCTCGATCTCCAAGGGCTTCGCTCTTTTCCCCCGCGACACGTTTTCGGAGTGCTGGCACCTCGGCGAGTTTGGTGTTTTTGCTAGCGTGCTCCGCTCGCGCAACGGCCAGCGAATCGTTCACGTCGGTTGGCTGGCTCGCGCTCATTGCGAACAGCTCGCACATCATCAAGCTCCGCTGTCAGTCAAGAGTCTCAATGCGGTTCAGCAATTCCAACGGGCCGCCGGTTATCGATCTCGAAAATGGACATGCGGACACTAAACCCATCGATAGAACCAATACTTTTCGGAGGCGACCTAGCCCAGATGCAGCAAACATCCCGGAGCGCGCAAACGCAGCTAGGGTCATGGTGCCTGTTTCATTGAAATCGGCGGCAACCGTGCCGGTTTCGGGAGCGGCAACTTTTTCGCCGAGGCTGCGCCACAGCTGCGTTTGCGCGCTCCGGGATGTTTAAGGATGAAGAGGAGCTTCATCGATGTTTCTCCATCTCAGTTCGGGGCGACTGAAACGACGCATAGCCCGGTGCGACGATCGTCCTGAAAGCGGTGCGCAGGACTTGCCACGCAGATCATGCGGGGGGCCCTGGCGGGCCCGCAGTGATCCACGCGATTGACATGTCTCAGATAGAAAACCATTCTATTGAGTGATTTGTCCTGAGGAAGTGCCATGTCAAGCGAAAATCCCAAGCATGCCGTGCTCGCGGGCCTCGCCGAGCTCGCCAAGGGACTCGCACACCCGCATCGGCTCGAGATCCTGGAGCAACTGGCCCAGGGCGAGCGCAACGTCGAGGCGGTTGCCGAGCGCGTGGGCCTCTCGATCGCCAACGCCTCGCAGCATCTGCGCTTGATGCGCGCTGCGGGACTTCTCACCTCGCATCGGGACGGCAAGCACGTTATTTACGGTCTTACCGGTTCGGCGGTGCTCGATCTGCTCGGCGCTTTGCGCAGCGTCGCCGAGCGCCATTCGGCGCAAGTCCGCGCGGTGATCGGCAGCTACTTTCATGTTCGCGACGCGCTCGAGCCGGTGTCCCGCACGGACCTTGTCCGTCGACTGAAGGACGACCTCGTCACTGTGCTCGATGTGCGCCCGGCGGACGAATATGCCGCGGGACATCTGCCGAAGGCCGTCAATATTCCCTTGCGTGAGCTGGTGCGCCGGCTGCGTGAGATTCCAACGGATCGGGAGAGCGTTGCCTATTGCCGCGGCGCGTACTGCGTGCTGGCATTTGATGCGGTGGCCCTGCTGCGCGACCGCGGATTCAAGGCGAGGCGCCTGGATGACGGTTATCCCGAATGGAGGGCCGCAGGGTTGCCCGTTAGGCTTGCGACATCGCCGGCTTCGCGGCGATCTGCGCGAGATTGATGAGTAACCGCACGAATTGAATCTTGTGAGCCCACTGGATCGAATCTTCCCCGCAACCGCGATGCCGGACGCCGATTGGTGGCGGACGCTCTGGCCCGATCCCCGGGGTGTCATCCTTGCGCTCGGCGTCGAGACCGGGATGGATGCCATCGATCTTTGCTGCGGCGACGGCTGGTTCACCGCGCCGCTTGCGTCTCTCGCGCGGAGGGTTTTCGCGATCGACATCGATGAGCGGATGCTCGAGCAGGCAAGAGAGCGAATGGCAGGCGTCGGTGCCACGAACTGTAAGTTCCTCCGGGCGGATGCCTACGATGTTGCCAACATCGTGGCTCAGCCGGTCGATTTCGTGCTGATGGCGAACACCTTCCATGGCGTACCTGACCAGAAACGCCTTGCACGCGCCATGGCCACGGGGCTTCGGCCGGGAGGTCACGTCGCGATCGTCAACTGGCACCGGCGGCCGCGAGAGGAAACGGTCGTTCTCGACCAGCCGCGCGGCCCCCGGACTGAGATGCGGATGAGCCCGGAGGCGGTGCAAGCCGTCCTCGAACGGATGGGCCTTCGTCACACACGTACGGTCGAGCTTCCGCCCTATCATTACGGTGCCATCTTCGATAAGCCCGGGGCCCAGCGGCTCGTGACATTAGCTCACGATACCGACAATGCCCCGTAACCGACGGAGACGACTATGGCGCACAATTGGTGGCCCATGCCTTGGTTCGGAATGGTCTTCGGCCCGATCATGATGATCGTGTTCCTGGTGATCGCAGTCCTGATCGCGGTGGCGCTGCTGCGCGCTTTCGGTATGGGACCACCCTGGTGGTACCCTCGGGGCGATCAGTCCGGCCAAGGGTCCAGCCGGCGAGCGCGCGAGATCCTCGAAGAGCGCTTCGCCAAAGGCGAGATCGACAAGGATGAGTTCGAGGAAAAGAAGCGTCTGCTGTCACGCTGACAGTCAGGTGATGATGTGGCCCGGAGTCGAGCAGGTCGATGAGTAACATGCAGTCCGACACCTCGGGAGCCTCGCTCAAGGAAATCCTCTCGCTGTATTCGGAGCTGGCTCGCAACCCTGACAAGGCGTTCGGCTGGGACAAAGGAAGGGAGAACGCCCGAGCACTGGGATACGAAGCGGGCTGGCTGGAGCGCCTGCCGGAGCGGGTGTGGGAATCCGCCGCCGCTGTTGGGAACCCGTTCAGCCTGGGATCTATTCGGCCGGGCGGGGTCGAGGTCGATCTCGGATGCGGCGCAGGCGCCGATTTGTGTGTCTCGGCACTGCTGGTGGGGGCGGCGGGCTGCGTCATCGGCATCGACCTCACGCCCGCGATCTGATCGCCACCGGCCGCACGCCCAACACGCGCAGCCTCGCGCTCGAAGCGGCCGGCGTCACCGTCAATGCGCACGGGGCGATCCGGGTCGATGTCGGCATGAGGACCCGCGCCCCGGACATCTACGCCGCCGGCGACTGCACCGACCAACCGCAATTCGTCTACGTCGTCGCCGCCGCCGGTACCCGCGCCGCGATCAACATGACCGGTGGCGACGCGGCGCTGGACCTCACTACCCTGCCGAGGGTGATTTTCACCGACCCGCAGGTGGCAACCGTGGGCTACAGCGAGCAGGAGGCGCATCACGAGGGCATCGAAACCGAAAGCCGCTTGCTGAGCCTCGACAACGTGCCGCGTGCCCTGGTGAATTTCGACACCCGCGGCTTCATCCAGATGGTCGCCGAGGCGGGCACCGGCCGCCTGCTCGGTGTCCAGGCGGTCGCAGCAGTGGCGGGTGAGCTGATCCAGGCGGCGGCGCTCGCCATCCACCATCGCATGACCGTGAGCGATCTCTCGAGCCAGCTCTTCCCGTACCTGACGATGGTCGAGGGATTGAAGCTCGCGGCACAGACCTTCTCGAAGGACGTAAGGCGGCTGTCCTGCTGTGCGGGGTAAGCCCACATCGGGTGCGTGGGGATAGCGGGCTCTCCGGGGACATCCTGCCGCGCGCTGCGACAAATGATGTCACCCCGAATGACCGACGATCAATGCGCGACGCAGCGCATGCTCCTTGAGCATGACGAACAGGACCGGTACCAGGATCATCACGGCAATCGTCGCGGTCACCATGCCGCCGACGATCGGCGCGGCGATCGGCTTCATCACGTCCGAGCCAATCCCCGTCTCCCAGAGAATGGGCGCAAGGCTGCCAATGACGGCACAGACGGTCATGAGCACCGGGCGAAGGCGCAGCACGGCCCCGTCGATCGCGGCCGCTGCGAGGTCCTCACGCGTCAGGGCGTGGTGCGATTGCAGGCGCGCCTCGAGCGCCGCACGCAGATAGACGACCATGACCACCGCGGTCTCCACGGCGATACCAAAAAGAGCGATGTATCCGACGGCCACCGCGACGCTGAATTCGTACCCGAGCAGCCATTGCAGCGCGAGCCCACCGATGAGCGCGAAGAAGACGGGGAAAAACAGCAGAGCCGCCTCGGCCACGGAGCGGAACAGGAGGTACAGCAGGAGGAAGATCACCACAACGACGACCGGCAGGATGAGCTCGAGACGCCGCTTCGCCTGCATCTCGAACTGGTACTGACCGGACCACTTGTAGGTATACCCGGGAGGCAGCGTGAGCTTCTCGTGAAGGAGCCGGTTGGCGCGCGCCACGAAGCCGCCATAGTTCGAGGTGGCGAGGTTAAGATAGACATACCCCGTGAGCTCACCGCCCTCGTCCCGGATCATGGAAGGCCCCCGGGAGAAGGTGATACTCGCCACCTCCCCGAGGGGGATCTGGGCTCCGGTGGGAGTGGCGATTACGACCTGCTCGAGCTGCGGGAGGTTGTTGCGAAAGTCGTGGGCGTAGCGCACGTCGATGGGAAAACGCTCGCGGCCCTGCACGGTCTCGGCGATGTCCTCACCGCCGATACCCGACTCGATGGCGCGTTGAACATCCCCCACGGTGAGACCGTAGCGGGCCGCCTCGAGCCGGTGAACCGCGATGTTGATGTAAAGACCCTGCGCAACGCGCTCGGCGAACACCGACTCGACACCGGGCAGACCGGTGAGCAGATCGCTCACGCGCCGGCCTGCTCGAGCGATCCCTGAGAGACTCGGCCCCTGGATCTTCAGGCCCACGGGGGTCTTGATGCCCGTGAGCTCCATGTCGAGACGCCCCGCGACCGGCATGGTCCAGGTGTTGGTGAGCCCCGGAAACTGCAGTTTCGCGTTCATCTGTGCAATCAGCTTCGCGTAGCTCATCCCGGTGGGCCACTGCCGGCGGGGCTTGAGCATGATGGTGGTATCGAACATGTCGAGCGGGGCGTTATCGGTCGCGCTGTCGGAGCGGCCCGCGGTTCCGAACACGGACTTGACCTCCGGGAATGAGCGGATGATGCGGTCCTGTTCCTGCAGGAGCTGAGTGACCTGCGTGATCGAGATGCCCGGCAGCGCCGTCGGCATATAGAGCACGGAGCCCTCGTAGAGCGCCGGCATGAACTCACTGCCAATGCGCCGGGCAAGCGGCACCGTGAGTGCAAGGGCGATCACCGCCACAGCGAGCGCCGTGCGCCGATAGCGCAGGCAGAGCTTGAGCACCGGCAGATACAGCGCTCGGGTGATGCGGGAGATGGGATTGCGCGACTCGGGCCGCAGTCGACCGCGGATGAAAATCGGCATCAGCAACGGCACCAGCGTGATCGCGAGAATCGACGAGCAGGCGATCGCGAGCGTCTTCGTCCAGGCGAGCGGCGTAAAAAGCCGTCCCTCCGGTCCCTCGAGCAGGAAGACCGGCAGGAACGAGACGATGATGATGACCAGAGAGAAAAAGAGCGCCGGGGCCACCTGCTCGGCGGCTCCGAGCAGCAGCGCGCGGCGATCCTGCGGCGCTCGGGCCGTGCGCGGCGCACCGCCCTCGCCCAGCGCCGCTCCCCCGGCCTCGCCCGGGGGGCCATGGGCCGGGGACCCCTCGCCCCCCGAATCTGCTTCGGCGAGCCGCCGGTAGCCGTTTTCGACCATGACCATGGCGGCATCGACCAGCACCCCGATCGCGAGCGCGAGGCCCCCGAGCGACATGATGTTGCTCGAGACGTGCAGGAAGTACATCGGAATGAACGAGGCAATGACCGCGATCGGGATGGAGAGAATCGGGATCAGCGCCGAGCGGAAGTGCCACAGGAAGAGCACAATCACCAGGCTCACCACCAGCGCCTCTTCGATGAGATCGCGCTCGAGGGTGTGGACCGACGCTTCGATGAGACCGGAGCGATCATAGGCCGAGCGGATCGTGATGCCGGGCGGGAGGGAGGGGGCGATCGCGGCGAGTTTCGCCTTCACCGCCCGGATGACCTTGAGGGCGTTCTCGCCATAGCGCATCACGACGATGCCACCGACGGTCTCGCCCTCCCCTTGCCAGTCCGCAACGCCGCGGCGGGGAGCGGGACCGAAATTCACCGTGCCGAGATCCTTCACCAGCACCGGCGTGCCGTTCTTGACGGCCACCGGAACGTCGGCGAGGTCCTTCAGTGAATGAATGTACCCGAGACCGCGTACCATGTACTCGGCACCCGAGAGCTCGAGCACCCCGCCGCCCACCTCGTTGGTGCTCGCGCGGATGCGCCCGATCACGGTCGAGAGCGGGATATCGTAGGCGCGCAGCTTGTCGGGATCGAGATTCACCTGGTACTGGCGGAGGAAGCCGCCGATCGAGGCGACCTGCGCCACCCCCGGCACGGTCTCGAGCTGATAGCGCAGGGACCAGTCCTGGAGACTGCGCAGGTCAGCGAGGCTGTACCGATGAGTATGGTCGAGGAGCGCGTACTCGTAGACCCACCCGGCAGCGGTCGCATCCGGTCCCATCTGCGGGTGAACCCCGGGCGGGAGGCGCCCCTCGATCTGCTGCAGGTACTCGAGCACGCGCGAGCGGGCCCAGTAGAGGTTCGTCCCGTCCTTGAACACGACGAACACGTACGAGTCCCCGAACATCGTCTGGGCGCGTACCGCCTTCACCCGTGGCGCGGCGAGCAGCGTCGTGACAATGGGATAGGTCACCTGATCTTCGATGAGGTTCGGCGGCTGCCCCGCCCAGCGGGTGTGGATGACGACCTCGACGTCGGAGATGTCCGGCAACGCGTCAATCGGGATATGCCTCATCGACCAGAGGCCCGCTGCAATCGCGAGCAGGGTCCCGGTGAAGACGAGGAAGCGGTTCGCCGCGCACCAGCGCAGAATCCGGGCGATCATCTACCGCCCTCCCGCCGCATCGACCGAAAGCTGCCGGGTGACCAAGACCTGACTCCCCTTTCGGGCTACGACGGCGACTTGCCACGCGCCGCTTCCCGTCAGGGTCACCGAGCCCTGATATGCACCCCTCCCGGCCGGCGTCAATCGCACCGAAACCCGCCTGCCCGCCATCCCCATGGCCGGCATCCCCGGCAGCACGAAGGTCGCACTCACCTGCGCGCCGTCGACCGGCGCGCCCTGGCGGTCGGTGAGCGTCACGCGGATGAGATTACGCCCGACACGGGGCGGGCTCGGTCGCAGGGACACGGTGAGACGCGCCTGCGCAGCACCTGCGGTCCGGGGCGATGCGGGCGGCGGCGCGAAGGCGGACAAGGCGGCCTGCAGCTGGCTTTGGGAATCGATGAGGAAGTTGGCGGACGTAACGATGCGCTCACCGGGCTTCAGCCCGTTGAGAACGATGTACTCCTCGCCGACCTCGGCACCGAGACGCACATCACGCGGCTCGAGATACCCGTCGCCGCGGTCCAAGAACACGATCTGCCGGGTGCCCGTCTGCAGCACCCCGGAGGCCGGAATCACCACCTGCTCACCCATCGGGGCTTCGAGCGAGACGTTGACGAACATGCCCGGCACGAGCTTCAGGGTGGGGTTCGCAAATCGCAGGCGCACCCGCGCCGTGCGCGTCGCGGGATCGATCTCGGGGTAGATGAAATCCACCCGACCGGTGAAGCGCCGTCCCGGGTACGTGTCGACGGTGAGGCGTGCCCGCTCGCCGACCTTGAGGTGGCCGAGAGCGTTCTGGAATACGTGGGCAAACACCCAGATCGGCGAGAGATTCGCCACCGTGTAGAGGCGTGTTCCGGGCTCGGCGTACGCGTTGGGCAGCGCTTCGCGCTGGGTGACGTAGCCGCTCACCGGTGAGTCGATGACCAGATCCTGCCTGATTCGCCCCGTCGCGCGCAGACGCTCGATTTCCCGGCGCGGAATACCCCAGAGCGCGAGCCGCTCGGCCGCTGCTCGAACCAGCGAGGCCGCATCGCGCATCACGGCCGGATCGGAGCTGCGCGCGAGCCGCCGCTGACTTTCCCGCGCCAGCAGGTACTCGCGCTCGGTGGACAGCAGCTCGGGGCTGTAGATCGTGAAGAGCGGCTGTCCCCGGCGCACGTACTGATAGGTCGAGTTGACGAAGACCTTCTGGATATAGCCCGAGAAGCGCACCTGCACGTATGCGATCCCTCGTTCGTCGACCGCGACACTGCCCGTCGTGCGGATCACGTCGCTGACGGACTTGCGCCGGACCTCGCCGATCCTGACCCCGATACGCTGCAATTGTCGGGAGGAGATGGGCACCGGCGCGAGCCGCGACGCGCGCGAAGGCCCACGGCTCCCGGGCGCTGCGCTCGACTGCGACGCCGACGCCGCGGCCGCTTGCGAGAGCGCTCCCGGAACCGCAGATCGATGCGAGCGCCACCACAATGCCCCGGCGGCGCCGAGGAGCAGCAGATTGACGGCGAGCGCCGTGAAGAATGCGATGCGGTAATGGGTATTCATGGCGAGGCACCCGTCTCGTTCGGTCTCGCAAGCGAGCTCCCGCTCAGTCGCTCGAGCGCGGCCCACCGATCGAAGTACTCCGATTGCGCCCGGGCGAGTCCGAGCTCGGTATCGAGTTGGTGTTGCTCGGCGGTGAGTACCTCGAGAAAGCCTCCCCGGCCGCTGCCGTATTCGCTCAGGGCCACATCGAGGGCATCGCGCGAGAGCGGCGCGAGGTCGTCCCGATAGAGGGCGAGTGACTTCGCCGCCTCACGCGTCGAGGCATAGGCGGCCGAGAGATCCGCGAGAAGCCTTGCGCGCTCGCTCTGCAGAGCGTATTCGGCCCGCCGGGCCTGCGCCTGGGCGGCGTCGATCTGCGCGCGGTACTTCCCCTGATCGAGCGGCACCGTGAAGGACAGTCCCACCGTCGGTCGCATGGCCGGATCGGGCCACATGCTGCTGTAGCCGGCGCTGACCCGCCATTGGGGGTAGCGTTGCTTGCCCGCGAGCGTCACTCGCGCCCGAGCGGCGTGTTCTTGCGCTTCGAGCGCCTTCAGCTGCGGGTGAGTGAGGAGTGCCCGCTGCAGGAGCTTCGCTTCGGACGGCAGGTTCGCCGGCGCGGGCAAGGCCGCGGGCAAGGGAATCGGGGAGACCGGTGACCGATCGAGCAGTGCGTTCATGCGCGCCGCGACCACGGCGATTTTCCGCCGCCACGTAAGCTGCTGCTGCGCGAGCACGGTCCGCTCAACCTCCGCTTGCAGCACATCTGCCTGCGCCGCCTTGCCCGTTGCGTAGCGCACCGAGGCGATGCGCCGTAGCTCGGCGAGGACCGACTGGTTGGCGGCGTTGATGGCGAGCGCGCGGTGCACGAACACCCAGTCCGCAAAAACCTCTCGCGCGGTGGCCGCGAGGCGCAACCGCAGCGCCTCGAGGTCGTGACGGGCCACCTCCGCATCGGCCCGCGCGATCTCCTTGCGCGCCTCGAGCGTGCCCCACCAGGGCAGGGCCTGACTCACTTCGACGTCCGCGCCGGTTCCCATGGCGCTGCCGAAGGTCCGCGGTGCCCCCGATACGCTCAGCACCGGATCGGGCAGCGCGCCGGCCGGGCGGACGTCGGAGAGCGCCGCGACCAGCGCTTCTCGCAAGGCCTTGAGACTTGCGTTGCGCGCAAGCACCGCAACGGTGAACGATTCAGCCGTGAGCGGCGCCCGAAGCGACCCATGACGGCCCCGGGGCGCGGGATTTCCGGCATGAGCTGCGCTCACGACGATGAGCAACGCCAAGCCGACCACGCCGGTGAGACTTTTCGAAAGATGGCGCACGAGACACTCCATTTTCAGACCCCAACGATGAGGCGCCCGCACACACTTGGCGCGCAGGGCGTCGATCCGCAACGCGGAGTGTCAGAGTCTCAGGCGGAGGGTCGAAAGATAGGTGACGCGCCCCATCGAGGGGGCGGTGGCGGCGCGCGGCGGTCCCTGCGGTGGCGGCCTTCGATGCGCCGCCACCGAAGAGGCGGCAGGCCATGCCGGCGCGCACGGGGCGATGGCCTGAGCATTGCGGATTTCAATCCCGCTCGGTCGAGCGGCCGGTCCTGCCGGCACCCGCCCACAGGCGCCGCTCATCCCGCACGAGACTCCGCAGGACAACGACGGGCAGCCATGGGGCATCGGCGCACGGTGACCGCTCATGGGACAGCGCATCGGTACCGGAGCCGGGGACAGCATCATGGGACACGCCCAGGCCTGCTCGCCGTACCCGAGGGTCACCACTGCCAGCAGCAGGAATGCGAGCTGATGCGAATGAAAGCGCCGACCCTTCATGCGCTTGCCATGCTAACGGTTCGCGCACTGCAACGCCACCGCCGGGGTGAAGGGGGCGCGGCCTGCGCGGTTAGGATCGCAAATATCGCCAGGACGAGGCCCGGCAGTGCCACGGAGAGTCTCGATTTCACCGCAGTCTCCCGACTGGAATGAGGCCTCGACGCCATGCGCCGGTCAAGGTCCGGCCTCCTTGATGAGTCGCCGCCAACCGCCCCGTCCCGGGAAGAACATGGGCACCCGCCACCGATACTCCTCGTATCGCCGGCCGAATTTCCCGATCATGTCCCGCTCCTCCCGATACGCGAGCCGAGTGTAGACGACCACGATGACCGGAAAGAGTGTCACGGAAAAGACGGTCGGCCAATGGACCACACCCTCGCCGAAGAGCCCGACGAAAAGCCCCGTGTATTGGGGGTGGCGCACGAGTCCGTAGAGTCGATCGGATGCGAGTCCGCCCGCCTGGTGCGCCCGGTAGAGCTCTCGCCATCCCTCGATGAAGAGGCTGATGCCGAAAAAGAGCAGCACATACCCGATCAACATGGAAATCATCATTCCGGTATCGCCCATGCCGAGCAGCGTCGACCACAGGTTCGCGTTCAGACCGGTGCGGTCGAGATGCAAGAACCGCACGAGAAGATAGATCGTCAGCGGAAAGCCGTACATTTCCGCGTAGAGCGCGATGATGAACGCCTGGACCAGGCCGGCGCCGGCCCACTCGCGCCACCCCTTGGGAGCGAAATATCGATAGAAGACCCAGGAGGCGATCACGATCATCACGATCGCGAGGCCCCACGCGCCGGAATGGGCGATGTGGGCACTCATGATTCTCGCCGCCCAAGCAAAAACACGTTGTACAGAGGCACCCAGATGAGCGCGATGAACCAGCCGTAGGCGTAGCTCTCGATCACCCCGAGGACAAAGGACTCCCAGCTGAGCCAATGGAATCCGGGCACGAGGCCGAGCCAGGTGTGATACATCGCCTGGCGCGGGAAGAGCAGATCGAAAGCCACGCACAGCGAGAAAGCAATCGCGAGAAACAGCCCGGTCGCCATGCCCGCCGCCCTGAGCGAGATGCCCGTTCTCACGGTGCCGGCCTCTTCCCCGAAATCCCCGGCATTGCCTCCGTCGTCGCTGCAGCGCCGAGGTACCGCTGCGGCTGAGATTCGAACGTATCGAGACAGTCCCGCGAGCAAAAACGCATTGTCTGATTTTGATACACGCTCGCGTAGCCTGCGCCCGGCTCGACCTTCATTCCGCATACGGGATCGACTCCCGCCTCGAGAGCGTGGTGAGCGGACGGGGTGACTGTCTGGTCACTTTTGCCGTCGCGCCGGGCAGCGTGGCCGCCATGGCCGCCGTGACCGACATGCGCTCCGCAGCCGAAGCGCATCATGACAAAGAACAGTGCAGCGAAGAGCAAGAACGAAAGAAGGCCGCTCATGGCGCGATACCTGGCCCCGGCAGGAATTGCTGCCCACTATGCGCCCTCAGCGCTTTGAATCCATTACGTAGAAATCCTCATGGTCTCAGGGCCCCAACCCAATAGGTTTCGGCGGGAAGTTATCTGACCACGCTTCGCCATTGCCCACCCGGCGCGGTGCGAAAGGCGTGTGTCAAAGAGTAGGGAACACCGCGGGAGACTGACCAGCCGCCGGCTCCGGCGAAACCGTAGCTGGCGTCGCCGGCGTGGAGAAACAAGGATTCCACGACGATGCATGGAGTGCGTTTGGAGCAGGATCCCGCGATCTTCCGCGCCATGCGCCAGGTCATGTGCGTACGGGGCGCGTCATGGATTGCCCTCATGCACATACGGGCGATGCGACCATTCGACTGCGACGAAACGTCATGTGGATTCCGGGCAACTCGCCGCAGGGACGCGGGAGCGCGTTCCCACGGATCCCGTATGCGGAATGCGAGTCTCGCTGCACTCGCAGCACCACTGTCGCGGGGTGCTGGCAGTCTACGCAGTGACAGTTACGCATCGCGACTGGCTCGCGCGTGCACACATAGCGAATTGATCCGCATGCACGCCCGCCGGAAAAGGGAGCGGTCATATTGCAGGTTCCTCTTGGCGCATATTTCTACGGACAGTTCAAGTGACCCGCAGCGCGCCGAATGCGATTCCTGGCCGCGGTGATCCAGGTCGTTGCCAAGAGAAGCCGGGAGAGAAAGCGGTGCTCTGCGGTCTCGCTTGACCAGGCGCCGCGAATCCACTGGCTGCTATTTCTTTGTCCTTCGGACGTGCGACCTGGCGCGAGTTCGCGAAATTTTGGCGGTTCCGCCCCTCAACGACGCATCACTGAGTTCGGTCGCAGTGTCCAGACTGAGGGCCCGCTCCTTGATGCGTCGCAGTACCTCCATGCAGCAGCGAAGCTCGCCGGCGGGCACCCCTTCCAGCAGATCGGCGTTCAGTTGCATCGCCACGGCGGTAATCCGCTCGAGTAGCCCGCAGGCTTTGGGACGCAGGTGCACTGTCTTGCTTCGCCGGTCTGCATCCGATTCACGCCTCTCGATCCAGCCATCGGTCGCCATCCGATCCAGCAGCCTGGCGAGCGTGGGACCTTCCACGCCGAGGCGCTCAGCCAGTTCCGTCTGTGTCATCCCGTCTTCGGCACAAGAAAGCTTCATCAGCGTAATCCACTTTGCCTGGCTCAATCCGAGCGGCTTCAGGCGCTGATCGAGTCGATAGCGCCACGCTCGGCCGGTTTCACCCAGGAGCGCACCGATTCCCGGGTCCTTGGAAGACTCAGGCACCGCGCGCGGTTCCTGGTTTAAACGTTGCGCCACCCTGTCCCACGCCGCTCTCTCCATCCTCGGAAAGGCGCGTATGAGCCGCTTCGGCGCACTGCACAAGCGCCTGTAAGGCGCCCCGGAGGGTAAATCGAGCCGTCATCCGGCAGCCCCAGGCCTCGGAAGCGCGCAAGTGCTTTCCTTGCCTCTCTGGCGTTGTGATTACCCTCACGGCTTCGCGTCCGCAGCGACGCTGGTGCGCCGGTCCCGCGCCAGGTACGTGTACACGACAGGCACCACATACAGCGAGAACAACGCGCCAATGGCGAGGCCCGCGGCAATCACCAGCCCTATATCGAAGCGACTCACCGCGCCGGGGCCGGTCGCAAAGACGAGCGGCAGCGCGCCGAAGACCATTGCGCCGGTCGTCATCAGAATCGGACGAAGACGGATGCTAGAGGCCTTCTTGACCGCGGCGCGCCGGTCCAGTCCTTCGGTTTCCTGGATCACGTTGGCGAATTGCACGATCAGAATGCCCTGCTTGGTGATCAATCCGATGAGGGTGATCAACCCGACTTCCGTATAGATATTGATCGTCGCGGCGCCGAGGTACAGAAACACCAGGGCTCCCGTGATCGCCATCGGCAGCGTCACCAGAACGATCAGGGGATCTCGGAAGCTCTCGAATTGCATGGCCAGCAGGAGATACACCAGTACCACGGAGAGCGCAAAACTGATGATGATCGCGTGGCCCTGCTGAATGTACTGACGTGATTCACTGGCATAGTTGATGCCGAACCCGGGCGGCAGGATCTTCTTCGCCTCCGTCTTCAGGTACGTCAGCGCCTGACCGAGCGTCACGCCGGGAGCCATGACGCCCTGAATCGTCGCGGAGTTCAGCTGCTGGAACTGCGGCAGGAATTCCGGTTGCACCTCCGTGTGCACGCTCATCAGCGTCGAGAGCGGAATCAGCGCTCCCGTACCGCTGTGGATGTAGTAATCCCGCAGCATCGAGGGATTGGCACGGAACCGGTTCGAGACCTGCGGGATGACCTTGTAGCTGTGACCGGACATGTCAAACCGGTTGACGTAGTTGCCGCCGAGCAGAGGCTCGAGATTGTCGGCAATGTCGGCCATATTGATGCCGAGGTCGCCGGCAAGATTGCGGTCGACGCGCAGGACCACTCCGGGCGAATCATAGCGCAGATCCTTGGTCAGGAACGCGAATCGTCCGCTCTGCATCGCCTTGCCGATGAGCGCGTTGGCCACCTGATCGATCTTGCCGAAGCCGCTGCTCGAGGTAATGACGAACTGGACCGGAAAGCCGCCTGCGGAGCCCGGCAGCATCGGTCTGGGGAAGGCAGCGGCCTGCACGCCAGTGAGACGATTGAGCTTTTGCTGCACTTCAGGCATCAACGCCATCTGCGTCTTGGAGCGCTGACTCCAGGGCTTGAGTTTCATCCCGCCGATCAGGGCGTTATCGGCCGCCCCGCTGAGGGATATGCCGTCGATCTGGAAGACCTGTTTGGTCTGCGGGAAGCTCCTGAAAATATGCGCGATCTGGCGGGAATAGTGGTTCAGATAATGCAACGTCGCCGTCGCGGGGCCGGTCGCCGAGACAAGGATGAGTCCCTGATCTTCGGTCGGCGCCAGCTCGCTCGGTGTGCCGAAGAACAATACCGGAATCGACACGAGGACCACCGCGGAGACCACCAGCGCGGCCGAGCGGTACTCGAGCGCCGCCGCAAGCGAGCGATCGTACGCGTGGCGCAGACGCTCATATCCGGCATCGAGCGCATGGGCAAAGCCATGCGACGGTGACGGCCGCAGCACCTTTGACGAGAGCATCGGCGAGAGCGTGAGTGCGATGACGGCCGAGACCGCAACCGTGAAGACGAGCGTGAAGGCGAACTCCGAGAACAGGCTTCCGGTCAATCCGCCGGTCAGCGCGATCGGCGCGAACACGGCCGCGAGCGTGGTCGACATCACGATGATCGGGCTGCCGAGCTCGCGTGCGCCGAGAATCGCCGCATCGAATCCGCTCATCCCCTCTTCCATGTGGCGGTGGATGTTCTCCACGATGATGATGGCATCGTCCACGACCAATCCAATGGCAAGCACGACGGCCAGCAACGTAATCAGATTGATGGTGTAGCCGAAGGCGATCATGAAGATGCCACCGCCCACGATTGCCAGGGGGATGGCCACGGCCGGAATGAGCAGCGAACGCAGCGAGCCGAGAAACAGGAAGATCACGATCACGACCACGGCGAGCGTGATCGCAATGGTCGTCATGACCTCATGGATCGACTTCTGGATGAATACGCTTCCGTCATACGGAATCGCCGCCTCGATGCCTGGCGGCAGCGAGCGCTTCAATTGCGCAAACGCGGCGTGCACGCCTTTGGCCACCGACAGGCTGTTCGCATTCGGTGTGGCGAAGACGCCGATGAAGACGGCCGGCTTTCCGTTGTAGTAGACGGCCTGATTGTAATTCTGGCCGCCAAGCTCCACCTTGGCCACATCACCCAGGCGCACCAGGGTATTGCCGGAATGCGCCACAACGAGATTGCGGAACTCGCCGGCGTTGTGCAGGATCGTATCGGCGTGGATCGGCCGTGCAATATTGGTCGAGCGGGTGCGGCCTACCGCGCTGATGTAATTGTTTGAGGCAAGCGCCGCGGACACTTCCGCCGGAGTCACCCCCAGGGCCGCCATACGGTTCGGATTCAGCCACACACGCAGCGCGAAGCTGTCGCCGCTCGGACCGGTGCCGGCCGGCACGATCTGCGCCTGACCGACGCCCTTGACCCCCTGGATTGCCGGCTGCACGACGCGCAAGACGTAGTCATTCACCTGCTGCTGGCTGAGCGTCTTGCTGTAGAACGCCAGGTACATCAGCGCGGTCTGGTTACCGACGGTTTCGTTGATCACCGGCGTCTGGGTGCCGGTCGGCAACTGGTTCTGGACCTGTTGCACCTTGGACATGATCTGTGCGACGGCGGCATTCGGGTTGTAGTTGAGCCGCATGTACACCGTGATCGTCGAGGTGCCCTGCGAGCTCGTGGCCGTCATGTAGTCGATGCCCGGCGCCGAGGCGATGGCCTGCTCGAGCCGCGCGGTCACGAACCCGAGCACGGTCGAGGAGCTGGCACCGGGGTAGGCGGTGGTCACGGTCACCAGCGTGCTCGTGACCTTCGGATACTGTCGCACCGCCATTTCGGTCCAGGCCCGCAGTCCGAGCAGCAGGATGACGAGGCTCAAGGCGGTGGCAAGCACCGGCCGACGTACGAAAATGTCCGTAAAACGCATCGCGCTGTCCTTGGTTCTCAGTGCGCGCTGCGCCGATGAATCACGACGGGCGTTCCATTGCGCAGCTTGATCTGACCGCCTGTCACCACGGGCTCCCCGGGACGCAGACCCGAGAGGACTTCGGTGAGCGGACCGCGAGTCTGCCCTACCCGGATCGGGGTGGACACGGCCACCTGCTGCTCATGCCCGCCCGTGTTGCGTTCCCGGATGACGTAGACGTAATCCCCGAAGGTACTGTACGTGACCGCGACCGTTGGCACGGCCAGGCGCTCATGCGCCGAGCCGACCAGAATCTGCGCTTCTCCGAACATGCCTGGGCGCAACTGCATCTTCCGATTCTGGACGACGGCTTCGACGGTCAGGTTGCGGGTATTGGGGTTGACCTCCGAGTTGATGGCCTTGATTCGTCCCTCAAACCGTTGCCCTGGAAAGGCGTCGACCGTCAGGGCGACCGTCTGGCCCGGATGGATCAGTCCAGTCTGACTCTGCGGCACGGTGAACTCGGCGCGCAGTGGATTCCACACATTGAGTGCGGCGATTTCGGTGCCCGGCGAGAGATACTGGCCGAGGCTGACCTGGCGGACGCCCATCCAGCCCGAGAACGGCGCGCTGACCGCAAGCTTCGCGAGCGTCGCACGCACATTGGCAACCGCCGCCTTGGCGCTCTGCTCGTCCGCTCGAGCGGTATCCAGTGCCGCAAGGCTGGTGGCACGGGCTGAGTACAAGTGTTGCGCCCGCTGGAAATCGATGCGCGCAAGCGCCTCATTGGCGCGATCCTGTGCCAGCGTCGCCAGCTCGTTCGAGTCATCGAGCTGCACCAGCCGCTGACCCTTCTGAACGTGCTCGCCGGAATGGAAATAGATGCCGGTGACCTGCCCGGAGAGCTGGGGAGTCAAATTGACGCCGGACGTTGCCACGATGCTCGCGACCGTGTGGATTTCCGAGCGCCAGGACACTTTGACGACTGGCGCTGCGGACACGCTCACCTCGTACGCCCCCTGGTCTGCCTGGGCCGCACGCGCGGAGTGTTCCCGCCACAGCTTGATGCCGCCGATCACCGCAATCGCCACCGCGACGATGAGCACTGTGCGCAATACGATGCGCCGCTCGGAGTTCGCCATCGGTCAATTCTCCTCAGCCATTCTGGTTGTTCCTCTGGGCGCGGTCGCGGGATGCGAATGAGCGGCCGGCAGCTGCGCCGTCCAGCCACCGCCCAGCACGACGAACAGGCTCACGGTATCGAGATACCGTTTGGATTGCGCCTGAATGTAGCTCAGTCGTGCATTGCTGTACTGCACCTCGGCAGTCAACAAAGAAAGGTAGTCGGCCGCACCGTCCCGATAACTCGTTTCGGCCACCTGCAAGGCCGCGCGGTTGGCAGCGAGCGCCTGCTGCTCGGCGCGCAGAGTTTGAGCGTCGTGCTGCAGCGCCCGAAGGGCGTTGGCGACCTGCTGGAAGGCCCCCAATACCGTCTGCCGGTACGCTGCGAATGTCGCGTCATAGGACGCTATCGCTTCGCGCTTCTGCGCCTCGAGCGTGCCGCCAGCGAAGATCGGCATGGCCAGATCCCCGGCGATGCTCCAGATGTTGCTGGCAGCGTGCACGAACGCGCCCGGCGCGGTGCTCTCCTGGCCGAACTGCGCGGTCAGCGTCACAACCGGGTACATTCGGGCCTTCGCAACACCGATCTCGACGTCTGCGTAGCGCAGCTGCGCCTCCGCGGCACGGATATCGGGACGCTGCCGCAGCAACGTCGACGGCAAGCCCACTGGAATGCGCACCGGCAGCCGCACCTCATTCATGCGTGGCGAGCGATCGCGCCACTGTGCAGGCAATTCGCCGACCAGAATTGCGAGCTCGTGCCGGTAAACCGCCCACTGCTGCTCCAGCGACGGCAGGCTTGCCTCGCTGGTGGCCACTTGGCTGCGCTGCGTGAGCACACTCAAGTAGGGCACTGCGCCGAAGCGATATTGTGTCTCGGTCAGCTTCAGTAGGCTCTTTTCGTGGGCGATGATCGAGCGGGTCGCTACGATCTGCGCACGCACCGACGCGGCACTGATTGCGGCAGAGGCGACATTGCCGATCAGCGTCAGACGGGCCGCGTCGAGCTGGTAGCGCTGATAATCGACCAGTGCCTTCTCACCCTTGAAGACCAAGCGATTGACGCCGAAGAAATCCGGGTAGTAGCTGACCGCAAGTCCGCCGGAGTACAGCGAGTAGATGCGGCCGGGGAAGGATCCGCCGGAACCGGCTGAGGACGTGCGTTGCCGTGAAGCGCTGAGGTCTCCATTGACCTGCGGGTAGAAAATGCCTGCGGCGGCGGCCATCGCGGCCTGCGCCTCCCGCAATTTCGCCTGCTCCTGCACCAGCCCCGGATTGTTCGCCAGTGCCTGACGGATGAGCGCATCGATTTGGGGCGAATGCAACTGCCGCCACCAGTTGCTGGCCGGTGAGACCCCGTAGTCGAACTGCTGCGCCTGCCCGTCCGGCCCGATGGCGCTCACGGTGGCATGCGGCGACGGGGCGTGCGTGTACGACTTCGTGTGCACCGCGGGCAGAGAATATCGGGGCGCGAAAGAACAGCCGGCGAGGCTCAGCAGGCCCGTGCAGGCGACTGCCCATAGCGCAGCGGGGCTTCGTATCATGCGAGCTCCAGTGCATCGCTGCCGCACGCCGCGCGTGCGGAACACTATTGAATAAAGGTAATTGGAGTGCATCCTTCGCACTTCGAACGCAACTGCCGCACATGCGTGGCAAGTCGAATCGTGACGCTCCTTCTCACGGATACCAGTCGTCGTCTTGCCGGCGACTATTGCTTAGCATGCTAACGTATTGGACGGTGACGCGCAATACTCGACTTCCGTCCGGCGATGCGCAGCCACGCCCAGGGAGTCCATGACTGGTGCCGGCAAGCGACAGCAGCGAGCGCTGCGGGCGCAGCAGCGGCTGTTCCGAAATCGGGGCCAGTATGGCCACCGGCCGACCGTGACGGGGAATGATCGTCTGAGGGCCGATGGCGGAAGGCAGTCCCGGTCGATGACTGCCCCGCGAATCGCACCATTGTCGTTCGGCCTTTCAGCGCGACGATGGCGGGCCGTTCGTAACGTCCATCTTGAAGGCGGTGGATTCCCAATATCCGCTCGATGGGATCGGCGAGCCGCGCTTGCCGAATCCCGGCGCGCTCATAGACTGGCAGTTTGGTCACTTTGTCGTGGCTCGCCGTCGCGGGGGAAAGAACTTCCGCTACCCAATCCGGGGCGCCACGCATGCCCCGCTCATCCAGCCTTCCCAGGTCGGCGACGACGAGGACTTGGCGCATACAATGATCGGGGCGCTGCCGTTCAGCGGGTGTCCGCAACGTGCCCCTGCAGCCGGGACGATCAAAGCATGAGAGATCGGCCTCTAGGCGCCAGTCAGGACCAGGCTCTTCGCCCGCAGTATTTGCATGCCTCCATGGGCCGCACCTGCGCCGACTGCTGCGAAAACCAGGAAGAACGCCGCTCCAATTGGACTGTGCTCCAGGGCGGCGCCGATCGTGCCGACGAGCCCGACGAGGATGAATACGACTCCGACGAGCAAAGACACCATCCACCCACGGTGATCCAGTATCTTCCGTGAGAGATTGTTACACGCAACTCCCATCAACACGCCTCGCCTGATCTTGCCGGCGACAACGACTTCGTCTCCGTTTTCCATCATCAATGGCCGTCCTGCCACCACCTGGACGGCCATCCCGTCAAGTTCGAAGGACGCAATGTGATGAGTCGAGACCGAGTCATCGTGTCCCGTCGTATGCGTGCTGAATCGTACCTTTTGCACTTGTCCGCGGCGCATCTGCATCGAAGCTACCTCGCAAGATGGCATTCTTCGAGCGAAAATACCCGACCGATTACAGCAAATCAGTGTCGATAATTCCGCCGGCGGAATTATCGCCATTGTTCCGGCAGCCGGATTATTCCGGCAACGGACGCTCGGGGGCTCTGTTCCCCGGGGGATCGCGCGAGCGGGTACGCATCGGTGGCGGAATAATCAGAGGGTATTGAGGAAGGCCAAGAT
>JAJZDX010000053.1 GCA_021805865.1 Pseudomonadota bacterium
GCTCACCGAGCCTGCGGCCACGACTCGCGGACCCACAGGTGCTAGAGCGCGCCTGGACGCGCATGCTGAGCGACCATGACGTGGACAGAGGGGATCTGCCGGAGACCTGTCCGTGGACGCTGCACCAGGTGCTGAATGGCGTGTTGCCCAGGGACGTGCTGCACCACCACCGGGACGAGATTGTGCACATGCTGGACGCGCGGGGATTCCGGAATCCGCGCGTATTCGGGTCCGTCGCCCGTGGCGAGGACACCGAAGGGAGCGATCTCGACCTGCTCGCCGACGCTGACAGCACTGTTTCGCTGCTCGCCCTCAATGGCATCCACGACGAACTGACGAAAGCTCTGGGCATCCGGGTAGATGTCGTGCTGTCCACATCCAGGTTCCCCGAACGTGTGCGGGCCGCAATCCTCGCCGACGCGAAACCGTTATGACTGATTTGGAGGAGTGGCCGCGCCTCTACGTCTGGACCGCCGATGGGCAGTGGTGGGGCGCGGTAGTGGACCGGGACAATCGCTGGCTGTGGAGCGCCAAGGAAGCCGTGCCCGAACTCCTCGGCCGGGACGGTATGATCGCAGCCGCGCGGCGCGCGGGATACGTCGGTCTCCCGATCATCGAGGCGCGTCACCTCCGGGACGTTCCGCGCCGGCCGAACGCCTCAAAGTGATGAACATGGAGGGGTGGCAGAGTGGTCTATTGCAGCCCGTTTGAAGCGGGTCGGCGATCCACGATCGCCCGCGAGTTCGAATCTCGCCCCCTCCGCCAATTTGGGAGTTGTTGGATGTGAATATTTCTCGACACGGAGTTCTCGGACCAGAATCTCCTGAAGGCCGAACTCATCAGCCTGGCGCTGGTGTCGGAAGACGGTGGCGCGGAACTGTACCTCGAGCGCGATCCGTTGCCCGGGCGATGCTCGGCCTTCGTCCGTGCCAATGTGTGCCCGCTGCTGGATCGCGGATCGGCTGCTGTCCCTGATGTCGAGTTCACCCGCCGGCTGCGCGCATTCTTGCGCAAGATCTCCGAGCATAGTCAAGCTCAAAATCACAGTCCAAAATTCAGACCTCCTGACATAGCCCCTTTCCAAAATGTCCGGTTTTGGGGCGGTCAGGAGGTCTGAGATTGGGGAGCACTCGGCAAGCCCCGGAGGCTTCGGCTTCGTGCCGGAGAGGCTTGCTACGTCAAGCGTCTCCGAGTCCTGTGAGGCGGCAACCTGCCGAGCTCTACGCGCCTGCGCTTGCTCTCTTCCTGTGGTCAAGACTGACAGAGGGATGATAGCGCGCCCTCCCAGATGCGGCGCACCGTATCGCCCGCGGGTTCCACGCGCGCCAGCCATGCGGATTGTCCGCTCCATGCTTGCATGCGGTGAATATCCCTTGAGGCGGCCGCTGCAGAGCGCATGGGCGCTGTGAGGCCACGTTGGACCGGATAAGGGGCGGGCGTGGGTGCATCCGGCTGGGCTGCGGATCTCACATAGGCCGTGGCAATGGCTCGTCCCGCCCTCCCTGAGAACGCACGGGTGAGCATCGTGCCTTCCGGCTCGAGACCGGAGAGCGCATCGGCCCAGGCGGGGTTCGTTTGCGCCTCTGGGCACCGCAGAAAACCGGTTCCGATCTGCACGGCGCTTGCGCCCAGGAGCAATGCGGCGGCGAGGCCGCGGCCGTCGGCGATCCCCCCTGTCGCGATGATGGGAATCGACACATGGTCGGCGAGCCTCGGCAACAGCGCAAAGAGACCCACAGTCCGTCTCTCCGCCTCACTCGCATCGAAATTGCCACGGTGGCCACCCGCCTCGAATCCCTGCGCGACGATCGCATCTGCACCGGCCGCTTCCGCCGCCAATGCTTCTGCGAGCGTTGTCGCGCAGGCGAACCAAGCGATTCCGCGCGCTTTGAGTTCGCTGACGAACTCCGCTGGAAACAGGCCCATGATCGACGAAGCCGCCGTGGGCCGTGCGGCGAGCACCGCTATGCATTGCGCTGTGAAATCAGGGGGCCTGGCGTCGCCTGCTTCGGGCAGAAGTGGTGGCCCCCATTGGCCGAGAAAGTCTCGCAGCCGTACCTCCTCGCCCGTGTCCCGCCGGGGTGGTGGATCCGGAATCCAAAGATTGATCTGAAAGGGACCGCGACTCGCCGCACGAAACCCGGCGGCCCAGTCGGCGATGCCGGCAGCTTCTGTCAGGAGCGCACCCATGCCGCCCATGCCGCCGGCATTGGCCACTGCGGCCGCGAGAGAGACGGGGCAGGCTCCCGCCATCGGCGCCTCGAGGATCGGCACGGTGAGGCCGAACTGCTCGCAGAACGCGCGGGCCCGGTCTAATGCGCTTGGAGTCATGGTATTCCCCGTGTCATCCCGCAGCCAGCGCGGCCGAGGTGATGAGCGCTGCGGTAGCGATCACCGAGGGAACGGTGAAATTCCCCAGCCGATCGGACAGCGCCCCGGCGAAGCTCGGTCCCACGATCTGACCCAATCCGAATGCACTGGTCAATAAGGCAACTCCGCGCTGCGGATTTCGCGCGGCGAGTTCGCGGCCGCGCATCAGCCCGAGTGCCGTCAATCCCATGAACGTCCCGCCGATGAGCGCGCTTCCGACGGAGATTCCGACGACGCTTTGCCAATAGACGGTGGCCAGTACTCCGCACGCTTCGGTCAGTGCCGCGAGCGCAAATGCACGCTGGATACCGAATCGTCGTCCTGCAGCGCTCCAGAGAGCGACAGACGGCACTGCTGCGCTCCCGAAGATGACCCATACAATCGGTTCGATCGCCCGCGTGCTCGCCCGCGAGCGCACGATGGCAATCAGGAACGTGGCGGTAATGATGTAACCAAAGCCAAATAGGCCATACGCAGCGGTAAGGCGCGTGAATCGGTGACCGAGCGGTAGCTTAGATATCGTCTTTGCTGGGGAACGCGAGGGTGTTTCCGTGGGGATCAGATGCCAGCAGGCCCATAGGCCGAGCAGCGACATCGCGCCACTGTCAGTCCAGAGCGCGGACCAGCCGAGCCCGACGGCCCGCAGAGCGGACACCAGCACGGCTGAGCCGACGATGCCGGCACCGACCCCGGCGAACAGAAGGGCAGTCAGCTCGGACCGGTTGAGCGCAGCGAGCGTCTCGAGAACGGCTGCACAGGTCAGGACCAGCACGATGGCGCTCGCCACTCCGCCAGCCGCGCGCAGAATCAGGAATGTTGCCAGGGTGCGCGCCAGGCCCATCGCGCCGGTCGTGACGGCGCTGACGAAAAGGCCGCCAAGAACCCAATTTCGGGTCGACAGCCGCGGGCCGGCGACCAGGATGGCCCCGGCCAGGTAGCCCGCCAGATTCGCCGAGGCGAGCAATCCTGCCGCGAATTTCGATAGCCGGAGCGCTGCCACCATGGGCGGGAGAATCGGGGTGTAGACGAAGCGTCCGATGCCTATGGCTACGGCCAGTGCAATGAATCCTCCGATCACGAGGCGCAGCGGGCTCGCGGGCTGCGTGGCGCAAACGGCGGATGCGTCGGTCACGGCTTTGTTCCACTGTGGTTGAGGAGGGGCAGGGGCATGATGGGGTACCCAGCCCATTTCTGATAATGATGGTTTATGATTAAGGCCATCACTATTTGAGAATACCGAAAATGGACGTAGGGGACTTGCGATTCTTCGAGGCCCTGGCGCGACTCGGCGTCATGAGCCGCGCAGCGGCGGAACTGAATACCGTGCAGTCAAACGTCACGGCGCGTATCCGAGCGCTGGAGGAGAGCTTGGGATGCCGTCTGTTCGAGCGCCACGCCAGCGGTGTCTCGCTGACCGACGAAGGCCGGCGGCTGCTGCCCTACGCTCAACGCATTCCGCGATTGCTGCGCGATGCAGCGCGAGCCGTACGCGATGATGGCGTACCTCGTGGCAGGCTGGTTATCGGTTCGCTCGAGACCACGGCCGCCCTGCGCCTGGCATCGCTGCTCGCGGGTTACGCGCGCGCCTGCCCCGAGGTCGATCTGACGCTGAGGACCGGCACGACGTGTGAGCTGATCGAGGCGGTCCGGGAGGGCAGTGTCGACGGCGCCTTTGTCTGCGGTCCCGTGGTGGATCCGGAACTGGATTCGCGCCCAATGTTCTGTGAGGAGCTGGTGCTGGTGGCCGCAGCCGGGGTGGATTCGATCGACGACCTCGTTGCCAGCGGTGGTGTGCGGATTCTGGTCCTGCGCGCTGGCTGCTCCTACCGCCAGCGGCTGGAGGCGCTCTTGGCGCGCCTCGGTGTTCCGGCGCCTCGGATGCTTGAATTTGGCACGCTGGAGGCGATCTTTGCGTGCGCAGGCGCGGGACTCGGAATTACGATGTTACCCCGTGCTCTGGTTGACAAGGCCAGTACCGCGACAAGTCTGTCCATTCTGACGCCGCCGGCAGGGGAGGCCATCGTGGACACGGTGTTCGTGCATCGGCGCGAAGGATTCTCCACGATTGCGTTGACGGCCTTCCTCGCCTGCGTCGAGCAGGCATTCGGACTCTCAGCGGCGGCGTGAACGTTCGGATTGAGTATCTGCATTTCACGTGGAGATTCGGCACGGGCGACGACGCGACGGCAGGCGGGCGCACGGTTGTCGCGCCTCGGGTCAGGACTGAGAGGCAAACCCTCCGCGCGTGGTACGGTCTTCTTCGTTGAGCAAGCCCATCCTCTGTAGCCGGGCTTCGATCGCCCGCAGCGTCCGCCGGTGTCGTCGCGCGATTTCCTCGGGACCCTGTCCCGCCTTGAATGCCTCGACCATTCTGGTCTCTTCGTCCGCGGTCCAGGAGCGTCCGACGTTGTCGGGCAGAAGAGCACGCCGTTGATCGCGAGCCGCAACCTGTTCGAGCGCAGCGACGGCGGCGAGCAGCGAGCGCAGTACCTCCGGACGGTGAACCACGGATTCCGGCGCCCGTGACGCCCGCATTGTGGATCCACGGGCACATGCACCAGTCCTATGACTACATCGAGTGCGACACGCGAGTGATCTGCAATCCGCGGGGGTACGCGCCGTACGAGCCGAATCCGGACTTCGATCCGGCGATGATAGTCGAGGTTCGGACATGAGGCCATCCGTGGCGCTCGACCTGCATCGCGAGGAGATCCGGCGTATTGTCGCCTCGCGGCGCGCACTCAATCCGCGTGTGTTTGGCTCGGTGTTGCATGACGAGGACACCGAAGAGAGCGATCTCGATATTCTGGTGGATACGACTTCCAGAACCTCGCTATTCGATCTGAACGCCATCAGCAACGCACTGGAAGCATTGCTCGGTGTCCCGGTCGATGTGTTGATGCCGATGTCTCTGTCGGCTGAATTTCGGGAGCAAGTGCTTGCGGAAGCGAAACCGATATGACTGATCCGGAGGGGTGGCAGAGTGGTCTATTGCAGCCCGTTTGAAGCGGGTCGGCGATCCACGATCGCCCGCGAGTTCGAATCTCGCCCCCTCCGCCAATTTGGGACTGTTAGATGCACCTATTCCTCGACACCGAATTCACTGACGCGAACCTCCTGAAAGCCGAGCTTATCAGCCTGGCGCTGGTGAGCGAGGACGGTGTGAATGAACTGTATCTCGAGCGCAATCCGTTGCCCGGGCGATGCTCGGCCTTCGTCCGTGCCAATGTGTGCCCGCTGCTGGATCGCGGATCGGCTGCTGTCCCTGATGGCGAGTTCACGCGCCGGCTGCGGGCATTCCTGCGCGGGATCCCCGAGCCGCTCATCATCGCGGACTTTCCCGGCGACAAGTTCTTCTGCGAGGTCGCACTCACTGGGTTTCACCTGCCGCGCTCGGCGCTCACCGACAGCGGACCGATCCCTACGATCCGATGGAACATCGTCGACGACGCAGAACTCGTTGCCCGGATCGAGCGGTGGTTCGCCATGCACTCGGCCGCCAAGCGACACCATGCGCTCACCGATGCCAGGGCGCTACGGGACTGCTGGCTCGTCCACAGGTGGCGATGACCGAGCGGGTGATTTCCACGCTCCGGCACTGATCCTGCGATGCGGCGCGTTCACGCCGCCGGTGAGGCCGCCCACCGCTCGATGATGCCGTGCAGATTCGGCAGATCCCGGTGGTGCAGGAGCAAAATTCGATTTGTCTTGGCGAGAGCGGCCGCGCTTGCGGTGTACCGGCTGTTCGACACGACGACACCAAAATGGGCGTTCTCGTACGCACGCCCGGCCGAGACCTCTTGGACCGCCTTGTTTCCGACCGACCCGGTGTAGAGCTTGCACTGAATGACGACTCGCAGTCCGCCTCTCGCCGCGATCACATCTACACCCTGATCACGACTGCCTTTGGTCACCCGAGCATCCCATCCGCTTTCGCGGAGAACCTGCGCGCAGAAGACCTCGAATTCCGCGGGCGTAAAATTGTCGGAAAACTGCGTGAAAGGCTTGGTGTTTGCGGAGGCCGCACAGACCTCCCGGTCAATTGCGGCCACCACCGCAGATTTGTGATGCGTCAGCGCTCTACCGAGGGCCGGGGTAAGATTCGGCGTGAGTTGATGTTGGATGAAATGATCAATTTCCTTGAACCAACGATCCATCTGCGGAACTCCGTAAGAGTCCGATTGAACGAGCTGTGCGCGGCGCCTGGAAAGCGCTTCGATGTGCGCATGTGCCACCGCTTTCGCGTTCTCGAGCAAAGGAGCCTTCGCGCCTGAGCGGTGAAGTGCGGACAGCAATCGAAAGAGAAGCGCGAACACGCCGAACACGAGACCTGCCACGACCGCGATGAGGGTGGCGAATTCGCCTGATGTCTTTCTCCGCCGTCTCCCGCGTCGCGGCATGGCCGATCACTTCTTGTGCTGGGGCCACACGGAGTGTACGCGGACAGTCTCAGCGTTCCGTGATTCCAGTCACAACCCCATGGCCCAGCCGCAGCTCACCGCCCTTCGCCTTGCCCATCAGTCCAGAGACTGGGTTCCACAGGTCTGAGACGGAGACATCCCACTTGCGAGATGATTTCGGTAAGCGTAGACGACCACGTCGCGCACGGACTCAAATAGCCCGCCCCATGGCAGGTTGTTGAAAGGATCGCCGTGGGCAAGAGCGTTGCGTATCGTGTCGAGTGCGCTTCCCGGTCCGCGTCCTGACTTGCTGTGCAGAGCGTCCGGTAGATCATCGAACTCACTCATGAATTTGAGGAATTGGCCCAAGCCCGGCTTGCGTTTGCGAGATCGAGCCGGTTCCTTCTCGTACAGCCTCTGAAGATACGCACCGCACAGTGCGCCTTCGAGGCTTCGCAGCGCCTGCAGTTCCGCAGGTTTTATGGTAGCCGGCTCGACCCACGCCAGGAGCAGCGCCTTCAAAGCATCGTGGTATGCGTTGGAGTGAATCCCGGGAACTCTCGTGTCGTTGATCTGAAGAGTCAGCAGGTAATCCCGCCACCCCTTGATGTCGGAGAATTGCATGAGCGTCAGATTGGAACGTCCGGGGCCGAAAGAGCCAGGATAGATGAAGCTCTTCTCGTGATGGATGGGATTCACGAGGTCGATGTCGAGCAGCAGCCCATTCATGCCATCGCGCCCTCCAATTGGTACATGCTGATCAGATTACGGTTCGCCTTCCGACCTGGCAAGCGCCACTCAGTCTCCCCCGCAATCATCGTCACAACCCATGACTCGCGCGCCGCCTACCGCTTTTCGTCGATCCCGCGCCCGAGCGTTACGCGATGCCTGGAGGACGATGCACGGGAAGCGGTGAGGACTGTACCGCCCATCAATAGAACTACGGTTGCGCCGCCGGGGATGCCAGTTCCTGCGGTAGTCGCACAGCGGGAAATTCACGGACGCGCCGCGTGCATGTCGTCAACGGTTGGACCATGTGTTTGGAGGGCAGGTCGTGCAGCGAGATCATCGTAGGGAACGCCCTCAAGCTCGTCGGAGATGCCCTTCGCGCATTCGTCGTATTGCCCCACAACCCAGTCCACGGCACGCTGGGTGAGCAGTCTGAGGTTTCGCAGGTTCGCGGGACTGTCCACCCGAAAAGTGAGTGCCACGGAAACGATCTTCTCGACTTTGAATGACTTGTTGCCCGCGTTGATTGCCGCACCGACAGCGCTCTGCTTATAGGCGTTCTCATCGTGGGCGATGTGCTTGTTCCGAAGAGACTTGAACCATTCGAACGCTTGATGGGTCTCTGGGGGGCAGCCCTTGTGAACTTGCGTTGGGTCGAGCTGGAATCGCTTCTGGGAGTCGCCAAAGCACTTCAGATAGTGAATGACGGCACTGCGCCAAAGAGCGTCCCGGATGAGTGCCTGATCCTCGGGGAGGTGTTCCATTACTTCCAGACACTCGAGGGTGAAGTTCAGGTCGCTCCGATGAAGTGCGAGATCGCCAAGCCTTCGCGCTTTGGGGCCATCTACCTTGATGAGTTTCACGGCATCGGGAACGCCTTCGATATGTAAGGAATTGGGTGCAATCCGAGTGGTGCCAAGTGGTTCCATATTGGAAAGCGTACACCGCGGAGCACGTTGGAGCCATATGCGTCCCGGCACCGGCCGCACATTCGGTGGTCTGGCTGTCTGCGGTGTTCATGCCCGGCGACAAAGGCGTAGGCTCCTACAGCTGAACCGGAACCGCCGGCCCCCGTAGTCGTCGGCAGCGACGACCGGTTTGGTGCGCTCAGCTACCGACTCACCGCCCCTCGTCTCGCTCGAAGTTATTCATCGGAGGCTACTGCAACCACGAATTTCCGCAACGTCTCCGCCCCGATGCCAGTTCACCTCCCTTCGTCGCGTCCCGGCCAGCCGCCGTGCTGCGACTGCTCCCGCGCTGCGATGACGACAGCCGGCGGCGGCCGGTCCGCATCCTGATAATCGCGCCAGCGGTGCCACGCACCCGCCAGAGTGCGCTCCCGACCGGTCGCGGCGGCCTCTGCCATCCAAGCCGCTCGTTCGGCCGGTGACCGCCGATTCCACCAATCGACCGCCTGATGGCGCGGTGGGTCTGCCCGCTCGATGACCGGCGGGTCTGGCGGCGGGGGCGTCGCTGATCCAGCCTCGGTCTGCGGCGGCTCGGGGGACCGACGATCCTGGGCCGCCCGCCGCTCGCGGTCCACGGCCTCACGATGCTCCCTCTCTCGCTCCTCGCGGGCCCGCTGACTGGCCGTTGCCCAAGCGCGATGATCGTAGGGCTGCTGCTGTGCATCACGGCGGATCCCCTGGAGGTCGGAGTTCGTGACCCGGATTCCGAGCCGTGTCGCCATCCGGGCGGCGCGTTCTTGGAACTCGGCACTGCCGGTCAGTAGCACCCTTCCACCGTATTTCTCGCTCGCGATCCGCAGCGCCGCCTCGAGGGCGGCATCTTCCTTGGAGAGCATGTCGATGCGCGGCCCGCGATCGACAAAGAGCGCTTCGCCTGGGCCGCGCGCGGCGGATGCCGCGCGACGGTAGATAATGTGTCGGCCTCGCCGATCACGCTCGGCGACAAGCGCGGCCAGAATCAGATCATCCGGCCCGCGGCGCAGCTTCTCGTGCAGTGCCGCGAGTCGATCGAGCGGTTCGCCCTCGATCCCGTTCGCCTGATCCCCCTCATCCTTCCTGCGCTTGCGCTGTTCGCGATAGCGGATGCCGCGCAGCGCAGCCTGCGCCGCTTCGTCGCCGCGCTCGGCCTGCTGCTCGAGCCATACGCGCCAGACCATCCCGCGTGAGAGTTCCGCGCTGAGCGCCTGTCGCTCGTCACGCTGGCGCTTGGCCATCTGCTCGCGCGCGGCAGCGGCCTTGAATGCGAAGAGCGAATCCGCTGTGCGGCGATCGACGCCCTCGGCGGCGAGCGCCGCGCGGGCGGCCTGCCGTTCGGCACGCAGTCGCTCCGTGAGCGCCCGACGCTCGGCAGCGTGCTGCGCGCGCAGGGCCTCGCGACGCTTCTTCGCGTCCTCCCGCCGCTCGGCCTCGCCGGCGGCAAAACGTTGCGCGAGTGCGTCTCGCTCCGCCTGTCGCTCGGCGCGACGTCGGGCACGCTCGTCCTGGTCGCGCTTACCGCGCTGCTGTCCAGCCTCGCTGTGATCCTGCTGTTGATATTCCTGTGAGCGGTGGCCTTGCCGTTGGTGGTCCTGCTCATGGGCGGCGCTGGCCCGCTGCCGATCGCCCTCGCGGCCGGCGGGCCGCTCGGCACCCCCATCGCGCGGCGGGGCCTCATTATTGAGGTCCACCCTGGCGGCGGCCACGGCCGCCTCATAGGTACGGGCGGGATCAGCCGCCGGTAGGGACGATGCAGGCGGCGTGAACTCTCCGAGTCGGCGCTCGAGTGCAGATTTGCTCGCCCACCGGCCGAGCTGCGACGCCTTCGCGGCGAGCACCCGCGGCGTGCCATCGGCACCCGGTACCGTGGTGGTGACGACGAGACCGGACCCCTTGCGCTGGATCGTGAGGCCGTACTCAGCGAGCGCGCGATGCGCGTCCTCCCACGTCGCGCCCTCGCGCTCCACCGCGGCGCGTAGCGCCGCAGCCGGTGCGTCGGCCGCCCATGACTCGAATGAAATGTCGCCGGTCGCGGTCTCGATCTGCACGGCCTCGGGACCGGGACCTGGCTGCTGACCCCGGTCCCGCAAGAGACCGCGCGCCCGCCGCTCGGTGCGACACATGCGCACGATCTGCGGGCCATCCTGGGTGTCCACGGTGATCCACGGTCCATGCGATCGCGCCCACTTCTGCTCGATCTCGATTTCCCGCATCGCCCTATCCAGTAGCAGATAGTCGTGGTGCGGAACCGCGTGGATCCGGCCGGACTCGTCCACCCGACACACCACAAGATGCAGATGATCATTGTCCGTGTCGCGGTGCATTGCGGCCACTGCTGGACAGCCAACGAAGCCAAGCCGGCCCATCACGTGCTTGGCAGCACGCACGGCCTGCTCGCGCGTCGGATGTTCGCCGGCCTGCCAACTGATGGTCACATGATACGGCTTCGGTCGCCGCCCACTTGCCGCCATCTGCGCTCGCATGATGTCGATGGCAGTCTCTCGGTCAGCGCGGCTATCGAGGGGGCAATCGAAGCCGTGGACCCACATCTCGGGGCGCGGCTCACCGGCCTGATCGGGCCGGTCCCGCGCGACATACCGTACCGCGTCGCCGATGTGCGCTGCGCCCGTAGCGCGAATGACCTTAGCGAGCATCGCGCAGCGCCTCATCGACCGCGGCGACCACGCGGCTGTGCGCCGCCAGCGCCTCACGTAGTTCGCTGCCGCTGTGCCCTCCGCCCATGGCGAGCTTCAGGAGCCCGCCTTGACGGCCGAGCTCGCCACGTAGTTCGCGGAGTGCGGCAATCCGGGGATCGCGCTGCGCACCGCACCGGCGCAGCCATTCGGAGACCGACAGGCCGGCCGACTGTGCAGCGGACTGGATCGCGCGATGCTCGTCGTCGGAGACGCGGATACGGAGCATGTGGGTACGTCTGTCCATGATCCATTCCCCGACCAGCGTGCAGATCGAAAGCAAGACTCGTTACTTGCCGGTGCGCGGCCGGAGTCATGAAAAATGCGCCAGAGGAGTCGGTACAAGGTAGGTCGGTGTAGCTACACGGGCCGGCGCCGCAGGCGCCGCTCCCGTTCGCTCCACCGACACCTTGGTCAGGCTTCGCCCGACACCCATAGGACCGTCCCAGTGCCCACTCGGCGGCTACGCCTTCTCGCAGAGCACAGACTGCGCTGCGGAACGCAGACCGAGCGAGAACCCGGCGGAGGGGAATGGGGACGAAGCGGCCCACCTCGGGCGCGCCACCGGAGCAGGCGATGAGCAAGACATATGACATCGATCAGACCACGGCCGGCATCTTGTCCGGCTTGGCTCAACTGGCTGCAACTGATCCGCCGCCGGCCCGCGCAGAGCGCGCCGGAAAGCGCACGATCCTGGCTCAGGATGCAGTGCAGGCACGTATCCGAGAGATGATTGGGGCGGGATATCAGCCTGCGCAGATTGCGAAAGTCTGCGAGCAGGCCGGTATGCCGGTACTTGCACGGACTATCACCGGGATTTGCGCAAGCAACGATCCGGACTCTAGTCCGGCACGCCAACCAGTTCGCCGCAAGCGCCGCTCGAGGCGCAAGCCGTCCGCGTCGAAATCGGCGACCGGTCCGTCAGCGAGCGCCGTGTCGGACCACGATGTTGCCGGTGCATCGGCAACGGAGCCGCCTGCGAGCGGCACCGCCCTGACTCCCTCACCGGGGGGCACGGACCCAAACGACGAACTGCGACGCCTCCTTGCGGAAGGCGATGAGGACAGCTGCGGCGGAGCGGGGCGTAAGAAGCGACGCGGCAATTTCATCGGCGAAGATTGAGGACCGGTGACCGGCCGTCTATTGCACCGTTACGGGGAACTGCATCGGGCGAGCCACGGATGGCCTCTCGCGCGCGCGGCGAGCCGACTCAGGCACCGCCTGACACCGCTCTGACGGCACCCTGCGTCTTCCCTGCATGTGCATTGACACCGCGCCTCACCCCGGGGAATGGGGCATGACTGACACCACGTTGACACCTTCACCGCCTTGGCATCGGCGATCGCGTCTGTGGCCGCACGAAGCGGAGATCCGCCGGCTGCGGGCGGAGGGCTTTTCGCTCCGGCAGATCAGCGAGCGGCTCGGTCTCGGGGTCTCGCGCCAGACGCTCTGCGAGTTCCTCCGCCGCGCCGATGCAACCCACGACCGAGAGGCGATGACGGCGCTCGACGTTCGGGCGCCCGCCGGGCGGCGGGTGGCTCCTGCCAGTCAACCGTCGGCCACAGGCGACGACGATTTCCTTCCACCCACCCGATCGAGGACATCATGAAGCTCACCTATCTGACCTTGGCAGCCACGGGGAATGCCGGCAAAACCACCATCGCACGGCACTGCATCGCGCCCGAGCGGGGAAGCCGCATTCTCACCATGGAAAGCCAGTCACCGACCGGCGAAGAAAGCAACCCGATCGACAGTGACGCTCTTGTCGCCCACCTGTTCGCAGCAGCCGAGATCGGCGCGGTGATCGACGTGGGCGTCGGCGATGTGCTCGACGCGCTCGATGCATTGCAGCTCATCAGCCGGCAGGACGCCGCTATTGCGCAGCGACTGCGCATCGTCACACCGCTCCTTGCGGACCGCAAATCCGTGCAGGGGCTGGCGTGGCTGATGGGACAACTTCCGCCCAAGCTGCGCCCGGCGGTCCGGGCGATCTGGAACCGCATCCCGGCCGGTGCCGAGGACGCACTGCGCTCGAGCGATCCATGCAGGGCGGCACGCGGCCTCGAGCGACAGCATAAATTCCGGCTCTGTGGACCGGCTTTGCACGAGTCACCACTGCTCGACCCGGCGCACCCGCTGCTGTCGGAGCGGGGGACTCTTGAGGCGATCGCCTCGATGCCGGATGCGGAAATCCGCAGCGCACCACTGGCCGAAATGCCCACGTTGCTCGCAGCGCGGGACCAGGCGCAGGCCGCTCGAGCCAACTGCCAGCAGATACTGGTGGCAATCGACGAATGATGGACGACGACGGCAGGGGACAGGAGGCGGCGGTGCCAGTGGACGGCACCGCCGCGCTCGCGGCGCTCGCGGAGTGCCTGCGCCACTTGGCGTGCGGGTACGGCCTCGATCCCCGCGAGCGGGCCGCGTGCATCGCCATCGTCGAGGCGGGCATTCTCGACGTCGCCCCCGCCGACCTTCAGGCGGCAGGGAAGCTCCTGCAGGCGGCGCGCCAGCTCACCGGCCGACAGCGGGAAAAGGCGAGCGAACTGTCCCTTCGGCTCAGAGAAGTGGCCGAGTCTTTGGCGAAATTAGAACGGTAGCGTGCCCTGAGCTAGAATCTCCGCAAAAGAGGATCTTCTCGCCGCCGCTGTCCCTCGGTAGCGGGGCGATGACTTCAATGTGGGGAGGTTGCGATGGACTTTGATTTTAAAGCGGCTCTAGCTTTGGGTGCCGTCGTATTTCCGATCCTGTACCTGCTGCCGGCGATCGTCGGGTTCATTCGCAAGAAGCGCAATAAGTGGGCGATCTTCTTGCTCGATCTGTTTCTCGGCTGGACGATTATTGGCTGGATCGTGACGATGGTGTAGGCGCTCGGCAATGATGCGCCGCAATCGACAGTCGCTGGCTGAGTGCCGCTACAGCGGCGATTCTCTTGTCGGGGTGAGTCTGAACCGCTTGGTAAGCACCAAACTCGCCGCTAGCGACGAGGTCCGGTAACAACACGGGGTGGTCCGGCTAGCAGGAGGTCATCGTGCAAGAACTGAGGTTAAGGATTGAGCTCGTACCGCCGCCGCTGTGGCGCAAGAATCTCCGGTCGTACCTGACCGAGTCCCGCTGGGCCAATCTCCGAGAAGCGGTGCGGCAGATCGCTGACTTCACATGCGAAATCTGCGGACAAAAGGCCAGCCGCGAAAGCGGTCTCGGCGTGAACGCGCATGAAGACTGGCGGTATGTTGACGACGGTAGACCGGCTACCGCAAGCCTTATCAGGTTAGGCTGCATTTGCACGCTCTGTCATCATGTACACCACATCGGTCAATTACGGAACATGATTGCGAGCGGCGAGGCGCAGCCCGCGCTGCTCGATCGGGTCGTTGAGCACTTCTGCAGGCTGAACGGATGTGACAGCACTGTATTCGAGCAAGAAGAACGACACGCCATGCAAGTCTGGCGGTCGCGCGCGAACAGAGACTACGTGTTGCAGTGGGGCCGATTCGGAGTGCTGCTCGGTGATCGCGTTGCAACCGCCGATTACGCGCTAATTCCTACCGGCGGGCAGAAGGCCAAGGGGGAAACCGCCTACACGAGTCCATGGATAGGGAAGATTCCGCTACCGATCACCGACGGGGAACACACCGTGCATGTCATTCCGTTATTTGATAGTGCCAAAACCCGAGGCGCGACCAAGAATGCGACCGTGGTCGACCTCCTCGCGATGGAAAGGGATCTCAGCGATGCCGCAATAAGCGCTGCGCGCGGCATGTGGGTAGGTAAGACTCTTGCGCAGTTCGCCGCGGCCGCCAGCCGAGGCTGAGCGTCACTACGCAATCCCAGCCCAATTGAAATCAACCATTCCATCCTCGCGGCATGCTCAGCGCACGCAACTCCATCGCCATCCGGACTCCGGGATCCAAAGTGCAGACGGATACGCTGAAAAAGCCATCTTGCACGATTCCATGGCCTTCGCGTTGCAACTCCCGAGCGGCCCCATGTTCGTAAAATCGCACGCGCGCGACCCCGATCCGCACTGTTGATGCGGTCTCTGCTGCGTATCCGCTGGCCTCGGCTCGCTCGAGCAGCTGCCTCCTAATAAATCCTCGGCTCATTTTCCCGATATCCTGGATCAGCTGGATCGTTTCGCGCACGGCGCGGAGGCACTTGTTCAACAGTTTCAACATGGCATCTCCAGCTAGTCGGTCGGATAGCGGTTCCGGACCCTCCAGCCAGCGTCACTTACGCGGCCTTCTGCATCCAAGCGCCTTGATCGGTCCGCTCAATCAGCAGCCTCACCTTCTCGATGGCGCGATCCGCCGAGCACACACGGTCGATCACGGTCTTCATCGCGGCCTGGCCGGAGAAATACTCGCGCGCCATCGCGGAGATCAACACCGCAGCATACTGGGGTACTGGCTGTTCGCCGCGTTCCCAAAGCGAAACAGTCTGCTCCTGCACGCCAAGCACGCCAGCGATCACGCGCTGCGACATATCGAGTTCCTTGCGCAGAAGGCGAAACTCCGCGCCGCCGATATCGAGCGGGTTCACGGCAACGGTGAGGGCAATTGTGCGGTGCAGTCCCTCCATGTCCTCGATGTGCACCACTTCCATACCGCTGTTCGTAGTCCTTCGCTCATATCCGTTGGCGAGATAGACATTATCGAGGCCGCAGCCTTTGTACTGAAACATGGCGCTACCTCCTAAAATACCGTAACCACAATGACAACCAACACAACCTGCCTGATTCCTTCCGAATCAATTACCGCAGTGACCGTGACGCGCTCACCGGCTGCAATATCGGAGAGCTGAATTTCCCAAGTTCCCTGCGCGGTGCGCTCCGGTCCTGCGATGAGATCGCCGCGTTTGAGCACCGAGATAACCTGTACTGCGGTGATGTGCCGCTCATGCATCCGATCCAGGGCATGTTCCGTGAATCGGTAATTGCCCTCCTTGGCCAAATGGCGCACGAGTGCGACCGCCTGCTCTGCGGTCAGGGCCTTCGGCGTTCCGCCGCGCCACTGCTCCATGTCGATCAGATCGCCCACGAACCCATAATAGTTATGGGTTACTTGCGGCGCAAGGGGTACTAGGGGCAAAGCGAGACAAAAGACACGCTTTTCGAGCTGTGCCGCAATCCGGGCGCTATTCCGGATGATTCAGCCGGATATTGATCCCCCCTGAGAGCCCCTGATGGCGCAGGGCATCCTGCGCATGGCCGAGGCCCCGCGAGGCATGCTTGGCGACGTTCATCGCGTGCTGAGCGGCGGTGCGGTTGAAGAAGCCCTTGTCGTCCCCTGCGGGGGGCACTCCCTTCTCCGCCCCGGCACCCTCTGCGGCTGCGCCCGGCGCAGTCCCCTTCGGGTCCGCGATGCCGTCCTGCCCGCCGCCCGCAGAGCCGGTGCCGGCCGAAAGACCGCCTGTATTCGCGCCTGCACCGTGATCCTGGCCGGGGTGAGCTTGGCCCGTCGAACTACCGCCCGTCGGACCTGTGGCGCCTGAGTCTGCGCTCGGGCCATTCGCCGGTCCCTGGCCGGGGGCGGCCCCAGAGCCGGCCGCCCCCGCCTGACGCGACGCCGAACCTGCGCCGCGGTCCCCGAACCGAATATTCGGCGCTGGTCCGCCCGTGGCGGTTTCGGCGGCACCTGCTGGCCGGGCCGATCCTCCCGGCGAGATCCGCCCTCCGGGCGCAGATGGTCGAGCCGTGCCTCGGGAGTCCACCGACCACGCGCCGGCACGGCCGCCCGTGCCGGTGCCGGCGGCTGAACCGCGAGGTCCCGAGCCTCCACCGACGCTGCCCGCAGGGGCGCTCGAGCCGGGACCGAGCGAGCGGACGAGGCCCGCGACGCCGCCACCCCCGCCACCCGCACTGCGATTCGTCCCGGCCATGGCTCCGAGCATGCCCATGGCCCCCATGTCGCCCGCGATACCGCCTACCGCCGAGGCACCGCCACCGAGCCGTTTCGCCATGGCGGCGAGCCCCGCAGCCCCGGAGCCCGCGAGGCCCGCGACACCCGCGGCGGCGCCGACGCCCGCAGCCGCCACTCCCGCGCCGCCCGCCGCGGCGCCCATGAAGCTGCCGGTCGACAGCGACGGACTGCCCGAGAGCATGCTGCCGGCGATCCCCGGCGCGGAGAGTCCCACCACGCCGTAGACCAGCGTCATGAATGACGCCTCGATCGGTGTAATCCAGCCATATCCACCCTGGGCATTCATGGCATGGAACACGTGCTGAATCTCGGTCGGCAAGTCCGCGCCGAGCGCCAGGATCACGGTCAGCACGAAATACTTCACGCCGATACTGAACACGTAGCTCAGGTACTTTTCGGAAAAGGTCGTGGTCCAGTTGCTCCCGGCAAAGGCGAGCATGAACACCCCGGCACCGAGGATCACGCTCGCCTCGATGTTGATGATGAGCGCCTCGAACGCCAACAGGGCGTAGGCCAAGATGAACACCACGGCGGAGATGACCGCCGAGAAACCCATGAGCGTATCGTCGAGCGGATGCAGCAGACTGAGCTGACTCTCCACGGCGGCCGCGAGACCTCGGATCGCCGTCCAGCTCTGCCCGAAGATCGCCGAGGGGTTCGCGGGGGTGAGCGCATTGGCGGAAGTCCCCGACATGCCCGTCACGACGAGCCCGGCGCGTTGGAACATATGAAGCAACAGCGGAATCCAGTGCGGCGCCATGCCGATCACGCCGAAGTAAAACAGCGCAAAGAACGCGATCTTGACGGCGAGCGAGCCGATCAGCTCATGCGGCTCGGGCCGTTTTAAGGCCCATTGGATCCCAACCCACATGAGCTCGAACACCGCGAGATAGGTGAATAAGTCCTGCGCCGCGGCCGTTGCGTGAGAGAGCCATCCGCCCATCGACCCGATAAAATCGTTCTGGATGGAAGTGAGGATGTGCGTGGTCTGCCCGGCCGTGCTCGTGGCCGGCAACGGGCTGGCCGACTGGGCGAGTGCAATGACCGGGAGCAGCAACGCCGCAAGGGCGAGGACAGCGACTACACGGCGGCGAGTATCAGAGCGCATGGCAGATACTCCATGTGAGGTAGACCATCCCACAGAGTGACCAAGAATGTGATCATCGCGATGGGGATCCACAGCGGCAGCGGCCGGTGCATATCGATGTTAGGCAGTTTCATCATCGCGCCCTCAAAGCTGATAGACCGCGTACTGAATCGATCCACACCCGAGTCCATTTTCTCCGCCCGTGAGCTGGATCTGCCCCGATTGCCCGGCGGGTAATGTGAAGGTCAGTGAGAACGGGAAGTACATATCGGTGGGGTTGTAGTTCGACCCACCCTTGGCGTACTGCGCGCTCTGCGAAGCGATCGTTGCACCGGACTCTGTGGCTGACAGGGTGATCTGCTTCGTGTTCGCGCTCGCCCCGCACCCCGGCTGACCGATGCCAGCGGTGGCGTCGGCAAATACGAGCTCCGGAGCAGAGGAGGCCGTCAGATTGACGGTCGGCGGGCTGGTGCCGTACTGGATACAGCGGTACCGATAGTAGCGACTGCCGCACCAGCCCCAGTAGCTGTAGGTCGTCGGCCCCTGGGTGCCTGTGGTGATCAGCTTGCCCATGTTGGCGGCGCCGAAATTCTGGATCTCGGCGCACAATTGAGAGAGTGAGTTGTACCCCGTCGAGCACGGCCCCTGATTCAGGTTATTGTTGACGTTCGCGATGGCGCTCGTGTTCCCGTTAATTTCGCCCTGCTGGCTGCTGTACTCGTTGTTCAGGTTATTGATCTGTCCCTGCTGATTGTTGACCTGCTGTGCGACTTGGGAGAACCACTCGCCGCTCGCGCGATCGAAGTAGTCATTCGCGTGAATGGACCCGGCCGCAGCCCCTGCCTGTGAGTTCAGGGCACCGTTGACGCTCGTGACCATCGACCACCCGGATCCGTACCGGGGCTGGAAACCCCATCCCGAATTGCCCTCATATGACCCGTTGCCGGCGCCGTTCAGGACGAATCCTCCCTCTTCGCTGTCCCACTCGCCATTCGAGTGGGCCTTGAAGACGGAGTCATTCTGATTCTGATTCCAGATGTTCAGGGCTCCGCTTTGGTCATCGACGATGGCGTACCCCTGCCCAGTGACGGGGCTCCCCATCTGGATTGCCGAACCGCTGACGCCACAGCCATTGTCTGTGGTCATCGTAATGTCGCCTGCGGTCAGCACGCCTTGGCCCGAGCAGCTCGTCGAGGTGCTCACACCCCCGTTTTCCGCCGTCAGGTGGTGCGGCACGGTCAGGTTCCCATTTTGGTCGACCGCCAGTGCCGCCCACGAGCCGCCATTCCACGCGAATGCCCGGTCGGTATCCAAGGTGAGGCGGACATCGCCATTCTGATTCCCGCTCGCCGGCAGGGCCGCGAAGGTCGACACCGGCGCGCGCCAGTGCCCGCCGCCGACCGATTGCCAGGTGCCGCCCTGGCAGCTCACGAGCGCCCCTGTGCCGTCCTGGGCGATCGCACCCGTATTAGCGCACGCTCCGCCCGGCGTCTCGACGGCCCCCAGGATCAAGGGGGTGCTCATCGTGTTTCCCGCGGCGGTGGGCGCCGGAACGCGCCACAAGAACCGCGAGTCGTCCGCCTGCTGCGCGGCGTTTGACTCAACCTTTACGGCGATCGAACCCGGCCCGATCCCCGCA
>JAJZDX010000080.1 GCA_021805865.1 Pseudomonadota bacterium
TTTCGCTATCGTCCCCGGTCATGGAGACCGTGCTTACGTTTCGCGGCCGACCGGTCACTGCGGCCGACGTCGGCGTCATCCGCGAGCTGATCGCTGCGTACCCTGGGGAGAGCCGGCGACGGCTGTCGCAGCGGCTGTGCGAGGCGTGGGAGTGGCGACAGGCGAACGGAGCGCCGCGGGATATGGTCGCCCGGGGGTTGATGCTGGCGCTGGATCGCGCGGGGCACATCGAGCTGCCGGCGGTGAAGTGGCGGCCGCCGAACCCGCTTGCCGTACGGGCGCGACCGGGATCGATCGAGGTCGAGCGCACGGAGATATCCGGGAAGCTGCGCGAGCTCGGGGCGCTTCAGTTCCGGCAGGTGCGGCGCACGGGCGAGGAAGGCTGCTTCAATGGGCTGCTCGAGCAGCATCATTACCTCGGCTACAGCCAGCCGGTCGGCGAGCAGCTGAAGTTCATGGTGTTCGCAGGTTCCAGGCCGGTGGCGCTGTTTGCCTGGAGTTCGGCGCCGCGGCATCTTTCCCCGCGCGACCGCTACCTCGGGTGGAGCCCGGCGGTGCGGCAGCGCAACCTGCGCTTCCTCGCCTACAACACCCGCTATCTGATCCTACCGTGGGTGAACGTGCCGCACTTGGCCTCGCACCTGCTCTCGAGCATGACGCGGATGCTCTCTTGCGAGTGGGAGAAGGTGTACGGCCACCCGGTGCACTTTGCCGAGACGTTCGTGGACACGACCCGTCATCGCGGCACCTGCTACCGGGCGGCGAACTGGGTGATGCTGGGGCGCACCCAGGGACGGGGCAAGGATGATTTGACGCATCGCCCGAACCGTACGATCAAGGACGTGTTGGGATTGCCCCTGGTGGCGGACTTTCGCGAGCGACTGCTCTCGTGAGCCGCAAGCACAAGCATCATCGGCCCCGCAAGCCGCCGGTGCTGAAGGTCTCACAGGAAGAGTTGACGGCAATTGTCACGAAGGCCGAGACGGCGTTGAGCGCCGAGGAGAGCGGCAAGCTCAAGGCGGCCATCGCGCTGATTGGGTTTTTGCGCACCGAGATCGATGCGAAGACGCTCTCCGTGCAGCGGTTCCAGCGGATGATCTTTGGGGCGGCGACGGAGAAGACCGAGACGGTACTCGGCGAGGCGCAGGAGGAGGCTGCAGCCGACCCCACGGGTAAGGGGTCGCGCGCTAAGCGGCCCGGGGGCGCTGGTCACGGTCGCAACGCCGCCTCGGCCTACACCGGGGCGCGGCGGGTGAAGATCACGCACCCGACGCTCTCAGGCGGGGATAGCTGTCCCGGCTGCAGCCAAGGGAAGGTGTATCCGTGCGCCGAGGCGGCGCAAGCGGTACGGATCGAGGCGATGGCGCCACTCTCGGCCACCGTGTACGAGCGGGATCGGCTGCGCTGTAATCTGTGCGGAGAGGTGTATACGGCCCCGGCGCCGGCGGAGGTGGGCGAGCAGAAGTACGACGAGACGGTCCCCGCCATGATCGGGATGCTGAAGTACGGCGCAGGGTTGCCGTTCAACCGCATCGAGCGGCTGCAGAGCGGGATGGGAGTGCCGCTGCCGGCGGCGACGCAATGGGACTTGGTGAAGGCAGGCGCCGAGCAGTACGTCCCGGTGCACGAGGAACTCATCCGCCAGGCCGCCCAGGACGCGCTCGTGCACAACGACGACACGACGATGAAGATCCTGCATCTGACGCGTGAGCAGCGCGCGGCGGCCCTGGGGAATGATGCCGAGGAGAGCCGCACGGGGGTGTTTACCTCCGGGATCGTCGCGGTGACCGGTGGCAGGAAGATCGTGTTGTTCTTCACCGGAGTGCGCCACGCCGGAGAGAACCTCGATGAGGTCCTGAGGCGCCGAGCGGCTGGGCTCCCACCGCCGATCCACATGTGCGACGCCCTCGCGGCGAACGAGTCGAAGGAGTTTGAGACGCTGCTCGCCCGCTGTCTTGCGCACTCGAGACGCCGCTACGTGGAGATCGCCGAGAGCTTCCCCGATGAGGTGCGCTTCGTGCTCGAGACGCTACGGGAGGTGTACCGGATCGATGCCGATGCCCACAAACAGGGACTCTCTGCCGAGCAGCGGTTGCAGCTGCACCAGAAACAGAGCGGTCCGTTGATGGATCGGCTCGGGGAGTGGATGCAGGAGCAGTTCGCCGAGCGGCGCGTCGAGCCGAACTCGACCCTCGGAGAGGCGATCCAGTACATGACCAAGCACTGGAGCGCATTGACGCTGTTTTTGCGCGCGGCGGGGGCACCGTTGGATAACAACGTATGCGAGCGGGTGTTGAAGAAGGCGATCCTGCACAGAAAGAACAGCCTGTTCTACAAGACCTTGAACGGCGCACGGGTCGGGGACATCTTCATGAGCCTGATCCACACCGCCGAGCTCGCAGGCGTCGATGTGTTCGATTACCTGGTGGCGCTCTCGCGCCATGCGAGCGATGCGGCCGAGCGGCCCGGGCAGTGGCTGCCGTGGAATTACCGGGAGAGCCTGGCGAGCCTCTCGCGAGGCCCGCCAGCGTAGCCGATCAGGCTCGAGGGGCCTCTCTGCCGGGAGCATCGAACCCGATGCGACGCCACATCGGGGCCGCCTGGGCGCGCTGCGGATCGCCTCCCCAGATCAGCGCGGTGAACTCGTGCGCCGCAAGGCGCCGGCTCAGGGCATCGGTTGCCGTCGGCCAATATCGGAAACGCCCCGAGGACATACGCTTCTGCGCCAGCCAGAACCCCTGGCCGTCGTAAACCAGGAGTTTTATAGCCTTCGCCGAACGCGAACGGAACACAAAGACCGTACCCGACAGTGGGTCGGCAGATAGCACGGCACGGCATACCTGACTCAACCCGTCGATCCCCCTGCGGAAATCGACCGGCTCGATCGCCACCAGCACCCGCATCTGCGGAGTGATCTGGATCACGGCTGCGCT
>JAJZDX010000016.1 GCA_021805865.1 Pseudomonadota bacterium
GCCCGCTGTATCCGGCACTTGCCCGCTACCGGGTCGAAAAACCGGACAGGTATTGGTCCGAATCCCCAGCACCAAAAAGCTCCGGATTTTGGCCACGGCAAGGGGCTATGTCAGGAGGTCTGTACTCCTCGGCGAGCGTCATCGTGCTGCACCAGCGTGTGGTCGACAACTTCGTGTGCGGCGCCAGCACTCGCGCGGCCACCATCGCGCACAGCCGGTCTCGCTCAGGGCAGTCCCGTGAGGCGATCAACGACTAGAACCCCAATCACCGCATCGCTGTCCGTACCGCCTGCACGTGCCCGTTAGGTAAGGAGCGCGCGACTAGAAGCCGCTCTCCGAGCGACACGAAGGTCTCCCCGCGCATCGCGCGGCGAATCACCTCGATCAGCGGCGCAGGCAGATGGGAGGGTTGCCAACGGTCTCCTTCCAGACCCCCTCTCCCTCGCGATAGCTTCGCCGCAGTAGATGCGCCGCGCACACACGCCCTTTGTAGCGACGCCATGTGGTGACGGGATGAATCGCGCCACTTCGCCTCAATGCAATAAATTAGTGACTATATATTTGCACCATGAAAATCCATTTGGATTCGAGGAAATGCCGGAAATAAATCAGTCTATGCTGACTACCTCAGGGTTCGCAGCGGGGCAGAACTTCCGCTAGATCTCCATGATCTCCTTGGGAGTCAGATGAAGACACTTGGACGGACCGTGGCTCTCGATCATGTAAACGTCGGTATTGTGCGCGAACAGACGCTCCGTGAGAATGCCGGGATGACATACGATCGTCATGTTCTCCTCGATCCGCATATTTTCATCTTGTCGAATCAGGGGACGCTCGACCATGTCGTAGCCCATGCCGTGCGTACTGAGGCGCCGCTCCTCCGGCAGACCGGAGCTGCGCAGATATGCATTGTGCTCCTCAAAAATCTCTCGGCATGACGCGCCTGGCCTCAGCAGAGCCAGCGCCCTCGACTGCGCCTCTACGACCGCCGACTGCGCCTCCCGCAGTTCCGCCGGCGCCCGTCCAAGAACGAAGATACGCGAGAGTTCCGTGTAGAAGCCACCAGCGCCGTTGCACTCCACGAGGAGCGAATATACGTCTCCTTTTTCCAGTGTCCGGCCCTGCATGAACCGCGGACGAAAGCTTGCCGCCTGTCCGGGACGCGCTGAAGAGCAGAGGAAAATCCCCTGTTCGCTGCCGAGCTGCTGCGACAGGTACTGCGCATACGCTGCGACCTCGAAGTCCTTGAGCCCAGGGCGGACGAACTCACGCACCCCTGCCATCACCTGATCCTGCATCGCAGCGACTGATCGGATGAGCTCGCGCTCCTCCGTGCTCTTGATGGCTTTGATCCGGTCGACAAAATCCGTCGCGTCGACGATCGAGATATCGTGCGCTAGCAGCTCGAGCAGCCGTTTTCCGAAGCTGTGATACATCGCAGCCGGCGCAACCAGCCCCATGCACTTCGCTCCAAACCGGCGCACCTCGCCCGCGGCAATCTCGGCATCGTACCCGCCGGTGTAATACACAGACGGATAATTGGGAGTCGTCAATCGGCGCGCTATTCCCGTACCACGCGTTTCGGCGTCATCACTCTCTCGCACCTGATTGAACGGTCCTTGCTCGATTACCGACATGCCCCCCTCCAGGGGAAAGACGACGCTGCTCGGATAACCATTCGTCGCCGGCTCGTTCGTGAACCATCGAATATATCCACCGACCCAATCACTAGAGTTCTGTAGAATGAGGACATCGATTCCGCGCTCGCGCATTGCGGCGCGAACAGCGCGCCATCGCCGCTGCAGTTCGCCGCAGGACACACTGTTGAGAAATCTAGACGCAGCTCGTGACATGCGCACTACTCCCATGCGCCTGTCCGTTGAACGATATTCATCATCAGATCCAGTCGATCCGCGAGAAAGTGCCGTATATTCTCTTTCACGAGAGGATATGCCTGCTCGAGATAGACGTCGCTCATGCCACCCAGCACGGGCGTTATGATGAGTCGCTCCTCGGCCCATAGGGGATCGTCAGCCGGCAACGGCGTCTGTCTGAACACATCGAGCGCCGCGCCAGCGATCCGCCCTGCGCGCAGACAGTCGAGCAGCGCCCGCTCGTCGAGCACGCCACCGCGTGCCACGTTGATCAAAAAGGCGCCCGGCTTCATGCCGCTCAGTATCCGCTCGTCCACAAGATTTTCCGTTTCCTCCGAGAGCGGCACGGTCAATACCAGAAAATCAGCGCGCCCGGCCGCTGCCCGCAATTCGCGCCGGGTGAATATCCCGCCGAAACCTGGTGGCTGACGATCCGAGTTGGACACCCCGAGGACTTTCATCCCGAATGCCTGACAGCGCAGCGCCAGGGCCTCCGCGATGGCGCCCACGCCCACGATGACCGTCGTCCTGCCACAAAGCAGCGGTTGTGGCCAGCGTTCCCATCGGCGCTCGCGCTGGTTGTCGAGCGTGCGTCGAAAGTTACGAACCAGGGTCAGCATCTGCAGGAATACCAGCTCCGACATCTGAGGGCCGTGCATTCCGCGTGTAGAGGTGATCACCACCTCAGGCGCCAACGACGGCAGCTGGACAATCGTGTCCGTGCCACTTGTCAGCGATTGAATCCACCGCAACCGGCGCGCATGCCGAACGAGCGCGTCATCAAACTGGAAGTGATGTGCGATGATTGCTTCGGCATCCGCCAGCTGCTCGACCACCGCACCCCGACCGTCCGTCGCGTACAGCTCGATCCCCGGGAAGTCCGACCGGGCGCGCGCCGCAAAGCTGGCGGCGTCGGCCTCAGGAGCTCCGATGTAGATCACACGTGCCATCATTGACCCCGCTTCTTCGACGTTCCCCTACTTCAAATCGACCGCAGGTCGACGCTCGCGACGGGAGCGGAACGGCGAGCAGATATTCCAGGTTGATAGCCGCCACGGAGGCCCGGGTTGCCGTCGCCTTCCGCCTCAGCGGCCCCGCCATTGCGGTCCGGCGTCATCGTGCCGAAACATGCGGCGAGCGGCATCGCAATCCGGATCTCGCGGTGCACGCCGGGCTCGCCACCTGGCGCAGCCGGACGAGATCCTGGGCGCTCATGTGACCTTCATCTCGCCGCCGTGCTTGCACCGAACGCCCTTAGCATGGGGTGGGGAACGAAATCCACCAGGGCGTCGATGACCGCAGGTAGAGCGCTATCCGCGGCGCGAGCCAGGGCCGGCCCGATCTGGTCTGCGCTTTCGACGCGCTCGCCATGGCAGCCGAACGCGCGGGCGATCGCCGCGTAATCCGTGCCCGACAGATCGGTGCCGAGATCAAAGCCACTGGCCTTTTGTCCCGCCCGGATCACGCCCCAGGACCGGTTGTTGTGAATGACGGTGATCACCTTGGCGCCGTAACGCCGCGCCGTATCGAGCTCCTGGATCGTGAAGCCGAAAGCTCCGTCGCCGGTGATACAGAAAGATCTGCGGTCCGGAAAGGCTCGCGCCAAAGCGATGGCTGCCGGCAGCCCGAATCCAAGGTGGGCCATGCCTGGCTCGTGGAACCGGGTTCTCGGCTCAAGAGCCGGGATGAACTCGTTGCTCCAGAAGCTCGTATGGCCGCCGTCGAAGGTGACAAAGTCCTGCGGCCGAACGTACGCTCCGACCTCATTCATCAGCACGGCGGGATGCAAACATTCGCAGCGGCCGTCCGCCGCGTCACCCAGAAGTCTGTCGACATATTCTCGCCGCTCGCGCGAGAGAGAGGCTCTCCACGAGCGATCCGCCTTTGGTTCTAGCCCGCGAGCAATCGTGTCCAGGACTCCCTCGAGAGCCTGTCGAGCGTCTCCAAGCAGTCCCAGTGTGAGAGGCGCATTCTGCCCGAGCACCTGCGGGTCGATGTCCATCTGGATCAGCTGCCTGCCCGGCGCGTCCCACCACTTTGGCGGCCCATCGATCCACATGAAGGATGAGAAGCGGCAGCCAACCGCGAGCATTACGTCCGCTTCCCGCATCGCGCGCACGGCAGCCGGACCGCCGATGAGCCCCCCTTGTCCGATGAAGCTCGGATGGTCCGTCGGCAGGACGCCAAGACCCATCTGTGTCGTAATCGCCGGAGCGGTGAGCCTCTCGGCGAGCGCGCGAAAGGCCTGCTCACCTCCCGAGCGCGCCACGCCGCCGCCCGCCACCAGTAACGGCCGTCTGGCTTGCACCAGAAGCTGCGCCGCAGTTTGAAGCTCGCGGACCGGCGGCATCGGCGCAATCAGCGCACGATAGCTCGTTGGTGGTGCGTCGATCTCCGTGATGTCGTATTCACACTGTGCGGACAGCACATCCGCCGGAACATCCACGTGGACAGGGCCCGGCCGTCCTGTGAGCGCGATCCTCAGCGCCCGGTGCAGCACCTCCGGAATGCGCGCTGCATCCCGGATCGTCGCGCTCCACTTGGTGATCGTACTGAAAATTTTTTCATTGTCCGTCGAGCTGAATGCTCCGCGGGCCGGTGACATCATCTGCGAGGCATTGCTCGATGTAATCGCGAGCACAGCGAGGCTGTTGGCTGCCGCTCCGCCCAGACCCGTCATCAGATTGAGCCCGCCCGGTCCTGTCTCTCCCAGGCATAGCGCAATGCGATCCCGGGCCGCGTAGAGGCTTGCCGCCATGAATCCCGCGGCCGCCTCGTGTCGCACGCCGGTATAGCGAAGGCCTTCGCTCTGCGCGAGCGCTCGGAACAGGGGCGAGAGCTTTCCGCTCGCAAGGCCAAAGACGTGGTCCACGCCGGCCGCTTTCAGCACGCGCACTATCGCCTCGGCGCCAGTCCCGACCACACGGCCGCGTCCGGAGCCGCCCTCCCGGAATATCGGGGCGACCGGTCCTTTCATTTCAGCAGCCAACGAAGCGCGCCCTCGGAGGTGTCCGGCATCCCCCCGAGAGTACTCATCGCCTGAATCCGAGGACTCGCTGTGCATCTCGTCCCGCTCACACGCAGGTTTCTGCCCCGCAGGAGATTACTATTCGGTGCCCGAGTCATTCCGTCCAATCATATGTTTTGGCAGCTCCATAATCTGGCGTGATATCATCGCGAGTGCCATGACTCTCGATCCGCGTCATCTTTCTCACCTGCTCGCGATTCATGAGCATGGCTCCTTGAGCCGCGCGGCCGCGGCGCTCGGTGTCTCTCAGCCGGCTCTTTCGAACAGCGTCGCCGTGCTCGAGCGCAGGCTCGGCGTACGAGTGCTGACGCGGTCCCCCAAAGGCGCGGAAGTCAATCAATTCGGCGCAGTCCTGGTACGTCGATCACGGGAGCTTCGCTCTCTCTTGAATGGCGCCGAACAGGAGATAGGCCTGCAACGGCACGGACACAGCGGTCCCCTTGCAATCGGCGCAACGCCGTCTCTGGTCGAAAGCTTGATCCCGCAGACGCTGCGCCAGCTGCATCAGGACAGCTCGGCCCTGACCATCACCGTGGTGGAGGGACACGATGATCTGCTCGACGGTGCACTGGCGAGCGGCGAATTAGACATAGCCATCGCAGCGGTGGGGCGCCCGGAGTCCTCTCCCGAACTAATCGAAGAGTTCCTGTTGGCCGACCCCCTGGTGCTCGGGGTTGGTTACGATAGCCCACTCGCGGGTCGTGCAGTCGTACCACTCGCCCAGGCTCGAGAGCAGCCCTGGGTCGTGCCGCGTCCCGGCGGGTCTGCCTACGCGCAAGTTCACGCTACTTTTCTGAACGCGGGTGTCCCGTGGCCGGACAATTGCGTCAGTACCAATTCGGCGGTTCTAACCAAGCGGTTGATCAGCCAATCCGATGCCGTCGGGCTGGTGAACTCCCTGACTCTTCTCGGGTGGGACGCTCCGATATGGCCCGTCCGCTTGCCGGAGGCCGGAATTCGAAAAATAGGTGTGCGTCGGCGCCGCATCCGGGAGCTGACGCCTCTGGCGAACCGATTTCTCGAGCTCCTGCGAGATGTGAGCGCCGGATTCGCCAACGCCGCCAGCCCGGACGCGCTCGACAAACGCGCCCGCCAGAGGCTGCGGCGTGCCACCAGCGCATCAAATACCCCGCTCCCGTGACAAATTCGCGTCGGCGCATATCCGCTGCAAGCCACCTCTGGCGGGTTCGCCGGGGTACCGGCCACCGTCAACCTATCGATATTTAAACAGATCTGGTACGGGGCAGCATTCAGAGAAATAGGGGTTGCTGATCACGACGTGGAGGCCTGCTCGTAGCGCTCGGCGATGGGGTCGTGCAGATTCTCATCGTCCGCTGGTGCTGCAGACCCAAGCCATTGATAATCGGCGTGAGCTCCTCGCCTTCCGTCGCGCCATGTACCACGCACTGCCGGGCAAGACCATCGACGGACGCACCGCAGCCGAGTGGAGCCTCGTGAATGAAGCGCTACCGCACGAGCAGCTCGAGGCGCGCGTGACGGCGGTTGTAAAGACGCTGCTGCAGAAGAATCCGATCGCCCTGAAGGCCACGGAGGATGCGATCCGGCGCGTCGGTGAGATGCCCTACGACAGCACCGAACACTATCGTGCGCGCCCAGGAAGCGGCGAATTTCTTCGGCAGCGAGAGCCGCAGGGAGGGGATCCGTCAGTTCATCGACGAGAAGTCCTTCAAGGCAGGCCCCGGTGCCCATGACAAGTCCCGCCAGCGCTCGGCCAAGGCGTGAGACGGGCTTGTCGGTGGACCCCAAGGGAATCGAGCGACTGCTGCGTCCCCGTTCAGTGGCGATCGTGGGCGACCGGCGAGCCCGGCACATTGGGCGCTTCCGTGCTGGCAAATCTGCCGCAACCTGGACTTCAGGGCGACATTCACCTCATCGATCCCAATCGGACCAAGAGCGCCCACTGTTCAGTAGCTACCGAGGCTCCCCGCCGCTCGATCCGCCCACGCTGGCCGATCTGATCGCGCGGCTCGGGCAGGTGCTCGACAGCGACCCCTCGATCCGAAAGCTCAACTTGAATCCGGTGATCGCCTATCCAGCCGGACAAGACCTCATGGCGCTCCATGCGCTCATGCTGATCCAGCGGCCCGAGCCGTGCGGCTCGATGTTGCTCAGGGGCAAGAGCCGGCCGATGCGCGTGTGACGGCGGCCCGGCACCACGCGAGGATCGCCTCTCGCTGCGGGGGAAGGCGCTGCACCGCCTCGCCCGCGAACGCCTCGAGATCCGTCAGATTCAGGGTGGAAACTCCGAGCATCACGGGAATACCGGCGATCAGCGCCTCGGCGATCAGGGAGCGCAGGCCACGGCCTTCTGTTTCCTCCTTACCGAACTTGTTGACAACGAGCAGATCAATTCCCGCAGTCAACGCCTTCTCCCCCCACAGGCTGACGCGCGCGAAGGCATCGGAGTCCAGGCGGCAACCCCGCGCTTCGTTGCCACGGTCAAGCGAGATCAGGACTTTCTCGCCACTCACGAGATCGCACAGATACATGTCACATTTTCGCCGGCCCGGGCGGTCCACGTTCGACTGCACGGCGCCGCCGAGGTCGTATCCCTGCGCAGCGAGCACGTCCGCAACCTGGGCCAGCAGCGCATCACGCTCGCGGCCGTTATCATAAACCACGGCGGCGAGCGGCAGTGCGCTGACGGTATCCTGGGCAATATGCGCAGCACCTCGGGAGGTCGGGGAATTGATGGCCGGATTCATGACTTGGTACCTTTCTTGCCGCCCAGCGTCCGGTCGAGACGCGTCTGCAACTCGGCGCGGGTCTCCGACGTCCAGCTCCGGAACCCTTGCCCCGTTGCGACGCCGGTGTGCCCCGCAGCCACCAGGTCGACCAGCAGCTTCTGCGGTGCCCTGCTAGTGTCGAGGTCCGGCAGTATGACCTCGTGGATCGCCAGCGTCAGATTGAGGCCGACGAGATCGGATTGCTCAAGCGGCCCCATGACGCCCAGCCGCGCGCCGAAGCTCGCCTTCACCACGGTATCGACGGTTTCCGCGTCACAGACGCCCGCCTGCACCAACGCAATGGCTTCACGCTTCAGGGCATGTTGCAACCGGTTACCGATGAAACCGGGAATGTCCTTGTTTACGCGCACCGGTTGCTGCCCTACCGCCGCCATGATCGCGATGGTGCGCTCCATCGTCTCGTCGGAGGTGTCTTCGCTCCTGACCACTTCAACCAGCCGCACGGCGTAAGGCGGATTCCAGAAATGAGTGCCGACCATGCGTGATTTGTCTCTCACCCGAGCGGCGATGCGGTGCACCGGAATGACGGAGGTATTGGTCGCGAGAATCGCGTCGGCCGGGCAGAGCTCGTCAAGACGGCCGAATATGCTGCGCTTGAGTTCCACATTCTCCGGCGCCGCCTCGATGGCGATCGCCACGTCCGATGGCGCCTCGCCAGCATCCGCCACGACCTGCACGAGAGCGGCCCGCTCCTCGGGCTGCGCCTGCAGGCGGAAAATCCGGATGAGCCGCTCGTGCGCGCTCTCGCGCATGGCCGCGCTCGGCTCGACCACCGTCACTGCGACGCCGGCGGCCGCGAGAATCTGCGCAATTGCCAAGCCCATGCGCCCGCCGCCGACCACCAGCGCCGGACGACTGGCCAGGAGATCAACCGGCAGTGTATCCGCCATCGACGTACATCACCTGACCGGTGCAGAAATCCGAGGCCGGCGAGAGCAGATAGAGAGCCATGCCGATGAGGTCATCGACTTCGGCCAGCCGACCCAGCGGAATGCGCGACAGCGAGCGTTTCCTGGTGGCCTGGCCCAGCTCGTCGTCGCCGAACATCCAGGCGGTGAGCTTGGAGCGGAATACCGTGGGCGCGATGGCGTTCACGGTGATGCCGTATTTTGCCCACTCGGTGGCGAGTACGCGCGTCAGGGCGTCGGTAGCGCCCTTGGACGTACAGTAGGCCGTATATCCGGAGATATTGCCATGGCGCCCGCGCACAGAGGACATCAGCAGGACCTTGCCCTTCACCGACTTGTCGATGAAGTACGTCCCCACCGATTTGGCCATGAACCAGGCGCCACGGACGTTTGCGTCCATCACCGCCTGCCAGTCCTCATACTTCATCTCGTGGATGAACCCGGCCTTGTTGTAGCCTGAGGCGATGACGAGCTGGTCGATCCGCCCGAATGCCGACAGCGCCGAATCGCGCATGCGGTACGCGTCCTCGAGGCTGTCGGGCCGGGCATGAACGACGTTGACCGCGCCCTTGCCGAGCGAGCGGACCTCGTCAGCGACGCCGTCAAGCTCGGCTCTCGATGCGCCCGCGATGGTAACATTGGCGCCGAGCGCAGCGAGCGCGAGTGCCACGCCACGGCCAAAGGCGCCCGAGCCGCCGGTGATCAGCGCCGACTTGCCGCTGACGTCGAACAGAGAAAGCGGATTTCGCAAGCCCTCGGTGATGCCGAGTGATTCGCCGGTCATTTGGCCTCCTGGGCGGGCAGCACCACCACCATCATGTGGGCGACGGTGTTGCCGCGATTTTCAATGGCACGCGCTTCCCCCGGGGCGAGATGGCACGAGTCCATCGCTCCGAGCGTCGTCTCGCCCTCATCCGTGATGAGGGTAACGGCGCCCTCCAGCACCACATAGACCTTCTCGGTCGACGAGGCCGAGCGCTGCGCGCCGCCACCGGGTAGAAAATAGGAGAGCGACACCAGCACACCGCTGGTCTTCGAGGCCTGGCCCCCTTGCAGCATCAGCCCGGCCATCTCGTAATGGCCCTTGGTGTCGTAACGCCTGGCGTCGACGAAGCGTGTGACCTGCACGTTCAGCCCTCCCCGCCCATGCGGTATTTCTGCTCGGGATCGATGACGGCGATGACGCGCACCACGCATCCCTCGCCCTGCGGCCACCGCCACGGGAATGCCATGAAGGTGCAACGCTTGCCGGTGACAGCATCGAGTTCCCCGCCGACGTTTTCGATGCCGGGAATGCCCGCGCCGAGCATGATCTTGTGCGCCGGCTCCCAATAGGGGAAGTCGTCGAGGATATCGCGACCGGTCAACGCGCGGTATTCGTCGTTGAGATAGGCGTGCGATGGCCCGGGACCGTGATCGGCAATCTTCGTGCCGAGCGGATGATCGAGCGCCTGCACGTCCACGCCAACCATCTTGACGCCGCGCTCCACAATCCACTCAGCGGCCTCTTTGTAAAGACCGGGTGAATAGGCGTAGTAGTTGTCGTTATCGCCAAGATTGTGATGACTGCCGGTGTTGATCATCAGAATGTCGCCGCGCCGGATAGTCGGCGTCGCCTTTTCCAGGTCGTCCGGCGTAATCACGCCCCACTTGCCTTTTGGGATTGACACGGCGACGCCGGTGCCGAAATAACGCCAGGGCTCGTAATCGGTCAGCGTCCTGCCGTTTTCGGTCACGTGGATCTGCGCGTCCATATGCGTGGAACGGTGCATGATCCCTTCATATTGCTGCACTAGCATGCCGTCCTTGGCATGATACTTGAGTGTGCGGATGTTGAGATTAGGGCTCGACGGCCATTGCGGTGCGCCGTGATAGATCCCGTTGCTGAGATCGTAATAAACGAGGCCGTTGTGGGCGTTGACGGGCATGATTCTCTCGCTCAGCCTCCGGTTCCGGTTTCGATGCGGTACCGGCCCGAGGGGTCGGTGAGTGCCATCAGCCGCACGGTGCACGCATCGCCGTCAGTCCAGCGCCACGGCGCCGCATGGATCGTGCAGCGTGTATTCAGCACCTGACCGATGTCGCCTCCGACATTCTCGATGGTGGGAACTCCGGCGGCCAGCAGCAGCCGGTGCGCGGGATTCCACTCCGGGAAATCCACCTTTGGATCGCGCCCGGTTTCATCCTGGTACTTCTTCGGCAATCGCTTCATCAGCGGGCCGCCTCGGTGCAGTCCGAGCGAAGTGGCGAGCGGATGGTCGATGGCGGGTGTATCGATACCGACGAGAATCGCGCCTTTGTCGACCAGCCATTTGGCCGCCTCTTTGGCGAGACCCGGCGCCTCACCGAAATATTCCTGGCTGTCGGAAAACTTCTCGTGCCAGCCCGTGACGATGAGCACGATGTCGCCCTTCTGCACCCCTGGCCGGGCCTGTTCGAGATCGGCTGCCGTCACCAGATCCCAGCGCCCCTTGCGGATCGAAAGGACCACGCCGCTGCCGAAGAAGCGGTAGATCGGCAGATCGCCGACGAACGCACTGCCCTGAATGAGGTGGATGGGCGCATTGACGTGCGTCGACACGTGCATGTTAGTGACGATCTTTTGGCTCATCACCCCGTCACGGGCATGATTGACGCCGCGCACGATCTGCACCTCCGCATCACCCGGCCACACTGGAACACCGTGGCCCCACTCGTGGCTCAGCTCTACGAACCGCAGTCCGGTTTCGGGCTCAATGCACTCCACCACGTGTTGCCTCTTTCGCCGCTTGTGGCGCCTTAATGTCGGTCCGATCGTAGGCGCGCCTTCGCATGCCGTCTAATGATTTCCGCGCGCCGATGCATAACTCGGAGCTATGGCTCATCCGGGAAGCTCAGGAGAGCACCAGCCGCATCAGCTCGTTCTGGCTGGAGATGCGCAGGCGCGCATACGCGCGCCGGCGGAACGTCAGCACGGTATTCAGCGAAATGCCGAGCTTCAGCGCGATGGCTTCAGAGAAAAATCCACGCACGATCAGCGCGCAGACCTCGAGTTGACGCCTGGGCATGCTGGGGCAGAGGTAGCGCAGGCGCTCCAGATACTCGAAGTCCTCGCCGCCGTCTGCCTTCGCGGCCCAGGCATCATGGCGTGCGATGAGCGCAACCAGCGTATCCCCCGCCCCCGCGATGGCCTCCATGCCGCGGTCGAAGGTGCGGTTGCCGCGACCGCGGTACAAGTTCAGGCGGATAACGCTGTCGCCCGCACGGCGCATGATGGTAAGGCGGTTGATGAGCTTGATCGCTGCGTAGCAGTGCTCCCGATAGCGGGCATGAGGAATTTCCTCAGCGCCGATTACCATGGTGCGGCAGGAAGCTCCGGGCGCGGCATCGGGCACTACACGGTTGGCCGGATCAAAGCGCCAATAATCGGCAATGTACCGGTCTGCGATCTGGCGCGAGACCGGCACGTCGCCGACGTTTTCGGCAAAAATCAGCCGCGGCGCATTTGCGGCGCTGAATGCAAAGGACGTGACGCTGTGGCAGTCGGTGAATTTCCGCGCCACCTGAAAAAGCCGGCGCGAAAACTCCGGCCGCCCCAGCGCCGCGATGAGGTCCGGCATTTCCCCGTAGAAAGCACCTGCAGAGGCGTACGGTGACGAGCCTATCTCGATCATCTTGTGCTCCTTCCCCGTTTGGGCTCCGCTGCGCCGGCGACGATCTCGCCATGGTCAGCCCGCTGTCAGGACATGCCCATGGCGATGTCGCCGAGGTTGACGTCCCTGGCTGCGTCGATGGTTTCGATGGTCCTGCTTTTGCCGTCCTTCTCGAATTTGAGCGAGAACGTACGCCCTTCCGGCAGACCCTCGAACCAGAAATCCCCGAAGCCGTCGGTTTCGACTTGGTAGGTCTCCCGGCTCGCCATGTCGGTCAGGGTGCAGGTGGCGCCGATGATGACTTCCTTCTCGATGGGGTCGTAGAGCGTGCCGGCCACGAAAGTCTTGGGTATATTGAGGTAAATCACGCGGCCCTTGCAGCCCTTGGGCTGCTCGCCCGCCTTCGCAATCAGGTCCTTGATCTCCTCTTCCTCGCCGAAATGCAGCGCCCCGCTGGCGCAGGCGTCCACGCAGCGCGGCACATCCCAGCCGTCATCGAGCAGATGGGCGCAGCCGGTGCATTTCTGCGCCAGGTTCATGCCTTCGTTGAAAAACAGCGCGTCATGCGGGCAGGAATCCGGACACAGCTTGCAGCCCGTACACTTGTCGGGATCGATGATGACGAGCCCGTCCGCCCGCCGGTAGATCGCCCCCGGAGCACAGATCTTCATGCATGGCGCATCCTCGCAATGCATGCACATCTGGGGAAAGTACGACACCCGCACCTTCGGTACCGTGCCACGCGTGGTCTCCTTGAGGCGGATCCAAAACTGCCCGGTATCGGGCTGCGGGCGGGTATAGGGCATCCAGTCGTTGCCGACATGCTCGTCCTTGCAGGCAATCTGGCAGCAGTAGCAGCCGTTGCAAATATCCAAATCGAGAACGAAGGTTTTCATTGCGCATCTTCCTGTTGAACGACCCAGGCTTCGAAGCGCAGGCCCGCCGCCGGATCGTATGGTCTTGCGAAAGCTTCGGGATTCGCCGCCCGCCACTGGTCCCAGTCCTCGCCCGTGACTTTGGCGACCTCCACCAGATAGCCGCTGGTCGCCTGGCCCACCGCGTTCTTCGAGGTGGTGCCGGTGGGAGCGATGGTGTTGATGGCGCCGCCGCGGTCCACTTTGCCGAGGATGATCGGATCGATGCGTGCGCCGTGATCGATATAGGCGACCCCCGGGCGCAGCCGCTCGGTGACATAGGCGCCGCCGAGCACGATGCCGCGCTCGTTGAAGATCTTGATGATGTCGCCGTGCTGGATGCCGCGCTTGGCCGCCTCGGAAGTGTGGATCCAGATCGGCTCGTATTTGTAGCCGTCGGGACCGGTGATCTTGCAGGTCGGCGCCTCGCGGGTCCAGGTGATGTCATCGCACTGGGCATGGACGCGCCAGTGCCCGTGGTTGGACATCAGCAGCAGCGGATAGGCCTTGGCGCGCGGACTGGTGAGCCGCTCGTCATGCATCTCGCTCTTCTCCACCCATTGAGGGCTGGGCGGGCGCTCCTTGTCGTGCGGAAAGTGCTTGGCCAGGCGCTCGGAATAGAATTCCAGCTTCTTCGAGGGCGTGCCGAGCGGATGCTTTTGCGGATCCTCGGCGAACTTGCGCCAGCCGGGCAAGTCCTTTTCCCAGTCCTCGGCCACCTGGTAGAGGTAGTAGCCCTTCTCGCGAAACTCCTCCCAGCTGATCATCCGCTCGAGCTTCATGTAGCCGAAGACCTTCTTCTGAAGATCTTCGGTGGTGAGGCCCTCGGAGACCTGCTTGTCGTAGCCGAGCTTCCTGGCGATCTCGTAGACGATCTCGTAATCGCTCTTGGATTCGCCGATCGGCTCGATCGCCTTGTCGCACAGCATCACGTCGGCGAACTGGCCGCCCTGGCGCACGTTGGTGACGATGTCGTCCACTTCCATGTGTGTGTTGGCGGGCAGGATGATGTCGGAGAACAGGCAGTCGTTCTCCAGCCACGGATGCTGGGCGATGATGCATTCCACCTGCTCGCTGCGCAGCGCCTTCTCGGTGTCGTTGCCGCCGTTCCAGCAGGTGGTGCGGCAGGGGCAGTCCGTCCACATCATGCGGATGCGCGCGCTGTCTTTGCCGGCGATGGGGAACTGGTACTCCATGAACTGGTTGGCGACATTGCCCTCGATGGAGCCTATGCCGTGGAACTTCAGCGGCTCCTCGGTGAGCAGATGGGTATGCACCAGCGTCTTGGGCAGCGCCGATTCCTGCCAATTGGCGATCGACGACAAGGTCGGGATGGCGAGTCTTTCCTCGATTTCGGGATTGAAGAACGAGGTGCCGGCCAGGCCCTCCATGCGCGGCATCCCCCAGTAAGTCATCTGGTGCTGGTGCACGCCCGGCTTGCCGAGGCCCTGCATGCCGAGCAGGCACACCTCCATACGCGCCGGCTCGTGCGAGTACGGCCCGCGCGTATAGCCGCCGCCGAAGTAATGCGCGATTGAGGTGCGCTTTTTCGCGAATTCGCGCGCCAGGGCCTTGATGGTCCATTCCGGCACGCCGCATTTGGGCGAGGCCCAGGCCGGCGTCTTCGGCACGCCGTCGGTCTCGCCCATCACATAAGCGGAGAACTTGTCGAAGCCCACGACGTGGGTGTCCACATAGTCCTTGTCGTAGGTATCCTCCTTGATCCATGTGTAGGCGATCGCAAGCTGCATCGCCACGTCCGTATTCGGCAGCACCGGAATCCATTTGTTGGCATGCACGGCGGCGCCGTAGTTCAGATCCGGACAGATATACACCTGCTTGATGCCGATATCGCGCCAGAAATACATCAGCTTGCTGGCGAACTGGCCGGTGAATCCCCAGGGCGTGGTTTCCGGATCGCACCCCCAGAACAGGCACATCTCGGTGTGCTCGGTCGAGTCCTTCACGATGTTGGCCGCCGGCCAATACATGCCCTGGGTGCCCTGTCCCCAGACGTGCTTGGCGCCCCAGTACCAGCCTTCCCAGCTGTCCGGATTGCGCACCTGAAGAGTGAAACCGCCCATGTGATCGAGCAGCAGGCCCGGCTGGCCATGCGGGGAATGAATCGTTTTGCACTCGCCGTGGCCGTCGCCCTGCATCAGGATGGCATTGACCCCGTATTTCGCATGGATGCGCCTGATCTCGTCGGCGATGATGGTGGTCACCTCGTCCCACGAGGCGCGGCGGAATTTGCTCTTGCCGCGGTTCTGCGGATTGCGCTCCCCGTGCGGGTCCCAATCAACGCGAATCAGCGGGTACTTGATGCGGTTCGGCGAATAGACCCGCTTCTTGTAGGCGAGCGAATACGGCGATGGCATGGATTTCCATTTGGGCTCCAGCACCTTGCCATCCTTCTGGAACTTCCATGACCGCATCTTCTTGCTGTCGTACTTCTCGTCGAAGCGGAACGGCCGCACGCGCAGCACCTTGCCGTTCTTCACATCGATCATGCCTTCGGCGCCACCACCGAGGTGCCCGCCTAATCCCAGGGACCGGTAAACCGTCTTGTCGCCTCTTGTGCCACCCATCGTCGACCTCCGCGATGTCTGACCTGTTACTTGCCTCTGCAGCAGCCGGCCTGCTCAGCCGGGGCAGTGCTGCGTCTCGCGTATTGCCGCCCGCCTAGCTCGTCTCACTCATGATCCAGTCAATGACGTCGCGAGCGGAACGCGCTTGAGCAGATTCCCGGGGGACGCCCCGTGACGGGTGCCGCCCAACTGCCCATCCTGACAGTGGGGTGCCGTTTGCCAGTGTCGCTTGCGGCACCGGGGTTGCAGGCCTCAGAGGGCCGGTCTGTCCCCGCCCATCGTTCGCCGCTACGCGGCTCACCCGGGAAAATCTGCTCGTCGGCCGCGCTTCTACGTGGCAGCTCCGCAGCGGATGGTTCGAGCTAGGTGCGTGCATTACCTCTTTCCTCCTCAACGACCCAGGCTTCGAAGCGCAGGCCCGCCGCCGGATCGTATGGTCTTGCGAAAGCTTCGGGATTCGCCGCCCGCCACTGGTCCCAGTCCTCGCCCGTGACTTTGGCGACCTCCACCAGATAGCCGCTGGTCGCCTGGCCCACCGCGTTCTTCGAGGTGGTGCCGGTGGGAGCGATGGTGTTGATGGCGCCGCCGCGGTCCACTTTGCCGAGGATGATCGGATCGATGCGTGCGCCGTGATCGATATAGGCGACCCCCGGGCGCAGCCGCTCGGTGACATAGGCGCCGCCGAGCACGATGCCGCGCTCGTTGAAGATCTTGATGATGTCGCCGTGCTGGATGCCGCGCTTGGCCGCCTCGGAAGTGTGGATCCAGATCGGCTCGTATTTGTAGCCGTCGGGACCGGTGATCTTGCAGGTCGGCGCCTCGCGGGTCCAGGTGATGTCATCGCACTGGGCATGGACGCGCCAGTGCCCGTGGTTGGACATCAGCAGCAGCGGATAGGCCTTGGCGCGCGGACTGGTGAGCCGCTCGTCATGCATCTCGCTCTTCTCCACCCATTGAGGGCTGGGCGGGCGCTCCTTGTCGTGCGGAAAGTGCTTGGCCAGGCGCTCGGAATAGAATTCCAGCTTCTTCGAGGGCGTGCCGAGCGGATGCTTTTGCGGATCCTCGGCGAACTTGCGCCAGCCGGGCAAGTCCTTTTCCCAGTCCTCGGCCACCTGGTAGAGGTAGTAGCCCTTCTCGCGAAACTCCTCCCAGCTGATCATCCGCTCGAGCTTCATGTAGCCGAAGACCTTCTTCTGAAGATCTTCGGTGGTGAGGCCCTCGGAGACCTGCTTGTCGTAGCCGAGCTTCCTGGCGATCTCGTAGACGATCTCGTAATCGCTCTTGGATTCGCCGATCGGCTCGATCGCCTTGTCGCACAGCATCACGTCGGCGAACTGGCCGCCCTGGCGCACGTTGGTGACGATGTCGTCCACTTCCATGTGTGTGTTGGCGGGCAGGATGATGTCGGAGAACAGGCAGTCGTTCTCCAGCCACGGATGCTGGGCGATGATGCATTCCACCTGCTCGCTGCGCAGCGCCTTCTCGGTGTCGTTGCCGCCGTTCCAGCAGGTGGTGCGGCAGGGGCAGTCCGTCCACATCATGCGGATGCGCGCGCTGTCTTTGCCGGCGATGGGGAACTGGTACTCCATGAACTGGTTGGCGACATTGCCCTCGATGGAGCCTATGCCGTGGAACTTCAGCGGCTCCTCGGTGAGCAGATGGGTATGCACCAGCGTCTTGGGCAGCGCCGATTCCTGCCAATTGGCGATCGACGACAAGGTCGGGATGGCGAGTCTTTCCTCGATTTCGGGATTGAAGAACGAGGTGCCGGCCAGGCCCTCCATGCGCGGCATCCCCCAGTAAGTCATCTGGTGCTGGTGCACGCCCGGCTTGCCGAGGCCCTGCATGCCGAGCAGGCACACCTCCATACGCGCCGGCTCGTGCGAGTACGGCCCGCGCGTATAGCCGCCGCCGAAGTAATGCGCGATTGAGGTGCGCTTTTTCGCGAATTCGCGCGCCAGGGCCTTGATGGTCCATTCCGGCACGCCGCATTTGGGCGAGGCCCAGGCCGGCGTCTTCGGCACGCCGTCGGTCTCGCCCATCACATAAGCGGAGAACTTGTCGAAGCCCACGACGTGGGTGTCCACATAGTCCTTGTCGTAGGTATCCTCCTTGATCCATGTGTAGGCGATCGCAAGCTGCATCGCCACGTCCGTATTCGGCAGCACCGGAATCCATTTGTTGGCATGCACGGCGGCGCCGTAGTTCAGATCCGGACAGATATACACCTGCTTGATGCCGATATCGCGCCAGAAATACATCAGCTTGCTGGCGAACTGGCCGGTGAATCCCCAGGGCGTGGTTTCCGGATCGCACCCCCAGAACAGGCACATCTCGGTGTGCTCGGTCGAGTCCTTCACGATGTTGGCCGCCGGCCAATACATGCCCTGGGTGCCCTGTCCCCAGACGTGCTTGGCGCCCCAGTACCAGCCTTCCCAGCTGTCCGGATTGCGCACCTGAAGAGTGAAACCGCCCATGTGATCGAGCAGCAGGCCCGGCTGGCCATGCGGGGAATGAATCGTTTTGCACTCGCCGTGGCCGTCGCCCTGCATCAGGATGGCATTGACCCCGTATTTCGCATGGATGCGCCTGATCTCGTCGGCGATGATGGTGGTCACCTCGTCCCACGAGGCGCGGCGGAATTTGCTCTTGCCGCGGTTCTGCGGATTGCGCTCCCCGTGCGGGTCCCAATCAACGCGAATCAGCGGGTACTTGATGCGGTTCGGCGAATAGACCCGCTTCTTGTAGGCGAGCGAATACGGCCCCGGCATGGACTTCCATTTCGGCTCCAGCACCTTGCCACCTTTCTCGATTTTCCAGGTGCGGATCTTCTCGCGGTCATACTTCTCGTCGAAGCGGAACGGCCGCACGCGCAGCACCTTGCCGTTCTTCACATCGATCATGCCTTCGGCGCCACCGCCATAGAAGCCGCCCAACCCCAACGAACGGTAGACCGTCCTATCGCCTCTTGTCTCGCCCATCGTCGATCTCCGTTATGTCTGACCTTCTGTGTGAATACGCCGCACCGGTTGCCTCAGCCGAGGCTGAACCCCATCTCGCGCGAGATATCGGCCGCCGCGCGCATCAGCTCGTAGCCAAGCTTCTCCATGCGTTTGCCGAGCACGATCTCCGGCGTCTCCGAGACACTGAGCGCACCGACGAGCCGGCGATTGCGCCCGAACACCGGCGCGCCGAGCGCCGCGAGGCCGGGAATCATTTCCTCGCGAGTAATCGAATAGCCGCGTTCGCGCGCACTCTCGATGTCCTTGCGAAGCGCCGCGCGACTGATCATCGAGTTCTTGGTGTGCACCACCAGTTCGACCTTGCCCAGGTAATCCTCCAGCTCCGCCGGATCCATGTTGGCCAGGATAGCCTTGCCGATGGCCGAACAGTAAGCCGGAGTGCGGGGACCGATCTGATGCGAGAGGTAATCCTCCGAACGCGGCACGGCGAGATGAGTGATCAGAACCGAGCCATTCTCGAAGATGCCTATGCGGGCGGTGAGTCCTGTACGCGCCGCCAGATTCTGCGCCTGGCGCGCGCCTTTGACGTTGATTTCGAGGTTACCTACGTAGATCATGCCCAGCTCGAACAACCGGGGTCCCACGCCGTATTTTCGGCTGTCCGGATCCTGCTGCAGGAAGCCCTGCTGCTCCAGCGTCGTCACCAGCCCCCAGGCCGTACCCTTGTTCAGTCCCAGGGCGGCGGCGATCTCGGTCACGCCAAGCCGCTGCGGCGATCGGCAGAACAGCGAGATGATGTCCGTCGCCCGCTGTACCGACTGGATGTTCATGGTCTTGCGCGCAAGTTCACGGTTCGGATGGCGCCCGGATATTGCAATACCCTGCAGCATGCCACGGGTCTCGTCGAGTTCCGGCTCATCGCGACGCGGCCCATGCTGCGACCTCCGCCACGGCGGCAATCGCAGTGTCGATTTCCTGCTCCGTGTTGAAAGCGCCGATGGAGAAGCGGACGGTACCGCGTCGCGCCGCGGTGCCGATCCGCTTGTGCACCAGAGGCGCACATTGCAGGCCGGTACGGGTGGCGATGTCATGCTTGACATCAAGCCTGAGACCCACGTCGGCCGCATCCAGGTCACCGACATTGAGCGAGATGGTTGACATGCGGTTTTTCAGGCTGTCACAACAGTAGAGTCGGACACCTGCGATTTCGCGAACCCCTTCGACGAAGCGCCGCGCCAGCCGCATCTCGCGTGCGTGGATATTCTCGATCCCGTCGGCTTGCAGCCACTCCTGCCCAGCCCAGAGGGCCGCGATGCCCAGCATGTTGATTGTGCCATACTCGAGCCGCCAGGGATAATCGGCGAGCTGAAAGGGATATTCGGAATTTACGCCGGTTCCACCCGCGCGCACCTGCCGAATCTCCAGGTGCCTGCGCACGCACAGCCCGCCGATGCCGGTCGCACCCATTAGCGATTTATGACCGGTGAACGCCAGCACGTCTACGTTCATCGCCTTCATGTCGATCGGCACCACGCCGGCGGTCTGTGAAACGTCGAGCGCGAAGGGGACGCCTCGTTCCCGGCAGATGCGGCCGATTTCGGCCACCGGCTGAATGGTGCCGACGACATTGGAGCCGTGATTGACGATGACGAGGCGGGTGTTCGGGCGGATGGCGCGCGCGATGTCGTCCGGATCGACGAATCCCGCGTCATCGAAAGGTACAAACGTGGCCTCCGCACCGCCGTCGCGCACCAGATGGTTGATCGGGCGGATCACAGAATTGTGCTCAAGCTCAGTTGTGACCACATGGTCGCCCGCGGATACCAGCCCGGGAATGATCAGGTTCAGGGCGTCGGTGGCGTTGTAGCCGAAGCACAGCCGCTCGGGCGTATCTTCGTCGCCGTGGAAGAACCGGGTCAGGCGCAACCGCAGGTCGTCCAGCAATGTTTCCGCCTCGATGCCGAGTTCGTAACCGCTGCGCCCCGGGCTGACACCCGTGGAACGGTAGAAGTCGGTCATGAATCGGTAGACGCCTTCGGGCTTCGGCCACGAGGTCGAGGCGTTGTCGAGATATATCAGCTTCCGCCGCGCATCCATTTGGGTCATGCCTCTTCATCCGCGAGCGTTTCGGGAAGGAACGGCAGAAGCTTCAGTGCGAACAGGGTGATGAACAGGGCGAGCGCGCAGCCGCCGAGTGCGAGGGCACACTCGGGCAGGCTCGGTGCGTAGAAGTTCACTACCCCGTCGTAGAAGGAGCTGGAGACGTGCATGCCGGGGAAGATCGACAGCGGCCAGGCCTGGCCGCCGATGATGATGTCGTACATGAGGGCGAGCCCTCCGACCACGACCGAGGCCGATCCCCAGCCAACCGCGGCGCGCGAGCGGCGCGTCTGCGGCAGCCAGAACAGCAGCATTGGCAGCGCTCCGCCCAGGAACACCGCCCCGAACCAGAAAAGGAACGTGTAGATCCCGCCGTCCCACAAGAGAAAGGCCTCGGCCCCGCGGAACTCGGCCTCGTAGAGCTTGGTGATGTGGAAGGCAAGCAGGAAGTAAAGAACGGCCGCCGCGAACACGCCCAGCAGGTTCTTCAGCCGCATCAGAATCTCATCGCCCAGCGATCGCCCGGTGCCCTTGAACACCGCCATCAGCACCAGAATGAAGATCGCCAGCCCGAAGGAGAAGGACATCCCGATGAACATCGGCGCCATGATCGCCTCGTCGTAGGGCTGGCGCGCCACCAGAAAGCCGAAGATCGAGCCGGTGCCCGTGGTCAGGATCAGCCGCCACAGGAAGGCGGCCGTACCGACCATGCGGGTGTAGCGGTTCAGCCGCCGCTCCATCATCACCCACAGATACCACCCGGTCACCGCCACAAAGCCGGTATAGAGGAAGATGTTCCAGGCAAAGATCGAGCGGAAATTGTAATGCGTCATGGCGATGCCGAGGCGATCCGGCCGGCCGAGGTCGAGCACCAGGATCGCCAGTCCGCCGAGCAGCAGCGCGATGGCCAGCAGGCCGGACAAGCGCGCCAGCGGCTTGTACGCCACCTTGCCGAACACCGAGGCAATCGAAGCGGTATTGAGTGCGCCCGAGGCCGCCACGATCAGAAACACCGCGAACACATGCGGTACGCCCCAGACCACCTGGTTGGTCATGCCGGTGATGATGTGCCCGATGTGCGCCATGAAGTACGCCGCCGTCAGTCCCGCGGCCATGAGCACGGCCAGCAGCGCCGCCAGGCCCCAGAAGCCAGCGCTTTGCCCGTCGATCTCGCGGTAATGGATCGCGCTCATCGTCTAAAGTCCCTGATAATGCACGCCGGTATCGAGCATCAGGTCGGCGCGCAATTGCACCGAAGGATGCTCGGCGAGGGCGCGGCGGATGGCGCTCCCGGGGTCCTTCAGATCCCCGAAAGTCATCGCCCCGCCGCCTTCGCGCGAACAGGCCTCCACGCAGGCCGGTATCTTGCCCGCATCGACGCGCGGCACGCACAGCGTGCACCCTTCCACCGTACCCTTGCCGCGGGGAGCCCACGGTTTCTGGTCGGTGAGGTTCTCACTGATGAACGAGCGCGCCTTGTACGGACAGGCCATCATGCAGAAGCGGCAACCGATGCAGATGTGCCGGTCCACCAGCACGATGCCGTCGGCCCGCCGGAAGGAGGCCCCGGTGGGGCAAACCTCGACGCAGGGCGCATTGCCACAATGCTGGCACATCACCGGCACCGAGCGCGAAAAGCCCGTCTTCGGGTCACTCACCTGCACCTTGCGGATCCATTGCGCATCGGTGGGCCGGCCTTCATTCTTCCAGCCGTTATACGATGAGCACGCGCTGACGCAGGCGGTGCACGACGGCTTGCACCTGGTAGTGTCGATCAGCAGGCCCCAGCGCCTCTTCGAACTCGCCCCCGCCGCCCTGTTCCCGCCAGCTTCGGCATAGGCGAAGAGGCTCACCCCCGGTGCGAGCACCAACGCGCTCACCGCCGCGGCTCCTACGAATCGCCGTCGGACCTCATCGATCCCCTGCTCAGCGCGCCCGGGCACCGGGTGTTCCTCGTTACTCTGACCTTCCTGGGCCGCCCCCCTGCCGCGACGCGTCTTCGCCGCCTTCAACATCGGTCCCGGCGGCTGGCTCATGGCGGGTCTCCCGCAGCCCCCGCCCGCTCCAGCGCAGAGCCGCCGTCGCGTTTCACCCTGTGCGCGACAGACACCGAACCGCTCACCTCCTCCGCGGCCGGATACGCCGCATCCGGGCGGTTGGTGTGGCAGGAGAAGCAGTCGATGCGCACCCCGACATAATCATGGCAAGCATTGCAGAAGAACTTCTTGCTCGTCACCGACGGATATTTCCCGTCCGGCAGCCGCGACACATGGCAGTTCATGCAGCCCGGAAGCGACTCCTGCCTATGACGGATCCCCTCATGCACCGCTTCGTAGCGCAGCTGCATCAGCAGCTTCATGTGGTTCTTGATCATCCACGCCACGGGCCGCACGCAATGCGCGCCTTTGGCCGGCGGAACGGCAGGTGATGCGCCGTGCGTCTGCGCCAACGCACCATGCCAGAACGGCGCGGCCAGAATCACGAGCAGCAGCGCCAGCACCCCGAGAATCACCGGGCGATCACGCATGCACCTCCTCCTTCGCGAGCGGCTCGCCGCGCAGGTTGGTGGCGCGTTGTTTCTCGCCCGTCATCACCAGCGCGTTGCCGAGCAGCTCGTGTACGCCCGCCACCTGCACGCCCGGCACCCAGTAGTCCATCAGCGTGGGCAGCGTCGCCTTATCGATGGCGCAGATGCAGGCGAGAAGGTTCACGCCGTGCTCCTCACGCACGTGGCGTACGGCATTGGCGCGAGGAAAGCCGCCACGCAAGCGCATTTCCATGTTCTCGTCATTACCCAGTCCGGCACCGCTGCCGCAGCAGAATGTGTATTCGCGGATTGTCTTGGCGGGCATCTCATGGAAGTGATTGCAGGCGCGCCGGAGCACGTAGCGCGGCTCTTCCAGAAGCCCCATGCCGCGCGCGGGATTGCACGAATCGTGATAGGTAACCACGTATTCGTCGTTGCGTGAGGGATCGAGCTTGATCTTTCCGTGATAGAGCAGGTCCGCGGTGAATTCGCAGACGTGCACCATCTTGGTCGAGGCCGCGTTCTCGAAGCGCGTTCCGGTAACGGGCGAGACGGGCATTTCGAGAAAATCGGCGGGACCATTCATCGTGTCCATGTACTGATGCAGCACGCGCCACATGTGTCCGCATTCCCCGCCCAGGATCCATTTGACGCCGAGACGTTTCGCCTCGGCGTAGATCTTGGCGTTCAATCGCTTCATCAGGTCGTTGGAATGGAAGAGGCCGAAATTGCCGCCCTCCGAAGCATACGCGCTCACCGTGAAGTCGAGCCCGATCTCATGGAAGAGCATCATGTAGCCGAGCAACGTGTAGTAATGCGGTGTGGCAAAATAGTCCGCCGAAGGCATCACGAACAGCACCTCGGCGCCTTTGCGGTTGATGGGAATCTCGATGTCCAGACCGGTGATGTCCCGCAACTCGTCGCGGGCGAATTCCAGGCTGTCCTTGAAGGCGTGCGGCGCAATGCCGAGATGGTTGCCGACGCGGTAGCAATTGCCCGCCGGCTCCGTGATCCAGTGCGTGCTCACGCCGATCAGGGAGAGCAGCTCGCGAACGATCATGGTGATCTCGGCAGTGTCTATGCCGAACGGACAATAGATCGAGCAGCGACGGCATTCCGTGCACTGATAGAAGTAATAGAACCATTCCTTGACAACATCCTCGGTCAGCTCGCGAGCGCCCGCCAGTGAGCCGAACAGACGGCCCGAAAGCGTGAAATAGCGCCGGTAAACCGAACGGATCAGCTCGGCGCGCGCGAACGGCATGTTCTTCGGATCGCCGGATCCGAGGTAGAAGTGGCACTTGTCGGCGCAGGCGCCGCAGCGCACGCACACATCCATGAACAAGCGGAAGGAACGGTACCGCGCGAGGCGGTCCTTCATGCCCTCGAGCAGAATCCGCTTCCAGTCCGGCGGCAACTGCCAGTCGAGGTCGGTTGGCTGCCACTTGCGCGGGTTGGGTAGCCCGAGATGGACCAAGTCTTTTGGTGGCGAAGCATTGCTGAAGGTGCCCTTGCGGAACTCGACGCGCGCGTCGCGCCAATCACCCTTGGGCGCTTTCAGCTCGATGTCGATCGCCGGCTTATCCGCCATGGTCGGTCCCATCGACCGGCAGACCGGCGAGCTTCATCTTGTCGGCATACTCGGCTTCCCACTCCGCATAAGTGTGGGTGGGAACGGGGCGGTTCCAGGGATTGATGTGCCGTACGCGCCGGCTGTTGTTGGCAAGATTGCGCGTCGGACTGAGAAACACGCCGCCGAAATGCGCCAGTTTAGAGAATGGCAGATAGATCGCCAGCGTCGACACCAGCAGCAGATGGACGAGAAGCAGCGCACTCGGCGCCAGCGGAACCACCGGATGAAATGCGGCCAACGCGAGCGCGAGCTGCTTGACCGACACGAGGTCCACCGGCGCAGCGTAGCGCATGGCCATGCCTGACAGCGCGATACCGAGCAGCAGCAGCAGCGCAAAATAATCTGTGAGCAGCGACATATAGCGCAGGAGCGGGTTGGCGAGCCGCCGTCCAAGGAGGTACAGTAGCGCCGCGACCAGAAGCACATCCGTGATCAGCAGCGGGGGCGCACCGATGCGCAGGAAGCCGTCGAGCGCGTCCAGCGGCGGCACGAAGAACGGTGTGGGCTGAAGCACGAAACGCAGATGCCGCAGCAGGATCACGAGCAGAGACCAGTGCAGCGCCAATGACGCCAGCCACAGCAGCCGCGCCTCGGAAAATTCGAGCCGACCCGCCGAGACGTGTGAGCGGCTGTTGCGCAATAGCGAGCGAAACGTCAGCGCCTCGATCGCCACTCGGATGGCAGCCATGATGCCGGTGTCGGGATTGTCGATGGGTGCGGTGCGGATCCAGGCGAGCGAGCGCTGCTGACCGCAGGTGGTGGGGATGCGATACGGTACCGGACTCGCCGCCCACTGCCAGACCCGCCACGCAATGCCAGCGGCCAGCGTAAGAAACGCCACGTAAGGAAGGACCACGGTAACGGCGACCGTGCCGCCCGGAATCGCGCCAGCGGATGCGCCGGCGAGTGCGAGGGCAATAACGGCCGCGGCTGCAAGGAGGGCTTTCATGCAGGAGCACCACGACTGTGTGCGGCGCGCCGGCGCGCCACGCCGATGGCACGAAGCTGCTCGTTCAGCTTCAGTTCGGCGAGTCGCTCGCGGCAGGCGAGATATTGCCGGAAGGCCGAAAGGGCGAGACGGTCGATGCGTCCATCGGCGTCGACACCCTGCATCTGCGGAGCCTGCTCGCGAGCGATGTCCCGCAGCGTAAAGACAAATCCGACCGCCCGCTCTACCGACAGGTCCTGAATCGAGCGCAGCGCCATGATCTCGGCAAACGCGGCGTCGATGGATGCCTCGTCCATCGCGCCGAAGAACTCGCGCACCAGCGCCGCCAGGTTCCTGCGAAGCGTATGGCCGATGGGATTGCGGAACGGGTCGCGCCAGGTAGCGGCGTGCTCGGCGATCAGCCCTCCGTAAGCCGCGGCGGCGGCGGCAAGCCAACGTTCCGCAACGGTGGCCGGCACGGACATTGGAGCTACACGCAGCCGGTCGGCTTCGCCAGGCCGGCGACCTTACAGGCTCCCTTGGCCGGACCGGAGCGGAACAATTGATAGATCTGGTCGAGGTCCATCTTGTTGTCGCGGCAGACCTTGCGCACCATCGGCGCCACACCGTAGGAATAGAAATATTTGCGGATGTACTGAATCAGCTGCCAGTGCGGGGCCGTCAGTTCGGTGATTCCCTCGGTCAGCGCGAGATCACGCGCGACGTCCTCGTTCCAGAGTTCGGGCTCCTGAAGGAACCCATCGTCATCGACTTCATAGGTGCGGTCTTCAACCTTGTACGTGGGCATGAATGGTCCCCATCTCTAGAACGTCGTATGACTATATCATACTGTGTATATTATTATCATAATCTAAGTTGATGTCAAGCCTATGCGAAAATATTTGCGCCGTGACCAAATGAGGTTTCACAGTGGATTCTGCCGTCGAATTCGGCCTGGCCCAGAGCCCCCGGACCGATGGCCCGAGCATGATTTTTATCAACCCACCGGGTTGACCACAGGACCGTCCGAAGCCGGTCGGCAAACAGCAGACCCACTCATGCGCTCATCGATCCAACACGCCGCGGCTGGCTGACGTCCCGGTCGTCCGAGTTCACGGTCAGAACCGACTTCGTCCCGCATTCTTTTGACCGAGTGCGAGGCGACATGGACTCCCGAGACGGTCTCGGCCGCACCGGACGAGACCGGCCGGATTGGGCTGAAGAAAGACCCGCCGCCCTTCCGTCATGTTCGCCGAGTCCGATAGTGCGCCCGGAAGCCCGGAACTCGTCTGCTGAGCCGCATCCGCAACGACAAAGCCCGCAGGATCGGTTAGTCCGCGGTGAGTGGCCATAAGACCGCCCTTGCTCCCGCCGACCGGGTCGGGGAAGGCGAGAGACGCCACCGCTGAGGCAGCCCGACTAGGCCGCCGCAGCCGCGGCCCGCGCGTTATGCGCGAAGGCTCGTACCCGCTCCGGATCCTTGACGCCACGCTGCCCAGGGCGGTCGGTCCGGGTAAAGGAATCCACCGCCCAGGGTTGCACGATGCGCACCGCCTCAGCCACATTTTCGGGCGACAACCCGCCTGCCAACACCACCGGCACAGGGCTTGCGGCCACGATGCGTGCGCTGATGTTCCAATCGTGGGGCTGACCGGTGGCGCCGGTCACCGGGCTGCTCGAGCTGCCGGAATCCAAGATGAGGTAATCCGCCAGACGGGCGTACTCCCGAGCCACCTCGAGCGCCCCGGGCCCATCCACCAGAACCGCCATCATCAGCTTGACGTCACCGATCCGCGCCTTGATGCGCTCCACCACATCACGCGATAATTCTCGCGCGGCCAGATGCAGGATGCGCGGTCGAGTCACCGCGACCATGTGCGCGATGCGCTCCACATCTGTTCCCAGCGACAAGGCGATGGTGGTTGCCCGATCTTCCACGGCTGCCAAGATCGCCCTGGCCTGCTCGGCTGTGCGGTCCTCTATCACCTGTCCATCGTTTTCGGCAACCACGCCAATCAGGTCCGCCCCGGCATCCACGGTGTCGATGGCGTCCTGCACGCTCGTCATTGCATAAATCTGTACTCTCATCGCTTACTCCCAACACCAAGTTGCCCCTTGCGTGGCTGCGCTGGTATGGATGACCTGCACGCCTCCAACACCGACACCGAACGCCTCCAGCGCCCGCACAGTCTCTCGATCCGCATCGGGTCCGCTGTCGGAAAACCCAAATAACGTGGGACCCCAACTGCTCATACCGACTCCCCGCAAGCCCAGGCGCCGCATCTCGTCCATGGTCGCACGCACTTCCTCGTTCTGATGCGCGATCTGGATGCGCTTGAGTCCCAAGCGCTGCATGGCCTCGATGCCCTCGCCAAAGGACTGCAGATCGGCTTCTATGATGGCCGGCAAAACCTTCAACAGCGCCAACCGCGCAGCCTGCGCTGCTTCCTCGGCCGGCACCGGACAGTGCTTGGAGAACAGCGCCCGCTCCTCGTCTCCGTGCGTGATCGGGCCGGCGGACGGCAGCGCCAGCACGACGCGCCAGCTGCTCGGCAGATTCGAGTGGAACAGAATGGGAGGTGCGGCGAACTCCGTGGATGCGGATGAGGGCGCAAAGAGTCGCTTGCCATTTTCCCCGCCGAAACGGTGCCCGCCGTCGGCGAGGAACCCTCCGGTCTCGAAGGCCGCGCAGCCGATGCCGCTGGTTCCTCCGCGCTGCGCGATCCGCCCGATCTCCGACAGCGGCAGCTTCAGCTCATAAAGAATATTGACCGCCTGTCCAAACGCCAGCGCCAGCTGGGTTCCGGAGCCGAGACCGCTGTGCCCGGGGATGGTTTCCTCGACGCAGACATCGACTCCCCCGATGTCGTACTTTTCCCTGAACACCTGGGCCATCGCTTCGAATTTGCGGCGCGTGCCGTCCGACACCGCAGCCGGGCCACTGATGCGCACGCTATCGGCACGCCGCGCACATAGCTCAAGATACGGCATTTCCAGCCCCAGTCCGAGCCCTCCCTCGACGCGGCCGATCTCGCCGTTCATGTCGATCAGGCCGAAAGCGAGCCGGCTATGGGTATGCAGTCTAAGTCTCTCGTGCGACATGAGATCAGCTCCGCGGCGCGCGCGCCGCCGTCATGGTGCGCCATGGGCATGCAAGCTCTTCCGGCACTGGCGTAACCAAACGGCAGCGACTTACGCTCTGCGAGAAATTCGCCCGCATGACCGGGGAACATCGGAATCGGCTGCCCGCCCGCCGCAGATCGCGGAACCAAGGGATCCCGTGGTTTCGCCGGCGCACCGTACAGCCGGAACCCCGACGTACGAGGAGGTCGCGCAAGCGTACCGCGTAGCGGCCAACACCCGCCGCCCGAAAAGCCTGCTGATAGCGACTCCCCATCGGATCCAAATATGATCACCCCCAACATGATCATGCGAAAACCCGGAAGAGTTAAACCGATCCGGAAGATGACATGGAAACTGAAAAGACGCAGGAGGCAATCGATTTATGCTACATTGCATGCAATTACCGGATATTCATCAATCCGCTCTCGGAAGCCTCGCGCGTGAAGCTCGGTCAGCTGCGAATTTTCCTTGCGGTTTACGAGAGCCGCAGCACGGCGAAGGCGGCCGAGCTCGTCCATCGCACACAGTCGTCTGTTTCCTCCGCGATCGGCACCATCGAAACAGGCTTCGACCTCAAGCTGTTCGAGCGCAGCACATCCGGCATGGCGCCCAATCAAGCCGCGACAGCCCTGGCGCGGCGCGTCGGCGCCGCAGTGCTGCACCTTCGCGATGCCGAAACCGACTTTGCGTCCCTTGGTTACGAAGCTCCGCGGCTTTGGGAGCGCGCCACCGATCTGCAGCTTCGCGGCTTGAGCGCCCTGGCACACCACCGAAGCTTTCTGCTCGCCGCGCGCGAACTAAATTGCAGCGAACCGAGCCTGCACAGAGCGCTCAGCTCCCTTAGCCAGTTGACGCGCTGCCGACTTTGGAGCCGCACCGGCAGGGGTGTCGATCCCACACGGGAGGCCCTGATCCTCGCCGAAGGGATCGGCCGATATGAATCGGAAATTCGGCTCGGGCTGGAGGCGGCCCGGGAGGCCAACGGCATCGTCAGCGGCGAACTGCTGATCGGTGCGTTGCCGACGGCGCGCCACGCGTGGCTGCCGGGCGCGCTCACCAATACGCTGAAGCGCCATCCCGGCTGCCGTGTGTTCGCCATGGACGGTCCCTATGAAGAGCAGCTCGTCGCACTTCACTACGGCCGAATCGATATGATTATCGGTGCCTTGCGACCGTCTTCGGCGACGCGCGATCTCGAGCAGATCCCCATCTTCGAAGATTCGCTCTCGATCGTAGCGCGCCGCGACCATGGCCTGGTATGTGAATTGCGCGGCAGGCAGCTGAGCCCGCCACAGCTCGCGTCTTTGGGGTGGCTCCTGCCTCCGCCCGGCACACCCCCCCGCCAATGCTTCGACAGCTTTTTGCAGGCGCAAGGCCTGCCCCCGGCCCATTGCGTTCTCACGTGTAATTCCATGGTAACTATCTGGTCGCTGTTGATCACCACCGACTTTGCTGCGGTCGTGCCGACGAGCCAGGCTCGATCCGCCCTCATCAGCGGCCGCCTCAAAATCCTTGGAGACCCGATCCCGAGCTCCAGGCACACTATCGGCCTCGCCGTGCGGCGCGGGTTTGTCCCCACGCAGTTACAGCGTGCCTTCATCAACGAACTGAAAACAGCGGCGCAGCATGGGCCGCCGGCCGATTCGACCGCGCACCCGTAAACGGATGTACCCATCAGCACCGATTGCTGTTCCTCGCTTTTTTGTCGCGACGAATCTCATGTTCGGCCGCCATACTGCCTTGCAGATCGCCTCGCCGTCGTTGGCATCGTTCTGCCCCGCTTGCGGCAGGCCACCTCAAAGCTTGGCGCGAGCCACTCATCGCGGACGAAGACCTGGAGGCGAAACAGAAGCACGACCCGGCGGCTCCCGCCAAGCGCTCCGAAGCGGCCCTACAGAAGGTCCTCACGCATACTCTGTCTGACGGCACGCCGACGCACAGCTTTCGCACCCTACTCGAGGATCTGGGCACCATCGTGCGCAATACCTGCGTGACGCGCTCGGCGCAGACCCCTTCGCCGACCTTCACGATGATCACCACCGCAAACGCGACTCAACAGCGGGCGCTCGCACGGCGACAATCAAATTTCGCCAGCGAAGAATCCGTGTCGCCAAACGGGCGCTGCAGCTGCTGCAACGGATCTTCGCGTAGCCAGGGCATCAGCAGCACCTGATGCACCCGCAACCAGATGGTTCAATGGGAAATTGCGTCCGCACTGAAGCGGAACTTGAAGTTAAACGGCGGCCGGCGATTCGGGGCCGCGGCGGACACGAACGTCAGCGTTCAGCGCCGCGGTTAATCCGGATCCTGCCCGCCAACGACTTCGTCGCGATGGATCATCGCTGCGTTGCCTGCCGATACGATCACCCGAAACCGCCGGTGATCCTTAATCGAACAGGCTGGAGACGCTTTCCTCGTTGTTTATGCGGCGCATGGCCTCGCCGATCAGGGGTGCGATGGAGATGCGGCGGAATTTTTGGCATTCGCACATCTCATCGGTGGCCGCGATGGAGTCAGTCACCACCATGGAGTTGAGCTTGGACTCCTTGATGCGCGCCAGCGCCCCGCCGGAAAACACGCCATGGGTGGCATAGGCACAGACGGCTTTGGCGCCCTGTTCGATCAGGGCGTCGGCGGCGTTGCAGATCGTGCCGCCCGAGTCGACGATGTCGTCGATCAGGATGCAGAACCGGCCTGAAACGTCGCCGATGATGTTCATCACTTCCGATTCGCCGGCGCGCTCGCGGCGCTTGTCCACGATGGCGAGGTCGGCGCCGAGCCGTTTGGCCAGGGCACGGGCCCGGACCACGCCACCCACATCCGGCGATACGATCATCAGGTTGTCCCGGCCGATATGCTCCAGAATGTCCTTCACGATCACCGGCGCAGCAAAGAGATTGTCGGTCGGAATATCGAAGAATCCTTGAATCTGCCCGGCATGAAGATCGACGGTCAGGACTCGGCTGGCGCCAGCCTCGGTGATCAAGTTTGCGAGCAGCTTGGCCGAGATGGGGGTGCGCGGGCCGACCTTGCGGTCCTGCCTGGCATAGCCGAAATAGGGGACCACCGCCGTGATGCGCATGGCGCTGGCGCGCTTCAGGGCGTCGATCATGAGCAACAGCTCCATCACATTGTCGTTGGCGGGAAAGGAGGTGGATTGGATCACGAAAATGTCCTCACCACGGACATTCTCCTGAATCTCTACGGACACCTCCATATCGGCAAAACGACGCACTTGCGCCCTGGTGATCGGCAGCTTGAGGTACTGGGCGATCTTCACGGCCAATTCCTGGTTGGAATTGCCCCCGAGCAGCTTCATCCCGCGCGTTTCGTTCGCATCGGTCATGAAGCCGGCGGTTTGCCCGCTGCACGGAAGGAATTCGGGCATAGCTTCTGTCATTGGCCGATTCTTTCCCGAGTAGTCGTGTTTCGGGTATTTAAGTCGATCCAGCCTCCGACCTGCAATGAAAAATCCGGTCGCCGCAATTGATTCTTGCTATAAGGACCTCGGCACGCACGCGCGAACGCCAGACAGATCTGCGTTGAATGCGGTCTGCCATCGGTTGATCGAGTTTTCGCTGGCGGCCCCTGCGGCGTCGTGCGGTGCCAGCACGGGGCGAATCGGCAACCGGCGGGCTTCCTGTCCGCTACGGAGTGCCGGCGCTCGCCGGTTCCAGCACGACGGTGCCGAGATCGACGTCTTTGCGGGCGCCAATGTCGATCTCCCGCGACCGGTAACCCGGGGCGGCGATGGATAACCGGTAGCTTGCGTCCGCATCGAGGCCGTTAAAGGCAAACTCACCGTAGAGGTCGGTTACACCATCGTGTGAGTTCGTTCCGTTGTGGAGCGACACCCGCACGCCGACGGCGGGCTCGCTCATGCGGTCGGCGAACGCAATCTCGCCCGAGACGAACCGCTTCGGCAGGCGAACGTAGCGCACGGAGGGCGTCAAGCCGAACTCCGGATGCAGCTCCTCGGTCAGCTTGCTCTTCAGAAGCTGCGAAATTCTGCTCGCGGGATCATCCAGATCTCCGAACACCAACGCCTCGGTCGGGCAGGCTTCGACGCAGCGCGGCTCCTTCCACCCCGCATCGAGAAGATGGGCGCAAAAAGTGCACTTCTGTGCGACGTTCTCGGCCGCGTTCCAGGAAATGACGCGGTACGGACAGGACGCCACGATCTCTGGATGCCCCTTGGCCCTTTCCGGGTCGATGAGGACGATGCCATCCGCCCGACGATAAACGGCGCCATCCGGCGCCTGCGACACGCAGGTAGCGCTCCTGCACTGCTGGCAGGGCAGCGGCACGTAGTCCACGCGCACGCGCGGGAGCTTGCCGCGCTCATGCTCCAGCACGTCGATCCATTTGTGCTCGCCTTCGGGCTGCGGCGCGGCGATGGGACGGTAATCGTTGCCCGCGTGCTCGTCGCGACAGGCGAGGAAGCAGTTGTAGCAGCCCGTGCAGCGATCGATGTCGATGAGCATACCGTACGTGGTCATGACCTGCTCCTCAGCCGACCCACTTCTCGATCTCGATGAGGCACGAGTTGGAAGCCATGCCTGCGACGTTCTGCGAAAGCTGCCGCCCGGAAGTCAGCATGGCGACACAGCCGGCGCGGTCGGGCGAGCGCGAGTTACCCGGTTGTAGCGGCTCATATTTTCCGGCCGACGCATAGGAATGCACCACGCCCGGCCGCACCCGCTCGGTCACCTGGGCGATGCACAGAACCGAGGCGCGGTCGTTATACAGCCGCACGATGTCGCCCGAGCGGATGTCGCGCGCGGTAGCGTCCTCCGGATGCAACCGCGCCGGCCACCAGGCATGACCGTCCTTCACGATGCGGTGCGGGGCCACCTCGTTGAGCCAAGCGGTGTGGCCGTCATAATGTGTATGGAAGGAGAAGCGAGGATGGGGCGACATTAGCTGCAGCGGATAGATTCTCGCCGCCTCCGAGCGATGGCCCTCCCAGCTGGGAATGTAGCGCGGGGAAACCGGTCGCTCCTCGTCCTGTGGCGCCAGACGGCGCAGACTTTCGGAAGCGAATTCGATCTTGCCGCTCTCGGTGCCCAGCTCGTGCGCTTTCTCCGTATTGCGTTTGAAATTCCTTGGATCGGGAGTATCGCAGGCACGCCCTTCGGCGAACCAGCGCAGCGCGGGGGTGGATTGGTAGTCTTTCGGCACATTGATGACGTAATAGCCTTTGCGGTCGAACTCGTCCCAGGAAATATATTTCGGCAGATCGGAAATTTCGAAGAACTTCCGCGCCCAGTCCAGATCGGTGTTCCCTTCGGTGTAGTCTTCCCCGAAGCCCAGCTTCCCGGCGAGCTCGGCGAAGATCTGGTAATCCGATTTTGATTCCCACAGCGGCTCGATCGCCTTCTTCAGCCGCACCACGACCCGATAGTTGCAGCCGCTGCTGCCGCTCTTGGTCTGGCCGCCCGGCTCGCCGAACTCGCCGATGTCCTCGCGCTCGAGCGAGGTACAGGCCGGCAGGATGATGTCGGCATGAGAGGTCTCGGTAGACCACCAGCAATCCTGGTTGACTACGCATTCGAGCTTCGGGCTCTGGTACATGCGCACCCACTTGCTGGTGTCGTTCATGGTGCTCATGAACGAGCCGCCGTAGCGGTAGAACATCCGCACTTCGGAACAACCCGCCATCGGATAGGTGAAGGGGACGAATTGCTGGTCGAAATCCTTGTTGCAGAAGCCCACCCCCTTCCAGTGCACCGGCGGAGCGAGAATGGCGTCCGGCAGCGTGAGGCGGTAGAGCTTCTGCGGCACTCTGTTCTCGGGGATGTGGCGTGCGACTTTGGTGGAGGTCGCGATGCGGCCTTCCAGGTCGCCATAACCCGGAAACCAGACCTTGCTGTTCCACGGCGCGCCCATGCTGGTGCCCCAGATGGAGATGCCCGGCTTGCCGAGCCCCTGCATCGCCTGCAGCAACACCATCAATCGTGCCCATTCGGTGGCATAGGCGGCGCGACAGGCCCCGCCCTCGCCACCGCGGCAGCCGGCGGAGAGCACCGTCCGCTTCGAGGCCCACTCGCGCGCCAGCGCCGTGATCTTGCGCGCCGGCACGGCCGATTCCGCCTCGGCCCAGGCCGGCGTCTTGGGCACGCCATCGGTGACGCCCATGACGTAATCGCGAAACTCGTCGAACCCGATGGTGCGGTCGGCGACGTATTGCTTGTCGTACGTGTCTTCGCTGATCCACACGTGGGCGATCGCTAGGGCCACGGCGGCGTCGGTGCCCGGCCGCGGCGCCAGCCATTTGCCCTTCATGGCTGCTGCGGTGTAGTTGTAGAAGGGGTCGACGAAGGTCATCGCCACACCCTTGTCCTTCAGCCACTGCCGCCAGATCGCCGCATCGCTGCCATCATAGACCGCGCGGGTCGTATCGGGATCGTTGGACCAGAAGACGATCATCTCCGCGTGCTGCAGGGCGTCTTCCAGCATGTCGTAGGGCTCGGGCATGCCGAGGCGCCACATGAAGCCGTAGGAATGCGTAGCGCCCCAGTGCCATCCTTCCCAGCTGTCCGGATTGTCGAAAACCTGCGTGTAGCCTAGAAAGTTGAAAAAGCGCGAAAAGGCGCTCATCTTGTAGCCCACGAGGCCCCAATTATGGTGCGATGAAGTCATGGCCGCGAGCGCCGAGGGGCCGTATGCCCCTTGTACACGCTTGATCTCGGCGGCGACGATGTCGAGCGCCTCTTTCCAGGAAATGCGCACATAACCGGACTTACCGCGGTTCTGCGGGTTGCGTTCGCCGTTGGGATCGAAATCCACCCGCTTCATGGGGTAGCGGATGCGGTCGTCGGAATAGAGGCGGTTGCGCTCGGCATGCACGTATGGCGCCAGCGTCACCTTCTTGGGCGGAGAGTAGGACTTGCCGCCGGCCTTGATGGTCCAGGGCTTGAGGTCGCCGTCCTCCATCACCAGCGGACGGACGCGCACCACCCGCCCGTCCTTCACGTCGACGGTGATGGGTCCGCAATTGGTGCAACTGGTAAAGCTCTGTGTCGGCACGGTCGCGCTCCTTCCCCACGTCTCGGCAGGGCCGGTCAGCCCCTTTCCCCACGCTGGGTATTTTCTCATGAGCCGTTCCCGGATCATGTCACAAGGGCTTGTTACTTGCCGCCCCTGGAAGGCAAGCGGAGGATTGAGACCTGGTTTAGTTCGCTTGGCACGTTCGATGCGGTTTTCGCTGATCCTCTGGTGCCTGCCCTGGGCATTCAGGCTCTATGCCTGGCGCTCGGCGAAGATCCGTGCGCTGATGGCGGAGCGCGATTTCACAGCCCAGATCGTGGTCAAGGATGGCTCGCGCGGCCGGTGGTTCCGTTTTGCGGGCGGTAGGCTGATCTCCGGCGCGGGCGCGCGCGCCGATGCCGATGTCACGCTGCGATTCAAGACGGCGGCGCTGGGGGTGCGCATCCTGATTCACCTCACCTCCGGCATGTTCCATTTCGCCTGGCCGCTGCTGAAGCGCGTCCTCGAACCGATGGAGGTCATCAGCGCGGCCAAGAACTTTGCCTTCGAGGTGCTCGGACAGGATGAACTCACCGTTCGTTTCACCGACATCCTGAACGCCATGCTCACGCATGGCTGGCGCCAGGGCACGCCCGTCGACAATGGCGAGACACGGTACGTAAACCAGACGAATGGCGGGCCGGTCTTCGTGTACGTGAAGGCCGGAAAGATCGTGCGCGTCACACCGATGGAATTCGCTGGCGATGATCCCGAGCCCTGGGTCATCGAGGCGCGCGGGCGGAGATTCTCACCGCCGCGGCGCGCGACGCTGAGCCCACACGGTCTGGCCTCGAAATCGCTCATCTATTCGCCCAAGCGCCTGCTCTATCCCATGAGGCGCGTGGACTGGGATCCTAAAGGCGCACGCAACCCCCAGAACCGCGGCAAGTCCGGCTATGTGCGCATCTCATGGGACGAGGCGCTCGACATCGCCGCCGGCGAGATCAAGCGCATTCGCCGAGAACACGGCCACGGCGCCATCCTGGACAGCCACGGCTCGCATCACACCTGGGGCAATATCGGCTACTACCTGAGCGCGCAGGCCCGCTTCATGAACGCCATCGGCCATACCCGCATGGTGTTGAACCCCGACAGCTGGGAGGGGTGGTACTGGGGCGCCATGCACCACTATGGCAATTCGATGCGAATGGGCGGCGCCGAGCCTTACGGCCAGCTCGAGGACGCCCTGCAGCATGCCGAGCTGATCGTGTTCTGGTCGTCTGATCCGGAATCGACTTGCGGCTCCTATGCCGCGTTCGAAGGGACCATCCGGCGGCAATGGGCCAGGCAACTCGGAATCAAGATGGTGCACATCGATCCGTATCTGAACCCGACGGCGAATTGGCTCGGCGGAAAGTGGATCGCGCCCGTGCCCGGCACCAGCCCGGCGCTGGCCCATGCCATTGCTTATGTCTGGATCAGCGAAGGACTCTACGATCGGGAGTACATCGAGAAGCGCACGACCGGCTTCGACAAGTACCGCGCCTATGTCCTGGGCAACAGCGACGGAACGCCCAAATCACCCGAATGGCAGGCACCCGAAACCGGCGTAGCGCCGCATATCGTGCGCGCTCTGGCGCGCGAGTGGGGCAGCAAGAAGACCTACCTGTCCTGCGGCGGCAAGGGGGTTGCCTTCGGCGGCGCCAACCGCTCCGCCACCGGCGCGCAATGGGCCCGCGCCATGGTCTGCCTCATGACCATGCAGGGCTTGGGCAATCCCGGGATCAATTTCGGCAATCTGGGCACGGGTGCGCCAGTCGATCTCGAATTCTACTTTCCGGGCTATGCCGAGGGAGGCATCTCGGGCGACATCGAGGGCACGGCCGATGCGGTGCAGAACTACCAGCGCCTGCCGCACCTCATCAGCATGAACACGATCACGCAGAGGGTGCCGCGGCTGCGCATTCCTGAAGCCATTCTGGACGGCGCAACCGACGGCTATCCGACCGACAGCCGCTCGCTCGAAGGGCAGTTCCAAAGGTTCAGCTATCCCTCGCCCGGTCACTCACCGGTGCGCATGATGTACAAATACGGCGGCTCGCATTTCGGCACCACGATGGAGAGCAACCGGCTGGCCGAGGCGCTACGCAGCGAAAACCTGCAGTTCGTGCTCAATCAATCCATCTGGAACGAGGGCGAGGTCAAATTCGCCGATCTGATTCTCCCGGCATGCACCAATTTCGAGCGCGCGGACATCAGTGAATGGGCGGCCTCGGGCGGCTATGTCCATCACAACCACAATCAGATGAACCACCGCGTCATCACGCTGCAGCACAAATGCATCGAGCCTCTGGGTGAATCGAAATCGGACTATCAGATCTTCCTCGAGCTTGCCAAGCGCCTCGGCCTCAGCTCCTACTTCGGCGAGGGCAAGACCGAGCTGCTCTGGTGCCGTGAGATCTATCTCAGTTCCGATCTGCCCAAGGCGATTTCCTGGAAAAAGCTGCTGCGCAAGGGCTATTACGTGGTGCCGCCGGAAACCCAGGCGGCCAACCGGCGTAAGACGAGCTGGCGCTGGTTCGCCGAAGGCCGCAAGAAGGACGTGCCCGAGCCCGCGCCGCTCCCGTCCGAATACGGTGGTGATTATCTAGAGGGATTGCAGACCCAGTCGGGCCTGTTCGAATTCGAGGCTTCCAGCCTCAAGCGCTACGGCCAGGACCCGCAGCGACCGCCGCTCAATACTTATATCCCCGCCTGGGAAGGCCGGCGAACAGCGGCGCTTTACGCGCGCTATCCGCTGCAGCTGATCTCTCCGCACCCGCGCTTCAGCTTCCACACCCAGAGCGACGGCAAGGACGGCGCCACCAACGACATCGCCGATCATCGCGTATCGATCGGCGGGCATTATTATTGGATCGCACGCTTGAACTCCGCCGACGCGCGCGCGCGCGGCATCACCTGGCATGACCTGGTCAAGCTCTACAACGACCGCGGCGCGGTGATCTGCGCCGCGGTGCTCACCGAGCGGCTGCTGCCCGGGGTAGTGCACGCATACGGCTCATCAGCGGAATATGAGCCCATAGGTCCAGCCGGCACCTCACCCGACATCGGCGGCTGCATCAACATCCTCACGCCCAAGCGTCACATGACGGAGAAAACCTCGGCCTCCGCCCCCAATTCCTGCCTGATCGAGGTGGAAAAGTGGCATCCAGGAGCGAGCGGCCCATGAAGAAGTGGAATCTCGTGATCGATGTTACGGAATGCCACAACTGCAACAACTGCTTTCTCGCGGTGAAGGACGAATATACCGGCAACGACTTTCCGGGCTATTGCGCGCCGCAGCCGCCGCACGGACACAAATGGATCAACATCCTCAGCAAGGAGCGCGGGCGAGCGCCCATGGTCGATGCCGCGTACGTGCCGACCACCTGCAACCATTGCGACCATGCCCCCTGCGTCATTGCGGGCAGGGGCGCGGTGCGGAAGCGACAGGACGGCATCGTGCTGATCGATCCCGAAGCGGCGAAAGGGCGCAAGGACCTCGTCGCCGCCTGCCCCTATGGCGCGATCTGGTGGAACGAGGAGCGCTCACTCCCCCAGGCCTGGCCGTTCGATGCCCACCTGCTCGATCGCGGCTGGAGCGCGCCGCGGCCCGTGCAATCCTGCCCAACTGGCGCGATGAAGGTGCTCAAGATCAGCGATGCCGAAATGGCTCAGAAGGCTCGTGTGGAAGAATTGCAGACCTTGCGGCCCGAGCTGGGAACGAAGCCGCGGATCTATTACCGCAACCTCCATCGGTTTACCAAGCTCTTTGCGGGCGGCACGGTGCTCGGCGAAAAAGGCGGCGTCATCGATTGCCTTGCGGGCGCACGGGTCGAGCTCCTCAAGGACGGGCGTGCCGTCGCCGCGCTCGCTACGGACACCTTCGGGGATTTCAAATTCGACCGGCTGGAGGCGGAAAGCGGCCCCTACGAGATCCGCGTCACTCATCCGGACCATCGTGCGGCCTCGGTACCGTTCGAACTGCACCAGGAGAGCGCCGTGCTGCAGGATATCCTGCTCCAATTGGCATAGCCTCGGGGATCCGCAACGAGCGTACAGCCATGCCCGACGCCAAGTCCCCGTCCACCGGCGTGAAGATTCCGCTGCCACAGCGGGGAGGCTATCGCACGGGCGCGGAACGCGAGATCGATTCCCGCCTGCTGCGCCATTTCCTCGCGGTGGCCGAATGCAAGAGCTTTACCGCCGCGGCCGAGGCGCTTCACCTGACGCAGCCCGGTTTGACCAAAAGCATCCGGAAGCTGGAACAGATCCTGAACGTGAAACTCCTAGAGCGCCACCGCACCGGCGTCGAGCCCACGCCGTACGGCGAGGCGCTGGCCGCGCGCGCCCGGCTGATCGAGCTCGAGTTGGCACATGCGCTTGCCGAGATCGATTCGATGAAAGGCGGCCTCGCGGGAACCGTCAATGTCGGCGTCGGTCCGAGTTTCATCAGCTGCGTGTCGCAGGTCGTGCTGGCGATGCAGGTCCACCGTCCGAACGTTCGGGTCAACATTTCCGTGGCCGTGATGGACACCCTTCTTGCGGGCCTGATCAGCGGCGGCTTCGACATCATCTGCACGTCGCTGGAATTTCCCTCCTACCCCGAGATCACCAAGGAGCCGCTGAGCGTAGGCGGGCATCTCGTGGTCTCGGCGGCGGAGCACGCGCTGCAAACCCGCGGACAGGTGACCCCCAAGGATCTGCTCGCCTATCCCTGGGTGGCGTTCTCAAAGGACAACATGGGCATCGCGCGAATGGGGGCAGTCTTCGCCGCCAACCGTCTGCGCCCCCCAAAAATCACCACCACTACCAATTCGATCGAGGTGATGTTTGATCTCCTCCGGAAAAGCAACTACCTCGCCAGCATTCCCGCATCGCTCCTGCCCAAAGCGCTCGCCATGAATCTCGTCAAACTGCCGGTGAAGGCCGCGCTGTGGCAGGCACCTCTCGGCATCGCCTCCCGCAACAGCACCCCTCCCTCCGCGCCCCTGCAAGCCTTCATCGGCGCCTGCCGCGAGGTCTGTCGCAATCCGGGCTGAAGGGCGCATCATTCATCGGGCGCCGGTTGAGATCCCGGTCGCAGCGTGCTTCTAAATGAACGGAACCCCGTACGCGTCACCATCGGGCCGCCGCACGCGCCACGAGCAATAAGGTCCGTCAGCCGATATGGCGGTAACGGGCGCTGCGGCCTTTGCCGTTCACCGCAAGATCCGTGAGCGGATTGCGCTTCCGGTCGGTGACCACCCGATACAGACAGTAGAGCTGCGGCAGAAACACCTCCCAGTTGCCGATTTCCCCGGCGGCATGCGCAGCCCAGATCCTGCCGTCCTCCACCGTCTCCTTGCGCCGTGTGCCGATGCCGGACGATTTGCCGATCACGCCGGCATCGCTCGCCTGCCATTGATGGATGCGGTAGCCCATGGGATCGCCTTTCTCCATGGCCTCCCGGTCAAAGCCGAGCCCGGCAGCAATGATGACGTGCTCGTAGCAGATTACGTCACGGATTTCCGGCGCCACGTCCTCGAGCTTCTCGAAGCGGATGAAGATGTTCTGACGACGCCCATCGTCCCAGGTCTGGGGAGCGTTGTGTATGGCGCCGAGCGGATTGCCGTGCGTCACGGGCACCGGCCATTCCAGGGCCTCGTGCTGCTCCGGATGCCAGAGCATGAAGCCCTTTTCCATGTTGCTCCAAAACCAGTCGATCATGCGGGCCGTGACGGCATCGAGCGACCAGTCGATGTGGGTGCCCAGCGCATCGTGCGAGACAGTGTGGTCCATGGGAACTCCTCCGATCAATGCTCAGAAAGAAGGCGCAGCGTCGAATTCACGCTGCGACTGATTCCTGTTGACGCATGTTACGACTCGTTAGCGGATGACATCAGGCGTTTGGAATGTTCCAACCCCGATACCCCTGCGTGTCGATGCGCGCCTCCAGGCTGTCCGGGTTCAGGATCGCCGGAGCAGGGCTCATCTCATTCGGTGTCACGAAGTCGAATACCACCCGCTCCGTCGTCACCATGGAGAAGGTGCCGCTCTCGTCGATGAGCGGCGCCATGCGGGTGCGGATCAGATCGACGAGCGCATTGTCGTCGCGAAAGCGGGCGAGCCCTCCCATCCCATCCAGCCAGATCTCCTCCATGCCGGCATAGCCCCCGTAGCCGCCGTGCTCGAACAGCGTGCCCTTGAACACGCCCGGCGGCAGCCGATCTTCCGTGTTCTGGACATATTTGCGGATCAGCCCCTTCGCCGTGGCGGTCTCGAGAAGCGCCGGGGCGTATTCCTCCGCCCATCGGCGTTGAAACTCCTCCGCCGACAGCCCGGGGTGTTTCTTGAACCAATGGATCAGCTTGACGCCGCCCGACCTGAAGTTTGGCCTCTGAAACAATGACCTGCCGCGCGCAAGCTGTAGCACGAATTCCTTGTCACCGAACTGGTGGGGCTGCATGCGCTGCACATAGGACTCGGCGGTCAGCGCCTCGAGAAAATCCTCATGGGTGGCGAGCCAGTGGTCGGCCATGTTGTCCCACTCCATGCGCGAGAGCGGATATACCAGCATGTCGTCGGTGACGCCGGAGACGCTGAAGTGCTGCACATAGCGCCTGAAAACCCTCATGGGCGCCGGCGTGGTCAACATCAGCGCGACATGAATATTGCCCCATTCGTAGAAATAGCGCTCTTGGGTGTCTTGCCGCTTGCGGCGGGCGCAGATCAGGAACTTCAGGAATTTTGTGCCGTTTTTTGGCGACGCGGACTGCATAGCGAATGCACCTGCATTGTCAGGAATTTGGCATGATGAACGGCCACGGCGAGACTTCCGTGCCCGGCGGGATGCGCACATGGATCAGCGCCGGGCCTCGCGACGCCAGTGCCCGCTGCAACGCCGGGCGCAGCGCCGCCGGGGAATCCACCCGGTGCGCTTCGACGCCGAAGGTCCTCGCCAGGTCATGGAAGTCCGGATTGAGCAGCCTTGCGCCGATCTCGCGGCCGGCGAACCGCTGCTGTTGGTCGCGGCGGACGTTCTCAAAGGCCGCGTTATCAAAAACGATGGTCACGGTGCCGATGCCGTACTGAACCGCCGTGCAGAGCTCCGGCATGGCGAACATGAACCCGCCATCCCCGGTGATCGACACCACAGCCCGATCGGGGTGCGCCACCTTGACTCCAAGCGCGGTCGGGAAGCCGAAGCCGAGTGTGCCCTGATAGCCACAGCTGACATAGGTGCGCGGCTCGTACACCGGCCATCCGAAGTTCGATGTAAACCCCGCTTGCGAGAGTTCCTCGACCAGAAATCCGTCCCGCGGCAGCACCTCGCGGATCACATCGAGGTAATCCATCTGCGGCTGCACACGGCGGATCTCCACGGCAGAGCGCTTCTTGGCCTGCACGATCTCGGCGGGATCGCCGTTGGCCGCATACCCGTTGGCATCGAGCGCCGCCACCAGCGCCCGCGCCCCCGTCTCGGCATCGGCGACCAGTGGGCCCTCGGTATCGAGCTTTCCCATCTCCGCCGGATCGATGTCGATGCGGATGAGTTTCCGGCCGGGCAGCGCGCGGTGGGCCTTCATCATCGAGCCCCAGCGCATGAAGGGAATCTCCAGGCGCGTGCCGATGCCGATGATCAGATCGACTTCACCCCACAGATGCCACGCCGCGGCCATGTCCAGACCGAGCGGCCGGTCCTGGCCGACGATGCCGCGGCCCCCGCGAAAGCCCACCACCGGCGCCCGCACGCGCTCCGCCAGGGCCTGCACGGCGGCCGCGGCATGCTGCGCCCCGCTGCCGGTGAAAATCATGGGACGCCTGGCCTCACGGATCAGCCGCGCGCACCTCGCAACCTGCGCCGGATCTGGGTCGGGCGCGGTAGGAGCGTTCGCTGGGCCGCATGGACCCATGTCCGCGGACTCGCCCAGGGTATCCCAACAGACGGACAAAGCCGCGGGCCCCTGCCGGGCGCTCATCGCAGCGGCGATCGCTGCATTGACGGCGGCCGGAGCGTCTTGTGGATGCTCTATGTGCCGGGCGTACCGGGTGAGTCGCTGCAAAATTCCCAGCTGATCGGGCAGCTCATGCAGGTGGCCGCGCCCCTTCCCTCTGAAGTCCGACGGCACTTCACCCGTGATGCACAGCGTCGGCGCGCAGGCACCATAGGCGGTGCACATCGCCGCCGTCGTATTCAACATGCCGGGCCCGGGAACGGGCGCATAGACGCCGAGCCTCCCGGTCGAGCGGGCATAGCCGAAGGCCATGAACGCCAAGGTCTGCTCGTGACGCGCACCGATCGTGCGGATGACGTCCCGGCGCCGACACAGCGCATCGAAGAGCGGATAGGTCTGCGCGCCCGGCAGGCCGAACACCGTGTCGACCCCATTGGCGATCAGGGTGTCGACGATCGCTTCCCCAGTGGTTCTCTTGCTCATGAGTCAAGCGGGCCCTTGTTTGATCCATCCAAACCCATGCGCTACATCGCAGTGCACGCGGTTGTCCGTATCTCGATATCCGTTTGTCTCGGCAAGGTCAGCGGCACCCGACTCGGCATCGATCGGCGGCTTCGGACATCGAAGTCTTCGCCGCCGTCCCGGTCCAGCTCCAGGCCCGCTTTGCGCATCTCTCCGATGAACCAGCGCTCGATGGATTGATCGGCCAACTCGGTGCGCCAGTGCATGATGTAGGAAATTGTCCTGTCTCCGCCATACACGTGCACACGCTTCAGCGGCAGAACCTTCTCGAACATGGCCGCCAGCCCCTCCGGAACCGCGGCAAGATAATCCGTGGTGGCGACGCATGACGGGATCGCCAGCAGCGGCAGGGTCATTGCCGGTGCCGCCGTGACGCCTTCGGGCTCGAAACCGGCAGCAAGCCTGTCCGACGGCACCACGCGTGGCCTGGACAGGAATTCCTCCTGGGTGAGACACGCGGCGGATCGATTGCGAGTGCTCGCAATGTACGCGATGGGCTCGCTGAAAAGCACGCATTGGGGATGACTCGGCGAGCCGGGGCCGCGGGCCAGCAGGATCAGCACATCGGCCTCGCCCCGGTCGAACTGCTCGGGCTCGCTGGCCGGGACGTGAGCAATCGTCACATTGGAGCCCATGGCGGCGAGCCTGTGCACAGCCTTGGTCAGGAATATCGAGGCGATGTAATCGCAGGTCATGACCCCGAATTCCCGGCCCGAGGAGGCCGGGTCCATGTCCGGTCGGGCCACAACGACCGAGCGCATCTGGGCCAGCGCGGCCTGCAGCGGTCCCAGCAGCCCCTCGGCGAAGGGCGTCAGCGCAAGGCCCCGGCCTCGCCGGATCAGCAGCGCATCCCCGAAGTGTTCGCGCAGCTCGGCAAGGGCGTTGCTGACGGCCGGCTGCGTCAGGTGCAGCCGCTCGGCGGCGCGCGTGGGCCCCCTTTCGACGAGCAACGCCTCGAGCTTGACCAGGTAGTTCAGGTCCAGGTGCTTGTTTCGCATGGCTTTAAGTCTCTCATCGTGCGCAACCGATCACTTGCCCCGAAGACGTCCCCCGGGGAAGCTGCAGGCGGCTTTCCGTTTCGTGGACATCGGCAAGTGGCAGCTGCAGCGCCTTGACCAGCGCGGCGGTACGTTCCACCAGGTCCACGTTGTGCGCCGGAACCCCTTTGCGCAGATACAGGCAGTCCTCGAGGCCGGCGCGTGCATTGCCGCCGAGCGCGAGCGCCATACCCGTCAGCTCCAGATTGGCCTTGCCGATCGCGATGATCTGCCAGATGCACCCCGGCGGCAGGCGGCGCACCATCATCATCAGGTTGTCCGGCGTTGCCGCCATGCCGCCGCGCACCCCGAGGACGATGCTGAATTGCAGCGGCTCGGCGAGCAGCCCCTCCTCATACAACCGCAGGCACGCATCCAGGTGCCCGCTGTCGTAGATCTCGAGCTCCGGCTTTACATCGAGCTCGCGCATGCGCGCCGCGAGCCGCCGCACTCCCTTCGGCGGGTTGAAGAACTCTCCTTCGCCGAAGCTCATCGAGCACGGATTGAGCGTGGCCATGCGCGGACGCAGCTCCACCAGCTTTTCGCGCTCCTCGAACGGCACCGTGAGGCCCACACCCGTCGACATCTGAATGAGGATCGGGCATTTTTCCTCGATGAGGTCCATGACCCGGCGCGCCACGCCGAGATCCGCGGTGGGGCGCTGATTGGCATCGCGCAGGTGAATGTGCGCCACGGCCGCCCCGGCCTGGTAGGCCGCATGGACATCGTTGGCGATTTCCTCGGGCGCGGTGGGCAGATGGGCATTGTCCGCCTTGGTGGCAATGGGTCCGGTCGGTGCAACGGTGATGACGATGCTCATGGTTGACGGCGTATGATGCTGTTGAGTGAATTTCCGCCGAACTCAACCATGCTTTGGGCCGACACCTCGGCGGTGACGATGTCGGCCAAACGTTCCGGCGGGCGCACCCCGGCGGCGAGGGACGGCAGAATCGCCTCATGGATCGCGAGCGTCAGATCGAGGCCGACGTAGTCCGCATTCTCCACCGGTCCCATGGCTGCCAAGCGCAAGCCGATCGTCTTCATGGCCATCAGATCGACCGTCTCGGCGCTGCACACGCCGCCATCGACCAGCGCCAGTGCTTCCCGCCAGAGCGCAGCACGCAGGCGGCGCGCGATTGCGCTGTCGGCCTCCGACAGGGGTTGGTCCGCAATCTCGGCGACCTCCGCGGTGCGGCCCAGCCGTCTTTCCAGATGCTGCCGTAGACGCTCGGCTGCACGTGAGCGCGCTCCCGGCGGCCAGCACAGCAATCCCCGCCCCGTCTTCGCGCCGAGCTGTCCGTCGGCCACCCTCTCCCGCAACAGCCGCGCAGGCCGGGGATCGCTGTTGACGAACGCAAGCACGTCAGCGAGCTCGACAGCAACCTCCCGAGGACCCATACGGCGCATCTCGGCAATCGGCCCCCGCTCGGCAAGCGACGCCCCCAGCGTCGCCGCAACAATTTGATCGACCGCCTCGGGCGTGCAAATGCCGCCGGACACGAGCGCCAGGGCCTCACGCCACAATGCATGCTGCAGCCGGTTACCCACGAAGCCCGGCACATCGAGATCGACCTGCACAGGCGTCTTGCCGAGCGTCGCCAGGAAATCCACGGTGCGCCGCATGACCTCCTGCTGGGTCCGGCGCCCGCGAATGACTTCGACCACCGGGATGAGCTGCGGAGGATTCCACCAGTGCGCGCCCACGGTGCGTTCCGGATACGTCGTCAACATCGCGATCTGCGTTATGGGCAACACGGACGAGTTGCTCATGAGGATTGCGTCGGGATTGGCCGTGTCCAGGCGAGCGAACACCTGACGCTTGACGAGCAGATCCTCGACGACCGCCTCGATCACGATCCCGGCGTCTCGAGCCGCTTGCTCGAGCACGGTCTGCGCGCGTACATCGGCGGCAGCGGGTACCGCGGCTCGCACCGCTTCGCAAGCCTGCTCGAGCGCGACGGAATTTGTATCGTGCAATATCAATGGGAATCCGGCGCGCGCGACGACTTCTGCAATGCCGCGCCCGATCAAGCCCGTACCAATGACCGCCACCGGGGTCATTGCGGACCGCCCTCCCGATGATGAAATGCCGTGCACACTGCCCACCGCGTCTCATCCAGCCGTATAGCCGCCGTCCGCGTAAAGGGTATGGCCGGTATAGAAGTCGGATGCCCGCGAGCAAAGAAAAAGCAGGGGACCTGCCAGATCCTCCGGTTCGCCCAGCCGCCCGAGCGGCACCCGGCTGAGAAAGCCGGCGCGCGCCGCGCGCGCCTTCTCGGTGTCCTCGAACATCCAGGCGGTGAGGGGCGAGCGAAACACAGTCGGGGCGACGGCATTCACCGTGATGTTGTGCCTGCCCCATTCGCAGCCCAGCGCCCGCGTGATGCCATCGACGGCCGACTTGGAGGCACAATAGGCCGAATAGCCCGCCGGATGGCCCAGAAGCCCGCGCGCCGAAGAGGTCAGCACCACTTTTCCGCCGTGCCCCTGGCGAATCATGTGCGCGCCGGCCGCGCGGGCCATGAGCCAAGAGCCGGTGACGTTGGCCTCCATGACCTTGGCGAACCGCTCGGGCGACATCTCGACGATGGTTGACACGTCATTCATGCCTGAGGCGACGACCAGAATGTCGATGCCGCCGAAGCGCGTCACCGCCGCTTCGGCGATGGCATCGGCATCGGCCGCGGTATTGGAGCGCCGTGCGATGACCTGCGCATCAGTCCCGAACAAGCGGCACCCCGCGAGGAGCTTTTCGAGCTCGGCTGCGTTGCCGGCCGCCATAGTCATCTTCGCGCCGGCAGCGGCGAGGGTCCGGGACGCGAGCGTCCCGAAGGCGCCGGTGGCGCCGACTACGATGGCGCTCTTGCCGCGGATGTCAAACAGCGAGTGGGGATTTTCAGATTCGGTAGCCATAGCAGTGCCTGCCGCTACTGTTTCGGAGGATAGGGCATGACGACCAGCATGGTGGCGACCTCGTTGCCGGGGTTAGTGACCGTGCGCCGCACACCGGGACCTATGCAGACCGAGTCGAGCGCCTCGAGCACCTGCTCCTCGCCGTCGGCACTCACTCGGACGCGGCCGGCGAGCACGACGTACACCTTCTCCAGCGGCGAGGCATCCGGTCCGGCACCTCCGCCAGGCAGAATGTGCGACAGGCCCACCCAGAAGCTCGTCGGCCCGTCGGCTTCGAAGCCCTGAAGTCGCAACGACCTGACGTCGAAATGGTTGGGCGCGTCGTACGGCTGCGCGCTCTGGAAGCCTCTGACGCGCATGCTCAGCCCCGACCAGACTCGATGCGAAACTTGCCGCTCGGATCGACGATTGCGACCAGACGAACGATGCAGCCGTCTCCCTTCGTCCACCGCCAGGGGAAAGCGGCAAAAGTCACGCGCTTGCCCGTCACTTTATCGATGTCGCCGCCGACGTTCTCGAAACCGCAGATGCCTTGGCTCAGGATGGCGCGGTGGCAAGGCTCCCATTCGGGAAAGTCCTCGATGACTTTGCGCCCCATGAGCCGCTCGTATTCTTGATTGACCTGCGGCAGCAGACCATGGGGAGCGCCAGGTCCATGCGGCCCGATCGCGGTCCCCAGCGGATGATCGAGCGCCTGGGTGTCGGTGCCGATCATCTTCACCTTCTTGCTCGCGAACCATTCGCCCGCTTCTTTGTAAAATCCGGGCGAATACGCATAGTACATGCGGCTGTCATCGTAGTATTTGTGCCATCCGGTATTGACGATCACGATGTCGCCCTCGCGGATCTTGGGCGTAGCCGCCTCGAGGTCGGCGGCACCGATCACTTCCCACTTTTTCTTCGGAATCGACACCACCACGCCGGTGCCGAAGAAATACGGCAAGGGCACCTCGTCCATGAACGCCGTGCCCTCCACCACATGCGCCGGCGCGTCTATGTGCGTGCCGGAATGCATGACGGTCGTGATGCGTTGAGTGAGCACGCCGGACTTTGCCATGGTGTGCAGCCGCTCGATCTTCACGTCCTCGAAATACGGCCAGCAGGGCTGACCGAGCCCCCATGGGTGGGAAAGGTCGTAGAACTCGAGCCCCATGCTGTTTTGCAGATTGGTGTCGCGGAAGGCGACGCCGCCTTTGGTCGGCATGTTCAGTTCTCCTTGGTTCGATATGTACCGCTATACGGTATTGCTGTACCGCATTACGATTCAATGTATACTCCTCCCCGGCGATCATCGCAAGCCTTCGGTGCTGATCGACATCGCCGGGCGCGACGCCCACAATCAAGGCGCGCCGGCGCTTGAAGGTGGGGCGCACGCTGCGTGCATCCCAGACTCATGCGGCGCAGTGCGGAGAACTACGGAGAACCGAGATACCGTGGCCAAGACAAGAAAACCCGCCCGCAATTCGAATTCCGGCTCTGGAATTCAGGTCATTGCGCGCGCCGCGACCATCCTGCGGGCGCTGGAGGATGAGCCTCAGGGCTTGAGCCTCGGTCAGCTCGCGGATCGGGTGGATCTGGCCCGCTCGACCGTGCAGCGCATCGTTGGTGCGCTCGAGACCGAGCACTTCCTGATCGCCGCGACCCCTACCTCAGGGGTGAAGCTAGGCCCGGCGCTAGTGCGGCTCGCCTCCTCGGCGAACGTCGAACTCGAGCGGCTGCTGCGGCCGGCGCTCGTCAAGCTGTCACAGGCCGTGAAGGAGACCGTGGACTTGTCGGTGCTGAAGGGCAGCGAGCTCGTCTTCATCGATCAGATCCCGGGCGCCCACCGCCTGCGCGCGGTCTCGGCGGTGGGGGAGAGCTTCCCGCTGCACTGCACGGCGCCCGGCAAGGCACTTTTGAGCCTGCTGCCGGATGAGAAATGTACCAGGATCCTCGGACGATCCCTACAGCCGCATACGCCGTACACTCTCACCAACCTCGATGCGTTGCGTCGCGAAGTCGAGGAATGCCGCCGTACCCACTTCGCCTACGACCGCCAAGAGCACACGGAGGGGATCACCGCGATCGGCACGGCGCTCATCGACCCGCTCGGCCAGCTGCTGGCCGTCTCAATTCCAGTGCCGACGACACGATTCGCCCGTCAGGAGGACAGACTCCTGCTCGAGCTGCGCCGCACCCGCCGCGAGATCGAATCGCTGTTTTCTTCCTGAGCACTGCCGGCCGTGAAATCCCCGTCACCCAAATCATCGCGCACTCCAGGCACGCTGCAGGGCGTCATGCTGCTGTTGCCCATTACGCTCTCGGTGATGGGCATCGCGGTACTGGTTCCGGACGTGCCGCTGCTCATGACGGCATTCCAACACGTTCCACACCACCAATACCTCATCCAGGGCGGCGTGCTCACCATGCCGGCGCTGTGCGTGGCGCTGCTCTCGCCGCTTGCCGGGTGGATCGCAGACCGGATCGGACGGCGGCGCTTGCTGATCGGCTCGATGGTCGTTTACGCGCTGGTGGGCATCGCACCGACCATGCTCCATCACTTGACCGCCATCATCCTCTCGCGCGTGGCGGTCGGAGTCTGTGAGGCAGTGGTGATGACCGTCAGTACCACGCTGATCAGCGACTACTTTCACGGTCATGCCCGGGAGAAGTGGCTCGCCAGCCAGACGGCCGTAGCCTCGCTGTCGGCGCTGGCGCTGATTCCGCTCGGCGGGCTCCTCGGCGCACAATACGGGTGGCGCGGTCCGTTCGCAGTCTACCTTTTCAGTCTGCTCCTGGCCGTAGGCCTGTGGCTGTTCACGTGGGAACCCGCCTCGCAGCCGAAGGCCCGTGCCGCAGCGCGCTCGCCGGACGACGCCGCCGATCTTCCCGCATTCTTCCCCTGGCTCAGACTGGGCGGCATTTGCGCGATAACATTGCTCGCCTCCGTGATGTTTTACACCGTCCAGACACAGAGCGCGCTGGCTCTCGCGACGCTCGGGGTGCATGAGGCCACCCGGATCGGTGTCCTCACCATGATCGCGAGCCTCGGCGTGCCCGCAGGCACCTTCGCCTTCCGCGCAGCAAGCCGGCTGCCGATCGGCTCGCTCCTGTGCGTGGAATTCCTGGTGATCGGCGGCGGATTCCTGTGGATGGGCAAGGCCGGTACGCCCGAAGAGTTCGTCGCCGGGGCCGCGCTCAACCAGATCGGCTGCGGCATGATTCTGCCGACGTTGCTCACCTGGGCGACGCGCGGACTGGCGTTCAGCATCCGTGGACGCGGGACCGGCGTCTGGAATTCGACTTTCGCGATTGGACAGTTTCTCAGTGGACTCATGGTCACTTGGATGGCCGGTGAGGCGGGCGGTCTGCGGAGCGCATTTGGCGCCCTCGGCATCGTCGGCGCAGCTGCCGCGGCGCTGGCCATGGCCGGGCAGTTGCGCATCCGAAACAAACTCGCCGCCTCCCCCACCGACCTGTGAGCGCCCCGCTCCGGCCCGGCGGATTTCCCTGATCAATGTCATCGTTAAGACTGATGATGCGTCATCAGCGTCGCTGATACGCCCCGATCTCAGAATGAATTTCCGCCCGCCCGGCACGCGCGCTAGCGTCTAGCTGGTTCGAATACCGACAAGAGGGGATTTTCATAATGCTCCACAGCCGTCCCATCATTGCAACAGTCGCAGCAGCTGTCTCCGGGATCGCGCTCGCACAACCGGCAACCCCGGCACAGAGGCCGTCCAACGAGGTATCCCAGAACGCCGACACCTCCGCCATGATCGGTCTGCCCGAGCTGCAGCCGGTCACCATCACGGCGGAAAAGCTCCCCGAGCGCCTTTCGCAGACCCCTGTCTCGGCGGCAGTGATCTCCAGCCGAGAGCTTGCGGGCAATAATGCCGGGAACCTCTGGGACCTCAACAGGCTGGTGCCCTCGGTGAACATCAACGGCTCGTTCAACGGACGTGTGCCCATGGGCATCCGTGGCATCTCCTCGGTGTCCAATGAGGGTACCGTGGGACTTTCCTCCGGCGTGGCAATCATGATCGACGGCGTGCCGGTACCGTCCGACTCGATGGACGCCAATAACCTAGAGGATGTTCAAAGCGTCCAGGTGCTGCAAGGCCCGCAGGCCACCCTCGGCGGCCGCAGTGCGGCTACGGGCGTGATCGACATCGTCACCCGCAAACCGACCCCTTACTTCACCGGTAACGCGAGTCTCACACTGACCAACGACGGTGAGGTTCGCCTGAACGGCTTCCTCGCCGGCCCCATCAGTCGCAAGATCGACTTCAGCCTGGCCGCCTGGGGCAACCGCGTCAAGTACCCGATCCGCAACATCCTGCTCGACAAGAGCACCATCCAGAGGGTCTCGGGCGCGCGGCTTACGCTGCTGTTCAAGCCGATCCACAACCTCGACATCACGTTCATGGGTCACTACGGCCTGATGAGTTCCGATGGCGCCAACTTCCTTTACAAATACATCTCACCGGGCGCCGCGCTCCTGGTCGGTAACCACATCGATCCGACAACCGGCGAGCCCGTGCCGAATGTGCCGTTCATGGCGGCGTCGTCCCTGGTTCCGCTGCAACCCGGGATCGGCAACCGCTACTACGCCAGCCCGATCATGGCAGCGTCGCGCATCGAGGACCGGGACGCCACGCTCGTGGTCTCCTACCACGTGGACGGTCTGACGCTCGGTTCGATCACCGGCTATCAGCATGAGACCCAGAAGATGACCCAGGATCTGTTCCTGGTCGATGCGTACTTCTGGAACGAGCTCTCCGGAGCGCCGGCGAGCGGCGCACCGCCGTTCTACAACTCCCAGGAGATCCGCGAGAACATCAACCAGTTCAGCCAGGAGTTCAAGATCGCATCCCCGACGGACCGCCCCTTCAGCTACCTGGCCGGCGTGTTCTACTCCGATACCAAAGTCCACGAAAACTACGACCGTCCGTTCTTCCCTGCGTACAACACCCTGAACGTGACCCCAACCACCCAGACGATCGATGTCTACGGCCGCACAACCTGGCAGTTCCTGCCCAAGACCTCGCTCATCACCGGCCTGCGCTACAACTACGACTCTATCAGTTACCAGGATTATTACCTGCTCGACACGCTGGTGTTCCCTGGTACGACGGCGCCTTATCCGCCGGCGATCGTAGCCGATCAACACGCCTCGGGAAGCCACCATTCCGGGACCGTGGTCGGCAATGTGAGCCTGAAGGAGCAGTTCACGCCCGCCGTCATGGGCTACTTCACCTATGCGCGCGGCTATTCCCCCGGCGCCTTCAATACCATCCAGACCCTCTATTCCCCCTCCACCGTCACCGCTCCATCGGGTCTCACAATCGCCCAGCTGGATGCGGCCTTCCCGGGACTCATCACCCCGGAGAATAGGTCACAGCTTGCCTATGTCGGCAAGGAGACGGTCAACGACTTCGAGCTGGGCATCAAGAGCACATTCCTGCACCGCCGCGTGCGCCTGGACCTCGCCCTGTTCGACACCAAGTACAACAACTTCCAGATACAGAATTTCAATTTGAGCAGTCATTCTGCCAGCCCACCGCTCGTCCTCGAGGCCGCGGGCGGCGCCGAGACCCGTGGCGCCGAGCTCGACACCGATTGGGCGGCGACCCGAACCCTGCGGATAGCGTTCGCCGCGGCCTATGTCGACGCTAAATTCACCGACTACAAGAACGCCCCCTGCTACTATCCGTACGTGAGCGGCCAGCAGGTGCCCGGTTGCACCTACGTCAACGGCACGGGGATCCAGAACCTGAGCGGAAAATCCATGCCCAATGCGCCCAAATTCAAGTTCGATGCCAATATTTCCGATCGCGTTCCGCTCAACGTGATTCCGTACGATGTCACGATGGGCGCCAACTACAGCTACCAGACCTCCGCGCAGATGCAGGCCGACCAGAACCCGCAGACGATACTTCCCGCCTTCGGCATCCTCAATCTCAGCCTGGGACTGGAAAGGAATTCCGGCGCGTATTCCGTCACGGCATTCGTTGACAATACGTTCAACAAGCACTATGCCACGGACGTGGAAGACTTCTGGAGCGCCCCCTGGGGCGGGACGAACACCGTGATCGAGCAGCCGGCGCGAAATTCCTACCGCTACTATGGGCTGCGCGTCACGGCAAGCTTCTGATCGATCCGATCGCGGCCACGGGCCGGATTTGAGTTGCCGCCAGGCCCCTGGAGCGGAAGGGGCCTGGCGGCCGCGTGGGACGCAGTCAGTGCATCCACAGCCCGCTCTTCTGCCCCACGTACGCCGAAAGTTGAGGCAAAGCAGAATCGTCCGTTGGCACTCCGCCCGGATTGTGCCTAAACTGCCGCAGTTCGGGGGGGGGGGGCCATCGCGAAGCGGATGCGAAGGCGGAATCAACCTGTGCGACAGCACGGGAGCCAGACCTGGTATGAAGCCTAACGCACCGACGGCCTGTGCCGCTCGGCAGCGGCTGCCGTTTGTGGGGGGGCGGACCGTCCGAAGTACACCATGCATACATGGAGCTCCTGATGGGCAAATCGTCCGCGAATTCTTTGACCAAGCCAGGCCAGGGCATTGAGGACCCCGTTGCCCGGGTGCTGCTCGCCCGCCTTGACCGGATTCCGACCTGGGCGCTTCCGCCTCTGTTTGCGCTGATCATCGGCATCGGCTTTCTCTTTACTTTCTACGATATTTTCGACATCAACGTCTCCTTCATCCAGACCTGCCATGCGCTGGTCCCCGGTTGTATACCGATGCGCTCGAGCAACTATATCGGTCTGCCGGTGCTGTTGAACCTCGTGGGCTACGTAGCCGGCACACTGATACTGAGCCCGCTGTCGGACCGAGTGGGCCGTCGGAAGCTGCTGCTGACGACGATGACTCTTTGCGGCATCGGGTCGGCGCTGACCGCGGTGGCGCATTCCTATGCCACCTTCGTCGCCGCACGCGCCTTCACCGGCATCGGCATTGGGACCGACCTGGCGGTCGTGAACACCTACATTGGAGAGCTCGCGCCACGTGGCGCCCGCGCCCGCTACACCTCGATGATTTTCGTCTTCTCCGCGCTCGGCGCGGTGCTCGGTATCTGGATCGGACTGTGGCTCACCATGCCGGCCATGCCTTTACCGGTCGGTCTGCCGTTTGCCCTTGCCGGCAAGAATTTCGACTACGGCTGGCGCGTCATGTACCTGATTGGCGCTACCCTCGCCGTGATCGGCGTGCTGCTGCGCTTGCGGCTTCCCGAATCACCTCGCTGGCTCGTCGCCCGCGGTCGGTTGGGCGAGGCTGAGCGAATGATCGCCGACATGGAGGCCCGCGCCCACGCGATCAACCCACTCCCGCCCGTACCGCCGGCGCCGCCGGCGCCGCCGGCGGACGACGCGCTGTCCTTTGCGGCCATATTCCGCAATCGGCTCTATCGCAACCGCACCCTGCTGCTCACCACGATGTGGTTTCTTGCGTACATCACCGTGTACTCCTTCGCGGCCGGCTTCACCACGCTGCTCTCGGCGCTGAAATTCCCGCCGCCAGAGGCCGGACTGATCACCGCCGTCGGCACATTCGGATTCGTGCTCTGCGCCATCGTCTCCTACGCCCATGGCGAGCGGATGGAACGAAAACACTGGTTGCTGCTCGCCGCTCTGATCACATTGGCCGGAAGCCTGCTGATCGCGCTCGGCGGCCGGGAGCTCTCGCTCGCCATCCTGGGCTCGGTCATCGTTTTCTTCGGTTTCAATCTCTGGGTACCGATCGTCTACGCCTGGTCCATCGAGCACTACCCGACCCGCGCTCGCACCACGGGCTTCGCCCTGGTCGACGGCATCGGCCATCTCGGCGGCGGCATCGGCATTTTCGTCATCGCCCCCCTGATCCCGAAGTTGGGCGTACTGGGGTCCTTTCTGCTGATCGGCAGCTTCCTGATCTTCGCGGCGCTGTTGGCGCAGCTCGGAATCCCCACTCGCTCGCGCCCGCTGGACGAGATCTCCCCCTGAGCCGGCGCGAACCGTACCGTCCGGCCGGTCTTCCACACGGCGGCCAGCCGGAACGGGCGCACAATCCGTTTACCGGCACGCTCCCGAGCCTGTGAGCCCATCGACTTCGGCCGCGTGCGAAGGTTGAGTGTCAATCCGTGCGCCGACACGTTCCCGCCGAATTGGATTCATGAGTCTCGGTGCCGCCCTCGCCGGTCAACTGCGCCAGACCAGGGTGTGCTGCCCCGGTGGACTCGGGGGGCAATCCCAACAGGCCGGTGTCTTTGAATATGACACCAGAGGCGCCGGCACGCACAGCTCGCCGTACTGCGAGTCCCGGGTGATAGAACCGAGCGGGTCGGGGACCGGCATCGCACTCGGCATGCGTATCCGCTCCGATTCGGTCAGTGTGCCGAGCTCCTGCAGGAACATGGAAGCGCGCGTCAGGCTCACCTGGACATGGTAGCTGCCACCGTCGCGAGCCCGGCGGATGAGCGCAGCCAGCGTGCCTGCGGCGGCCAGGTAGGGGGCGAGGTAGTCGTTCATCGTGCCGGTCGGAGCGAGCCGCGGCTCGGCTGCGGAGCCTTCGTCGATGGCCAGGCCGCAGGCGGTCTGACCGATGGGCTCGAACCCACCACGCTCGCGCCACGGTCCGCCATAGCCATAGCAGCTCACTGAAACATAAATGATGCCGGGACACATCGCCGCAACGTCCTGCGGCCCGAAGCCCGCCCGCTCCAGCGCACCGGGACGCCAGGACTGGACGAATACGTCGGCGCCGCGCATCAGCCCCGCCAACCGGTCGGCCTCGCCGGGTTGCTCGAGATCGAGCAGCGCGGAGCGCTTGCCCCAGCCCGTGTCGATCTGCATCACGTGCGAGTCCATGCGCCACGGCGGAGAGACGTGCAACACGTCAGCGCCCTGCTCGGCCAGCAGCCGGGCCGTGACGGGACCGGCGAGCACATGTGTGAAATCCAGCACTCTCAGTGCGGCCAGCGGGCGCGAGGCACGCTCGAGCAACCGCGGTTCCGCATCGCCGATCTTCTCGACGTGCACGGGCGGCCGGGCCGCAAGCCACTGCCCCTGCGGGTGGCGTAACCACTCCTGACGGGTGCGCGCGATCACGCCTACCGCCTTGCGCTGAGCCAGCGCTTCCTCCAGCTCCTCCGCCGTCCACCGCGCGACGACGCGTTCCACAGATCTGGCGTCGTAGCCACAGTCGAGCACGTCCATCAGACGCGTCAGAATCTCCGGATAGGCCAGCGTACGCAGCAGGAAGATGATGCGGTCGTCGGCCGTGCGGAAAAAGCCCCGATGATCCGTACCCCGCGGATGCGGCGGCAGGGCATAGCCGCTCTGCTGCAGGTGCGCGATCGTCTGCAGACCGGGCACGACTGCGCGCCGTACATCGACGGCAACATCCTGCTCCTCGCCGCTGCGCAGCTTCCAGATCGCCGCGACCGCGGCTCCCATCGCGCCCAAGGCGCCGGCCGCAGCCGCGCCGACCCGGTGAAAGCTCGGCACCACGGGATCGCTGCCGCTGAACTCGACGCGCCCCGCCCGGTCGCCGGATCCAAGGCCGATGGCCGACCAGAGGGACTCGAACACCTCTGCGGGACCTGCCCCCGCCAGTCCGTCCGGCGCGCTCACGCCGGGACCCCGGCGGTGCGGCGCGAGCGCAGACCGGCGCGCTGCGTGCGCGTCGCGCCGTCATCGACCACCCAATCCCGGGTGTTCAGGATCACGCCATACACGTCCCGTGCGCGATCCTCCGAGACAAACCCATCCCGGACGTCCTTGAGCACACGCTGCGGCTCGCGGTCTAGCGGATCGCCCCACCCACCCCCACCGGCATTGCGCGTATCGCAGGCTTCGCCGGGGAAAATCGGCTGCGTCACGAAGGTGCGCAACACCCTCTGCTGGCCGTCGGGCGCGGTGATGGTCATCTGCGCAAGCGGTCCGTCGAGACCACCGACCACCCCGGCGGGCGGGCAGCGTTGGCCATCGCTGTTGCCCGTCATGAGCAACGACATCGCACCCGGCCGGGTGCGCGCGACGAACCGCACGTAGCTGCCCGGGGAGCCGCGAAACTCCCCCGCGCCTTCCCAATCCTTCAGCACCTCGTAGTGCGTCACCAGATACGGGCAGGACGCTTCGAAGAACTCGACGTTCGGGCGCACGAGGTTGGCACAGGCACTCTGGAAGCCGACGCCCAGCCAGCCGTCATGATCCTTCACGGCCCCACTACCGCCGTCGCTACCGAAGGTCTCGGTGAAGTAGTTGCGCTGGTGGCCGGTACGCGGGTCGATGACATCGGGCATCGTACCGATGTTGATCGGACAGAGATGCTTGGACCACGCCGCCATGGCGCGCTCGGGCAGGGCCTTGCCGATGGCCAGCATGCACGCTTCGACGATCTGCGTGCCCACGGAGATCTGTGAGGCGCCCACTGTGGCCGGATAGCGCGGATTGACCACCGTGCCCTCGGGCATGATGAACCGGATGGGGTTCATCGCGCCGCCGTTCTTCGGAACGTTCTCATCGACGAGGTAGAAAAGACCGACCATCGCGCTCGTGATGGTCACGCCCGCCGGGCAGTTGACAAACGTCGCCTGCGGATCGCTGCCGGAGAAGTCCAACGTCAGCGAGTCGTCCCCGACGATGGCCTTGACACGCACCCAGATCGGCTTGTCGGTCTGCCCATCCCAGTCCGCGGCCGACGCGCCCTCATACGCGCCGTTCGGGATCCGGGCGATCTCCGCCCGCATGGCGCGCTCGCCGGCCGCGATGATCTCGCGCATGCACGCCTTGACGGTCTCGAGGCCGTACTTGCGGCACAACAGACCGATCTGCTCCTCGGCGTGCGCCATGCAACCGTTGATGAGCCGCGTATCCATATCCAGCTCGGTCGGCATGCGCACGTTGCGCAGCACGAGGCTCCAGACCTCCTCCTGCAGAACCCCGGCCTTCATCAGCTTCAGCGGCGGAACATTCAGACCCTCGGCGATGATGTCGATGGCGCCAGCGCCGTATCCGCCCGGCAGGAACCCGCCGGTATCGCTCACATGGGTCTTGGCCTGGAAGAAACCCAGGTGCTCGCCTTCGAAGAACAGCGGCCGGATGAAGTTCCAATCGGGCAAGTGCCCGCCGCGCACGATGTACGGGTCGTTGGCCACGATGAAGTCGCCGGGCTGATAGTCCCCCCGGAAACGCGATTCCAGACCCTTGATCGCCTCCTCCGCGACCATGGTGTGGATCGGCGCGGCGCTCGCCGCCACCACGATCTTGCCCCGCGGGTCGAGGATCGACTGGCCGAGGTCACGCGCCAGCGCCGTCACGAACGACTGCGTGGAATACAACACCTTTTCGCCGACCTGGGCGGTGAGGTACTGCAACTTGTTCCAGACGACCGAGAAGGTGATCGGATCGATGCCGGATTTCACCGCCGCGCGGCTCCGAGTGGCCATGATTCAGGTCTCCCTGCAGGTCGTGACGTAGTTGCCGTAGTCATCGACGACGGTGCTCGCTCCGGGGGGCAGCACGAATGTCGTGAAGGTCTCCTCGATCAGGGCGGGCCCGTCGAGGCTGACTCCGCTGCCGAGGCGGGTACCGTCGTACACCGGGGTGTCGAGGAAGCCTTGCGGCGCGAAATACGCCGGCCGCCTTCCCTTGAGGGCACCGGTCGCATCTGCGCCCTTGGCCGACGGCCTCAGTCTGGGCGTGGCGACCGCTGCGGTACTGCTCAGGTGCAGCCGAACGATTTCCGTCGGGTACTTGCTGTCGCTGTAGCCGACCGTCTGCTCGTGCACCCCGTGAAATTTTTCCACGGCGGCGGCCAGCGTCCCGGTCGTAACCGGCCCGGACGCCACGGGGGCGTTGCGATCGCGGAACTGTCCGTAGTAGCGCATATCGAACGAGCGGCGGATCCGGATCTCATCCTCTGCGACGCCCTCCCGCCGCAACGTCTGCCGCGCCTCGCGCTCCATCTCCTCGAACAGATCCTGGATGCGTCCAAGGTCCGCCCGCGCGGTTTCGCTGTAGTAGCTGCGCTGATAGTCGTGTTTGAGGTCGCAGTACATCATGCCGTAGGCGCAGTACGTCGGTGCCACCTTGGGCACGATCAGCTTGCCGATCCGCAGCTCCTGCATCAGGCGCACGGCGTGCACCGCCGCCGCACCACCGGCGGCAACCATCGCGAAGTCGCGTGGATCGTAGCCGCGCTTGGCGAACGCCACGTCGGTGCCGCTCGCCATGTTCGAGTTGATGATCTCGTAGATCGCCGCGGCCGCCTCCGGCACGGAAAGACCCAACGGCTCGGCCACCTTGTCGCGGATGGCCCGTTCCGCCAGGTCCTTGCGCAGCCGGGTCTCGCCCCCGAGGAAGAAGTCGGGATCGATATAGCCGAGCACCACATTGGCATCGGTGACGGTCGGCTGCTCGCCGCCGCGACCGTAACAGGCCGGCCCGGGACTGGCGCCGGCGCTCTTGGGACCGACGTGCAGTCGGCCGGCGCCCACGTGCGCGATGCTGCCGCCGCCGGCGCCGATGGCCGTCACGTCGACGCTCGGCAGTGCGAACTTCTTGCCGTGGATGATCTGCTGGCGCACGGTATCCACTGCGCCATCGTGCACCACCCCCACATCGAAGCTCGTCCCGCCCATGTCGACCGACAGCACGTTGGCGAACTCGTTGGCGAGGCCGAGCGAGCGGCCGAGGGCCGGGCCGGCCGCGGGGCCCGACAGCAGCAGCACTGCCGGGTTCTCGGCGACGATCTCGGGCGCCGCGAGGCCGCCGTTGCTCTGGATGAACTGCAGCTGACCGCGAAAACCCTTCTCCTCGAGCAGCTTGACGATACGGACCACGAAAGCCCGCACCACGGGCGCCACGTACGCCGAGAACATTGCGGTCCCCCAGCGTTCGACCTCGCCCCCCACCGGCAGCACCGACGAGGACAGCGTCACCTGCATGCCCGGGCATTCCTCCGCGAGAATCTGCCCCATGCGCCGCTCGTGCGCCGGGTTGACATGCGAGTGCAGGAACGTGACGGCGACCGACTGCACGCCCTGGTCGCGCAGATAATGCGCCGCGCGGCGGGCGTCTGCCTCGTTCAACGGGGTGACGACCTGTCCCATGAAATCGACCCGCTCTTGCACCTCGCTCATCAGATGGTACGCGGCGAGTGGCTCGGGCGGCTCGGCGCGGAAGTCATACATGTCGTGCGGGCCTTCCTTCCATTCGGCCTTGGCGACCTGCGGGAATGCCATGCGCATCCGATAGCCGCGGGTGGCGATCGTGCCGAGCTTCGTCCCCGAGAGCGTCGCCACCGCATTGGTGGCCATCGTGGTGCCGAGCACCAGCGCCCGGGTCTGCCCCAGCAGCCCCTCGAGAGTCAGCCCCCGTGCCGCCGCGAGCTTGCCGATGCATTCCAGCGTGCCGAGGGTGGGATCATGCGGCGTCGTATGCGCCTTGCTCATCAGCGCTTCGCCGTCCGCATCGATCAGCACGCCGTCCGTGAACGTGCCGCCACTGTCTACCGAGATCCGAAAAGACATCGCGCCTCCTGATGAACGCGGACAGCCGGTATCCGGCGTGCCGATTATATAGTAACTGTAATCGTATTACAGTTTTGACGCAAGCCGCATGCGCGTCAGCCGCCGAGGTGGAGCCACCCGAACCGTCCGAGCGCCATGGTCGTCAGCCGTCGCGTGAATGCCGGCCAGGATTCCGGCCGGCGGCTGAGCCACTGGTCCCCGTACATGGCCCGAAATACGCATTCCTGATGCACCATGCGGGCCACGTCCGCCGCAGCACCGGCCGGCTGCTGCGGCAATAACGCCGTCACCCGCTCCACGTAGACAAGCGATTCCCGTGACCCACGCTCACGCAGCGCCTCATCGGCGACCGAGATATTGATGATCTGATGCATGAATCGCTCGTGGCGGTGAAAATTTTCGCACATGGCGCGCACGACTGCCCGCACTCTCTCCACCGATTCCTCGGTCTGCGCCGCAGCTTCCAGCTGCCGCTCGTAAGTCGTGATGACCTGTCCAATGCCGCGATCGTAGATGGCCCAGAACAGACCCGACAGCCCATCCACTCTTGCGTAGAGGGCGGTGGGCGAGACCTTGGCGCGCTGGCAGGTCGCCTGGATGGTGAGCGCGTCCCGGCCGTGCTCGATCAGGATGTGCATCCCGGCGTCCAGAATGCGATTCCAGGCCGCCTGACTGCGCTGCTGCAGCGGCGGCCGGATGCGGTGACGCGGTGAGAGACTGCTCGGATACCTGTCGGACATGGCGGCCTCTTGACCTGCCTGCGCCCTGGCTGGACGGGGGTCCCATGATTCGCACAGCTCGAGCCGGATGGCAACTGGGCGCATGCCGCGTTGTTCGACCACTGCCGCCGCAGTCCGCGCGGCCGATGCCGCGACCTTATGCCCCCCGGCGGGATCCCGGCTCACCAGGCCGTGGCGCCGCCGTCTATCGAAAAGTCCGCGCCGGTCACCCAGGACGCCTCTTCGGATGTCAGATACACGACCGTCCAGGCGATGTCCTCGGGCTGACCGAAGCGACCGAGCATCATTTTGCTCCGGGCCGCGTCGCGGATCTGAGAATTACCCTCGATGACGGGCCGTGTGGCCGCGGTCACGACCAAGCCGGGACTGATGGTGTTGGCGCGGATATGGTGCGGCGCGCCTTCCATGGCCAGTTGCCGGGTCATGGAAAGCACCCCGCCCTTGCCCGCGCAGTGCGCCAGCGCGGCGGAGCCCTGCAGCGCCACGTAGGCATTGGCCGACGCGAAATTGACGATCGATGCGGCGCCGCTCGACTTCAGGTGCGGCCATGCCGTCTTGCATGCCAGGAATACCGAATCGAGTTCTGCGGCCAGCGTCCTGCGCCAATGCCGCTCGTAGTCCATATTCTCGATCCATTCGAAGGCGCCCCAGGCCCCGGCGTTCACCAGGATGTCGAGCCGCCCGAAGCGCTCCATGGCGCGCTGGACCATTCGCTCCACGTCGGCCGGTACCGTGAGATCGATGGGATGCACGCTCTCAAGGGGCAACCCTTGTTTCGCTGCCAGGGCCACGGTCTCTTCGGCCGCTGTCGCATCGAGGTCCGAGCCCATCACCCGGGCACCGTGACGAGCGCACATGAGAGCGCAACCGCGCCCGATCCCCTTGCCCGCCCCCGTGATGAGGGCCACTTTACCGGCCAAGCGATCCGAGCGCGTGCTCGATTGTCCAAGACTGGGTCTCATTGAGGTTCTCGCTGCCAACCGTTCCGAATCACTCAGGTTCTGCCCTGGCCGCCGTCGGCCAGGATGGTCTGCCCGGTGATGAAACCGGCTTCCTCGGAGGCGAGGAACGACACCACCGCGGCCTGATCCTCCGGTGTGCCATTGCGCTTGATGCATTGCAGGGCGACGATCTGCCGGAAGAGTTCCGTAGGCAGATCCGCCTGCGCTTTGCGGGTGCGCGTCAGCCCCGGCGCCACCGCATTGATGGTGATCCCGAACGGGCCGACCTCGGCGGCCAGCCCATGCACCAGGCCGATGAGCGCGCCCTTGCTGGTGACGTAGTGGGTCATGGCCGGGGCGCCCACGAAGAACGTCGAGGAGGCGATGGCGATGATGCGGCCCCATCGCCTGGCCTTCATCCCGGGCACTGCCGCCTTCAGCAGGTGAAACATGGATTCCTGGTTGACCGCCTGCGTGCGTCGCCAATCCTCGAGCGACAGCTCATCGAACGGCCGGACGAACTGCACCACCGCGCTGTGCACCAAAATCTGCGGCGGGCTGAAACGCTCGCCAACCTGAGCCACGAACGATGCGACCTGGTGAGGATCGGATGTATCGCACCGGGCGGCGAAGCCTTCCGAGCCGGATTCCTGCAACAGCGCCAGAGTCTCGCCCGCCTCTGCGACATCCGCGATCGCCACCTTTGCGCCCTCGCGCCCCAGGCGGCAGGCGATGGCCTGGCCGATACCGCTGCTGCCGCCGGTCACGAGCGCCACTTTCCCCTGATGCCGCATGAATCGCCCCGCGATTTGAATGTTCGGGAACCATGTTACCGCTTGGACGGCGGGTGAGACATCGTTACGACTGATAGGGGCCATGGACGAGATGAATTAGACATTGGCGCCCGTGGCCTTTAGCCTGTGCTCATGAGTTCCCAATACGATGTCCTTGCTCTGGGCGCCGGCCACAACGGCCTCACCGCGGCCGCCTACCTCGCCAAGGCCGGCAAGAAGGTATTGGTCCTGGAGCGCAAGGCCTGGCCGGGCGGCGGCGTGGTGACGCGGGAAATCAACACGCCCGGCTACTGGCACGATGAGCACTCGAGCGTGCACATCATGATCCAGGGGAACCCCCTGATCCGCGACGACGAGCTGGGGCTCATCGCCCGATTCGGACTGAAATACCGCTATGGCACCCCGTACGCCATGATCTTTTCCGACCAGACGACCCTGGTCGCGTACAAGGATCTCGACAGAACCTGCGAAGGCATCGCCAAAATCTCGCCGCGGGACGCCGACACCTACCGCCGCTTCGCCGAGCGTGCCATACAGATGCTGCCGATGTTCTCGGCGGGCCTGTACGCCCCACCCCTGCCGCTCGGCGCCTTCGTCGCCATGATGGATCAGAACGACGAGGGGCGGGAGATCCTCGATGCCATGCAGCGCAGCTCGCTCGATCTCGCCCGGCAGTACTTCGAGAGCGAAAAAGTCAGGATATGGCTGCTGCGCCTGGTGAGCGAGAATCTGCAGCTGCCGGATGAGCTCGGCACGGGCTTCGGCATGTTCCTGATGCCCGGTCTCATGCATGGCTATGGTGTCTCTCAGCCCATCGGCGGCAGCGGCAGGCTGACCGAGGCGCTGGTCCGATGCATCGAGCATCACGGCGGCGAGGTCCGCTGCAACGCCGAGGTGCGCAAGGTGCTGACTTCTGGGGGCCGCGCGGTGGGACTGGAACTGACGACGGGCGAGCAGTTACGGGCGAAGGACGCCGTCATCGCAGCCCTGCATCCCCATGTGCTGCGCCGGTTCGTCGCTGGGGTACCGGAGCCGGTGCTGCAGCGGGCCGAGCGCACGACGCTCGCCGCCTTCAGCATCATGGTGAGCCACTACGATTTGAAAGAACCCATCCGGTACCATGCGGGCGGGGAAGTTGAAGACGCGATCATGCTGGAGTTCATGGCGAGCGACCGGCTGAGTGACATGCTGGATGACTTCGACGCTCTGCGTCGCGGCCGCATCTCCGAGCGGGTGCTCGGTGCAGGCGGAGACGAAAGCATCGGCGATCCGAGCCGCGTTCCGCCCGGATGCGGGCTGTTTCACGGCATCACCTTCGCTCCGTACGACCTCGAAGCCGGCGGCGCCGCGCGATGGGACGAGATCCGCGAGGAAATGGGTGAGCGCAGCCTTCGGCACTACCAGCGGTTCGTGAAGAACCTGACAGCCGACAACATCATCCGGCGCACCATCGTGACCCCGCTCGATCACGCTCGCAACATGCCGACCAGCATGCCGGGCGGGGACGTTCACGGACTGGCTCCCTATTTCTATCAGACTGCGGGCCATCGCCCGACGCCCGACCTGTCACAGTACACGGTGCCCGGCGTGGAGCGGCTGTACCTGGTCGGACCCTTCATGCATCCGGGCGGAGGCGTCTACGGCGCGGGCCGTGCCACCGCCATCCGCGTATTCGACGACCTGAGCATCGACTTCGAGAAAGTGGTGGCCGCACACTCATGAAAATATACGGCGCCGACGGCCGGGAAATGATGGCCGTCACCTCCATCGGGCGAAGCGGCTCGGACCTGGTGATCAAGGGCAAGCTCTTCGGCGCCATGCCGGTCACGGCGAAACTGAAGCCCGCCGAGGCGCGCAACGCCTTGCGTCTGCTCGGCTTGCGCACGATTCTCTTTCTGCTGACGCTGCCGTTCCGGCGAGGTTGATCAGCGACCCGTTCAAAGGTGAGCGCGCGCATCGCGCAGGAATTCGTCGGCGGGCCGCTCCAGTAGGAACGAGCTCACGAAATCGACCCAGGGCTCGAGGAACGGATAGCAGCCGTAGGTGGCCCAGGGCGGCACCGTGTAGGCGGGCGGCGCGTCGATCACCGCGCGCCGCCAATCGCCAAAGGACTCGTACCACAGCTCGCACACGCGATCCCACTCGTGCATGACGCTTCCGGCTGGCGGGGTGGCCCCAGGCGGCCAGCTTCCCGGCAGCGGCAGCGGCTCCCTGATCGTGCGATAGCTGAAGAATCGCCACAAGCCACCCTGGCGCATCACCTGCGGCACGTGGGTCTTCAGGAACCACTGTTCCCCCTCCTCGAAATCGACCCCTTTGGGATATCTCAGCAGCACGTACCAGCGCAGCACGTTCTTTTGTCCCGGTGAAACGTCGTGCCCCAGGAAGTCCTCGGTCGGCTGCCAGGGAATGAAGCACGTCGCCACCTTCGGCCATACCGGCGGGACGGTGAAGCATAGATTCCCCTGGGGGCCAGGCGCGGGCAGCTCCCGCCACCAGCCTTCGGTCACCCGCCAGTTGTAGAAGCCATAGGCCCGCGCCTCAGCCGGTGCATCCACCGGCAGATAGGAGTCGTGCCGCGCCTCCCAGGGGCCGAAGCGACGCACGATCTCCGGCGAGTGATCCTTGTAATACCACCGCTCCATCGTCGCGATCGAGTCCATGGGGATGTCGTGCATCACGATGCTCTTTAGCATCCGATGTGGTCGATTTTCCATATTCGCTCCGCTGCGCCTGCGCCTCTCGGCCTGGACACCGTCAGTGTATGGGTGAAGGCAACCGCGCGGAAATCGTTTCCCGTGATGGGGCACATGAGTGTCGGTCATAATCAGGACGGCCCGTGGCGGAGGGATACGGAGCTGCCGGGCCATGAGTGCGGCAAAGTTCTCTCGCTCCTGCCCGGGCGAGGGCGCACGCGAAGTCGGGCTATTCTCCGTGGGCTGCCAACGACCCGCCCACTAGCAGCTGCGCCAGTCGCCGCCCGGTACGGCCGAGCGGAGCGGTAGCCCGGTGGACGAGCAGCGGGATGAAGCTGTATCGGGATCCCCCGGTATAGCGCACCTCTCTGAGCGTGCCGGAGTGCAGTTCGCGATTGACGAGATTGCGCGGCATCCATCCGAATCCCAGACCCATCCGCAATGCCTGCTTCTTGGCGATGAACCCGTCGAGATAGAATACGCGCTCGCCTCCAAACATATGCTCATCGTCGCCCCGGCCGCTCGAATCCTGGACAGAGAGCTCGACGTGCTCATGAAGCTCCTGCAGAGTCACGCGGGAGCGATCCGCGAGCGGGTGTCGCGGCGAGACGCATAGAACGCATTCCACTTCCCGGAGCCGATGCGCTTCGAGATCCGGACTGCCCACGTAGTCCTTCACGACCATGATGTCGGCGTTGTCCTTCTCGAACCGGGACTGCACGCCGCCAAGATACTCCACCTTCAATTGAACACGGGTCGGGACTTTTTCCTCGGCCAAAGTCTTGAGCGCCCGCAGAGTCGTCTCGAGCGGCAGAATTCCATCGAGAATCACGGTGAGCCGCGGCTCCCACCCGCCCGCGAACTGCCGGGCCATCGACGCCATGCGATCCGCCTGCCCCAGCAGGCGGCGCCCCTCCACGAGCAACGCCTCCCCTGCCGGGGTCAAATGAACACGGTGATGCGTACGGTCGAGCAGCTGTACACCGAGCTGCGCCTCGAGCTTCTCGACCTGATAGCTCACGGCCGATTGAACTCGGTTCAGCGCCGTAGCCGCACGGGCAAACCCCCCATGGCGCACGACGGCATCCAAGGCATTTATGGCATCGATATCGGGACGCATAATGATCAATAATTTCGATTGACTCAGCCATAATTATACGCTTTTATCGGTACTTGGTATTTCGTACGCTCAAGCGATCGTGGCGGGCCGGGAGTGCCGGCGCCCCGGCGGCAAAGCAGTCCGTGACCTCTTCGCTGAAGCCGGGGTTCGCGGCGCGGAGAGAACCAATGAGCGAAAGAACCACCGGGGAAGCGATCGTCGACACCCTGATCGCGAACGGGGTCGACACGGTATTCGGCCTGCCTGGCGCGCAGACCTACCCGCTTTTCGATGCGCTGTATCGGCGTCGGGATGTCATCCGCACGATCGGGGCACGGCATGAGCAAGCGTTGGCTTACATGGCATTCGGTTACGCTCGCTCGACCGGGAAGCTCGGTGTCTATGCGCCAGTCCCCGGACCCGGCATGTTGAATACGACCGCGGCGATGTGCACCGCCTATGGCGCCTGTGCTCCGACGCTGTGCATCACGGGTGAAGTGCCGTCGGACTTCCGGGGCAAGGGCCGCGGGCATCTTCACGAGTTGCCGGATCAGCTAAGCATTCTGCAGCTGCTGACGCGCCACGCCCGGCATATCGAGCTCCCCCAGGATGCACCTGCTGCGATCAACCAGGCCATCGCGGCAGCGATGGGCGGCCGACCGGGTCCCGCGGCGGTGTCAGTCTGTTGGGACACTTTGGGCGAGACCGCCGCCATCGGACAGTGCATTGCCGCCAAGATTCCCTCCGCGCCACCCCCGGATGCCACACAGGTTTCACGGTGTGTACGGCTAATCCGTGAGGCCAGGCGGCCGATGATTTTCACCGGCAGCGGCGCGCTGCACGCAGCTGCCGCCGTCCAGGCCCTTGCAGAGCGCTTACAGGCGCCGGTCGTGGGCTTTCGCAATGGCCGTGGCGTCGTCGGCCAGGACCGGCCTCTCGGTCTCGACATCGCCGCGGCGTGGCACCTGTGGAGCGAAGTCGATCTGATGATCGGCATCGGCACGCGCCTGGAGATCCCTTTCATGTTCTGGGGCTCGATGATGAAGGCCCATCGGTCGCTCCCCGGCCGCAAACTGATCCGGATCGATATCGATCCGGCCGAGATGGACAAGCTCGATACCGACGGTCCGCTGCTCGCCGATGCCGAGGCGGGGGTGCGGGCGCTGGTGGCGGCGCTCGATGCCGCAGGGTACGTGACCCGTGGTGAACCGGGAAAGATCGCGGAGGCCAGGGAGCGCGCCGCCATCGAGATCCGCCGGGTCCAGCCGCAGATGGGTTATCTCGATGTGCTCCGTGAGGTGCTGCCGCGGGATGGATTTCTGGTCGAGGAGCTCTGCCAGGCGGGGTTCACCTCATACTTCGGATGGCCGGTGTACGAGCCACGCACCTACGTCAGTTGCGGCTATCAAGGAACGCTCGGCTTCGGCTTCCCGGCCGCTCTCGGGGTCAAGGTGGCCAACCCCGATCGGCCGGTGGTGTCGATCACAGGCGATGGCGGGTTCATGTTCGCCATGCCGGAGCTCTCCACGGCGGTGCAGTACGGCATCGGAGTCGTCACCGTCGTTTTTGATAATTCCGCCTTTGAAAACGTCCGCCGCGATCAGCAGCAGCGGTTCGGCGGCCGCGAGATCGGCTCGAGACTGCTCAATCCAGACTTCCATGACCTGGCGAGGACCTTCGGCGTCGAAGCGTACCGCGTCGATTCCCCGACTACACTGCGTGCCGCGCTGCAGCGGGCGTTGGCGTCGCGCGGGCCGGCTCTGATACATGTGCAAGTCACGCCGACCACTGAAATCTCGCCGTGGTCATTCATCCTGCGCAACCAATGACGCCGCAGGTGCCTCAACCATGCAGTTCCCGTCACCGAGGACCGAAGCGGGAGACGCCAACCTGCGGCCGCGCGCACCATGTTTTCTCGTGTCTCACGCAGCCCCAGGCACAGGAGAAATCCCAGGGTTGCCGCGCCGATGGGCAGCCACAGGATGTACCGGATGCCGAAGCGCTCGGCGATCCGGCGGCCGATCATGGACACCAGACCTCCGTCTGACAGCTCGCCGACGGCGATGACGAGCCCCGAGGCAGCCGCCATCAGCGCCGGCGGCACGGACTCGGCACAGACCCACCGTCAGGGTAACCAGAGCGTTGTTGAAGAAGTGCGCGGCGAACAGTCCGGCAAAGAGCGCGGCAACTGATGCGCCGGAGAGCGACTGCAGACACAGCAGCGCGAGCGCGGCATCCACCGCGGACAGGGCCCATGACGAGTTTGCGGTCCATGCGGTCCGACAGCCAGGGCAGTGTCAGGGTTCCCGCCATGGATCCGAAGCCGATAGCCGACATGACTTCGCTCATCTGTCCGAAAGTGACGCGCAGATGGTCCGGGAGGTAGCTCGGCACCAGCGCGCTCGTGATCACGAGACTGCTCCGCCAACACAGCATGCCGAGCATCAGGATACGTACGTTCCGGTAGCCGAGCCCGGTGCGCCAATCGGCAAGCGGGTTGCGCCCGTGCGTGGCCGGAGAATGCGGGGCCCCCGATGACGCACCACGTGAGCCAGCATGGCGATGCAGTATCCGTCATCCGCTCCGGCTCGGAAAATCGCTCGCCCCAGCCGTCGGCCGCCTTGCTGCGAGTTCACGCGCCGCCGCAACGCCTCCGAGCCCGAGCCTCCCATAACGGTCCGGGTCGGCCCTGCGAAGGCGCCAGGCGCCAAGCGCGCCCAGACCACCGGCGGCGGGCACGATGCTCGGTAGCAGCACTCGCAGCACACCCGTTGAGCCAGTCAGAACGTCGAAATGCACGACGGCCAGCGCCAGCACGATTAACAGCGCCGCGCCGGCAAGTGCTGGCGCAGCCCGCGTACGCAAAAACCCGCCGCTCGGCGCCCCTCGGCGGGAGAAGAACACCAGAACGGCAACCGATGACAGCGCCATGAGCGCGATGACCCCGAGCGTTCCGACATTCGTGACGCAGGCGAACAGGGAGAGCAGCGGGTTCGCTCCCAGCGCTGCATATGCTGCAACCACGATCGCCGCTATCGCGGTCTGCAGCACGGAGCCGGCGTGCGGGCTCAAATGGCGGGGATGAGTGCGCCCTAGGCGACTCGGAAGCAGTCCGTCCCTTCCTAGGACATAAAAGTACCTCGCCGCCGCATTGTGAAAAGCCAGCAGCCCGGCAAACACACTCGTGACGAACAGTACGCTCATGACCGCCGACAGCCAACGACCGACGTACAGATCGGCCAACTCGAACAGGAACCGTGTCGGGTCCGGCATCGCCCTCAGGTGCGCCACGAGACCGCCGGCGCCTGCCCCGACGACCAGGCACCAGAGTGAAAAGACATAAAAGCACCCAATCAGCAGGACCGCGAGGTAGGTCGCGCGCGGGATAGTGCGCTCCGGATCCCGCGCCTCTTCACCGTAGATCGTCGTCGCCTCGAATCCCATGAATGCCGCGAAGCAGAACAGGAGCGCGATAGACGGCGAGCCGCTCAAGGCAGCCGCGGGCGTAAAGGACTCTAACGTGACGCCGTGCGCTCCGCCGCGAAAGAGTATGGCCACGTCCAGAATCAGCACTCCGAGGTATTCGCAACTGACCAGCACGGAGAGTATCTTCGCCGACAGGTCCACTTGCCGGTATCCCAGCACCGCGACAGTTGCGACCGCCAGAAATGCATACCCGTACCACGGAAAGTCGATGCTCGCGTACCGAAGGAGAAGCGCCCGCGCGGCGGCGCCGAACATGCCGTAGATGCCCACCTGCATCGCGTTGTATGCGACGACCGCCGTCAGCGCCGCCGCCCCGCCCGCGATGCCGCCGAGGCCACGCGCGGCAAACGTATAGAATCCCCCGGCAGTCACGACGTATCGCGCCAATGCCGTGTAGCCGGCCGCGAATACGAGCAGAATGCCCGTGCAAGCCAGTAACATTGCGGGCATGCCGGGGCCATCGCCGAACAACATCGCAAGCGGGAACCCCCCTGCGATCGCAACCAGCGGGCCTGCCGCCGAGACAACGAAGAAGGTGACGGCACCGATGCCGACGGCTCCCTCGCGCAGCCGATTCTGCCCGGAGTGGCGCTTCATCGGATCAGTCACCTGTCAACCCCGGGGCAGGCCCGACGCCGCCGAGCAACGTGCGGGTCCGGTCGCAGGCACTGCGGCCTTCACGCCGAAACGAGCGCATGGGCAGCGGGCACCTTTACGCTCCATCCGAGCGAGGAGCTTCGGTCCATCAGTGCCCGTGACATGCGCCAATGCACCGACAGGCAGGTGCCGGCGGGGCGGAAGCCCCGCCGGCGGACTCGATCTCCTCAGTGGAACGCGTAACTGACATCGATGCCGGCGGTGAGCGGCTGGCTGATCACGAAACGCGAATACGCCGTGTCCTGCAAGGAGATCTGGGGCTGCGGATCGATCAGAATGATATTGTTCGTGAGGTTGTTCACGAACAGCGCCGCTGACCAGTAATCGCCCCCATGCCGATCGCCCTTGATACCGAAGCGGACATTGGCGATGCTGTAGGCCGGCAAATGCACCAGCAGCTGATTCATGGTGAGCAGCGTGGAGGTCACGCCGAAGGGCAGATCGGTCCTGCTGCCGGTGTAGTCCTCCTCCAGTGAGCCGAACAGCGAGAGGCTGTTGCCCAGATAGCGCTTCCAGCCGAGAACCGCGGATCCCGATATCTCCGGCGTGTCCGGGATCCGCATGCCGGCCGGGTATCCGGCGATCGCGCTGCCGTGGATGAATTTCGCGTCGACGTAGCTGCCATTCAGCGACAGCTCAAACCCCTCGGGGAGCAGCGTCTCGATCTGCCCCTCGATGCCTTTGATGCGGGCGTCGCCGCCGTTGACCGTGAAGCCGAATCCCGCGATGTTGGTCGGAACCTGTGGATGGTACCAGTTCTCCAGGTAGCCATCGAGATTGACGATCAGGCGGTGGTGCAGGAACGAGGACTTCTCGCCGAGTTCATAGCTCCACAACGAGTCGGAACCGTAGGTCGTCGGTCCCTGCAGCAGTATGTTTGGATTGCACGTCGTCGTGAGCAGCACCTTGGCCTGCAGTCCACATTCGTTGGCGACCTGGGCCGCAAATATAGGATTGGTGTTGCTTGCGGCGACCACGGGAATCGGCCCGGTGTCGCCACTGGCCCCGCCGAGGCGAAAGCCCTTGTCGATCCTCACGTACAGCATGTGGTCCGGGTTGATGTTGTACGTCAGGGTGACGCTCGGGACGGTACCGCTGGCGGCGATCGAGGCCGCGGAATTGTACGGGACTGCATTCCCTTCCACCCCCAGCACGCTGAACACGCCGTGCTCGGTGGAGGTCTCGCTCAGGCTGTAGTGATAGTGCCGGAATCCGGCCGCCACCGCGAAATGCGGCGAGAGCCGCCAGGACACATGCCCATATACCGCATTCTGGATCATCACCTCGGGCAGGCTGCCGACGAAAAGGCTCGTACCGCCCAGAATCGGGGTGGCCTGCGGAGCGATCGAGGAAATGTTGTCTTCGGAGTACAGGTCCTGGTAGAAGTACCCCGCGACCCATTGGACGGGTCCCGGGGCGGTGGAGGTAACGCGAAACTCATCGGAGAGCTGCCGGGAATAGTCCTGCTCTAACGTGCCCATGCCCATGCTGCTCTCACACGGCCCGATGCCGCCCGCGGCCGCGTCGTACACAGGAATGCCGATCGCACCGGAAACCATTTCCGTGCAACCCTGCAGGTCGAGGAAGTTGCGGTGCCACAAGCCGGTCGCCGAGGTCACGGAGAACGTGGGGAACTGATACACGACATCCAGGCTGCCGAAGCTCAGGCTGTCGGTCTGCGGCTCGGGGGTGTCGTAGATCTCATAGTGCGCCAAGACCTTCGGTGTCGCGGGGTGGGTCGGCAAACCATTCACATCGGCCGCCGGTGGGGCGCCCTGCTGGACCATCTGGTACATCGCGATCGGCTCGATCGTGAGATTCTTCAGCGGCTTCCACAGAAACTCGACACGCGCCGAGTGGATCTGCGTCGTGTTTACGCCCTGCAGGTTTTCCTGCAGGGGCGCGGTGTAGAAATTTCCCGGACGACTCAGAAAGGGAAAGGCGCCGGAATCCACGGCGACCGCTCCGTCCTGAATCACCCGGCGATCGATCCAGCCACTGTCGTTGGTGAAGGAGCCCACGATGCGCACCGCGGCGGTATGGCCCAACGGAATGTTCACCATCCCGTTTTCCTGGTGGTTCAGTCCGCCGCCGGAGACGGTGTCGGAGAGCACCTCCTCCGTACTTGCTGCGAAGGTATTCAGCTGCGGCCGATTGGGCAAAACCCGAATGGTTCCGCCCATGGAGCTCGACCCGTACAGCGTTCCCTGCGGGCCGCGCAGCACCTCGACGCGTCTGACGTCGTAGAGGCCGAGGTTCATGAGGTTCTTGCCGAGCTGTGAACCCATGGCCGTCGACAGCGGGATCTCCCCGAAGTACATACCCACCATGGAGGAGTTGCCGCCCTGGGAGTTCAGCCCGCGGATCTCGTACTCCTCTTCCCCGGGCCCGCCGGTGTCGCGCACGGCGATACCGGGCACCGAGCGAATCAGGCTATCGACGTTGACCAGGCCCCGGGAGGCGATCTGTGCGGCGGTGACCGCCGTGATGCTGAGCGGTGTTGTTTGAACGGTGGTCCGCTCCCGAGTGGCCGTGACGACGATCTCGCCGAGCTCAGTCGGCGGCGCGGCGCCGGCGCTCGCTTGGGCAGCATACGTGGCGCTAGCCCCGGCAATCCCGACGGCCGCCGCCACTGCCAGGGCCAGGTGATTTCTGCACGTCATGAACGTGGCTCCCGGGAATGTCATGATAGGGACCTGTTGCTCTCGCGCGGCGCCACGGCAAATAGCCGTAGCGCGATATGGTGGGACTTCAGGGTGCGTGCCATCGGCGAGAACCTCGGTTTCAAAGATTGAACGATGAAAGCCCGATGCGCGGCGACGAACACCGACGTATGCGGCGCTGAACATGAGTTGCGATTGGCCGTTCCCGCCGCGCCCCGGGGCGGGCCGCCGAAGATGCGGGCCCACCGGTACGCCTTGTTCCGTGGGCGAAATGCGGTACCTGCCCTTAGCATCCCCCCGTCGATCCTGGAATTATTCATAAGCGGATTCGGCATGCGGTTGACATTACGCCGGCTCTTACCGGGTTTCTTGTCCGGCGCTGCCAACCGTCCCCAAGAGCTGGCAATCGCGGGCAAGCACTTGGCGCGGCTGGGCAAGATCGGTCCGCAGGGGCTCGGCTAGAATAGAAGCCAATCATCCAACCTGATGAAGCTGAATGCCATGATCACTGAAGCAGAGCTCGAAAAGCTGTCCTGGCCGGACGCGCCGCAGATGAAGACTCAAGCGGTGCCCGGTCCGTTGGCGCGCCAGGCCCTCGAGCGCTCGGCGCGCCGCGAGTCCCTGGCGCGCGGCGGCGGTGGGTTTCCAATGGTCTTCGATCAGGGCTACGGTGTTACCGTCAAGGACCCCGACGGCAATCTGTACATCGATTTGTCCGCGGGCGTCGGAGTGAACAGCGTCGGCCGCTGCCACCCCGCTGTGGTGCAGGCGATCCAGGCGCAGTCGCATCATCTGATGCACGCCTCGGACATCACCAACTCCAAGCGCATCGAGCTGGCCGCGAAGATCGCCGAGATCATGCCGGAGGGGTTGCGCGACAATTGCGTCACGTATTTCACACAGAGCGGAAGCGATGCGGTCGAAGCGGCCGTGAAATTCGCCAAGCGGGTGACGGGCCGGCAGCAGATTCTTGCGTTTCACGGCGCTTACCACGGCATCTGGAACGCCTCGAACGCTCTGACGACCGGCAACCAGTATCGCTCCGGCTATGGTCCGTTCATGGGCGGGGTCATTCATGCGCCCTACCCTTACGCATACCGCTTCCCGTTCGACACCTCCGCGAGAAGCGCCGAGCAGATCGCCGGAGAGTACGTCGACTATCTGCTCAACTCCCGCTACACCGGCGCAGACGACGTCGGGGCCGTGATCGTCGAGCCCGTTCAAGGTGAAGGCGGCTACGTCGCACCGGGACCGGAGTTCCTGCGACTCCTGCGCAAGGCATGCGATCGGGCCGGCGCGCTGCTGATCGCCGACGAGGTGCAGGCGGGGGCAGGCCGCACCGGCAAGATGTGGTCGATCGAGCATTCCGGGGTCAAACCGGATCTGCTTACCTTCGGCAAGGGCATGGGAGGTGATCTGCCGATGGCTGGCGTCGCGATGCGCGCCGATCTCGCCAAGCACATTCCACCGGGCTCCCAGCCCGGAACCTTCGCGGCGAACGCGCTCTCGGCGGCGGTGTGCCTGGCCAACATCGAGCTACTCACCGACCCGAAACTCGCCCTCATCGAGCGCGCCCACCTGCTCGGGCTCGAGACCCTGGAAAGAGTGCGCGCCGCCGACTGCCCGCTCATCGGCGAAGCGCGCGGCCGGGGACTCATGATCGGCATCGAACTCGTCGAGGATCGGGAGTCAAAAGCGCCGCTCGCGCCGGAGAAGGTTGGCCAGGTCGTGATGGACAGCCTGCAAATCGGCATCATCATGGTGCCCTGCGGCCGCAACGGCAACGTGCTGCGCCTGATGCCATCCCTGACCATTCCGCGCCGCTACCTATTCGGCGCCCTCGATCGGGTGCTCACCATTCTCGCGGAGGTTTGAAGCATAACAGCCTGGTGCGCGCCCGTAGTGGATCGCAGCGCTGAAGCGGGCAGGCGGCAAACCGTGAACGCTTCGTCTTGACGGAGCGCGTGAGCCAGAGGGGGGAATTTGAACGGATCGAGCGACTTTTGACGAACTGGGGGGCGTTATGCAAATGAAGAGAATTGCGTGCGAGGAAGCCTTTAACATTCCGGAGATCGCGCGTGAGCTCAACAAGATCGCCAAATCGGGCGGTACGTCAAAGGATCTGATCCTCATCCGGGCGCTCTATGGCGACGGGGTCGCCGGATACAACGCCCAGTTTGTCCCGAAGTTGCTCGATGTGGATGACATGCGCCTCAAGCAAATGGATGAGCTCGGCATCGACATGCAGGTCCTGTCCATCACCGTTCCCGGCGTGCAGATGTTCGACGCCGACACGGCGACCGAGTATGCTCAGATCGTCAACGATCGACTGGCCGAGATCGTCGCCCGGCATCCGCGCCGCTATGCTGCGCTGGCGTGCTTCGCGCCTCACTCGCCGAAGCGGGCGGCAAAGGAAATAGAGCGCGCCATCGGATCACTGCGCTTGAATGGACTGATCGTCAATTCACATACCAACGACCAGTACTACGACGACGAGAAGTATTTTCCGTTTTTTGAGGCCGCCGAGGCCCTCGATGCGGCCATCTATCTGCACCCGCGCGCCCCGATGGCGGGCCTGGACCGGCCCCTCGACAAGTATTGGATGGAAGCGGCTTTGTGGGGCTATGGGATCGAGACGAGCACCCACGCGCTGCGCCTGATCTTTTGCGGCCTGTTCGACCGGTTTCCCAAGCTGAAGATCGTGCTCGGACACATGGGCGAGGGTCTACCTTTCTGGGTCACGCGGCTGGACTTCATGCATGATGAGGCCGTGGTGGTGGGCGCGGCTCCGCGCCTGCAGCTCAAGCCGTCGGAGTATCTGAAGCGCAACTTCGTCATTACCACGAGTGGACAGGAAAACCATCTGGCGCTGAAATATTCCCTCGACGTGCTTGGCGAGGATAACGTGATGTGGGCCATAGATTATCCCTATCAGCCGATGGCACCCGCCGTCCGATTCATGGATACGGCTCCGCTCAGCGAGGCCGTGAAGGCGAAGGTCTACGGGGGAAATGCCGCACGTGTATTCCATATCACTTGATCCGCCCGTAGTGCAGCGGGCCGCACGGCCGATGCGACGGTCACGGCAGACTGCCTAGGCGACGTCGCGCGCGGCGGTCCCCAGCCGGCGCTCTGCCTTCGGAGGGTGACCAAACGCCTTGCGATAGGCACGAGAGAAATGCGCGCCATCCTTGAAACCGCAGGCGAGCGCAACTTCAATGATCGGTGCGTGGTGTGCATTCTGGGTAAGCAACTCGCGCGCGCGCGCGAGGCGCCGCGACCAGATGAGCGATGCCGGAGTCCAGCCGCCCGATCTCACCAGCCGATACAGCCGGCGTACGGAGATATTGAAATGGGCCGCGATGGATGTGGGTGACAGATCAGGGCTGTCCATGTGCGCATCGATGAAGTGAGTGATGTCGCACAGGCTCATCGCGCGCCGGCTCTCCGGAATCTGCATTCCGCCCTCGGCGCCCAGACCCAGCGCGGCCGCGAGCAGCTCGAGGGTCATTCCAGTCAGATCAACATCGCCGATCGTGGCGGCGTTGCCCACGACAGCGCCGAGCATCTGGGAAAGCAGCGCGCCCGCGCCGTAATCACAACGGATCGTTCTGGCGAGCGGCAACGCGCGATCGCCGAAACGCTCCGTCACGAGGGGTGCCGACAGGTGGAACGAGTACTGGTGGAATCCGGGCCCGATCTCGAAGACCGATGGGAAGCGGGAATCGATGAGGGCGCAGTCCCCGGGCTTCAGCAAAGCCTCCGAGCCGCGCTGTCGCATGCGTGCGGTCCCGGCCGCCTGCAAAATCAGAAAGAATTGATCGCCCCGATAGTACCGGTCATCTCTGTCACGCATGACCCGCCCGCCGGAGAACGCCACATTGGCGAACTCGAGCGAGCCCGCCCGGCGCGTCTCGATCCTTCCCCGGAAGCCCGGCCAGCGCTCCGCGGCAAGCTGGTACGCGCCACAGATGCGTCGGAGCGCTTCGTTGCACGCTTCGAAGCTGACGAAGGTGCGTTCGTTGTTGACACCGGCAGCCAGGATGTTGCGCATAGCCCGCCTCCGCACCCCCGAGACTGTCATCGGACAGCCTCGAATTTATCGATTTAATACTCGATTTAATACTCGATTTTAGTCGAGTATAATCCCATGTGGCTTTGTGTCAATCGTAATGCGCGGAGCGCGGTCGATCACTAGTGTTTCGCCGGGTGCCGGCGGGTCAGTCCGGCATCACATCGGGAAGGGCTCAATGGCTTCAATAAAATCAATTACTTGCCATGCGACGCCACGGCAGTCATCGTTCGGCCGGACAATGGAGGATTCCATGTGGCACTGATCGGAAATCGGAAGCACTCATGGCAGGCGCGCGGCATCGAGCGGCGCGGGCTTCTGCTCGAGGCGGCACGCGCTCTTCTCGCAGAGCGCGGTCTCGATCAGGTGAGCCTCGGGGATGTCGCCGCGAAGGCAGGCGTTCCCAAGAGTTCCGCCTATCACTTCTATGCGGACATGCAGGCCCTGTACGCCGCCCTACTGGCGCTGGTGCAGAAGGAGCTCATTCAGGTGCTGTCGCAACCCTTGCGGGGACGTTTTGCGACCTGGCAAAACGTGGTCACCACCTTGACGAAGCGTGGCGCCGCCTTCTACATGGGAAATGTCGCCGCGCGGCAGCTGCAGATAGGACCGAAGACGCCTCCGGCGCTCAAGCTGTACGACCGCCACAGCGACATCGCCATCGCTCGGCTCTACGAAGAGCATATCGCGAGCGTGTTCGATCTGCCGCCGATCGCGGATCGCTTGCGCCTGTTCTACCGCGCCATCGAGATTGCCGATCTGATGTTCTGCTTGTCAATGCTTGAGCAGGGCTCGCTAACGAAGGAGATGTGCCGCGAGGCAGACCGGGCCGCCTCGGCCTACCTCGCAACCTATCTGCCGATCATCCTGCCGTATCGCAATACCGAGGCACCGGGTTATGCGATTGTCCGGCCCCGCGTGCCAGAATCGCACAGCCTCGAAGCGGACTGATGGCACTCGACCCCACGCCCGGGCGGGTGTGCGCAACGGACGCCGAACTCGGTCAACCTGGCGCAGATAGCGTGTCTCGGGGGGTGCCGAGCCAGCCGCATTCGGGCAGCAGCGCGCCGCCGTCCACCACCAGAGTCTGGCCTGTAATGTACGCCGCAGCATCCGAAGCGAGGAAAAGCATGGCAAACGCGATGTCCTCCGGACGCCCCAACCGTCCGAGCGGCACTCGCCGCGCAAGCCATTGCTGATGCTCATCGCCGCCCAGGTTTGCGGCAGCTGGCGTTGCGATCATCCCAGGCTCTACGCCGTTGACCGTGATGCGCTCTCCTGCCAGCTCGAGCGCGGCCGAGCGGATGAATCCGTTGAGGCCGGCCTTCGAGGCGGCGTAGTGAGCAAGACCCGGATAGGCGACCCGAGGTCCGGTCACGGACGAGGTGATCAGGATGCGGCCCCGGCCCGAACGGCGAAGCATCGGCAGCGCGGCCTGAGTCAGCCAGAATGCCGCCTCAAGATTCACCGCGAGCGTGCGCTGAAGCAGCGCCGCGTCAATGTCTGCTAGCGGTCGCAGCGGATAATGCGCCGCGTTGTGAACGAGGACATCCAAGCCGCCGAGGTCGCTGATGGCCGCCGCCGTCACCCGCTCGACCTCTCCGCGATCGGAAAGATCGGCTGCGAGGGTCTCAGCGCGTCCACCGGCACGAACGATGTCGTCACGGGTCGCCTCGCTCTCGGCTATCGCGCGGTCGACGATAACTACAGTCGCGCCGTGAGCCGCCATCGCGATGGCAATCGCGCGGCCGATCCCGCGCGCCGCGCCCGTCACGATGCATTTGCGACCGGAGAGATCGAGGGGCAGGCGCGCCGCAGAAAGCGTCGTTTCGTTCACGCCGCGGTCACCGGCTGAGGGCTAGAGTGCCCACGTCGACGATCGTCGAGCCCCCGTCAGCGACGATGACGGCGCCCGTGACGATCGAGGCTTCGGGTGAGATCAGAAAGCGGCAAACGGATGCGATCTCCTCGGCGGATGCCGGACGGCGCAGCGGCGCGTCCGCCGTCACGTGCTCGTAGGCCTGATCGAGGGTAATGCCGCGGACCCGCATGAGGGGCTGCATTTCCTCGTCCGACATCGGCGTTCGCACCCAGCCCGGACACACGGCGTTCACGCGCACGCCTGCGGGCCCGTAGTCTCGGGCGAGCGAGCGCGTAAGGCCGATGACTGCGTGTTTGAAGGTGGTGTAGCCGCAGACCTCCGGCGGCGCGCCCAGCGCCGCAATCGAGGACACGAACACGATCGAGCCGCGCCGCTCAAGCAGCAACGGCAGCACTTCCCGAGCTGCGACGAAGGCCGAGTCGAGGTTGGCGACACGCGCGTCGCGCCAGGCCGCGTCGTCCGTTTCACGCGCCGCGCCGATGCCATGACCGCCGGCGTTGGCGATAAGGGCATCGAGGCCCCCGAAACGCTCGGCAATGAGCGCAACAGCCGCACGCATATCGTCGGTCCGGGAAGCGTCCGCGGCGATTGCCATCCCGCCGACCTGACCGGCGACTCGATCCAATGGTTCCTTCCGCCGCCCGAGGACGGCGATCCGCATACCCTCCTCGGCGAGGCGGCGCGCGCAGGCGGCGCCAATGCCAGTGCCGCCGCCGGTGATAAGGACCGATCGACCAGACAGGCTCAGAAAACGTCCCCTCCATGCGCCGCCCGGGAGATCATGACACGCTCGCCGCTCACTAGGCTTGCGCGGGCACCGACAGGGAAGTTCATCACCGTCCCGAAGTCGAAGCCGCTATACCCGAAGATCTTGCCGGTCGTCTTCATCTGCTCGAGGTCCACGAGAACGGCACCGAGCGTCGGCACGATCTTCTCGCGCCACACGAACAGATAGAGCCGGTCCGCGACTCTCAGGTACCGGCATCGATCCGTGTCGGCAAGTCCCTGCTCGGAGCCCGCGAGACAGTGCCACGTGTAGAATCGCTCGTTGAGATAGATGTGCTCGTACCGCTCCGACCGGCTGTAGGTGTATTCGATCCGCTTGCCGATCAGATCATGCGTATCCGTGTGCCGGTCTATGGTGTGTCCGAAGGGGGCATCGATCGCGCCGCTCAGGAACTTTGTTGTGACAGCTGTGAGCTCATCGCCTCGCTCGACACGTTCGATGGGCGTCACCTTGGCGTCGGCTTCGGTGGGCAGCTCAGCCTCGATCGCCGAGCAGATGCCGCGACCGAGGTCGAGCACGAGACTGATCGTCGAAGCGCGCCGATCGGAGGCGATGAAATCGACGAACAGGATGCCGGGACGGATCTGCGCGGCGCGATAGGACTCCACCTTGCCGCGCCCACGCACCAGCTCCGCTGCGGAGTGAAAGTGGTAGTCCACCACACTGCCGTCCTCGAAACTCAGCCGCATGCGTTTTCCGGCCAGCCCAGACGATGGCGCAAGAGTGTGAGTATCGGCCCCGGACCCGAACGCTTCGCCGAGCTCACCGACCGCGATCCACCTCGCATCGGCCGCAGGTTCCGGGCTGTCGCTTGAATTTCTCAAGACGTCACCTCAGTGCAAAGTCGCTTCGACGGCCGCCCGCAGCCCGTCTCTGGCGCAGCAGCTCGCATGCCGGCTGCGACCACCCCCTCAGTGCCCGCTTTCTCTCGCCGCAGGTTTGTCATGCGGCGCCGCTCTGATACGCGGCATTGCAAGCCGCGTTCAGCGCGCGACGTTGAGCGCCTGAACCGTGGTGTACTCCTTCAGTCCGTCCACGCCGAACTCGACGCCGATACCCGAGCATTTGACGCCGCCGAACGGCGTCATGGGATTGATCGCCCCGTGCTGGTTGACCCACGCAGTGCCGCATTCGAGCTGTCCGGCGTAGTGAGCCGCCGCCTCGGGATCGTCTCCCCAAACCGATCCACCGAGGCCTACTTCCAGTGAGTTGGCCCGTCGGATCGCTTCCTCGATCGTGCCATAGCGGATGATCGGAATGACGGGCCCGAACTGCTCCTCCTTCACGACCCGCATCTCGTCTGTAGCATCCGCGATCACCGTGAGAGGGTAGACGAATCCGCGGCCCTCCGGCTTCTTTCCGCCCGTCACGAGGCGCGCCCCACGCGAGCGGGCTTCCTCGACCAGGCCCATAACCTTATCCAGCTGCATGCGGTTCGAGACCGGGCCGATGAGCGTCTGCGGGTCCAGACCGTTGCCAACTGGTATCTTGTCTACGTACGCCGCGAACCGCTCCACGACCTTGGAGTACTGCGATTCATGCACGTACAGGCGCTTCAGCGCCGCGCAGGTCTGACCGGCATTGATGAAACAACCCCAGAACAGCTTCTCGAGCAGCGGCTCGATGTCCGTTCCGGGCAAGATCACTCCGGCATCGTTTCCCCCGAGCTCGAGCGTGACGCGCTTCAGCGAGTGCGCCGCGCTCTCCATGACCTTCTTCCCCGTGGCGATCGAACCGGTGAACACGAGCTTTTCGACGCCCGGGTGGCCCGTAAGTCGGACACCGACTTCCTCGCCTCCGGTCACCACGTTGATCACGCCAGGAGGCAGAATTTCGTTCATCAGCTCGACGAGCCGCAATGTCGAGAGTGGCGTAAAAGGCGACGGCTTGATCACGACAGTGCATCCGACGCGCACGGCGGGCATGATATGCCACGTAGCGATCAGCAGCGGCCAGTTCCACGGCGTAACCGAGCCCACGACGCCGACCGGCTTGCGTCGAATCACGATGCGGGCGACGTTGTCGTTCTGAATCGTCTCTTCGGGCAGATGCAGCGACGCCGTCGCCCGCGTCCAGCCGGCGGCCCCCGCCACCTCGAAATTGGCGCCCGGCCCGCTCTGGGGCTTGCCTTGCTCGAGGGTGATCAGCCTCGCCAGCTGTGCCTGCTCTCGCTCGATGAGCGCGGCGATGTCCATGAGCTTCGCCGCGCGTTGCTCATCGGGCGTCGAGGACCACCCCGGCTGCGCCTCGCGTGCGCAGCGCACCGCCTGGTCAACGTGATCGATGGTCGCTTCCGGACAGCGGCCGGCGAGCGACTCGTCGAATGGATTGAGGACATCGAACTGTCGCGTCGTGGTGACGGCCTTGCCGCCGATGGTCAGCGCGAAGGATGGCATGAGGTACGCTCCCGATGAATTTGCCGGGCGCATCGCCCTCGCTGCGACGTGCGACCCGCGCGCGGCGTGCAGATTGCATCCGTGAGTGGATACTAGTCCCCGCGCCCGTGATCCGCTTGCTTCCCTTTGCCGTGGAATTGTCCCGCCGTGCCACATCGCTCGAGGACTGCACGCTGACATTCGCGATCTCTTGCACGGATCGCAAGGCGCGACAAGGTCTGCGATCCGGGCGATCGCCGCCGCGGACCATGGCGCGAGTCAACACAGATCGTCGGGTGCGCAGCCTCCGCCAGACCTCGACTTCGCTCCGAACCGCTCGGACAGCCGTGTTGCGCTGCGAATGACCGCGGCCGAGATGTGGGTGAAGCCGGCCTCGAACGGCTTACTGTAGCCGAGGGCCACGATCGCCAGCGCCATGGCGCCGGTGTGGTCGAACACCGGGGCGGCCATGCCGCCGATGCCCGGAATAAAGTCGATGGTGTGCGCGAAGCCCTGTCGGCGTGTCTGCTCCACGAAAGCCCCGACGGCCTCCTGAGTGGTCGGCGTGAGACCCTGTCGCTGGTTGTCGGCAAGCTCCTTCCTGACCGCCGCCTCGGTCATCTCCCTCGGCAGGAAGGCGAGATACGCCCCTCCGGTGGCCGATCGGGTCAGCGGCATGACCGAGCCGACCCGAAGGCTTGCGGCCACCGGCGTGTCGGCACCGAGCCAGCGCACGATGGTCGGACCCTGGTTGGCCCACACGGCCAGTGCCACGGTCTGGCCGATCTCCCGCGACAACCCCGGCAGCGCCGCGGCAGCGGTCGTCACCGGCTCGAGGCGCGCCAAGGCGCTCAAGCCCAGCTGCAACGCAAACGGACCCAGGTCATAAAGGCCGGTTTCGGAGTGCTGCTCGACGAGTCCCAGCCTCGAGAAGCTCACCAGATACCGGTGAGCCTTGGCGGGAGGCATGCGCGCTTCCTGTGCCAGGTCGCGCAGCATCTGCGGCCGCCGCGCCTTGGCCAGCGCCGAGAGGAGCGTGCCGCCCACCTCGATCGACTGAATGCCCTGCTGGGGCTTGCGCTTGCGCGTCATGGCGCGAACCTAAGGCTTGACGAAGATCAATGCAAGTGATTACGATACAGTTAACTAGTTAATTATTACATAACTCGCACATCCAACCGGAGAGGCGCACATGATCGAGACACGGGGCCAGGGGGCGAGAAGAGGTCACCAGGTGCTGCAACGGCTGCGCGAGCAGCCGCCCGCCATCTGGTATCGGGGCGAGGAGGTGAAGGACATCACGACGCATCCCGCTCTCAAGGGGGGAGTGCACACGCTGGCGAAGCTCTACGATCTGCAATGGGAACGGCAGGACATCACCCTGTACGACTCGCCGACGAGCGGCAATAAGGTGGCTCGCTCCTTCATGATGCCGAGGACCCACGCGGAGCTTCAGAGCATCAGCCGGGCGATGAAGGTCTGGCAGGACTACACCTTCGGGATGATGGGACGGGTGCCGGACTACCTGAACCGCGCCATGACCGGCTATGCCGCCGGCTCACCCTTCCTTGCCGAAGCCGATCCGCGCTTCGGCGAGAACGCAGTGCGCTGCTATGAATACCTGCGCGAGAACGACCTGTGCCTCACGCACACGCTGATCCCGCCCCAGATCAATCGTGCGGCAATCCAGGCGAAACAGGCAGATCCCTACCTATCCGCTCGCATCAAGGAAGAGACGGACGCGGGAATCGTTATTCGTGGCTGCCGCATGCTGGCGACCCTGCCGCTCTCCGACGAGATCATGGTGTTTCCCTCGACACTCCTCAAAAACGTCGACGAGGATGCACCGTACGCCTTCGGGTTTTGCATCCCGAACAACACTCCCGGCCTGCGCTTCATCTGCCGCGAGAGCATCGATTACGGCCGCTCACACTTCGATCACCCGCTTGGCTCGCGCTTCGAGGAAATGGACGCCCTGGTGGTGTTCGACGATGTGTTCGTCCCGTGGGAGCGGGTGCTGCTCCATCGGGACGTCAAGCGCTGCAATGAGGCTTACGCGCGCACCGGCGCAGTGGTTCACATGACGCACCAGGTCGTGGTGAAGAACATCGCCAAGAGTGAGTTCCTCCTAGGGCTGGCCTCGCTCATGGTCAACACCATCGGCGCCGAGGTGTTCCAGCACATCCACGAGAAGCTCGCTGAGCTGTGGGTGGCTTCGGAGACCATGAAGGCATTCCTGCGAACCGCCGAGGCGGACGCGGCACTGGACGAGTGGGGCGTCGTGCGCCCGGCATGGAACCCGCTAGATGCGGCCCGCAATTTGTTCCCGCGGCTGTATCCGCGCATGGTGGAAATCATCCAGCAGATCGGTGCCAGTGGACTCGTGGCCATGCCGACGGAGGCCGATCTCAAGGGTCCGCTGGCCGACGACATTCACAGGTACTACCAGGCGGCGCGAGCCGATGCCTTCGACCGCATCCCGATGTTTCGACTGGCCTGGGATGCAGCGCTCTCGGCCTTCGCTTCCCGCCAGGTGCTCTACGAACGGTTCTTCTTCGGCGATCCGGTGCGTATGGCCGGCGCGTTGGTGACCGGCCACGGAGCGCAGATCAAGGAATACGCCGACAAGGTCATGAGCTTCGTGAAGCAGAACCGCGACGAGGCCTTCGCGGCCGCAGATAGTTGACGGCCATGGACACTTCTCCACTCGACCCGCGGCATTTTCGCGACACGATGGGTCTGCTGGCCACGGGCATCGCAGTCATCATCGGCCGGGCGGAGGACGAGGTGCTGGCGATGACCGTGAACGCGGTCAGCTCGCTGTCGCTGGAGCCTATGCTGGCGCTCTTCTGTCCCGGCAAACGGTCCAGGTTCGCACAGCGGCTCGATGCGATGCCGGACTTCACCATCAATTTCCTGCGCCACGATCAGCAGGCTCTCTCGACCTACTTCGCCGGCGGCTGGCAGGCACCGGCGCCGCCACCGTTCCGCTTCGTGCCCTGGCGCGCGGCACCCCGCCTCGAGGGTACCCTCGCCTCGCTCGACTGTGAGCGGGAGCGGACGGTGGAAGCGGGCGATCACTGGTTGGTCATCGGCCGGGTGAGGGAGGCACACATCGGAATCCCGCCGCGTCGCCCACTGCTTTTCTTCCAGGGGCGCTACCACGGCGTGGACTTTGCCCCGGGTGAGCCGGCGCCGGACCTTACTGCGCAGGATGAGCCCGCGCAGGTGTTCTATGGACCCTGAGTGGCCCGCGAGGACGGGTCAGCGCATCGGTCCGGCGGTCCCGGCTTGACAAACGGCGCTTCGAATATAATTATGATGTTAATTAATTTTCCGACGAAGGAGCGGAGATGCCGCACATCGTGATCGAGTATTCCGCGAACCTGCGAGGCCGGCTGGATCTGCCGGAATTCCTTGCGACCGTGCATGGGGCGGCGCTGGATACCGGAGTGTTCCCGGCCGGCGGTATCCGCACCCGGGCCTATGCTGCCGAGCATTACGTGATCGCCGACGGACACCCCGACAACACCTTCGTACACATCGGCCTCAGGATCGGCCCGGGCCGGGATCTGGCTACGCGCAAACGCGCCTGCGAGACGATCTTTGCGGCGGTGCGGCAGCATCTGGCACCGATCTACGAGGCGCTGCCACTCGGCATTTCGCTCGACATGCAGGACATCGATCCGGTGCTGAGGTGCCGGCAAAACAACCTGCACGAGTATGTTGAAAGACGTCAAAGCAAAGGGAGCGCCGCGTGAGCGCGCTTGAGTCGAATCTTGCCAAGGCGGCGGCGCTCTTTACGCGCTTCCGCGCCCAGCCGCTTGGACACTTCATCGCCGGCCGGGCAGATCGCGGCTCGAGCCGCGATCTGCTGGATAACCTCTCTCCGGTGGACGGCCAGCGGCTCAACCAGGTCGTCTCGGGCAATGAGCAGGACGTCCACGCGGCGGCCACCGCCGCCGAGGCCGCCCTGCCCGCCTGGCGCGCCCTGACCGGCGAGCAGCGGCGGGCCGTCCTGCACAAGGTCGCCGACGCCATCGAGGCGCGCCGCGAGGAAATCGCCCTCGTGGAATGCATGGACACGGGCCAGGCGCTGCGCTTCATGAGCGGTGCGGCACTTCGCGGTGCGGAGAACTTCCGCTTCTTCGCCGACCGCGCTCCGCAGGCCTGCAACGGCCTGGCGCTGCCCGCTGCCGAGCACATGAACTACACGGTCCGCCAGGCGATCGGCCCGGTGGCCGTGATCACGCCGTGGAATACGCCGTTCATGCTGTCTACCTGGAAGATCGCGCCGGCGCTCGCCGCCGGCTGCACCGTGGTGCACAAACCGGCGGAGTGGAGTCCGCTGACGGCCACGATGCTGGCCGAAATCATGACTGAAGCCGGGGTACCGCCCGGCGTGGTGAACGTGGTCAACGGTGTCGGTGAGCGCGCCGGAAAGCTGCTCACCGAGCACCCCGCCATCCGCGCCACCGCCTTCATCGGCGAATCGAAGACCGGGAGCCTCATCATGAGCCAGGGCGCCCCGACGCTGAAGCGCGTGCACCTCGAGCTCGGCGGCAAGAACCCGGTGATCGTGTTCGAGGATGCCGACCTGGAGCGCGCCCTCGACGCCGTAGTGTTCATGATCTACAGCCTGAATGGCGAGCGCTGCACCTCCTCCAGCCGCCTGCTGGTGCAGCGCTCCATCTACGACCGTTTCATCGAGCGCGTGGCCGAGCGCGTGGCGAAGCTGAAGGTGGGCCATCCACTGGATCCGGCAACCGAGATCGGCCCGCTCATCCACGCCCGTCATCTGGATAAGGTCTTGAGTTATTTCCGCATCGCTCGCGAGGACGGCGCGGAGATCAAAGTCGGCGGCGACCGCGTGGCGGCACTGAAGCCCGGGCTGTACGTCCAGCCCACGCTCTTCTCCCACGCGAGCAACACCATGCGGGTGGCGCGCGAGGAGATCTTCGGTCCGGTGTTGACCGCCATTGCCTTCGACGACGAGGCGGAGGCGCTGAAGATGACCAACGATACGCCGTACGGCCTGACCGCCTATGTCTGGACATCCGACACCGGACGGGCGCTGCGCATGGCACACGGCGTCGAGGCCGGAATGGTCTGGGTGAACTCGGAGAACAATCGCCACCTTCCCTCGCCATTCGGCGGAATGAAGGCGAGCGGCATCGGCCGCGACGGCGGCGACTACAGCTTCGACTTCTACATGGAAACCAAGAACATCTGCCTCGCCTTCGGCACCCATCGCGTGCCGCGGCTCGGGGCCTGATGCGACACAGGAGACTCACGGTGGTCCGACTCGATAGACTCAAAGGCTCCATCCCGCCGCTGGTCACGCCGTTCCGCGACGGCGAGGTCGACTACGACGCCTATGCGCGCCTTGTCGATTTCCACATCAAAAACGGCTCGCATGGCGTGCTGGTGAACGGCACCACTGCCGAGCCGTCGACCCTCTCGGTCGAGGAGCGTAACCGCCTCGTCGATGTCGCGGTGCAGGTCGCCGCGGGACAAATCCCGGTGGTCGCGGCCACCGGTTCGCAGTCGCTGCGCGAGACGCGCGAGCTCACGGAGCACGCCACCAAAGCCGGCGCCGATGCGCTGCTCATCGTCACGCCCTACTACGTCCGACCGCCGCAGCGGGGCCTGATCGCCTATTACCTGGAGCTTGCCTCGCTCACCGAGCTGCCGTGGATGGTCTATCACATCCCCGGGCGCGCCGCGGTCAGCGTGACCATCGAAACGCTGAAGACGCTGCGCGAGCGCTCGCCCTCGTTCGTCGGCATGAAGCACGCAGTGAACGATCTGGCGCTGGTATCGGAATGCCACGCCGCCCTCGGCCCCGAATTCAAGATCTTCGTGGGGCTGGAGGAACTCAGCTTCCCGATGATGGCGGTGGGCGCCTGCGGCCTCATGAATGCCGTAGGGAATCTCCGCCCCCGGATCCTTGCCGACCTCTGCGAGGCCGTGTGGCGAGGCGATCTTGCCGGCGCCCAGGCGCTGCACCACCAGCTGTTCGAGGTCAACCAAGCGGTGTTCTTCGACACCAACCCCATCCCCATGAAGTATATGATGCGGCGGCTCAAGCTGCTCGCGCGCAATGAGCACCGCCTGCCCATGATGAGCGCGACGCCGGAGCTCGAGCGGCGCCTGGATGGGGTGCTCGAGCGCGCGGGCCTGCTGAAGGAGGCGTCGGCTTGAAGCTGATCAACTTCCAGATCGGCGACCGGGTTTCCTGCGGGGCGCTGGGCCCCGGCGGTGTAGTCGACCTCGGCGCACGACTTGGAAGCCGGGCACAGGATGTGCTCTCACTCCTGCGCGCCGATCTCGTCGAGCGGGCCCGCGAAAGCGCCGCATCCGAGCGGTACGACTACGCTACGCAAGAAGTACGCCTGCTCAATCCCGCGGGCCGCTGCACGCGCTACTTCTGCATCGGCGTCAACTATTCCGAGCGCAATGAAGAGTACAAGGACGGATCGGACAGACCCAAGTACCCGAGCCTCTTCATGCGCTCGCACAGCTCGTTCTCGGCGCCCGGCGAGCCCATCGTGCGTCCTCGGGAATCCGATCAGCTCGACTACGAGGGGGAGATCGCGCTCGTGATTGGCCGGGGCGGGCGGCGTATCCCGCAGGAGCATGCCCTTGCGCACGTGTTCGGCTACACCTGCGCCAACGAGGGAACGGTGCGCGACTGGCTGCGGCACGCCAAGTTCAATGTGACGCAAGGCAAGAACTTCGATCGCTCCGGCTCGCTCGGACCGCAGATCGTGACTGCCGACGAGGTGGGCACGGATCCGCTGCGCATCGTCACGCGGGTCAATAGCGGAGTCCGGCAGGACGATACCAGTGACCGGATGATTTTTCCGATCCCGTACCTCATCAGCTACCTCTCACGCTTCTGCACGCTGGAGCCGGGAGATCTCATCCTTACCGGCACGCCGAGCGGCGCCGGAGCGCGGCTCTATCCGCCGCGGTACCTGGTACCGGGGGACCGGGTGGAAATCGAGATCTCGCGTGTGGGAGTGCTCAGCAATGAGGTGATCGATGAGCTCTAAACGTCCGACGCTCGCGCGGCGCTCGCTCCCCATGCGCCCATTCTCCGAATCGCTCCCCATGGCGTTGCTGCGGACCCGCGAGGCGGTCATGCGGCTCTTTCGCCCCGGGCTGCGCAGTCGCGGAGTGACCGAACAGCAATGGCGGATCCTGCGGGCGCTGGCCCACCAGGGTCCGATGGAGGTCACCGAACTCGCCGAGGCAACCTTCTTCCTCGCCCCCAGCCTCTCGCGCATCCTGCCCGACCTCGAGCAGCGCCGGCTCATCGGCCGCCGCGTGGTAGACACCGATCTGCGCCGTTCGGTGGTGAGCCTTCAAGCGGAGGGTCTGCGGCTCATCACCGAGCATGCGCCCTACTCCGAGCAGATGTACGCGCGCATCGCCAAGCGCTTCGGCACGGAGAAGCTCGTGCAGCTGCTGCAGCTGCTGCACGACCTGGAGACCTCGCTCGGGGAGCTCGCCGGGGAACTCGAACCCGATCTGGCCCGTGCCCGCAACCGGAAGCCCTCACCATGAGCCTGTACTACACGCAGAAGCTGCTCTACCAGATCAATCGAGATCCCGCGACCCGCCGCAGGCTCGAGGAGGACTTTGAGGGGCTGCTCGCGGAATACGAGTTGACGCAGAAAGAGCGCGCCGCGCTGCGCAAGCCCGACATTGGCCTGCTCTATGTGATGGGCGTCAACGGCCAGATCCTCATGCACTACGCGGCGCTGCGCGGGTACGAGTGGAATGCGTATCTCGAGGCCATGCGCGAGGGCGAACGCAGCTATGGCCCGGTGAGAACGGGCTTGTACACGCGAGCGGATTCACGCTGAGCGCCCTCCGAGCTGTTTCCAGAGAGGCTTGATCATGGCATTGGTTTTCGCGGGCGTCTGCTCTCACGCGCCCGGTATCACCGGGCGCGCCGAACGCGCCGACCCGCAGGCCCGGGACGCTTTCTATGCGGCGATGGGACGCATGCGCGACGCGATCGAAGCCTCCCGGCCCGATGTCCTGGTGGTGATTGCAGCGGAGCACTTCGCCAATTTCTTCATGAACAACATGCCGGCCATCTGCGTCGGCATGGCCGAGCATTACGAGGGGCCGATCGAGGACGAGAAGTGGCTCGGCATCGCGAGGCACCGCATCCCGGGGAACAAGTCACTCTCGCGCGAGTTGATCCAGGAGGTCATGAACGATATCGACCTCGCGTACGCCGAGGAGTGGAAATTCGACCACGGCATCATGGTGCCACTTCACTTCCTCACTCCTCGCTACGACCTGCCCGTCATCCCCGTCAACGTCAATTGCCAGGGGCCGCCGCTGATTCCGCTCAAACGCGCCTATGAGTTCGGGCGGGCGCTGCGACGCGCCTGTGAAGCGCGGCCCGAGCGCATCGCCGTCATCGGCACCGGAGGAATCTCCCATTGGCCGGCGACGCCGGACTCCGGACGGATCAATGAGGTCTGGGACCGGGAGTTTCTCGAGAACCTCCTGCACAACCGCCGGGAGGCGCTCCTCGCCTATCGGGACGAGGATGTGTGGCGCGAGGGCGGCCAGGAGGGATTCGAGATCCGCACCTTCATCGCAGTCGCGGGCGCGACCGAAGGATGCGCCGGCGAGCTGTGGTGCTACGTGCCGATTCCCATATTCGCCGTCGGCTGCACCGTGGCGGTGATGCGCCTGAGTTGACCCGTTCCGGCGAGGGCCCCGTCTGGCTCTCGGGCTTTTGACCGTCACATCACGCGGTACGCGCGCGCTCCACCCCGAGCTCCTGCTCGAGCTGTTGCCGAATCAGGTACTTTTGCACCTTCCCCGTCACCGTCATGGGAAACTCCCTTGCGAAGAGAGGCGTGGAGTCGAGATGTGGCGCGGTGGCGGTAGGATACCTCTCCACCGTTTCCGCCCCTTGCGTCTGGCGGTGCCGCAATCAAGGTACCATGACTCCGTTTCCACATCCCGCTCTTCGAACCGGACGGGCAGGATTGAGGCATCCGGCTCCCGGACAAGACATCATGCCTTTGCCCACGGAAGGTTGCGCGACAAAGCAGGGAGACGAACAAGCCCCAAGGTCCCGTAGAGATACTCATCGGGATAGTTGTGGTATCCGCCGCTCTGCACCTTATGCTTGTGACACAACCTTTGCACGGCGCACAGTAAGTACCATTGCGTCTAGACCAGTACCCGCTGGGCTGCCTTGGTTTCACTTGCCTTTTTCACTCGCGGGCAACTTTCTTCCAGCGCCACACATAATACCGCGTTGATCAAGCAGCAAGCGACTGCCAAGTACAGCGGTGCGCCAAGTCCCCATCGGTCCGCAATCCAGCCGCCGGCTGCAGGTCCGACTACACCGCCCACCAGGGCGCTGAGCGCCAAAATAAACCCAATAATGCTGGATGTGGACTCAGGCGGCGCGCTCTCACAAGGTAAGGTCGCGTAAGTGAGCGGGGCCGCTCCAACCATCGTCGAACCCACGAACACCAACGCGCACAGTCCCACCAAGGGTCCACTGTAGTACATCGCGGCCAGAGGTGTGCCTACTCCCAGCAAGCACGAGAGGATCATGATGGGCTTGCGACCCATGCGATCCGAAGCAGCCGGCAGAGCGACGCCTAGTAGCGCTCCGGAAAGCCCCATGGTGCTCATGACAATGCCCATACGCACGGCCGGAAAGTGAGCACTCTTGATCAAATATAACGGAAGAAAAGCGAATGTTATCGTCATGTATCCGACCATCAAGCAGGAGATCAGCGTGCTCAACCACACATTGCGGATACGTAGAGAGGAGCCGAACCGAACGAGCCCTTTCGAATCTAGACCGTGCTCATGCCGCACGCCAGCGCGGGGGCGGCGCGACGGCACGTAATGCGCCACCAGGACGGCACACATCAAACCCGGCAACGCCACCACGAGAAATGCCGCGCGCCAGCTGTACGTTGTGGCCAAGTGCACCAAAAGTAGCGGCGCAACGACCACTCCCAACAAAGCACCGCCCAGATTTTGCACGATACCCATGTTGAGGCCATGCCTTTCACGCGGCGTGTCCAGTACCACGATCGATTGCGGCAGCTGATACACCCCGGCGTCGAATATCCCCATCAGCAGTCGGGCAGCAAGCAATGTCGTGAACGTGGACGCCAGGGCTGGCAACACCGACCCGAAGGCGAACAACACTAGCACTACGACCAGAAATTCCTTGTGGCTCTGGTGACGATCGGCCACCTCCCCGGAGATATAATTTGAAATAGCGAAGGTAAGCCAAAATCCTGACAGTAGTAGGCCGATTTGCGCATTATCTAGCTTCAGCCCCGTCTCTATGAACGGCGCCACGTAGCTGATTCCGAATATATCGATGTTCGACACGCCTGCCGCGACGCACAGCACGGCGAGGAGCACCCATGGGTTTTTCTGAGACTGCGACAATTTGTCCGGCCTACTCGAAAAATACTTTCTTTTCCGCTTTTCGCAAAACCTATGCGGTCTTGAGGAAATTTCCCGTCATGCTATTGACCGGGCCCGGAGAGCATACGCTCAAACAGGGCGATAGAGGGACCGGCAAGCCAACCGCCGTCAATTGTGATTGCCTCGCCGGTCACGTATCTGCAATCGTCCGCGGCTAGAAAATGCATGAGCGCCGCGACCTCTTCCGGTTTGCCGATCCGTCCGAGCGGTGCGGCGATCTTTACCGCCTCCAGTTCGGCGTCCGCGCCACCACGCTGATTCATGGGCGTGTCAATTGTTCCCGGGCAGATGCAGTTCACACGTATCCCCTGCGGACCGAGTTCAATGGCAGCCGTCTTGGTCAAACCAATGACGGCGAACTTTGAAGCCACATACGCACCATAGGTGGGCACGCCTATCAGCCCGCCAATAGACGAGACATTAATGATGGATCCGCCAGAGACCATGTGCGGTACAGCGTATTTCATGCCGTAGGCGACGCCAAGGACGTTTGGCTGCAGATGCGCATTTATCTCCTGAGTCGTCCACTCGGATACCGTCGGACCGACCTGTCCGAACGCGGCATTGTTGATCAATACGTCGATGTGCTCATGTCGGTCGACGGTCCACGTCATCAACTGAGCGACATCTTCTTCCCGAGCGACGTCGGTTCGCACGTACGTGGCACCGAAGCTCGAGGCGATGGAGGAGCTATCGCTTCGGTTGGCGATGACCACCTTCGCACCGGCGGTTGCAAAGCGGCGCGCCGTAGCCAGTCCTATCCCAGAGCCTCCACCAGTGATGACCGTCACTTTATCACGTAAGGAGAAGAACATTTTGGTTGACCTCGCAGCAAGAAGACGACTCGGATTTTTCCCGCACCATGACACAATGTCTTGTGGAAATCACCGGGCCGGCACCCGTCTCCTGTCACGCAGCGGAAAAGTTCGTCTGTATGAATCGACGTATGACCCTCACATCGCAATACATCGCATTACCAATCATCTGCCTGAGATTTGCGATGCGCAGGCATTTTCGGGCCTATCGCGACACCTGAAAAGTCTCGGTACCTTGTAGAACGCACTGAAGACGACAGCGAGTAACTCCGTACTCTGAAGCAGTCTGCCTTTTGAAGCATGGCAAACTGTGCACATTACGCGGCCTCATGTACATCTTCGAGTATCGCTTTCACCGGCGCGCCGCCTGGCCTGCAGTTGCTGCCTGACGACGCCACTGGTTTAGGCTGCCATCGCGCGGCCACTGCGGCGGCAAGCCCCCATCGCGACTGTATTCCCACAATACGCATGCCGTGGCGCGACGATTCAGTGAAACTGATAGCTGACGTCAATGCCCGCGGTAAGCGGTTGACTGACGATATAGCGCGTAAACGCCGAAGTCTGCAAAGTAATCTGAGGTTGCGGGTCCAGCAGCACGATATTGTTCGTAAAGTTATCGACGAAGAGCGCGGCGCTCCAGCGATTGCCGTCATGATCGATTCCCCTGAAGCCGAAGCGAAAGTTCGCAATATTGTATGCCGGCATATGCACCAGAACCTGATCCATATTCTGCAGTGTCGCGGTCACGCCGTAAGGCAGATCGGTCCTGGCACCCGTATAGTCCTCCTCGAGCAAGCTGAAGGCGGTGAGGTCATTTCCTAGGTAATGAGTCCAATGCAAGACAACGGATCCGGACAGCTTCGGCGTATCGGGGATCTGCATGCCAGCGGTGAATCCCGTGATGGCGCTGCTTGCGACGAATTTCGCGTCAGTGTAGCTGGCATTCAGCGACAGTTCGAATCCCGCAGGGAGCAGGGTCTTCAGCTGACCCTCGAGTCCCTTGATACGGGCGTCGCCGCCGTTGGCCATCAAAAAGTTTCCCGCTATGTCGGTGGCCATCTGCGGATTGTTCCAGTCCTCCAAGTATGCGTCCAGGTTGGCAATTAACCGGTGGTTAAAGAATGAGGACTTCTCACCGAGTTCATAGCTCCATAGCCAGTCGGACCCGAAAGTGGTCGGCACCTTAAGGAATATATTAGAACTGCACGTCGTCGTTCCCAGCAGCTTGGCCTGAAGTGCGCATTCGTTGGCGACCTGGGCCGCAAGCAGCGGATTCGTATTGCTGGCGGCTACTACCGGGATCGGCGCTGGATCAGGGCCGCCGAGCCGGAATCCCTTGTCGACCCTTAGGTACACCATATGGTCCGAGTCAATGTCATACGTCAGGGTGAAACTCGGAACAATGCCGCTGGCCGCGAACGAGGCAGCGTGATTATATGGAACGCTATTGCCTTGGGCCCCTGAAACACTAAACGCGCCGATCTGGGTGGAACGACCGCTCAGGCTGTAGTGGTAGCGTCGGAAACCGGCTGCCACGACGAAGTGCCGGTAGATCCGCCATGATATATGGCCATAGAATGCGTTCTGCACCAGAACTTCAGGCATCTCGGCGACGAAGACGTTGGGACCGCCAAATATCGGCGTGGCTTGTGGCGCAAGCGAGGATATGTTGTTCGCGGAATGCAGGTCCTGATAGAAGTAGCCCGCGACCCATTGGAGGGGACCATGGGTGGTGGACGTAAGACGAAATTCCTCTGAGATCTGTCGGGTAGAATCCTGCTCGTAGGTTCCGGCGCCGGCGACGTTCATAGCCGGACCGATGCCGCCGGCGGCGGCGTCGTAGACCGGAATACCTATGGCGGAAGCGATTTGCTCCGTTGCATCCTGCAAATCGGTAAAGTTTCGGTGCCAGAATCCACTTGCGAACGTCGCGGAAAAGGTAGGAAACTGATAGACGGCTTTCAAGCTCCCGAAGCTCAGGCTGTCCGTCTGCGGCTCCGGCGCATCGTAGATTTCCCAGTGCGCCAAGATCTTGGGTGTCGCCGGATGAGTCGGACTGCTGTTCACATCGACAGCGGGAGGCGCACCCTGCTTGACCAACTGGTACATTGCGATCGGTTCGATCGTGAGATTTTTCACCGGTTTCCAGAGCAGCTCGACGCGGGCCGAATCGATCCGGGTAGTGTTCACGCCGTTTAAGGATTCCTGCAGCGGCGCGGTGTAAAAATTGCTCGGACGGCTCACGTCTGGAAACGGGCCGGCGTCGACACTGACGGCTCCATCCTGTATGACCCGCCGTTGAATCCAGCCACTGTCGTCAGCGAATGAGCCTACGATTCGCACGGCAGCGGTGCGGCCCAACGGGATGTTCACCATGCCGTTTTCCTGGTGATTGATACCACCGCCGGATGCGGTGCCGGAAAGCACTTCCTCGGTACTAGCCGAAAAGGTGTTCAGCTGCGGACGCTCGGGAAGTACCCGTATGGTTCCGCCCATGGAGCTCGACCCGTACAGCGTGCCCTGTGGTCCGCGCAGCACCTCCACCCTTCGGATGTCGTAGAGCCCCAGGCTCATGATGTTCTTACCGAGCTGGGAACCCATTGCCGTCGACAGTGGTATCTCGCCGAAGTAGACGCCGACCATGGAGGTGTTGCCACCCTGGGAGTTCAGACCACGGATTTCGTATTCCTCCTCACCGGGTCCGCCGGTGTCACGGATCGCGAGACCCGGCACTGATCGCACCAAGTTATTTAGGCTTACGAGTCCCCTGGAAGCGATCTGCGCCGCGGTGACAGCCGTGATACTGATCGGGGTCGTCTGAACTGTGGTCCGCTCCCGGGTCGCCGTGATGGTGACAGGCTGCAGCATAGCTGGCGCCGCCACCGGCGGCTGCGCCGCCGCTGCACCTTCGATGAGCGCAAGCGCCAGGACCGGCGCTAGTACGAGAAGCCTCAGAGCGCAAAAGTAGGACTTTATAGTGAGTGCCATCGGAGAAATCCTCGGCTTCGAGGTTTGAGCGATGAAGGTCCGCCATACCACCGGCGCCGCGGCGAGCGCAGCGCTGTGCGGCGTTGAACACCCGGCAGTGGTCCGTGCGCAGCAATCCAAGGTCGTGAAGCAAAGAGACGGGTGTTGGCGCGGCGTTTTTTGGCTGTCGGCTGCGTGCAGGGCCGTGCCAGGAGTTCCCCACGTCGAGCATGTAAGGAAGTCATTGGAAAATCTGGTTCGTGCCACGCAGCTGTTATAGTGTCTAGTGTGTGTATTATCGTGTGTAGTGGAGATCACCTTGACCGAAACTCTCTCCTTGTCGGATTCTCCTGACAATTTCGGCAAGATCTTTCAGGTAGCCGTCAATATACGGATCAGCTCTTGGCTCCATGACGAGTTGTATCATCGGTGGCTCTAGGGTTCCAAAATGTACCCATCCGAGTTGCTCCATGCCTGCGACGACCTCCATGATGGAAAGCTTTTCGTCTACAGAGATGTAGCAAAGTAGGGTCACCTCCGTATCAATTACCTTTAGACCGACGATGGCACTTATTCCCGTTGCGAGTCGCTTCTTTGCTTCCATCATCTGCGCGGCAAGACGCAAATATCCTTCTTCTCCCAGAAAATGCATGATGGCCCAAGCCGCAGCGACAGGGCCTGCGGATCGCGAGCCTAGAACGCTCTGCGACGAGTACTCTATGGTCGGCCACTCGGTCACCTTCACGTAATGGTACTTTTGCTGCAGTTCGAGATTACGGTAGGCAACGACCGATGCGGGTTTCATGGCGTAGGCAAATTTATGCAAGTCGGCCGATATCGACATGACACCAGGTACCGAGAAATCCCAAGGCGGAACCGGGTGGCCGAGCTTTTTCACAAACGGCGCTACAAATCCGCCGACACACGCGTCCACGTGCAGCCATAGATTGTCTTGCAGCGCGAGTTTCCCGAACTCTGATATGTGATCGTAGGTACCGTACGGCCAGTTAGGAGCGGAGGCGTACAAGCCGATGGTATTGGGTCCAATCGCCGCCTTGATGGCCTTCATATCAGAGCGGTAATCGGCCCCGACCGGCACGCGCTTGATCTTGACGTCGAGGTAATGGCCGGCCTTGTTCAAGGCCGCATGCGCAGAATAAGGCGTCACGAATTCCGGCGCGCTAACTTCGGGTCTGGTGGCTCTGGCCCATTCACGCGCGGTATTTATGGCGCAGAAGATACTTTCGCTGCCTCCCGCGGTAATGTTGGCGACGATTCCTTTTTCACCCCCCGAGAGGAGATTGGCGCACATGGAAAGCAGTTCTTCTTCAATTTGCTTCATCCCGGGCATCAGCACCGTTACGAGGTTATTTTTTTTGTAGACCTTCGAGAAGGCATCAAGCATTACCTCGTGTCCTTCATCCAAACCCCTATTGCAATATATAGACATTAGCCCGGAACGTTCCGGCGGATCCTTCGCGATCATCTGGTCTATATGTTGCCGGACGGCGTCGCCGGACAATCCTTTCTCTGGAAGGAAGTAGTCGGACTTGAAATCCGTGGATACAAGAGACACTGTGCTCATTTTAAACTCCAGTAGGACGCAGTGACGTGCGCGCGCAGGTCCCGTCAAAGATGCGGCTGACCCAAAAAACAGCGGACGTTTGTTGCGGACTTATTCATCAGTAATACGTACTTCCGTCCCAACGTTATCCGAACAAAATCAGCTGGTTGGCATCGGCTGGCTGTTGTGTACTAGGGACGTTTAGCGTAAGCAGTTGATCGATAGAAGTTTTCTCAAACAGGCTCAAGCTCAGAATCTGTAGGATCTCGTGCATAGACGCCTCCACCTTCAGTCTCTTTCGTACGATCGCCACGAGCATGTACGTGCATACGGCGATCCATATCTGGCTCTTCACGGCATTCTCCGCGGTGCCGAAGAACACCTTGATCTGCATGTGCTGCGTGAGTCGTTTGAAGAACAGCTCACTTGCCAACGCATCTTGTACAGCTGACAGACCGTCAACGATTCGAGATCCAGATTGTTGGTGATGAGCATCAGTTTTTTTGCCGGTCTCGGGATCTTTGAAGCGGACGCGGCGCAGCAGTTTCGGGTAGCCCTGCTTGGAATAGAAGACGATCAAGGCGATCATATGGTCGCCGATTACCCCGGCGCTGCGGTCGGTCTTGCGCCACGGCAGTCGCTTGAAACGCATACCCCGTTTGGCGCGGGTCCAGAAGAACGCTCCAGCCTGATCGAATCGCGCCAAGCGCTCGAAGGCGACGTAACCACGATCGACGATATAGAAGGCGCCGGCCTCGGGAATGAGCTGATCGAGGATGTTGACGTCCAGGAGCTTTTCGTCGCTGATATGCAGGAAAGTCGGGATATTCCCCCGCAGGTCGATAGAGTGTGGAGCTTCACCGCCGCCTTGGTCGAGCGGAATGGTGTCCACGGAGACAGCGACAAGCATAGATCGATGGTCGTCGAGTCGAGGGCATAGACGGTATTGTCGAGCTGAACGCCGAGCGGTTCGCTGGCATATAGGTCGCAGGCCGTGCGGATCAAACGTTGGGCGGATTCGGCATAGATGCACCAGTCTCGCGTCGCGTTTGCATCCGCGAGGGTATTTCGGGTCATCCCACCACGGATGCCCATGTGCTAGATCTTCTCCGGTTGAGCCCGCAGACACGCCTCGATGTCGCGCAGGCTCTCCCGGAAGGTCCGCTGCGCGAACATCATGACCAGCAGCTGATCCACGCACGAGAAGCTCTTGACCTTGTGCTGCACTCCGTAGCGCCCCACGCGAGGACTGAAGGTTTGCAGCGGCAGAGACTCGATCAGCTGGGCGAACACCAGCTTGCGGGTGAACATGTTGGACCTCGGCTCCGAAGGACACCAAAGGGTCTCCAAATGCCCTAATTGAGCTCAAGTCGGTGACACCTATGCAGGCTGAAACCAATTTATAAATCAGTTACTTACAGTTTTCGGTCCAACCGACGTTGGCACGGTAGTGAGAAGATGTTTCGATAAATACATTGCTGTGCCGGCCTAGCCCCCAAATTCTCATAATGGTGCAATTATGAGGACCCCTCATATTTTTGTCAAGCGTCAACGGGCGGGTCGGCGGGCGCTACAAGAGCGGTTATAGTTGTTGTGTGATTTAGCCGTCTGAAACTGAAATCGTGCTATTTCAGCGAAGGGGACCTCTATTCGTCGCGCCGTCGAGAGTCGGTTGATGCGTGGAACACTGGAATTTTCCAGATGAGCCGAAGCGCAGCTCGATTTCGCCGGTATTTCTGCATTTTGATCGCCCCGGCCGGCCCTCGCTGCGATCCGATCCGTTAGTTCCCCATCATCCTGTCCGAGTAAGGGAAGCCGGAATCTGCGATTCCGACCTCCCTCCTCACAGACCCCACCGTGCGCAATTAACGCAGCGGGTTCCTCAGCGATACCGGCCCAACCTGGCGCCAAGGCCGGCTGGTG
>JAJZDX010000017.1 GCA_021805865.1 Pseudomonadota bacterium
CCGCCGCTCGCCGCCTTCCGTCTTGATCCTCGCCATCTGCGCCACCCCGTACGTTCTCGCTACGACGGGCTCATCATCCTCCTCGCGCGAGGCACCTATCCATGGGCCACGGCCACACGGTTACGATCTTCGTAGTCAAAGCGGTAGCGCCGCCCCGAGCTGCGCCTGGCGTGCAGATACGGCGGATCGCAGTAAACGAGTTCCCGCCCCTGATAGTCAAAGTCCGCCAGGAAGCGATGCGCACAGCCATGCACCCGCTCCACCGGATAGGGGCACTCGAAGGCCTGCAGCGCGCGCTCATTGCGCTCGATGCCGATGTTGCGCAGCGCGGGGGGCTTGCGCTTCATGATCGCCCCGCCGCCGAGGTGACTCTCGATATAGGTATCGTGCGGCGGCATCAGCGCGATGATCGCCTGGCACAACCCCGAAGTCGCCTTGGAGCCGAAATATGCGCCCACCGCCGCCGAACCCGTGCCCTCCCGAAGATGGGGCGGAAGCGTAGGATCAAATCGCTACGTTGTCAAGCATCCGTTCAACGACGCGGGAGCGTTTAGGCGTGAGCAGTTACTATTCGCCATCGTAAATCGCACAGAAAAATCTGTGTAACTTTATAGCGGGTCTGGATGGGAGCGGAGGCGATAAGTTTCCGAGATCGGTCAAGTCGGCAGATTTCCAGATATCGTTTCGATGGCCTGTCGATATTCTGCCATTGGGATGATGCGATGAGCATCTCGGTCCCAGAGAATACACTTCAGCGCCCCAAGGACTTCGCGTAGCTTCACGCGGGTGACGCGTGCAAACAGGTGTTCATACTCCCGGTGACATTCGGCGAGGCGGTAATTCGGGATGCCGGCAGAAAGATGGTGAATATGGTGATAGCCGATATTGACGGTGCACCAATTCAGCCAACGGGGCAACACCAGAAAACTCGTGCCCTCGATCGCCCCGGTATCGTGGTCCCAATTCGGGCTGTCGGTGGCGTAAGCATGCTCGAAGTTGTGCTGTACCGTGAACAGAACGATGCCCGCTCCGCCAGCGATCGATACGCTGAGGATATAGATCGAGAAAAACGTCGCGACACCGCACACGGTGCACAGTGTGACCCATACGCTCAGTAACATGAGGTTGTTCCAGAGCATATGCCGATACTCACGGACAGATTTCCAGTAGCGCGTTTGATAGGTTTCTGCATGAGCTTTCAGTGAGACGCTCGGCTCGGAGAGCTTTCGGCGTACCAGATGCATCACAAGACCGATTGTTCCCATTATCCAGGTAAAGCGTGGGTTGAAGATCAGATATACGAACCCTGCCAGCGGTGCAGCCAGCACGCTGCACTTTAGCCGGTATGCCCGTTGTTGCGCGCGGCTCAGTGCCGTGTACTCAACGACTGAAAGTGTCGAGTAAGGGCCGCGGTACTTCTCCCAGTTGCCGTTGTGCGCATGGTGATAATTGTGATGTTGAGACCAGACGTATTGCGGCATTCCGGCGATAACGCCGAGGAGGAAGCCGGCGGCGCGATTGAGCCGGCAATTGCGAAAGAGACTCCCGTGCCCACACTCGTGCATTAGGCCGAAAACGCGCACCGTCACCAGGATGAGCGGCGCCAATGGGAACACGATAAGCCAGGGGGAAACGGTGGAAAGTCGCACGGCAGCCCACCAAAGAAGCCCTAGGAGTATCAGCGTGGTCAGAACCTGCATCAATCCCTTGCGGTCTTCAGATTTGGCGTATCGGGCGATCATTTCGCACTTCTGGTGCCGCAGAGAGGCAATCGAATCCACGTGCTACCCCGCATTTTGATATTGCATTGATCAGGAATCGACGATAGCGATGATCGCTCTTGACGCGGGCAGGCCCCTTGGGTCGCCATGGCCGCGGCGGTTCAGTCAATATTCGACTGGGTGCCCGCGAGAGGGTTCATGCATGTCGGACGCAGGGCGGCGCGGTGAGGCCGTCGACCCGGCGGAGCCGGTCGAGCCCGGTGAGCGAATGGCAGAAATGTCGCGGTAACGCTGGTTGGCGCGTATCGAATCCCCTCGTGCCGCCCGACAGCGATTAGACGTCAAGGGTGGAGTGTGGCCATCCTGGCGCGGCGGACGTGAGGATCACGTCGTAGTTTCTGTGTTCTGATAAGGCGTCGCCCGCGCGGTGCTCGGTGGTGAACCGCTGGAATTGTCGAGTGCGGATCGGACGCGGATCATTCCGGCAGGCGCGGGCGGGCGGGTGCATCATTGCGGGACTCGCGCGGCCACGGAGACTTGTTCTCTCAATGCTGTGCTCGACGTGAGCTAGGGAGCGCGTCCAGCGCGGCCCCTGGGCTCATCGGGAGGATCAAGGGCGGTCCATCGATCTTGGTGGGCTCGCTGCTCGGCGCATAGGGAAGTGCCGGTGAGCACCGGAAAGGTCGTCGTGCTCGATATGGGGGCATGCGTCGGTGTGGCGACGGGCAGGGATTCAGGCCTGCCGACTACAGCCGCAGTCGCGCGCCCCGCGTTGCCACGTGCAGTCAACCGCGAGGCGAGCCGCGTTCGGCGGCGCAGCGATATCGTCGCATGACGTCATGAAAGGCGTTCCAGCGTAGGGCTTTGTCACTGCAGTCTCGCAAAAAGTACACGCGGCGCGGCGGACGCAGTCGCCCCGCTCTATCGTTCGCGGAGTTCTGCAGCGTTGGTGTCACGATGGCTCGGAGCGAACTGCGAGCCACGTCCGTGGTCGACCAACTGATAGGTTACGGGCCAATGACACAGACTACAGCACCTCGTGCGAGCCTGCCAGCCTTTCGGCTCGCATGCCGGCTGGGCCACCTGGTGCGCATAAGAAGGTGCCTGAAAGCAGCGGGTGGCGGATGTCGCGTTGCTTCACCAAAAACATTACCGGATGGGGTCGTTGCCTCACGTGAAATGCTACCGGTAGCCTGAGCTGTACCATGTTCCTCTCCATCACCTTGGGAGGGGTCCATGGGTACCCAGATGACGCACACGGCACGGGCGGAACTGGCCAATGCTGTCCAGCAGCGCTACCGCGCGGCGCCCGTCGCTCAGAGGCGCAAGATCCTCGATGAATTCATTGCCGTAACTGGCTATCACGAGAAGTCTGCAATCCGGGCGCTGAGCACTGAGCGCACGAACCGGGGCCGCCAGACCCGCGTTCGCCCGCCGCTGTACGACGGAGCGGCTCGGGCAGCGCTGATCGTGCTCTGGGAGGCATCGGATCGGGTCTGCGGAAAACGCCTACGCGCGCTCCTGCCGATTCTCTTGGCGGCGATGGAACGTAATCGGCACCTGAAGCTCAATGAACCGATGCGGCAGAAGATCCTGCCGATGAGTGCATCGACGATCGACCGACGGATGCGTGCCGCGACCCGGCTCAAGAAGCGACACCGCGCCGTGCCTGAGCGGCGCAGGCGTGTGCCGGTGCGCACCTTTGCCGACCGGAACGACCCGCCGCCGGGCGGTATGGAGATGGATCTTGTCGCGCACTGCGGGGAGGTCAATCGCGGTAGCTACGTCAACAGACTTGTCCTGGCCGATATCGCCACCGGCTGGTCTGAATCCGCGCCCCTGGTGGTGCGCGAAAGCGGTCTAGTATGTTGATGGCGGGCTGAAAGGGTAGGCGGACGGGATTCTTACGGAGTACAACGGTATGATTGCTGACAACAGGTGGTGAGAGTCAACTAGACAACTCACCCAGGCATTGGGCAATCGTCGCGGCTACCGTGGCCCGTACGAGAGGCGTAAGGCAATTCGTTGGAGCACGTCGACCAGCATGTCGTCGTTGAGGGCGTGGTGAAATTTCGGCTCCTTGGGCAGTGCTCCCAGCGCGCGGTCATTGAGCACGATCGCCGCGGCGTGTCCGTTCATCGATGCGCCGTATTGGAAACCTTGAATATTTGGATAGGCGTCGTACAAGTGCCGCGCCCAGGCGCGCGCGGGAGCGCGGCCCGGAATGAATGGCAGTGGAAGCGCCGATCCTCGTGGTGAAAGCGCCGCGCAGGTCAAGCACGGTGACCGGCACGTGCAGGGCAAAGACGGCTAGGGCAGGCGCGTTGCGGATCCGGTCGATCCGACGGGTCGCCTGGAAGACTTCCGCCGTGCAGGTGTCCACCTCTGGCGCGCAGTAGAGCACGGCTCGGTCCTGCTCGGTCGGCGTATCGCTTGCACCCGGTAGATGATGGTCCCAGCGCACCGCGGCGGGTCCGGCATGACGGAATCGGTTCCAATGCGAGGGATACGGGCCGGCGGAGAAATAGATGCGCGCCAAGGGCGTGCCGGCGGGCAGCTCGAGAGTCTCGGCTGCAATCTGGCATAGCGCATCGACACCGGGCGGCTCCGGGAACTCGCTTACCAGCGTCAGGCGTGCGTCAGGTCACGGGCGAGCCTCGCCACGGCCTCGATCGTCCGGCCCGAAAGCAGCCATTCGCGGGGGCTCAGAGGAGACGCGTCGCTGTCGGACTGCAATTCTGGTTCGGGTAGCAGGAACCAATCGACCACATCCAATGGGAATAGATCAGACGGAAGCGCCTTCAGGACTTGCGCGAGACCCGGGATGACGAGACGGCGTTCGAACTGAAAACGCGGCAGGCGCCAGGTCCCCTCGTATTCCAAGCCAAAGAGAGACCGCTCCCGCAGCCTCTGGCGCACGCGGCTCACGTCCACACGCAGGAGCTTGGCGGCCTCGGCTGCCGACAGGCTTTCCTCGAGCAGCGCCATGTACTGCGCTTGGCTGCGTATGAGTGGATCGCTATCGGCGCTGACGACCACATGGCTCTTGAAGGCGCCGACGCTGCGCAAGGCGTCAAGTTCGGCAGACGCGAGCTCCGCTGTGTGGTGGCGTCCGGGATGCGGGCTGGTCGCTGTGGTCAGAGGGCGATTACGTTCCAGCGCAAGCTTGGCAGCCGCGTACCACTTGGCCAGCGAACGCTTCTCCGCCGCGCTGTCACTTGGCAGATAATCCAAGCCATCCGACGAGAGCGTCTCGGAATGCTCAGTCATCGGCTCCTCTTCAACCCTCAACGGGTATTCTCAGTAATATATTACCAAGAGAATGCGGGAGAGACATCAACTTGTGCCCGACCGGAATACGCGGTCACGTTCGTCCGGAACCGGCGGTCACGATGGTCCGGAAAGCGTATCAATCGGGCCTACAAAGCTCGGAAGGCCGCTGGGCACTCCATTCCGGTGGGGCGCGGCGTCTGGGTCTCGCTCTACGACCGGGAAGCCTCCGATCCTGTCAATCGCATCGGGGCCGGGATGGGCTTGGAATTTCCAACAATTTCAGTGGTCTCGCTCTCCTCAGAGCAGATCGCAGCAGTGGGAGCTGACGATGACGAGGATGTCGCCTCGCCAGGGGAGGAGGTTCCTCTCTCGGTTGCAGAAGCCAAGTGCCGACTCGCTCTCTCCCTCGGGGTCGGTCCCGCCAATATCAAAATCACCGTGGAGGCCTGACTCAACCATGAGCGTTGTCAAACCCACTCGCTTGCCCCACCACGGAACAGTCTCCAATCCCAAGTCGTATCGCGCCGCATATGCTTAGGTGAAAAGCAACCCGAACCGGACATACAAAACGGCCGTGAACGGCACGCCGTTCACGGCGTCGGCCCAGACTGCGGCGCGCGGACGACACCGCGACGAGAAGGTGCTGATCTTTCGGACGCTCGAGGGCGCCGAACGAGCCAGGGCATACCAAGACTGCTGGGGACACAAGACCAACTGCAATCGAACCTGGATCGATTGCTACACGAAGCAAATCTGATCCTCGGCGTCCCCATGGAAGGCTGACCGCACCGGCCATCGGCACCGCCATTGTTTGCGGCTCCGCAGCGGAGCAGGCGGAGCTGGATAGGATCGAGAAGGGGCGCGAGCAGCTCGAGCGTCATGAAGATGATCATGGCGAAGCTCGCGAGGCGCCCCGTCTATGACGCTGGGTCTTCTGGAGCGACGAGCCGCCAGGTTCCAGCCTGCGTGTCTTTCCTTTCAATATCGGGTCAATATCGAGCGCTCGGGCGGAATGCCCCTAAACGGCCTCGAGTTGGCGCGCAGCCGCCTCCGCGGTATTTTCCGGCTTGGTGTTGAACGCGATTGCCGCCCCTGGCGCCGCCTTGTGAACCACGTTCACCACCATCTCGAACAGCGGGAGGCTTTTCGGCGGAAGCCTGAGTCCACCGCCAATCACCACGCAATCGTAGGCGATGGCCTTAAGCGCTTTCTCAAGCATTGCGCGACCCGCCGCGTCCGGGGTGATCATGCAGGTGTCGCCCTCCCAGCCGCGCGCCTTGATCTGCTCGAGCGCAATGGCGATGCCGGCGTTGATCATCTGGGCGTTAAAGCCAGGCGGCAGGGACGGGTCCGTGAAATCGACGGTCTCAGGCTTCTGGCCGACAAAGAGGATGCGGGTCATTGGGGGTCTCCGTGAGTGGGAATCACACATTACGCGGGGGCTTGGCTGACGAGGTTGTGGCGCAAGAACTCGCCGATGTTGTCCAGGGCTTCACGCGCGGCGTGAAGCAGCGCCACGTTGGCGGGGAACACATGCACCATGCCCTGCCAGACGTGCAGCTCCCCGAGCGACCCGGCGCGCTTGATGCGCTGAGCAAACCGGCGCGCGTCGTCCAGCAGGATCTCATCCTCCCCCACGTGCAGCAAGACGGGCGGCAAGTCTGCAACATCGCCATAGAGCGGTGAGGCCCGCTCATCTTTGACGTCGACCTCGACGAGATAGCGTCGCCGAGCTTGGTCGAGCGCTTCGCGCGTCAGCAGTGGATCGTGCCTGGCGCGCGTCGCATAGCTTTGACCGCTGAGCGCGAGGTCGGTCCAGGGCGACATGGCGACGGCGGCCGCAGGGCGGACCCCACCGTCTCGGGCGGCCGAGGTCATGCGGGCAGCCGTGACCAAGGCCAATCCGCCGCCGGCGGAATCGCCCACTATACCGATCCTCGCCATGCCCGAGTCGGCAAGGGCCCGATAGGCTGCCTCGGCGTCTTCGACTGCGGCGGGAAAGGGTCGTTCCGGCGCGAGGCCATAGTCCGCGACAAAGGCTGCAACATGAGCGCGCGCTGCGATCTGTCCGGCGAAGTTGCAGTACGCCCGGGCTGAGCCCACCACATAGGCGCCGCCATGGAGATAGAGAATCGCCGTCCCGTCCTGGGGATTGACCGGTCGACACCACCAGCCCGACACACCGCCGAGCGTCCCGGCCTCGTGGGTGACTCCCTCGGCTGGCGGCGTCCTGCCGAGCAGCTCGTCGAACGCGGCGCGGCCCTCTGGACCCAGATCGGCGGCGGGATGGGTGGCGATCGCTGCGCGCATGGCGAGCATCGCCGCGCGATCCGCCAGGTGCTCGCGGTGATAGATGGCGTCGGCTTCGATCGGGTCAATGCTGATCATGCAGTCACCCTCTTCGGTTCAGACCTCTGGGCGCTCAGCTCGATCATCCGGCAGACCACGAACACCGGCCGCGCCATCGATGCGCAGTTCGAGGGGGATCGGAAAATCGCCACGGCCTGAGGCAGGAGAAACTTCCGGCCGCCGGAATCGCCGACGGCGCGACGGGCATGTGCCATCAGATCCGAGGGTGTTGATGGCGACGGTGTTGTCGGTTTTCATGACGGGTCTCCGGGGTTGCGAGCCGCCTGCTCCTCGAAGAAGGCGCGAAGCGTTCTCGGCTCGCGTCCGAGGATCGCGGTCAGGGTCAGCGGATTTCCGCGCAGCCCGATGCGGTCGTAGTGATCGAACATGGGGCGCAGGGTCTGCGCTTCGGGAGGCAGGGAATCCGGGTCGATCCGGCGCGGCGTAATCCCGCGGCCCAGCACCTCGCCGATCAGCGCAGCGACCTCATGCCGGTCGAGCCATCCCTCGGCGCACAGCTCGAAGGTTCCATAGAGCAGCCGGTCCTCGGTCAGCGCGATCGCCGCCGCCTCTGCGACGTCGCGATAGTCGACGCGACTGAAGCGCGTGTCGTTGGACCACGGCTCGGCGACGACGCCGGTCTTGACGATGCCGTCCCATGCCGCCGCATAGTTCTGGAAGAGCACGGTCGGGTGCAGGAAGGTGTACTCGAGATCCGAGTGGAGCACCGCCTCCTCGACCGGCGTCTTCAGCGCGTGGTTGGGCAGTCCGGCGAGCACCGGGTGGATCACGGAGGAGAACACCAGCCGCCGCACGCCCGCGTCGATCGCCGCAGCCACGAAGGCTCGGCCGACATTGGCTTCGTCGGCAAGCGCCGCTGGCGCGATGTAGAAGACGTGGTCAACTCCACGCAGCGCCGCAGCGATGCTGGCGGTGTCCCTGAGATCGCCGACCACCACCTCCTTTGCGCCGGCGGCGCCCACCGCGGGGGCGTGCGCAGGACTGTGGACCAGTCCGCGCACCATTGCACCGCGTTTGGCGAGCTCCGGAATGACCATGCCGGCGAACTTGCCGCTTGCTCCTACCGCCAGGATTGTCTCGTTCATCGGTTCAATTCCTTTCCGGCACGCCCCGTTGCCTGCCGTGAAATCAATATAGTGCACCGACCAGCAGATAGCTTGTCTCTATCGCTGGACAGACTGTGCCGGAAACTGCGACAATAGCGTCTTGCTCGACCTCAATAGCTTTCGCGTGTTCGAACGAGTCGCCGCCCTCAAGAGCTTTACGGCCGCGGGGCGGGCCCTTGGGATGCCGAAGTCCAACGTGAGCCGCTCGATCGCGAGGCTCGAGGCTGAACTCGGCGCTCGCCTGTTTCAGCGCACCACACGCGAGGTGGTCCTGACGCTCACGGGTCAAGCCCTGCTCGAGCGGAGCGCGGAGATCACCCGCGCGCTCAACGAGACTTTGGACTATGTGGGGGGGCTCTCGGGACAACCCCGCGGGGTGCTCAAAGTCAGCGCGGGGATGGGGTTCGGCGTCAATGTCCTGGCCGAGCAACTGCCCGACTTCCTGCTGCGCTATCCCGACATAGACATCGCGCTCGACCTGGAAAGCCGGACGGCCGACCTCGTCGGCGAGGCGATCGACGTAGCCGTTCGCCTGGGCCCGCTCCCAGACTCCGGCCTGGTCGCGGTGAAGCTCGGCGAGATGCACCGCTATCTCTGCGCCACGCCCGCTTATCTGGAACGACGCGGAACGCCGAAGTCCTTCGACGAGCTATCGCTCCATGACACCATCGAGATGCCCTCACCGGAGGGTCGCGTCAGGCCGTGGATCTTCTCCCGTGGGGAGGAGACGGCCCGACTCGAGATGGCGCCGCGCGTCTCGGTCAACGAAGCGTTGACGATTCATCGGCTGGTCATGAATGGCGCCGGCCTGGGCATCCTCACGGGGTACATCTGTGGACCTGAAATCGCGGCGGGGCGGTTGGTCCGCCTTTTCCCGGAATGGTCGATAAACTCCGTCGAGGTAAATTTGGTCTTCCCCTCGCGGCGCGAACTTGCACCGGCTGTCCGGGCCTTCGTCGACTACATGAAGGAAGTCAATCGATCGGGTTCATTGTGGATGAGTCGATCGTGAACCCTCTCCACCGGTGATTGAGCGCCGTGCTTTTCGGCGCGGGGTTGCACGGCCCGCTCGAGAGCCCGGGTTGCGGGCTTCGGGTGCTCCCTGTTCGAGCCTCTCTTGGCGAAGTTCTCGCATTCCTCGACGTCTTCAGTTTGGTGACTCCGGGGTCCGCCGTCTGCACTCTCTAGTGCTTTCGCCGCGGCGTCCCTATTCTGCTCCGGTCGGTCATTCCTGATGCGTCGCCGGCAATTCGGCGCGACAGGCGCCGGTGCACCCCAGTGCCCGGCGAAACTGCTTGCGGCTCGTGGTAGCGCCAATGCCGCGCATCCGCGCGGCCTCACGCACGAAGGTCTTTCGAAGTCGCCCACGGGGGATTTCACCGTGAGTGTCCGGTAGCCCACATCGCTTGTCGGCCGACGATTCACGGTGCGGCTGGCACCGGCCCGGTCACCGGCACGCCGGGGGACGGCATCGTGCCGGCACAGCCTTGCGAGCGATCCCCGGACGTCGGGGAAGCGGTCAGAAGCGGAACGGACCGAAAGCTGTCCGATGACCTCGGGCATCGTCGGTAGCATTCGCAACTTCTCGATTGATCGGCGCTCCCTACGGGATTCGAATCCGTGTGACAGCCTCGAGAACGTAAAATCACCTCGAATTTGACGGAGAGTGCCAGGTCTGCCGCCATTGGTTCTCGGGATTTCGCGCAGGAGCTGCAGGAGCCCAGTCATCCGTTCATTTCACCGACGCGGTTCGCATCCGCCTTTGGTTTGAGGCAACAGGAATTGGCAGATCTGGCCGGCGTGCACCGCGCCACCGCGGACGCCGCGCCCGGCAATGCGAGGCTCCGGAAGTTCATGCGAGACGCATTGCGCGTGATCCCGGCGGCGATGGAGATTTGAGCCCGACAGGTCGCGGGCGCTCTATTGGTTTCGCAATGCCCCGATGCCGGAGTTCTCGCACCGCACGGCGGAACAGCTGGCTTCCCGGGGGAAGGTTGACGCGGTCATCCTGTACCTGGATTCGATCTCATCCGGATCGACCGGATGGTACTCACCGATCTGGGTCCCGACGCGCCATCCTGCCGCGCGTTGACGCCGCGTTGGGCGCATGCCGCGCAAAGTGGAGCGGGTGCGGGTATTGTGCATCTGCCGCCGGGAGCGCCCCCCGCTTCGGAAGGGCGCTCCAGCCGGGATCGCAGGATGGGGGGCACTTGCTCAGGCCGGCGCGGTTTTCTTCCAGGCATCCAGCCCCCGCATGCGGGCGAACCAGCGCTGCAGATTTCCAAGCGCGGTGACGGGCAGCCTGGCGCGCTCCGTGTCCGCAAGCGGCGCGGCAATGGAGAGGTCCGCAAGCGAAAGCGCATCCCCGCAGATCCAGTCGCGGCCGGCGAGATGTGCATCGAGAATGCCCGCGAGCTCCCGGATCAGACCCTCCCCGCGCCCGATCTCAGCCGGATCCGGTCCGCCCAGACCCAACAGCTCCTTGATCCAGTGCTCCCAGTTGAGCAGCTCGACGGCGGGACCGAAGTGCTGCGCGCACCAGAAAAGCCAGCGGTTCACGTCTGCCCGCGCCCGATTCGCCGCTGGGTAGACCGTCTGGCGTGGCGCCGTATCGCACAAGTACTGCATGATGGCGTGTGATTCCCACAACACAAAGCCGTCGTCATCGAGGACCGGGACCTTGTGGTTGGGATTGAGCTTCAGGAATGGCGGTTGACGTTGCTCGCCCTTGGCGAGATCAACCGTGACCAGGCTGACCGGCACGCCGAGATGTACGGCGGTCATCACGGCACGGCGGGCGTTCGTCGACAGCGGATGATGATAGAGACGCATGGGTTCAGCTCCGAGCAGTGTTGGGACGCGCCCATCGTGCTCCGCACCCGTGACAGGTTCTGTCAGCAGCCCGCGGCCGGCAGCGGTTCGCTCAGGCGGGGTCGGGAAGCCTCTGTGCGCGGCGCCAGTCCTTTTCGAGCGCGCGCCGGGAGCTCGGGTATGGGATGTCCGTCAATTCGAGCCGTACGATGCGGTCGGCCCGGAAATGGCGGAAGTCTCCGCGCAGCTCGCACCAGGCGCCAATCAGCCGCACGCCCTCGAAGAATGCCAACACGACCGGCCAGATCGTACGGTGGGTCTGCTCGCCGGCCGCATCGACGTACGAGATGGCCAGCTTGCGCTCGCGGCGAATCGCCGCGCGGATGAGGGCAAGGTCCGGCATCGGCGGCGTGCCATTGAATCTCGGCGCCCAGAGCCCTGTCTCGGCCAGCTTGTCCCGCAGGTCCTGTGGCGAGGCCGTCGCGATCTTCGCCAGAGCCGAATCGGCCGCCCGCGCGAGCGCCGGATCTCCCTGCCCCTTGACCCACCGAGCGCCGAGCACCAGAGCCTCGAGCTCCTCCTCGGAGAACATCAGCGGGGGCAGGAAAAACCCTGCCCGCAGCAGATAGCCGACGCCCGCCTCCCCCTCTATCGGCGCACCGAGATCCGCCAGCGCCTGCATGTCGCGGTAGACGGTGCGCACCGAAACCGCGAGCTCCTCGGCAAGACGTGCGGCGCTGACCGGCCGGCGCCGGCCGCGCAAGGCGTCCATCAGCCTGAACAACCGGGAGGTCCTGTTCATGCCTCGCTTGCCCGCTGGGTGGCACTGAACCGGGTGGCGCTGCCACGCGGGCCGGGGTAGGAGGCCCTCCGCCCGAGCCAGCTCATCATCACCAGGACCCTAGTGGCCTTGAGCGCCGCGCCGTTATCACCGTGCAGCACCGGCGGCTTGCAATCGAGCGTGTGCAAGTCCTTGGCGAGGGCAGTGCGGCGCAGCAGGTTCACGGCATGCTCGGAGCGGTCGGTCTCGTGCATCTCGAAGCCGATGAGCCTGCCGCTAGACAGGCCCGGGATCAGGTACAGGCGATTATGCCGCATGCGGCAGCAGCACCTCTACTACCTGATCCTCGACATCTTCAGCCGCTCCGTGGTCGGCCGGATGGAGCCTCTGGCGGGCCCGGCGTCAAGCGACGAGCACTTTGCGCGGATAGACCTCCGGATTGAGCCGGAAGGAATCGTTCTCGAACCGTCGAAACAGGTCCGGCGGCAGAATCGTGTCGCGCCTCGTGGAGGCTGAGCTCGCCCGCGATAGAACCTCGTGCCGCCCCGCAGGTGCCGGTCCGCTCCTCGTGGGCGCGTGCATCGAAGCTTACGGCCTCGAAGTCGCGCTTGAAGCGTGGCGAGCCGATGAATTCGTGCAGCGCGTCGAGCGCGCGGCGATGAGCGTTGGATACTGAAGGAGCATCAAACGCCCGGCATTGGCTCCGAAGAACGCTTCCGTCAGCGCGTTGATTTTCTCCTCGAGCATCCCGGCGCACGCCTGCGCCTCGCCTCGGCCCATATCTTCCCGGAGGAACCGGGTCGAGCCACAGTCTGGCGGAATCGACCCGACCTGATCGCCCGCGGTGTTCACCTCGGTCGTCGACCCCAGGTGGAAACTCACGTGGCACATCCGCTGGCACAACAATGTCTCGCGCCGTGAGTTGGAAGTACTGCGACCCATACAGGTGTCCCGGCACACATTCTGCTGTCACAGGCCGTTGACCGTGGCATTACGCACGCGGTGTGCAGCGGCTCCGCTCGGAGCCAAATGCCGCGCTGCGATCGAGGCGTGAAGGGAATGGAGCGCCACTCCCCACGTCTTCACCCGGCGTACGGGTGTGCGTCCGATCCGAGCCGATACGGAGTACGCGCACATCGGGCGGGCGCGCACCGGATCGAAGACGCGGCTGTCACAATATCTTCATGTTCCTGCCGTACGCTCTTGGACCAACATAAATAATCGGGGGCATCCGAGGATCCCAATGGACATTGCGGGGATCAAATACCTGATTTCCCGGCCTCATCGAGTGAAGACACTTGCTCGGTGGCGGAGCGGTCCTGCGGATTCCCGCATCGTCCGCAGGCCAAGTCGGCCCATCGATCCGTTGCAACAGGCTCCGTCGGGGCAAACGGGCGGACGGGAGCGGCGATCTCCCATGGATCCACGCAGGAGACCGGTTTCCGCCGAACTCCGTGCCGCCCTGGAATCGCCCGCGGCCGGAGTGCCCCGTAAACCATCCGATCGGCGCCTCGGCACCCGCGGTATTGGCCGAAGATTCAACAGGCGCAGTGAGTCTCTGCGCAGATACCCGGGTTGCAGAAGCCAGTGGTGTGCGCGGCCTTGTGATCCACCCCTGGCTTGTAATGAAGAGGCTCATCTCGGAAAAAGACAGAGCGATCAGCGTGCAATGAGTCGATGCCACTCGACGCCGTTACCTGCGGACCTTCCGTAAGGTGATGAGCAGGCCCGTCTCACGCCCGCCCAATTCACGATAACGCAGCCGCTCACGGCTCATCCGTGCGAACTCGTGGATCAGGACGCCCTGCACTCGCACCCGGGACTCGACGGAAGCAGTGTGCCGAAGAACAACTCCCTTGCAGCCTGCGCATGCGGGCTGCGCAGGGTGTCATCCCGGGTCAGGACGGATCGCCGCGCCGGATCCGCGTCACGATCCGGATGACGATTCAAGCCGAGCCGGCTCCCGGTGCCGGAAGCGCATTCCGAGCCGGATGAGAGCCGCGATTGCAGGGCACAGGCTCAGTTTTCAGATCTCCGTATCGTTGCATTCACATTTTGTACGGTAAACCAGCTGCAAAGGAGCAGAAATGAGGAAATTGCCCTCGTACAAGCCAATCGGGCTCGCGATCGCCGCTGCCACGGGAATTTGCGGCATGTCGGCCAGCCTGTACGCGATTGCCGGCGTGCCCGGACCGGCGCCGGCATCGACGCCGACGGGACATGCTCTAGCAGTAGATCCGGGCACTTCGGGCGAAGATCCCGCCGCGATGCTGAGCACGGTGCTGGTCTCGGCAACCAAGGCGCTGGACACCCTCGACTCGCTGCCGACGAAACAGCAGATCTTCAACTCGACACAGTCAATCAAAGTCATTGGACGAAAGCAGCTCCAGACAGGCGGGCCGGCGGCAGGAGCCACTCAGGTGCTTGCGGTGGCGCCGGGGGTCAACACCAGCACCGATTCGCCGGCAGGCGCCACCCGCGGCAGCGTCAGTATAAATGGCATGAAAACCGGCTGGTCCGGTGCCGCAGGAAATGGCAACGACGGGACCGTCATGGTTACCTTCGATGGCGTGCCCATGGTGGATCCGGCCTACGCGGTGTGGGGGACAAACGAGATTCCGAGCATGTCGCTGATCAAGGGAATCAGCGTGACTTATGGCCCCGGATATCCCGTAAATCGCTGGTTTGAAAATATCGGCGGATCGGTCAATTTCGTGCCCCTCCAGCCCACCCGCAAGGCCGGAGCAACCGTCGGCGGATATTACGGAAGCTACAACAGCAGCGGCATCAACTTCAGCCTGCGCTCGGGCGAAGTCGACGGCTGGTCCGCCATTATTGCCGGTGGAACCTCGAGTTCAAACAACTATGTCAGCGGCTACGGCTTTAACAATCCAAGCTCGAGCTACGCATACTATTTCAAGTTGCGTCACAGTTTCCGTCACGGGCATTTTAGTGTTGGCGCATACATCGCCAGAAGCTCCGGATACCGACCGGTAAACATACCCGTGCATGCGCGGGCGGGCGGCCCCACCGTCAACGGCGTTCTGCTCAGCCAGCAGACGACCGGATTTTACACGACGCTGCCGTACTCGATGTACTGGAAAAAGGATATCAACAAGAGCTACATCATCTATTCGAAATTAGAGGAGCGGCTGCAGAAAAAGCTCGATCTGCACAATCTGCTCTGGTTCCGGCGCGGGATGCGCGAGCACCTTCACCAGGATCCCACATATTCCACGAACCAGCAGCGGCAGTATTACCGCGCGACCGACGATACCTACGGCGACAAGATCTATCTGACCGCAAAGCTTCCCTGGAATACCGTATCGTTCGGCGGCTATTTCCTGAACAACACCTATTACTCGCTGCTGGACTTCTGGACTCCGGGTGAGCCGGCCACATCTCTCGATGGCCAGGGGGTCGACGTCAATGACCTTGAAGTCGGCGAAAGCCCTGCGCCGGGCAATCTGTACTACAGCTTCAACATTCCCTGGCACTTTCACAGCAATTACCTCTATATCACGGATCTCGCCGCCTTCATCCAGGACAATGTCCGGCCGACTCGCGATCTGCGTATAACCCCTGGAATACGCTTCGTGAAATTCCAGACCACTTACAACAGCGACGTCAACAGCAGGTGGCCATTGAACGTCCAGTACGATCTCGGCGGCAACGACGGCGACTATTTCCTGAATTCGAGCACCGATTTCTCGAAAGTAGAGCCTTCGGTGGGTATCAACTGGAAGGCGCTTCCCTCTCTTTCCCTGTATGCCAACGTGTCCCGATCCTACGCCGCAACGGCGGGAGCCTCGGGAACCTACGCCCACTATGTCGCCTCCAGCCTCCAGCCCCAGGCCTCCACCCAGTACCAGTTCGGCGTCAAGTCCTATGTCCGCCACGACCTGCTGCTTCATGACGCTTCCTTCGGAATCAATTACTACCATCTGGATGACACCAACCAGAGGCTCGCCGTCTCTCTCGCCAATGGAACCAATGAGTTCTCCTCCGGCTCATCGGTGTTTAAAGGGGTGAACATGTATTTTGACGACGATCCTGTCGGCAATCTCTATGTGTTCACGAACCTGAGCTTCGAGAAGGCCAATTATTCAAGCTACAAGAACAGCCATGGAAGCTATAGCGGGCTGCCGGTAGCCAACGTTCCGGCGCAGACCGCCAATGTCGGCGCCTTCTACAAGCTGTATCGCAGCGGAGTCATGCTTGAACCCCGCGCCTGGTGGACGTATACGGGACCGCAGACGATTTTCGACAACTACACGGACAAGCCAAGTTCGACGAAGCTTCCGGCCTTCGGGATATGGAACGCCGCTTTGAATGTGAATGTCGGGCGGCGGTACTTCTTCGACGGACTGCATGATCTCTCCATCAACTTCGATGTTCTCAATCTTCTCAACAAGGAATATAACGTCTTCGAATACCGGTCCGGCGGCGGGTTCGGATTGAACAATGGACAGCTCGCGGGAATGCCCGGAGCGCCGAGAACCTACTACATGAGCGTCGAGGCCCGTTTCGGCTGAGGAGCATTCCCGGAGGCAGGACCCTTCGGTGCCCACCCATCCTTCCCCCCGGGGAAGGATGGGGGTTCGCGCTTTGGTTCGGGCGTCATCATCCGGCTTCCCCGCAAGTGATCCTTCCGGCCTGCTTCTCCCACATCGCCGGGGCGGGTTTCGCCCTCGGACTCACCTGTTCCCCGACGATCGGTCGTGTCTCAAGCGATTGAGTAGCCCGCGCGCCGCCGGGGGCGGTGGTCAGCGCCGCAACCTCATCCGGCAGCCGCCGGGTGATGGCCTTGTGGTGGGCATTGGCGGTCACGCGGGCCGGTTCGATCGTAGGAGCGCACACCGATTCCCGGACTTTCGTTCTCAATTCGATCCTCGAGCACCGCTGCGGTGATCGGCGCTCCCCGATCAGGAGTGTCGGCGCGCGGCGCCGGGTCGAGCAAAGTCGCACAGACCCTTCGCGCGCGATGCTCTGTGTCTTCAGAAGGGGGGGGCGGGCTGGGGTGAGGCTGAGCGCGCTGCGCTCGCGTGCGGCGCGCTCAGGTCGCGGTGGCGCGCAGCAGGTGCGCATCGATCGGCAGCGTGCGGATGCGCTTGCCGGTGGCGGCGAAGAGCGCGTTGCCGAGCGCCGGCAGGACAGGCGGCAGCGCGGGCTCTCCAAGGCCGGTCGGATCATGGTCGCTGCGCAGGAAATGCACGTGCACCGGCGGCGCTTCGCGCATGCGCAGCAGCTGATACGTATCGAAATTGCGCTGCACGATGCGTCCGTTCTCCAGAGTGACCGCCATGTGCAGGGCCTGTCCCAGTCCGTCGAGGATCGCGCCCTGCGCCTGATTGTAGGCGCCGGCGGGGTTGATGATCTGGCGGCCGATGTCGATCGCCGCCCAGATCTTGTGCACCTTGGGTGTTCCATCCGGGTTCACGCTTGCCTCGACGACCTCGGCCACATAGCCGAAGTGGCTGTAGTAGAAGGCGAGACCCATGCCCGTGCCCTTGGGCAGCCTGTTGCGCCGGCTCCAGCGCGACTCTTTCGCGACGAGCTCGAGCACCCCGCGGACTCGGCCGGTGTCGAAAGGCGGAATTCTCATCCCGTAGCTCGGCGGCGGAGGCGCGAACGCGCGCGGCGGACCGTACAGGTCGAGCCGCAGCGTGAGCGGGTCGCGGCCGCCGGCGTGCGCCAGCTCATCGAGAAACGATTCGAAGGCGAACGCCAGGGCGTTGCCGCCCGGGTTGCGCATCGAGCCGGTGGGCGCGCTCAACTCGATCATGGACTGACCATATTCCAGGCTGGGGATGAAGCCGGCCGGAAAGTGATCGCGCGGCAAGCCAGCGGAAGAGGCGACGCGCCCGTTGTGACCGAAGGTGACGAAGTGATCCCGGAAGGCGATCGGGCGGCCCGATGCGTCGAGTCCCGCCTTGAAGTAATGAAATCCCGCCGGTCTGTAGGCATCGTGCTGGAGGTCCTGCGTGCGGTCCCAGAGCAGCTTCACGGCGCGGCCGGCGCGCTTGGAGATCATCGCCGCCTCGACCATGTAATCGTTGTACGATCGCCGTCCAAAGGCGCCGCCGGCCCGGATCATGTGCACGCGGACCCGGTCCGGGTCGATGCCGAGGGTTCGCGCCACCAGTTTCGCACCGGCGCGGGGGTCCTGCGTGGGGGCCCAGATCTGCACGCTCCCGTGTTCGAAGTGAGCAGTGCAGTTCTGCGGCTCCAGGGTCGCGTGGGCGAGGAACGGATAGGCGTAGGAGGCCTCGAGGACTGTGGCGGCGTGTGCGAGCGCCGCATCGACATCCCCGTCGCGGCGGAGAATCGATTGTGGTGGCGCTTGCGACAGTTGCTCGGCCTGGCGCTCGAACGCCTGTGTGCTCTGCCCCGGGACGGCCCGGGGTGACCAATCGACACGCAGTGTTCTGCGCGCCTTGTCCGCGTCCCACCATTTGTCGGCAATGATGGCGACGCCGTCGACCAGCCCCATCTTGATGGCCGCGTCGGCCTCGGAGCCGCGCACGATGAACGCATCGCGGACGCCCGGGAGCCTTTTGATCTCCTCGATATTGGCACTGACGACTCTGGCGCCGAACACCGGCGACTTCTCATACATGGCATAGCTCATCTCAGGCAGCGTCACGTCGATGCCGAACAGAGGCTCGCCCTCGAGCACCGCCGGGCTGTCGACGCCGCCGATGGCCTTGCCGATGATGGTGTAATTCCCGGGGCTCTTGAGCGTGACGGAGTCCAGCTCCGGCGCCGGCAGCGCCGCGGCTTTACCCGCCAATGCGCCGTAGGTCAGCGCCCGGCCGCTCGGCCGATGCCGCACCACGCCCGCGCGGGCCTCGCACTCTGCGCTCGGGACGCCCCAGGTGCGGGCAGCAGCGGTGATGAGCATCTGCCTCGCCGCGGCGCCGACGCGCTGCATCGGAATCCAGTTGAGCGGCGTGGCGAGGCTGCCTCCGGCGAACTGCGGTCCGTAGATCGGATCGAGCATGGCCTGTTTGACGCGGACACTCTTCCACTCGACCTCGAGCTCGTCGGCGATCAGCATCGGCAGAGTGGTTTTCATGCCCTGGCCGATCTCGGGATTCTTGGCGACGATCGTGACGATGCCGTCCGGGGCGATCGTGATGTATGCGCCGATCCGCCCGTCGCGCGCGGAGGCCTTGCCGGCGAACTTCAACGTCAACAGCAATCCGCCGCCCGCGGCGAGTCCGGCGACGAGAAAGGCGCGACGCGAGATACGCGGGCCCGCGGAGCCTGCCGCCGGTTTCCGCGCCTTGCCGCCGCCGGTCATGTCTGCACCTGCAGCGTGTCGGTGGTCGGAAGGCCGGCCGCCCGCTTGATGGCCGCCCGAATGCGCGTGTAGGTGCAGCAACGGCAGATGTTGCCGTTCATCGCCGCGTCGATGTCCTCATCCGAAGGTCTGGGATTGCGTGCCAGCAGATTCACCGCCGCCATCACCTGTCCCGCCTGGCAATAGCCGCATTGCATGACATCGAGCGCGAGCCACGCATCCTTGACCTTCCGGCCCCACTCGCTTTCGCCGATTCCCTCGATCGTGACGACCAGGGCGTCGCCTACGCTCGAGATCGGTGTCACGCACGCGCGTGCGGGAACACCGTTGAGGTGCACGGTGCAGGCGCCACAGAGTGCAATGCCGCAGCCGTACTTGGTGCCCGTGAGGTGCAGGTCATCGCGCAACACCCACAACAGGGGGGTGTCCGGATCGCTCTCGATGCTCCGGCGCCTGCCATTGACCAGGATGGAATACCTCATGAGGTCCTCCACTCAGATTGGCGTCGTCTGCCAGTGCGGGCTTTCGCCGGCGAGAGCAGTATACCTGCAAAAGGCGGATCGCCCACGGTGCGGAGTCAAGTGCCTGCGCCTGCGGGTGAAGTCGGCCGGGCGTCCTGGAGGATCCTGGGCGTGCGCGCCGCCGCGTTCGAGTCTTCGGCAGCCCGCGGGGGAGGCAGCGCGCCGGCTGCCTGGCAGGTATCCGCCGCTCTCAGTCAAATCTCCGCGTATCCTTCCAGATAAAACACACAGGCACCTTCCAGCTCGACACGCTCGCCGCGCATCCGGCAGGTCATCTCGCCGCCGCGCCTTGACACCTGACAGGCCCGCAGCACCGGCTTGCCAAGCCTCTCGGCCCAGTAAGGCGCGAGGGCGCAATGCGCGCTGCCCGTCACGGGATCCTCCGGTATGCCCCGCGCCGGTGTGAAATAGCGGCTCACCATGTCGTAATCGCCGCCGCCCGGCCCCGTGACGATCACCCCGCTGCGGTCCAAGCGGGCGATGGCGGCAAGGTCCGGCGCGAGATTTCGCACGTCGAACTCGCTGGCGAGAACCACGAGGTAGCCGGCGCCATCGGCGCGCACTTCCTGCGGCTTAACGCCCAGGGCTTTCAGCAAGGCCGCCGGAGCCGGCGCAGGCGTCGTGGGTCTCAGAGGGAAGTCCATCACATAGCCCGTGGAGGTGCGCTTCACCGCGAGCGCTCCGCTGGCGGTGCGGAAGGTCACTTGCGCTCTGTCCGGCTCGAGCCTCTCCATCACCACCGCCGCGCTGGCGAGAGTGGCATGCCCGCACAGCGGCACCTCCACCGCGGGTGTGAACCAGCGCAGTCGATATTCGCTCCCCTCGGGAACCAGGAATGCCGTCTCGGACAAGTTGTTCTCGGCTGCGATCGCCTGCATCAGGGCTTCGGGCGGAAAGTGCTCCAATGGCACCACCGCAGCCGGGTTGCCGCTGAATCGCCTTGAGGTGAATGCATCGAGTTGAAAAAGAGGGGCTCGCATGGATGTGGGATCCTCCGAAGGACTGCCTTGGAGCGGGCTGCGGCCCCGCTGCGCCGGGCCGCAAGCGCGTTCGGGGCGAAGCTGAGACGTCCCGAAGGCGGGCGTTCTGCCCGGGACTATATCCCCGCCCGGAGAGAGAGCAAGCCGATAGACGATGTCAGTGCGATGAAAGGCCCGGATTTGTGCCCGATTCCGGGTACAAAAAAGCGGCTCCCCGAATGCGACCCGCGCAAAACCGATCCCGCAGGTCCGATCCGGGAGAGCTCGAGGAGCCGATCGCGTATCTCACTCGAGCCAGCCACCTGACCTCCCAGGAGGCTCGGCGCGTGGTCGAGGAGGTGCTGAGCTACGTGCGGGAGACTCCCGAGGATTTCGTGCGCTGGCGCCAGCGCACATTGCAGGCGAAGGGGCCGTCGAATTCCACGATCTGCGTGCGACTCGCCGCGGCGCTGCGGGCGCAGCTGGTCGCGAAGGGCGTGTCATTGCGCGACGTGTATTTCGTGGGGGCGCGCGCCACCGAGATCGGCCAGCCGGGGAGTCCTGTCAAGTCCGTGACGGCCGAGTCGGCAGGCGCATCCCGGTGTGGGCGACGATGGCGAAGCAGTGTCGAAGTCCGATCCGCATCATCGCTCGCTCAGAGGACGAGCGGAGCAGCGAGAAGCGCAGCACGGATGCGATCGCGCACGGTGCAGACCGTATGCCTCGGCCGGGTGCCGGCCAGCGAGGCACGGCCGCACGCGGTCAGCCGTGCGTGGGTCGGGTCAGGGCCCGCGGGGATCGGCCGGCGCGGGCTTCGTCCTGCTCGAGGAGGAGTGCTGCGCACCCGATCCCCCCGCGCAGCGCGGCGGGGTGCAGCGAGGGGAGGTGTGAGCCGAGGGTGAGGGCCTGGGGAGACTGTCGACGGCCGCGAGTGCTTTCTTCTGCTCCGGCGTGAGGATTCCGGCGTAGAACTTTCGGAACTGCGTGTTGGTCGCCGGCAGGTCGGTGCTGCCGTTCCAGGTCGAGCCGGCGGGGAGCCGGTTCTGCACCCGGGGCGCATCGGCGAGGACCTGCTCGAGGCCGCTGCCTTCGTTCCCCGAGACCGGCACGGGCACACCGCGCGGGGAGGCCACGAGCCGTGCGACCCTGGCCCAGTCGATCTTCTGCCGGTGTCTGCGCAGGTCCACGCGCTCGGCATGGGTGAGCAGCGTCGGCACGAGCCGGCGCCAGTCTTTCCTCCACGGCCGCTTGTCGCCCTTCAAAGGCCCGTAGGCGACCATGTAGAGCCTGCCGTTCTTCCAGCCGAAGAGGTACGGCTGATCGACGATGCGTACTTCAGTGCCGTTCGGCACCATGTAAAAGAGCTGCCTGATATCCTCGGGGAAGAGGTGGATGCAGCCATGGCTCACCCGCCATCCCACGCTGACCGGCTTGTTGGTGCCGTGGATCAGAATCTCGGGCCAGCTGGTCTGCAGCGCGTAGTTCCCGAGAGGGTTCAAGGGGCCGGGTCCGACCACTTTGGGCAGCGGTGCGCCCTCCTTGGCGTGCTCGGCGAGAATCGATCGCGGCACCACCCAGACGGGGTTCTTCTGGTGGTCGATGATATGGCCCACCCCTTGGGGTGTGACGAAACCGCGCCTGCCGATGCCCACCGGGTGTGTGAAGACGATCTGCGGCTGGCCCGGCTTGTGCGGCGGAAAGTAGAAGATCCGCAGCGCCGCGAGATTGACGACGATGCCGCGGTGCGGGGCATCCGGAAGGATGAACTGTGTAGGCAGGACCACCGGGGTGCCCACAGGCGGAAGCCAGACACTGACGCCGGGATTGGCGCGCCGCATCTCCTCGTAACCGAGGTTGAAGCGCCGGCCGATGTCCGTCAGGACCTGCCCCTTCAGGACCTTCACCACCTGCACGGTGCCGACGACATCCTGTCCCGGCGCGAGCACGAACTTTTCCGTCTGGACGGGAAGCGGCAGCGGCGGCTCGGGGCGCACCACCATCGGTGGCGGCGGCGGCGGCGGCGGGCGCAGCGGAGGTCCCATCAGCGAGCAGGCGCCGGCGGCGAGCGCCAAGCCCGCGGGCAGCGCGAGGCGGATGCGGGAGATGCTCATCCGGTCATTATGACACCCCATGCCGGCGGCGCACAGCCTGTCGGCGATCCGCTACAGCCCCGGGAGCGTCCCGGCCCGTGACGTTGAGGCCGCCCGGTTCCGGGCAGTCGGGGAGGGGAGCGGCACGATCCCGGTCTTGCCATGCGCCTCGCAGGAGTATTACCATTTATATAACTAGCTATATATCTATCCGGTATGACCGAGGATGTCGTCAAGCGGCTGGGCTATCTCACGCTCGGGACACGGCTGAAGCGTCTCGGGGAGCGCCTGCAGTCGCAGACCCAGGTCCTGCTCGAGGGCGCCGCCATCGATCTTCCGGCCTCCTACTTCCCCTTCCTCGCCGCGTTGGACAGGCTGGGCCCCCTCCGTGTCGGGGAGCTCACCGAGGCCATCGGTGTCAGTCAGCCGGCTGTTACGCGTGTGCTCGAGAAGCTGGCGGACGAGGGTCTGGTGCGGTCCCGGCAACATGCCGACGATCGCCGGGTGCGGACGGTCGCGCTGAGCAGATCGGGGCGGCAGCTCGTCTCGCGCGCCAGGCGCGCCGCATGGCCTGTGATCGCCGCCGCGGTCGCGGATGCGTGCGAGGGCTCCGCCGGATCGCTGCTCGGGCAGCTGACCGCCCTCGAGGAGGCGCTCGAGGCGACGCCCCTGACTGTTCGGGCCCGGCGCTTGCGCGCGCAAGGCAGGGCGAATGCGCTGCCTTGACCGACCCGTCTGGGCGAGCCTCACCACCCACCACGCCCGTTTCGCCGAAGGGGATGCCCTGGCGCGGCGGTTTGTCCGGGATGTAAACGTCTTCGCCGCGTCTTGCGATGACAGCCCATCGGCGCTCGCTTCACTCGCCGGCCTGGTGTCGCCGGGTGAGAGCGTCCTGCTGCTCCAGACCGCCCGCATCGCCATCCCGAGCGGACTCGTTCCCATCCGGGAAGCCCAGGGCGTGCAGCTGCTTGCCCCTCGCGGGACGGCATTCGAATCCCCTGGCGGGGACATTGTGTCACTCGGGGATGCCGATGCAGCGGAGATGCTCGCCCTGGCGAAGCGTACTCAGCCCGGACCGTTCCTGACGCGCACGCACGTCATGGGGTCGTTCCTCGGCATCCGCATCGAGGGACGGCTGGCCGCCATGGCCGGCGAGCGCATGCGCTTCCCGGGCTTCACGGAGGTCAGTGGAGTCTGCACTCATCCGGAGTTGCGCGGCCGCGGCTTCGCGCGCCGGCTGTCAGCCGCGGTTGCCAGTCGCATTCAGGCTCGCGGCGATCAGGCCTTCCTGCACGCCTGGGCAAGTAACCGCGCGGCGATCTCCCTTTACGAGAGCCTCGGGTTCGAGCTGCGTGCGGAAGTGAGCGTGGCGGAGCTCGGACGGATCTAACCTCGGTCGCGCGGCGCCGCCCGTGTCACCTCGCGCCAACGGGAGCAGCGGCGGCAATCCAAGGAAGACTGACACAAGCATCTTGAGTGGTGTCGCGCCATCGGATCCGTCGAGTCGCGACGGCCGCCGGGTGTCATCCACAACCGACTCCCTATTTCGAGAGGCGCGGGTCCCTGCCCGCCGGGGGCTCGTGCCTGCCCCTCGCGAGCCATACGCATACGTAGATCCCGCACATACATTCGTCAGACGCACTTCCGCTGGAGCGGCGTGTGGGTCAAGGACAAATCGGGGAGACCACAGTGCACAATCGTTTCAACTTTTCCACGGCCATTCTGGCCGCGATCGCGGGCTCGATCCTGCTCTCGGGCTGCACGCGGGATCAGGCGGCCGAGCGGACCGCATTGCAGCCGCCACCGCAGGTCGAGGTGGCTCGTGTCCTCACGAGGACGGTGAGGGACTCGGAGATCTTCACGGGCCGCTTCGAAGCGGTGCACCACGTGAATGTCCGTCCGCGGGTCACCGGATATATCTCGTCGGTGGACTTCACCGACGGCAGCGAAGTCCACAAGGGGCAACTGCTGTTCGTCATCGATCCACGTCCCTATCGGGCGGTGTACTTGCGTGCGAAGGCGCAGCTCGATCAGGCGCGTGCGGCGCTCAGGCTCGCTCGCGCGGAACGAATACGCGCGGTGAAACTGCTGGCGGCCCGGGCGATGTCCAGGGACGAGTACGACACCCGCATCGCCGATGCCAGCCAGGCCGCGGCCGATGTCGAGGCGGCCCGGGCGGCGGTCGATGCAGCCGCCCTCAATCTGACCTTCACCCGCGTGACGGCCCCGATCTCGGGACGGGCGAGCCGCGCGATCGTCACCGCGGGAAACCTCGTCACCAGCGGTCACACCTTGCTCACCACGATCGTCTCGCTCAACCCCATCTACGTGACGTTCAACGCGGGCGAGCAGGCGTACCTTAAATTCGAGAAATATGCCCGCCTCCATCACCGGGCGGCATCCGGCGGCGGGCTTGGCGGCCTGGGGAACCCGGTTTACGTCGGCCTGGCGGACGAGCACGGCTACCCACACGAGGGCCGCCTCGTCTTCATGAACAACGTGCTCGATCCGAACACCGGCACCATTCTCGCGCGCGCATTGCTGCCGAACCCCGGCGATCGGTTCGTTCCCGGGCTGTTCGCGCGCGTGAAGCTCATGGGCAACCATCGATATCACGCCGTTTTGATCGATGGCAGTGCGGTCGGAACCAATCAGACCGTGCAGTACGTGTTCGTCCTCGGCCCCGATGACGAGGCGCGGTACCGTGCCGTGAAGCTCGGTCCGATGGTCGGCGGTCTGCGCGTGGTGCGCAGCGGGCTCACGCCCGGAGAGACCATCGTCGTCAAAGGCCTGATGCGGGTGCAGCCCGGGATGCGGGTGAGCCCGGAGCGCATCGCAATGGGCCACGCCCGTCCCGCGGCCGGTACGATGCTGGCCCGCAACGACCCGCACGACAGCCGGCCGGCCGGAGACGGCGCTGGGCGGCGCCCGTGAAGCTGTCGCACTATTTCATCGACCGCCCGATCTTCGCGGCGGTGCTCTCCACTTTCATCACGATCGCCGGTCTGATCGCGATGTTCAAGCTGCCGATCAGCGAGTACCCGCAAGTGGTGCCGCCGTCTGTCATCGTGCGCGCGTCCTACCCGGGCGCGAACCCGAAAGTCATCGCCCAGACGGTCGCCGAGCCGCTCGAGCAGGCCATCGTCGGCGTCAAGCACATGCTCTACATGCACTCGACCTCGGCGATGGACGGCTCGCTTGCGCTCACCGTCACCTTTCGCGTCGGCACCGACATCGACCGGGCCCAGGTGCTCGTGCAGAACCGCATCGCGCAGGCCCTGCCGCGGCTGCCTGCCGAAGTCCGGGCGCTCGGCGTCACCACCACGAAGAGCTCGCCGAACCTGACGATGGTGGTTCACCTCTATTCGCCGGACAACCGCTACAACACGCTGTTTCTCCGCAACTACGCGGTCCGCAACGTTCGCGACGTGCTCAAGCGCCTGCCGGGCATGGGGGATGTGCAGATCTTCGGCGGGGGAGATTACGCCATGCGGATCTGGCTCGATCCGCAGAAGCTCGCCGCGCTCGATCTTACGGCGGGAGACGTCGTCAGGGCCGTCCGGGCGCAGAACATCCAGGTCGCGGCCGGCCAGATCGGAGCGCCGCCGGACCCCGGCGCGCAGTTCCAGCTGGCGCTCGATGTCAGGGGGCGGCTCAAGACCCCGGCGCAGTTCCGTGACATCGTGCTGAAGACCGGGCGCGACGGCCAGGTGGTGCGGCTGGGCGAGGTGGCGCGCGTCAGCATGGGCGCGCAGTCCTACGGCATCCGCAGCTACCTCGACAACAAGAGCGCGGTGGCCATCCCGATCTTCCAGGCCCCCGGCTCGAACGCGCTGCAGCTGTCCGCCGAAGTGCGCGCCACCATGGCGAGACTCGCCAGGGATTTCCCCCAGGGGATGCGCTACGCGGTCGTGTACGACCCGACCGTGTTCGTGCGCAAGTCGATCGATGCGGTCGTGCACACCCTGCTCGAGGCGGTGCTGCTGGTCGTGCTCGTGGTGATCCTGTTCCTGCAGACCTGGCGCGCCTCGCTCATCCCGCTCATCGCCGTGCCTGTATCGATCATCGGCACCTTCGCGGTGCTGCTCGCCTGCGGGTTCTCCATCAACACGCTGTCGCTTTTCGGCCTGGTGCTCGCCATCGGCATCGTGGTCGACGATGCCATCGTGGTGGTCGAGAACGTGCAGCGGCACATCGAGAGCGGACAGGCGCCGCGTGCGGCAGCCAAGGCTGCGATGAGCGAAGTGAGCCGTCCGATCATCGCCATTACGCTGGTGCTGAGCGCGGTGTTCGTGCCCGCCGCATTCGTGAGCGGCCTGACCGGCGAGTTCTACCGCCAGTTCGCCCTCACGATCGCGATTTCCACGGTCATCTCCGCGTTCAACTCCCTGACGCTGTCTCCGGCGCTGGCCGCACTGCTGCTGAAGCGGCACGGGGCGCGGCCCGACCGGCTCTCGAGGGGGATGGACCGCGTGCTCGGCGGATTCTTCCGCAGGTTCAATCGCGGCTTCGATCGTGCCGGTAGGACCTATCAGCGCGGGCTCGTCGGCACGGTCCGGCGCGTCGGCGTCGCCCTCGCGGTGTATGCGGGCCTGATCGGGCTCGCGTATCTGGGCTTCGCAAGCGTACCGGGCGGCTTCATCCCGCAGATGGACAAGCAGTACCTCGTCGCGGTCGCGCAGCTGCCGCCGGGCGCCTCGCTCGGGCGCACGGCGAAGGTCATCAAGGAGGTCGGTGCGATCGGCCTGCGCCAGCCCGGGGTCGCGCACGCGGTGCAATTCGCGGGCATGTCGGTGAACGGGTTCGTGCCGAGCTCGAGCGCCGGCCTGGTGTTCTTCCCTCTCACGGCCTTCAGTCAGCGGCGCTCGGAGGCGCTGTCGGCACCCGCCATCGCCGCCGCGCTCAACCGCAAGCTCGCCGCCATCAAGGGCGCGATGGTGGAGGTGTTTCCACCGCCACCGGTGCTCGGGCTCGGGACTCTGGGCGGGTTCAAGCTGGAAGTCGAGGATCGAGGTGATCTCGGCTCCACCGCGCTCTATGACGCGGTGCAGCGGGCGCTGCAGGCGGGCTACCGCAATCGGGCGCTCTCAGGCCTGTTCAGCAGCTACCAGGTGAACGTGCCGCAGCTGAACGTGAACGTGAACCGGGTGAAGGTCATGCAGGAGCATGTGAACCTGGACAGTGTGTTTCAGACGCTGCAGGTCTACCTCGGGTCATTGTACATCAACGACTTCAACCGATTCGGACGGACCTACGAGGTGCTCGCCCAGGCGGATGCGCCTTTCCGCTCGCGTATCAGCGACATCTCGATGCTGCAGACGCGCAACGCGTCCGGTCGAATGGTGCCGCTCGGCTCCTTCCTCACGGTCAGCCGCACATTCGGCCCGGATATCGTCCAGCGCTACAACGGCTACCGTGCCGCCGACATCAACGGTGGGCCCGCGCCCGGCTACAGCTCCGGGCAGGCGCAGGCGGCGATGGCGAGGATTCTGCGACGGACGCTGCCGCGGGGCATGCACTTCGAGTGGACCGATCTCGCCTACCAGCAGCTCATCTCGGGCAACACGAGCGAGATCGTCTTTCCGCTGTGCGTGCTGTTCGTCTTCCTCGTGCTCGCGGCGCAGTACGAGAGCCTGACCCTGCCGCTCGCCATCATTCTCATCGTACCGATGTGCCTGCTCGCGGCCATCACCGGAGTATGGCTGGACCACGGCAGCAACAACATCTTCACCCAGGTGGGACTGCTCGTCCTGGTCGGACTCGCCTGCAAGAACGCGATCCTCATCGTCGAGTTCGCCAAGCATCTGCAGGAGGACCGCGGGCAAGATGCGGTGACCGCCGTGCTCGAGGCCGCCCATCTGCGCCTGCGGCCGATCCTGATGACCTCCTTCGCCTTCATCATGGGCGTCGTGCCGCTGATGCTGGCGAGCGGCGCGGGCGCCGAGATCCGCCACGCGCTCGGCACCGTGGTGTTCTCCGGGATGCTCGGCGTGACGTTCTTCGGACTCCTCCTGACTCCGGTCTTCTACGTGCTCATCCGCAGGCTGACGGACCCCCGCCCCGAGGCGCTTGCGGACCGGCTGCTGTCCGAGGACATTCAGAATGCATGACGTTGACTCGAAAGCCGCGGGCGCCCGCCGCGCCGTGCCGTGGATCGCACCGCTCAGTCTGCTGCTCTTCGCGCTCTCCGGCTGCACGGTCGGCCCGAACTACGTCCGTCCGCGGACGCCGGTGGCGTCGCAGTTCGCAGCCGCCGAGCCCGACGTCTACTCCTCCGAGCGCGCCCAGATCGCGTTCTGGAGGCAGTTCGACGACCCGATTCTCGAGCGGCTGGTGGGCGATGCGCTCACGGCCAACTACAGTCTGCGCATTGCTCTCGGGCGCCTGGTGCAGGCCCGCGCCCTGCGCGACCAGTCGCGGTTCAACCTTGCCCCGACGGTGACCGCCTCCGCAGGCTACACCAGGCAGAGGGCGGCCGCGGCACAAGATCCCTTCGGCGGTGTTCCCTACACCACGCGCTACTACGCTGCCGGATTCGATGCAACATGGGAGCTCGACTTCTTCGGCGGGGTGCGCCGGGGCTTGGAGGCGCGCAACGCCGCGCTCGAGCGGCAGGTCGCCAACCTGCACGATGCGCAGGTCTCGGTCATCGCGGCGGTCGCCCGCAACTATTTCGAGCTGCGCGGTGGGCAGGCCGAGCTCGCCGTCGCCCGCGCCAACGCGCGCAATCAGCGGCAGGCGCTCGCGCTCACCCGGGCGGAGCTCGCTGCCGGCAGCGGCACGGAGTTCGATGTGGCGCGCGCAAGGGCGCAGTTGAGCACCACGCTGGCGGGCATCGGACCTCTCGAGGCGGCAGTGGCCCGCTCCATCCACCGGCTGAGCGTGCTCATCGGCCGCCATCCCGATGCGCTCACGGGACTGCTGAGCAAGCCTCGGCGCCTGCCGCCGCTCCCCCGCATCATTCCGGTCGGCAGCCCGGAGCAGATGCTGAGCCGCCGGCCGGACATTCGCGCGGCGGAGCTCAACCTCGCCGAATCCACAGACCTGGTGGGCGTGGCGATCGCGAACCTGTTCCCGAAAGTCACCTTCACCGGCAGCATCGGCTATGACGCGCTCTCGCCGGCGGGTCTCGGGGTCGGCGGCTCGCGCAGCTACCTGATCGGACCCGGCATCTCCTGGGCGGCGTTCGACTTGGGAAGGGTGCGCGAGCAGATCGCCGGGGCCCGCGCCGGCGAGGTCGTTGCGCTCTATGAATACCGGCAGACCGTGTTGAATGCGCTCGAGCAGACCGAGGACGCGCTGGTGACGCACACCAGAGATCTCGATCAGCTGCGGCACGCCGAGGAGGCTGCCCGGGCGAGCGCGCTCGCGGCGCACCTCGCCACCATCCGCTATCGGGGCGGACTGATCGGGTTCCTGCCCGTGCTCGATGCCGAGCGCACCGAGCTTCAGGCCGAGGACGCGCTTGCCCGGGACCGTACCGCGGCGGCGACGAGCCTGATCGCGGTCTACCAGGCGCTCGGCGGCGGCTGGGAGGTTGCTCCTTTGCCGAGGTACACCGCGGACGCCTCGAGATAAGGAGCGCGACGGACGTTGTGCGTGTGAGCCGGCGCGAGCGATCCGGGGCCGGCTGGACTAGAATTGGCTCTCGCTGAAACCCAGGACGCCGACCATGAGCGCGCCTCCTTTTTCCATTGCCGGAATCGACCACATCGTGCTGCGGGCTCGCGAGCCCGGCCGGCTCGTCGCGTTCTACCGGGACGTGCTCGGCTGTGTGATCGAGCGCGAGCAGACCGGGATCGGCCTGACCCAGCTGCGCGCCGGGCGCAATCTGATCGACGTGGTGCCCGAAGTCGCTCTTGCCGGCGCGAGCCCCGGGGCGGGGCCGGGCCAGAACCTGGATCACGTGTGCCTGACCATCTACCCGTTCGAGGAGGAAAGCCTGTGCGCTTACCTGCGCTCGCGCGGAGTGAGTGTCGGGCAGATCGCCTCGCGCTATGGAGCCGAGGGGCAGGGGCCGTCGCTTTACTTCCAGGACCCGGAAGGCAATGGAGTCGAGCTGAAAGAAGCTTTGAAATTCTCCCAGCGCGGCCCCTGAGGCGCCTGCCACCGCTGCGCTCATCGACAACTTAGGATGGCCAGGGGGAGTGCGGATGACCGGTGCGCCTGAGCCGCGCTCTATCGCGGGCTGCGTGCCCCCGGTCCCGGCCTGCGTCGGGCCAGCGCTTTCGGGCGGGCCTGAGAATCAGTACGGGCCCCTTGTCCAATGCCGAGAAATTTTGCGTGCCCGGCCCGCGTCCATGCTAGGATTCACGGCTCGGCGCAGCGGGCCAGGCGAGAGACGTTCCGGGCTGGCCCCCAGACTGGCCATCGGTGGCCAGTTGCGCACCGCTTCGCGGCGCGCCCGTAGCTCAGTTGGATAGAGCGCATGGCTACGAACCATGAGGTCGGGAGTTCGAATCTCTCCGGGCGCGCCAATCACTTCAGTCAATTTCGAACGCGGCGAAAAGCCGCGGCCCGAAGGGCACCCGCCGGGGAGCTCGAGCGGGTCCCGGGGACCGGGCGGGCAGGGATCAGCGATGCCGGTGGTGACTGTCGCCCAAGAGCGGTCCTCGAGTGCCGGCCGGGCATCTCCCGGATGCCAATCTTCAGTTCCTCGAGGAGCGACAAGCAACGCCAGGATTGTTGCCCTCGATGTCTAGGAAGTGCGCGCCGGAGTCGTTGACGGGGCACTCGGGCTGGAGTCCCGGTGTGCCCTCGTGCGCGAACGCTGCGGCGCAGGCTTGATCGACGATGAAGCGAACCGGGAGGTGAGCGACCCCGGCAGGTTCCATCTCCGCGCGGCTGTATAAAATCTCAGCCAGGCGAAAGCCTCTACCGCCGAACAGACGCAACGGGAAGCGTATGGAGCGGATCGGAGAGGCCGCCTGGCCCGGCCGGGCGAGGCAAGTCCGACCGCTGAGAAGCGCGAACCGGATGGAAGGTCCTGCGGGACCGAGGCCGTGCGCGTGCTGTTGGGAACAGCTGAGCGCAGGGGCCAAGTCTGGATGCTACCTTGTGCTGCTGATATCCCCTTTGGGGCTCGGAAAGGGCAAAAAGCTCTTCGGACCCGCCACGCGTCCCGCAGTCGCGATGAAGCTTGTCACGAGCGAAGCGACCTCGACTGGCGTCCTCCTGGCGACTTGCGAGCGGAGTCGTCGAGCATGCTGACGGAAGATGATGGGAGAGCGGGGAAGCGTCCGAGCGGTCCATCCCTGAAGCAACTCGACGTCATTCTGCGGGAGCGCATCGATTGTTTGGCTTCAAACCTTATCCTGAAGGCCGGAGCTTCCCGCGCATCCGGGTAATCTCGCTCGATCGGCGGGGGGCGGGAGCAGTGCGCCGCGGGGGATCCGGCGATGCCTGAGCAAGCCGCGTTCCGCTCACCGACGTACGGAAGGCACCGGATGGTATCCTGGTGCGGCAGGCCGGCGTCCGGGAGTTCCGTTGGCCGTGCGAGTGATCATGGAGTGACCCGAAAGGGAGTGTGCTTGAGCGTATCTGGAACGGCAATGGCGCAGAAGCGGTGCGGTAAGGTAATGAAATTACAATGGCATGATCTCTCCGGGCGCGCCGAATCGACCGGCCGCTCGCATCTGAACGCCGGGCTCTTCCGCCTCAACGGGCGGAGCGGCTGATGCGCTTCGCCATCGCCACCTACGACCGGTACCTCGGGGTGTTCGAGGCGTTCTGCCGCGCCGGATGGATTCCGTTGAAGCTGTTCACCGTGCCCTTGAGAGATCCTGATTTCGGCAATCAACGGGCCTCGATAGCCCTTGCGGAGCAGCTGGGCGCGTCGATTCAGCTCTCCCGAATATCGCAGAGGGACATCGCCGACATCGGAATTGCCGGGTGCGATGTGCTCATCGTCGCGGGATATGACTGGAAGATCCCCGATTGGAATGCGCTGCTGAAGTATGCGATCAACTTTCACCCCTCCCCACTGCCCATGGGACGCGGCGCGTATCCGTTGCCGCGCGCCATTCTCGAGAATCACCCTTCCTGGGGAGTGACCTGTCATCGCCTGACCGCTGAGATCGATGCGGGGGAGATCCTGGCTGCGGAGCATTTTCCGCTGCGCGCGGATGAATGCCACGAAAGCCTCGATCTGCGTGTTCAGATCGCCGGCAAGCGCCTGGCGGACCGGGTCGCGCGCGATTTCGACGAGCTGTGGCGCGCCGCGTCGCCGCAGGGGGCTGGAACGTACTGGCCGAAGATTACGCTTGCGGACAAGTGGATGGATTTTTCCAAGCCCATCGACGATCTGCTTCGCCACATTCGCGCCTATGGGCGAACGGGGAGCATCGCGAATGTCGAGGGGACGTGGCACATCGTGAAATGCGCCGTCGGTTGGCAGCAGACGCACGAGCACCAGCCGGGTACGCTCGTCCATACTCACGGACGAGCGGTCGTCGTCGCGGCGCCGGATGGCTATCTTGCGATTCTCGAAAGCGAGGCCGTGCCGCCCCACCTTGCCGTTCAGATAGCGGGGGCCCTGGGAAGGTCCTGACGTTCGAGCCGGGTTGACCTCAGGCGCTCTGTCGTGCCGGTCCGCCATACTTGTGACTGCCGCCGTTAGATGCGCGGGCATCGATGAGCGTCACTCGGGGCGGCCGGGCCGTCGCGATCATCCCGTCGGAGCGTGGAGGCTGGCTCTCGCACGACGCAGTCGTGGATCAGCTCAAGTTCATCATCCTTTCCTGGATGAGAAGCTCGCAACAGTCGCGCTATCGTCTTCCCTTGGTGCCATAATCGGCGCCCATGCGGACAAGGCATGTTCCTCTTCTATTCGCGTTGCTGGTCGCGGTATCGATGGTGCCGGCGCACGCCGAGTGGCGCGCGCTGGGGCGCCTTCAGCGCCAGGGGGCGCTCGTGTCCGCGGTGGCGGTGGACCTCAAGACCGGGCATGTCATCGAGCAGCTGAACCCTTCGCTGCGTCTCACCCCGGCATCGCTCACCAAGCTGGCGACCGCGGCCGAGGCGCTGCGGGAGTGGCCGCCGAACGCGCAGTTCCAGACCCGCCTGTTGTCCGCGCAGCCGATCCGGGGTGGTGTGCTCAGGGGCAACCTGGTTCTTGCCGGCGCGGGTGATCCCTCGCTCGATGACCGATCCCTGTGGGAGCTGGCGGCCGAGGCGCGCGGCGCCGGGCTGCATGAGGTCACCGGGGCGCTGCTGGTCGATCCGCTGCCGTTCGGAACGGTCGCCTGCGGGAACACCGATCGCTGCGCCGCGCTGCTGCGCAGCGACAACGCCTACAACGCGCCGGTCTCGGCGATCGGCGTGGACTTCGGTACGTGGTGCGTGCGGGTCATACCCACGACGCCGGGGCGCAACGCCCGCATCGACGGTTGCGGCGTGACCCATCTGCCGATCCCGGTCATGGGGCATATCCGCACCGTTCCGCGGGGCTACCGGCAGACGTTCTGGGTGGAGCGGCGCACGCAGGACGGCAACGATGCGCTGGCGGTCGGGGGTAATGTGCCGATGGACGACGGTCAGCGCGTCTATCGAGCCATGTCCGATCCGGCGCGGGGCACCGGGTTGCTGCTCAAAGAGGCGCTGGGCGAGATCGGGGTGCGGGTTGCGGGCCCGGTGGTGGTGCGCTTCGAGCCGCTGCCCGCGGGGACGCATCTGCTGGCGCGGGTCGACGGTCTGCTGGTGCGCGAGCAGCTGTGGCGGATGCTGCAGTATTCCAACAACTACATTGCCGATGTGCTCACGCTCGACATGGGCGCGGTGACCCAGCCGCACGAGACGCTCGCCTCCGCCAGTCGTCTGCTGTCGAATTTCGTCGCGCGCACCGAATATGGTGATCCGCCGGATCTGGGCCCGCCGCCGCTTTATTCAGGCAGCGGCCTGACCACCGACAACAGACTCTCGGCGAACGATCTGGTGCGGCTGCTCATGTACGAGTATCACGACACCCGCCGCTTCCCGGCGTTCTACGCCGGTCTGGTTGCGCCGGGCGATGCGCCGTTCCTCTTCCTGCGCCAAGGTGATCCCGCTTGGCTGAACCGCGTGGCCCTGAAGACCGGCACGCTCAACCAGCCGCGCTCGGTCTGCGGCATCGCCGGCTACTTGCGCAAGCGCGACGGAGGCTGGATTGCCTTTGCCGCCATCGTCAATGGCGGCCCGCGGCTCAGACACGTGCCGCTCTACGAGGCGATCGGCGCGGAGCGCAGCGACGTCGAGGCGCTGCTGCGGCAATACTGAACGGCTTTCCGCCGCGGCGCCGCGGGCGCTATCCCCGCTTGGATATCCTGAGCCATCCTGCGCTCATCAGCCGGAGGGCATTTTGTCCCGAGTCGCCGAAGAAGAAAAGCAGGTCGAACCGGACCAGTGGGGCGAGCGCATGCCGCGCACCATCGGGCCGTGGAGCGCGGCGGCGGTGGTCGTGGGAATCACGATCGGCAGCGGGATCTTCCGGGTGCCGGCGACCATCGCCGGTCAGCTCCATGCCGCCGGGACCGCGATGCTCTGCTGGCTGCTGGGCGGCCTCGTGGCGCTCTGCGGCGCGCTCTCGGTCGCGGAGCTCGCCGCGGCCCTGCCCCGCTCGGGCGGGATCTTCGCCTACCTGCTCGAGAGCTATGGGCCGTTGCCGGCATTCCTCTTCGGATGGACGGAGCTCGCGGTGGTCCGCGCGGCTGCCCTCGGCGCCACGGCCACCATCTTCGCCGAGTATCTCGGGTATTTCATTCCGCTCACGGCGCATGAGGTGCGCTACGTCGCCGCGCTTGCGATCGTGGTCATCGGCACGATCAACTACGCCGGTGTCCGGCGCGCCGCGGCCGTCATGAGCCTGGCAACCGCCACCAAATACGCCGCGCTGTTGGGGTTGGGGCTGTTGGCGTTCACCGTGGTCCGCGGCGCCGCCTCTCCTGCACTTTCGCTTGCGCTGTCCGATCGCGGCGTCTCGGTGTCGCTTCTCGCGACGGCGCTGGTTCCCGTCATGTGGACCTACGACGGCTGGGCGGATCTGTCCTTCATGGGCGGCGAGGTGGCGCGCCCGCAGCGTACCCTGCCTCTGGCGCTCACCCTCGGCGCCGTGTGCGTGATGCTGGTCTATCTGCTGGTCAATCTGGGCTTCTGGTACGCGCTGCCGGCCGCGCAGATGGCGGCTTCTCCGCTCGTCGCAGCGACGGTGGCGGCTCGTATCCCCGCCTTCGGCGGAGCCGGCGCGGCGGTGATCGCGGGTGTCGTGGTGCTCGCGACGTTCAGCGGCTTGAACGGCTCGATGATGACCGGTCCCCGCGTACTGTTCGCGATGGCCGACCGGGGTCTGCTCTTCCGATCCATCGCCAGGGTCTCGCCGAGATTCCACAGTCCCTCGGTGGCGATCTGGCTTGCGACGGCGCTCGGTTGCGTCTATGTGCTGGAGAACGACTTCGCGCAGCTTGCCGACCGCTTCATCCTCGGCATCTGGCCATTTTACGTGCTGACCGTGGCGGGGGTGTATGTGCTCAGGCGCAAGCGCCCGGATCTGCCCCGGCCGTACCGGACCTGGGGCTACCCGGTGGTGCCGGCGCTGTTCCTGCTCGCATCGCTCTGGATGCTCGGCAACTCGCTCGTCACCGACCCGCGCGACACCGGCATCACGCTGCTCGTGATCGTGATCGGCATACCGATCTATTATGTTTGGCGGGCGTTTACGCTTCGCCGGGCGGAGGCGCCGTGACTGGCGATCCTTCAGAGGCTCCCGGACCGTGGCCGGGCTCCTCGTCGAGCTTGTCACCGAGGATGCGCCGTACACTCACATAGCACAGCGGGATCAGCAGTACGCCGAGCACCACCGCGGTCAGCATTCCGCCGACGACGCAGGTGCCGATGTCATGGCGCGCATTCGCCCCGGCGCCCGTCGAGACCACCATCGGAAGCACGCCCAGGATGAAGGCGAAGGACGTCATGATGATGGGCCGGAATCGCATCCGGGCCGCCTCGAGCACGGCTTTGTGCAGGCTTAGGCCATTGTGCTGCCCGGAGACCGCGAATTCCACGATCAGGATGGCATTCTTGGCGGTAAGACCGATGATCGTGACGAGGCCGATCTTGAAGAACACGTCGTCCGTCAGGCCGCGCAGGCTCGTCGCCGCGGCGCTGCCGATGATGCCGATCGGCACGGCGAGCAGCACCGCCGCCGGGATGCTCCAGCTCTCGTAGAGCGCGGCGAGCGCGAGGTAGACGACCAGAACAGAGAGCGCGAACAGCGTGGGCGCCTGCGCGGCGGAGCTGATTTCCTGCAGCGATTGACCCGCCCAGTTGTACCCGAATCCGTGCGGCAGATAGCGCCTGACGATGTGCTCCATCTGGGTCATGGCCTGCCCGGAGCTGTAGCCGCGGGCCGCGGAGCCCACGATCTCCACCGCCGGGTATTCATCGTAATCGCTCAAGGTCGGCGAGGCTGTCATCCACTGGGGACGCACGAAGTCCGACAGCGGAATCATCGTGCCGCTCGGGTCAGCCAGGGTGCCCGAGCCGGCGGCGCTCGCGGTGGCCGGGCCATCGACATAGAACTGATGCAGACTCTCGGGGCTCATGCGGTACGGCGCGGCGGCCTGCACCAGCACCTGCTCGACCCGTCCGTCGTAGATGAACTGGTTCGCAAACACCGGCGCGAGCATGAGCTGCAGCGACTGGTAGACCTGCTCGGGCGACACGCCCATCGACTCGGCCTCGACTCGATTGACGTGCAGCATCAGTTCCGGCTGCGGCGGCAGGCTGTTGACGCGTACGTCGTAGAGCTCCGGATCCTTGGCCGCCTTGGCAAGCAGCGTGTGGACCGCCGAGCTCAGCGCCGAGCGTCCGAGCCCCGCCCGGTCCTCCAGGTAGAAGTCGAATCCGCCGAACTGCCCCAGGCCCTGGATGGTCGGCTTGTTGACCACGAAGATGCTCGCATTGTGGATCTGGCTGGCCGCCTGCCTGTTGGCCCAGCGGATGACCTGCGAGGCCGTTTGGCTGCGCTCGCTCCACGGAATGAGGTGGATGAATGCCCTGCCGGCGCTCTCGGCGTTGCCGGCGAAGCCGCTGCCGGCAACCTGGAAGACATCGTGCACGGCCGGGTTCTTGATCATCATCCGGTAGAAGTGATGCAGCACCCCCTCGGTGCGCTGCAGGCTCGCGCCCGGCGGCAGCACGACGTTCGCCATGATGTCGCCCTGGTCCTCCTCGGGCACGAAGCTGCCCGGGAGCCTGGCGAGCAGGAACATGCCGAGAGCGACCACCACCGCAAAGGCCGTCATCCACCGGGGCAGGTGCGCGACCGACTGGAACACCCGTCGCACATACGCCGCGCGTGTTCCCTCGAAGAGGCGGTTGAAGCCCCGGAAGATCACGTTGTTCAGATGCGCCGGCCGCATGAGCGAGGCGCACAGCGCTGGCGAGAACGACATGGCGAGGAACGCGGAGAACACCATCGAGATCGAGAGCGTGAGGGCGAACTGACGGTAGATGACTCCGGTGCTGCCGGTCTGCAGGGCGCTCGGGATGAACACCGCCGCGAGCACGAGCGTGATCGCCACGATGGCGCCGGTGATCTGGCGCATGGCTTTGCGAGCGGCCTCCTTCGGCGGCAGGTGCTCCTCGCGCATGATGCGCTCGACCGCCTCGACCACCACGATGGCGTCATCGACCAGAATGCCGATGGCGAGCACCATGGCGAAGAGCGTCAGCTGATTGATCGAGTAGCCGAGCGCGTACATGCCGATCAGCGCGCCGGAGAGCGCCGTCGGCACGACCAGCATCGGGATCAGGGTCGTCCGGAAGCTCTGCAGGAAGATCAGCATGACGACGAAGACCAGCGCGAAGGCCTCGGCGATCGTCACCATCACGTCCTTGATCGCCGCTTTGATGAAGACCGTGGAGTCGACCGGCGCGAACCAGGTCACCCCCGCCGGGAAGGTCTTCTGCAGCTGGCCCATCTTCTCCTTGACGAGCTTCATCACCTTCAGGCTGTTTGCGCCCGGGAGCAGCTGGATGCCGAAGGCGGCCACCGGGGTCGTGTTGACCTTGGTCGCGAAGTCATAATTCTGCAGGCCAAGCTGCACCTTGGCGACATCTTTTACGTACACCGAGGTCCCGTTTGGATTGGTGCGCAGCAGGATGTTGCCGAACTGCTTGGGCGAGTCGAACCAGCCCTGGGTCGTGACCGTGGCGGTGCTCTGCTGGCCGGACACCGCCGGGGCGGCGCCGATCGCGCCGGCGGCGATCTGGATGTTCTGTCCCTGGATCGCCTGCAGTACCGTCGCGGAGGAAAGTCCGTAGGCATGCAGCTCGGTCGGGTTCAGCCAGATGCGCATCGCGTAGTCGGAGCCGAAGAGCGTCGCGGAGCCGACTCCGGGGATGCGCTCGATCTGGTCGAGCACGTGCGAGGCGACCCAGTGATTGAGCGCGGCCCGATCCGGGCCTCCCGCCGCCGAGCGCAGCGCGATCGCCGCGAGGAACCCGGCGCTCGACTGGTTGACCTGGATGCCCTGCTGAGTGACCTCGGTTGGCAGCAGCGGCTCGGCGAGCGACACGCGGTTCTGCGTCTGCACCTGGGCGATGTTCGGGTTCGTGCCGGTCTGGAAGGTGAGGGTGATCTGCGACTGGCCGTAGCTCGATTGCGCGGTGAAATAGAGCAGGTTGTCGATGCCGGTCAGATCCTGCTCGATGACCTTGGTGACCGTGGACTCGACCGTGCTTGCGTTCGCGCCCGGGTAGCTTGCGGTGATGGTCACCTGCGGCGGGGCGACCACCGGGTAGGAATCCGTGGGCAGGCGGCTGAGGGCGATGCCGCCGCCGAGCAGGATGAGCAGGGCGATGACCCAGGCGAAGACCGGGCGGTCGATGAAGAATTGCGGCACGCGCGCCTCCTAGCGGCCAGGTCCCGGGACACTGCGCAGGGACCTCACGGTGACCTTCTTGCCCGGCCGGGCCTCCTGGATCCCGCTGACGATCACGCGCTCGCCGTCCACCAGGCCCTTCGAGACGATCCAGTCTGTGCCGCTCGTTCCCTCGGTCTGCACATTTTTCTCTACGACCGTGTCTTCGGGCGAGACCGTGAGTACGTACGGGTCTCCGGAAGCGTTGCGCTGCACCGCCGCCTGCGGCAGCAGAAAGGCATGAATCGCGGTGCCGACCGCGAGGCGCACATTCACGAACATGCCCGGCAGCAACTGGTGGCTTGCATTGGGCAGGATGGCGCGCAGGGCGATCGTGCCGGTGGTGGGGTCGACGGTGGCGGCGCGGAAATCGAGCCTGCCGGGCTGTCCGTACGGCTGGCCATTCGGCAGGGTCAAGCGCACCTTGGCCCGGGAGCTCGCCGGCGTAAGGAGTCCGGCCTCGGCGTCCGCGGTGAGCTGCTCCTGCTCGGTGGCGGGCTCGTTGAAATTGACGTAGATCGGATTGATCTGATCCACCGTGGCGAGCAGTGTCGGGGTGCCCTGCCCGACCATCGCCCCTTCGGTGACCTGCTGCTCGCCGGCAATACCGGCGATCGGGGAGGTGACATCCGTGTAGCCGAGATTGATCCGCGCCGATTCCACGTTGGCCCGCGCCTGTTGGACGAGCGCGGCGGTGGAGCGCTCGGCCGCCTCGTCCGTATCGAGTTGGGATTCCGACACGAGGTGGGTCTTGATGAGCACCCGGTCGCGTTGCGCGGTGACGTGAGCGTTGAGGGCATTGGCCTTCGCCTGGGCGAGCGTCGCCAGGGCGGCATCGAGCGCCGCCCGATAGGGCGCCGGATCGATCTCGAACAGCGCCTGGCCCGCGTTGACCTCGGAGCCTTCCCGGTACCAGCGCTTGAGCAGGACGCCCGGCACGCGGGCGAGCACGTTGGCTTCACGATAGGCGGACAGCCGGCCGGTGAACTCGCGCGTCAGCGGGATCTGCTGCGACCGCGCGATCGTCACGATCACCGGCGGGGGAGGCGATGCTTTCTTGGGGGCGGATGAGCCGCAGCCGGCAAGCAGCGAGGCGGCCGCGCCGAGCGCCGCCAGGGCAGCAACCTTCATCCGATGATCAGCGGCTCGGAACGGATTTCTTGACATTTCTTGACAAACAGGATGGAAACGGCGACAAATAGCGGTCCGGAAAATCACTGCCGTGACAGTAGACTGCAAGGCAGAAATAGCCGGAGCAGCCATCTTAGGGCAGCACCGTCCATAAGCCAATGCATGATCGATAAACGGAAAGTTTCACGCGACGACATACCGATCCTGGCGCGGCGGGACGCGAAGTCCCGGCGCGCATCCAGGCCGGTGCCGGCCCCGGCTCAGCCGAAGGAAGAGCTCGGGGTCCGTACGCTCATCACCCGGGCGAGGGGCTCGGTGCTCTTGAGCCTCGACACCGAGCTCGAGCGCTACGGCGTGACGGGCGCGCAGTTCGAGGTCCTGAAGAATCTCTTCCGCAACACCATCGAGACCGGCGCGAGCCTCTGCCGGGCGCTGCATTACGATACCGGCTCGATGACCCGCATGCTCGATCGGCTCGAGGAGAAGGGACTGGTCCGCCGCGAGCGCGGCGCCCGTGATCGGCGCATCGTGCTGCTGCGCCTGACCGATGCCGGGGAGCGACTCCTGCCGCGCATCCGTCCCGCGGCGCGGCGCGCGCTTCGCCGCCACCTCGCCGGCTTCGCGCCCGAGGAGATCGAATGCCTGAAGGACTATCTTGGGCGGATCATCGCCAACGGCCGGCGCCAGGACGTCCCGGCGCCGGCTGCCAGCCCGGGCCGCTCAAAAGGCGGGGCGGTGCGCTGAGGCGGCCGGCGTGTGCGCCGGGTGTACGGCGGACGTCCTGGGGGCGGACCGGGAAACGAGACTCGGATAGAGCGTCAGCAGCGCCTCGGTGACACCGTTGGTCCAGCCGAAGCCGTCCTGCAGCGGATACTCCCCGCCGCCGCCCGGCAACTCTTGCTCGACGTTGTATTTCTCCACCAGCTTGCCGGTGTTGTCGTAGACGCGCCGTACCGTGGTGATCCAGCGGCGCGCGATGCCGTAAGCGAGTCGATCGTGGCCGTAGCGGCGCAATCCGCGGATGGCGATCCACTGAAGAGGTGCCCAGCCGTTTGGCGCATCCCACTGCTGGCCGGTCACGATGGTCGTGGTGACCAGGCCGCCGCGCTGCAACAGGCGTGCGCGGGTGACGGCGGCCACGGCGCTCGCCTGTCGGTCATCCGCCAGGCCCACGAACAGCGGATAGAGCGTGGCGGCGGTGAGCTCGCCGGTGCGCTTGCCGGTGTGCCAATCGTAATCGGAGAAGTAGTCGAGGCGCCGATCCCACAGGTAGCGGTCGATGGCCCGCCTGCGCCGCCGGGCCCGCGCAAGGAACCTGCGCGCGCAGGCTGACTCGTGCCGCGCCTCGCAGCCGTGCGCGATCGCCTCCTCCAGGCCGTAGAGCAGGCTGTTGAGATCCACCGGCACGATATCGGTGGTGCGGATGGTCGTCAGGTGATGCTCGTCCCCGAGCCAGCGCGAGCTGAAGTCCCAGCCGCTCTCCGCCGCCGCGCGCAGGTCGCGATAGACTCGCGCCGGCGGCCGGCCGGAGGCGCGCGCGGTGAGCACATCGTCCCTGTAGGACTCATCCCGCGGCGTATCGGCATCGGCCCAATAGCGGTTGAGCAGGGCGCCGTCGGGCATGGCAACGACATTGCGGCGCGCCTGTCCCGGGTGCAATCCGGCCGCTCCCTTCATCCAATAGGCGTACTCACGCTTCAGCTCCGGCAGGTGGTCGGCCCAGGCGTGCGCCGGATCGCGCGCATCGAGCAGACCGACCATCAGGTAGTAGACCGGCGGCTGGGAGCGCGACAGGTAGTAGGTGCGATTGCCGTTGGGGATGTGGCCGTACGTGCGGATGAGATAGGAGAAGTCATCGACCATGTCGCGCGCGCTCACCATGCGCCCGTCCGGGATCAGCCCCAGCATGGTGAAATAAGAGTCCCAGTAGTAGAACTCCTGAAAGCGCCCGCCCGGGATGATGTAGGGCTTGGGCACGTAAAGGAGCGACGAGTACGGAGGAGGTACCGTCGCCGGCCGGGTGAGCAGCGGCCACAGCAGCGCGATATGCGCCCGCAATGTCGGGGCCGGCGGAACGTGCGTGTGATCCGGCGGGGGCAGGGTGAAGTTGCGCTGGACGAAGCGCAACAGCGCGGCGCGGGTACGGGGATCGTCCTTGCGGTAGCGCCGCAGGATGATCCGGGGAGCCGTCTTGGGTACCGCGTCGACGAAGGTCATGCCGTCGGGGAAAATCGCATCCATCTGGACGCGAGTGAACAACGGGCCGAATAGCCGGGCCGGGGTTGGGTAGAGCCACTGCGCCCTATCGGCATGGGCCAAAGGGGCGGTGAGCAGACCGATCAGCGCCGCAAGGCGCCAGAGTGAGGGATGGGAAGTCCTGAATGGCATGGCTTTGGGTCCCGGTTGGCTCGCGAGAGCGGCTCTTCTTGGACGAAGGGTGAGTGGGCGCATCAGGCGGCAAAAAAATCAATTGGTTAGAGGATCGTGCATCTCGAGCGACGATCCGAAGGCAACCGGCTTGATCCTTTCCCCCTCATGCCTCTCGGAGGACCGGCGGACCTCTCATACCGTAAAAATCTCCCCGCCCGAAGGCTCGGCAGTTGCCTGTCTCGAATGACATCGATACCATCATGATATCGATGTCATGTGAAGCTGGCAATACCATCCAACAGCCCCCGGGACCCTTGGCGTTACACCCATGATGATTCCCATTACCTTCCGAAAGCTGCGGACCGCGCTTGCGATCGTGGGCTGCGCCGCGCTCGGGATCGCTGCGGCGGCGCCCGCGCCTCTGGTTTTTACCGTTCACCAGGGGCGCTTCTTGAATGCATTCCTGCGCCAGGGGCCGGTAGCCGGCGATCTGGTGCTGCGTTCCGGGCCGGATCCGCGCATCGTCGTCGCCTTTCCCGCCGGCGACAGCGGGGTCGGCGTCTGGTTCGCGCCGACGCCGCAGTGGGCGAGCTGGCATCTGCTCGGTCACCCTCGCCCGGTCCATGCGCATGACTGGCGCGGCCGTCCGCTCTATGGCCTCTCGGCCGTGGTCGAGCTGACAGGCGATCGGGCGGTGCAGGTGCACCGGGCGGTGCTCTCGAGCATCCGTGTGCTGCGTGACTTCAATTCGCGCGGCAAGCTGCCGCCGGCCATCGTGACGGCACCCCGCGTCCAAGGTCAGCGTCTCGCCTGGGCGCGCCAGCGCCTCGATGGCGCCGTGAGCTACCGGCTTTCGCTGCGCGTGTTGCAAGGTCATTTGCGGGGTACGCGCATCGTCGCCGACCGCCGCGGAGTGATCCGCCTGCGCGTCACGGGCCTGACGGGCGAGCGGCCCCTGACGCCGCTCTCGGGGCGGCAGCTGTTGCGCCATCCGCACCGGGGCAGCGCCGCGGCGCGCGATACCCTGACCTTCCTGGCCTATCGTCAGAAGCTGCTCGCCGGCTCGTGGCGCTTCGACACGTACTTCGGACGCGATACCTTGATGAGCGTGCGACTGCTGATGCCCGCGCTCACCGCCCAGGCGATCGATGATGCGCTCGGCTCGGTGTTGGCAAGACTCTCGCCGCACGGACAGGTGGCGCACGAGGAGCTCATCGGCGAGGAGGCCGTGCTCGAGAACCTCAAGCACGGCGTGCGCTCGGCGCGGCCGAGCTACACCTACTTGATGATCGACGAGAACTACATGCTCGCCCCCGACGCGGCCGCCTGGCTGCTCAGCCCACGGGGCAGGGCGCGGGCGGCGGCATATCTGGCCGCCCCGGTGGGCGGACCTCTGCACCGGCGCATCACCCGGGGTGCGGCGCTGGTGAAGAACCTGCAGTTCGTGCTCGAGAGCGCCTCGGCCTTCGCGCGCAGGCCCGAGGTGGCGCACCTGATCGGCCTCAAGCCCGGGATGTCGGCCGGGGACTGGCGGGACAGCAACACCGGTCTCGGCGGCGGCCACTTTCCGTACGATGTCAACGCGGCGCTGGTGCCGGCGGCGCTCGAGGCCGCAGCCCGCCTCGGGGCGAGCGGTCTGCTCACGCCCTACTTGAGCCCGTCTGAGCGCACGCTGCTCTCGCGCGCAGCGCGCATGGCGGCGGTGTGGCGCGAGAAGGCGCCTCCGCTCTTCGACGTGACCGTGGCCCACGCGCAGGCGGTCCGCGATATCAAGACCTACGCCGCCTCGCAGGGAATCCTGCCGGGGCCGGCGCTCGCCGCATTGGGGCCGGGCGAGGTCCACTTTCACGCGCTCGCACTGACTCTTCCGGGTAGACCTGTCCCGGTCATGCAGTCGGACGAGGGCTACCGGATGCTGTTCGGGCACCCCGACCCGCGCAGCCTCGATCGGATCGCCGCGCTGATCCGTCCCTTCCCGGCGGGCCTGCTGACGGGCGCCGGCATGCTGGTCGCCAATCCGGTGTTCTGCGGGCCGAAGCTGCAGGCGATGTTCACCCGGCACGCCTACCAGGGCACGGTCGTGTGGTCGTGGCAGCAGGCCTTGTTTGCCGCGGGCCTGGCACGCCAGCTCGAAAGAGGCAATCTGCCGCCGGCCGTGCGCGCGCACCTGCGCCAGGCCCAGCGGCGGCTGTGGCGGGTCATCGAGGCCACGCGCGCGCTGCAGAACACGGAGCTTTGGTCCTGGAGGTACTCCGCCGGGCGCTATCACGTGAGACCATTCGGGTCCTCCAGCTCCGATGCGACCGAGGCCGATGCCGCGCAGTTGTGGAGCACGGTGTACCTGGCTGTCCGGCCGCCGTCGGCATCGGTGCGCAACGCCGCGGCGCGATGAGACGCCGCGGCGTTGCGCTGCGGCGGAGGGATTACGATTACCCCGCCCCTCCGGATTCGGCGGCAGCGGTGGGCGGGCTCAGCATGGGCATCCTGCCTCGGATGGTAGGAGTCGTAGGTGAATCCCGCGGGACGCTGGCCGCGGGCGCTCGAGAAGTAGCCGCCGACATTGAATGCCAGGTCATGCGCACTGGGGGCCGAGTAGTACGCGTCCACACGCCGCTCGTCGTAGGTGGTGGCGGTGAGCTCGACGATCGCCTTGGTCCCGCGGAAGTCGGGCTTGCGAGTGATGAAGTTGACGGCGGCGCCGAGGATGCCGGCGACGACAACGGCGACTCTATCGTGTGCCGCGCCTTTGCGGCCCGCCCGAGGGCAGCTGCGCAGGGGTGCGGCAGGCGCCAATGAGGAGCGTGTCGGCCGGCTGCCGGGGCGGGGTCTGCGGGCAGGACATCTGCGGGTGCGTTGCAGTCATCCAACGTCCTCCTGTGGGGGGAGCGAGCGCAGCCCGTGCCGCGCGGCCGCTCCTGCCTTCGCCGACACGGGCAGCGAGCGCAGCTCACCGGAAGAATTGGTTGGCATGGCGGTCCGTCCCGAAACACCGCCGGATGACCGATGCCATGCGTCGATACGTCGATGACGTCAATGCAATCGAGCTGTCGCGCCTAGAGCACCGTGCCGGTCCATTGTAAAAACCCCAAATCTGCCAATTGTAGGCAAAAGGAAACAGCGAGTGCCGTGGGTCGGCATGGAAGGCTGCCTGAGGCACGGAACCCTTCTCGGCGTGCCGCGGATGTCGCATAAGGCCCGCAAGATCCTTCCCGAGGCAGCTCCGGGTCGGTGTGAGCGCGGCCGCCTGCGCCGTGAGGACGAGTGTTGGGGCTCCCTCGCCGTGGCGGCCGGGATTGCCGCCACGGCGCCGCCGCGAATCCCCCACGCGCCGGGGGAGGGCGCGGGGGGATTCATCCCGGGGCGGTTTCAGAACAGATACTTCAACTGGGCCTGTATCTCGCGTCCGAAGATGGGCCGAGCCATCTCGAAGCCGTTGGCGATCCCGGAGCTGAGGACGCGCGCGTTGCCCTCCGTGAGCCCGATGGTGTCGGTGAGATTCGTGCCCTGCACGCGGACCTCGAAATGCGAGCCGATATCACCGACGATGCCCGCGCTCACCGTGTTATACGCGGGCAGAAGCTGCTGGTTGCCCGGATTGGAATAACGCAGATCGATGTGCGTGAACGTGGTGAAGACGGTTACCGCGCCCCAGTACATCGGCACGGTGTACTGCGGCGTGAAGCGAAACTGCAGGCGCGGCTGGCGCTGCAGGTAGCTGCCATTGTTGTTGAAGCCGGGCGCGCAGCCTCCGTTGGCCTGGAACTCGGTGCAGAAGTGCGTGTACTTGGAGTCCTGCCAATCGCCGGTCAGCTGCAGCTGCAGATTGTTGATCGGGCGCCAGTCGCCGGAAAAGAGCAGGCCGTTGGAGTTTGATCCATAGGTGTAGCTCGCCTGAATCAGCGATCCACCGGGACCGGACAGGAACGCCTGGAACGGCACGCCGAAGAACTGGCGGTGGAAGAGCGTCAGAGACGTGAAGAACGTGTTTCCCGCCATCTTGAATCCCATTTCGTAGTTCTTGACCTGCTGGGCATCGGGCGTGCCGCTGCGCAGATCGTCGAAGCTCGGGAAGTGGTAGCCGGAGTTGACGCGAACGTACGCGCTCATGTGGTTGTTGAAATCGTAGTTCGCGCCGACGCTCCAAGCGCCCAGCGTATGGTCATAGTTGGATGGTGTCCATTGACCGGTAACCACGCTGACGTTGTTGTTGTAGAATGTCAGCCAATTGCCGTCGAGATTCTCGTTCTGCGTGTTCTCGATGCTGCCGCTGATGTTGTCGTTCTCCACCCGGAATTCGGCGTCGAGCAGCCAGGGTCCGGTATGCCACTGATCCGAGAGGTACTCGGCGATGTTGCGGCCGCTGTAGTGGTCCTGCAGGCTGTAGAACGATCCGCTCAGGATGCCGTTCTGGGTCGCGTAGCCGGTGCAGGCGCCGCCGGGAGTCCCGGCAGTCGGGCAGCCCCCGGCCGTGGACAGCGTCACGTTCACGAGCGGCGCGTTCGGCTGGGCGAGCATCAGCTCGTTGTTGCCCAGATACCAGGTGTCGTTCGCGGAGTAGCTGGCGAAGTAAGTGCCCAACGTGACCGTATTGCCGGTGAATACCTTGCGGCTCAGGCGGATCTCGTTGGTGAACGACTGTATCCGGTTGTCGACGATCCAGAATCCGAGCGAGGCGACCTCCGTGCTGGGGCTGAGGGTGCTGCCGTTCAGGAGGGTGCCCGTTCCGCTGATGAAGGGGCTGCCGCCGGTGGCGGCCATGATGCCGCTGGTGCCGTTGGCGCTCGAAATCTCGCTGGAGATGAAGCTCGAGAGCGTCTCGGGCGAGAGGTTGTTGAACAGGGCATTGGTTGGCATGTAGCCGCCGGTGTAGCCCATGTTGTCACTGAGCGCCCACTTGCCGATATGGAGGTTGAGGTCGGCGCCGAACATGTGGACGTGGGAGCCGCGGCCGTTGGCGAGGTCGGCGCTGATGGTGCCGGGGGCGCAGCCGTTCGCCGGCTGGCCGGGCTGGACGCAGGGGAATTCCTGGACCGTGATCGCACGGTTGGCGTTGCCCGCGAACGTGCCGGTGTTCGGATTGAAGCCCGGGAAAGCCGACACATTCTCGCCGTTCGGACTGACCGCGACCGGGATGTCGGTGATGAACAGGTTCTTGTCATTGAGCTCCCGGCCCCAGAGCAGCAGGTTGCCACCGTGCCAGGTGTGATACAGGGTGGCGGTGAGCTGCCCGCCGCTGTTGGCGGGGAATTGGGAGTTGCGGATGCCGTCCGACTCGCGGTAGAAGCCGCCGACGCTGAAGTACCAGTGATGGGACAGCGGTCCGCCGTAGAAGCCGTCCAGGCGGTACAGGCCGTCGGTGCCGAGCGTCAGGCCGAGCTCGCCGTGCGGCGTGGGGGTGCCGTGACGCAGAATGTAGTTGACGGTGGCGCCGATCTGGCCGCTGGAGTACACGACCGACGGTCCGCCCTGCACGACCTGCACCCGTTGCACGGTGTCGTCGAGGCGGATGAGAGAAGAGTTGTCCATGAAGGAGATCGTCGGGGCCGGGTAGACCGGCGTGCCGTTGATCTGCATCGTGACGTAGGGCGCATCGCCGCCTCCGGGAAAGCCGGCGATCTCGATGTTCGGTCCGGTGTCACCGCCGCTCGCCTCCGGCCACAGGCCCGGCACGATCTTGAGCAGATCGGCGGCGCTGGAGGGCATCGCATCGTGGATCTGGGTGAGGTTGGCCGTGGTGACCGAGAAGCTGGCGTTGAGCAGCCGCACGCCGCTCGCCATGGGTGTGGCGGTCACGATGACCGTTTGCAGCGAGGGCAGAACCGGCGCGCCGGCGCCCGGCGTTGCCTGAGGGGTTGCGGCCGCCGGATCGGGCGTCTTGGCGTGGACGCTGCCTGCCGCGAGCGTCAGTAGACCGGCGGCGTAGGCCGTCAACGGGTGACATTTCATGTTTGTTGCCTCTTCATGTGGGAGATGAGCGGGAAGTGCGGCAGGGAAAATTCCGCGGCGAGACTCGAGCCGACGGCCGGGCGTTGCGGCCCACGGAGCGGGGTGTTGGTGTTGGGCCGAGGCGGGATCGATGCGCTCCCGTCCGGCACGGTCGTGCCGTGAGGGCGAACCGCGCCGACATCCTGCCTCGGCGAGGCGGCACTGCCGTGGGTTCGTACCCGGCGACCAAGAGCATGGCGGTTCCCCCCGAAATACCGCAGATGAAACCGATGTCCCCTCCCGCTGGGAGAATGACATCGATATCAAATGATATCGATGTCATCGTAACATTGCAATACTTCCTGCGATTTGCGCCACAGCAAATTCACGCGGAAAGCCGGGTTCGCCGAATACTGTTGCTAAATTACAACAAAAATCAAGGCAGGCGATCGGGTGCTCAGCTCCTCAGGGCCGAAACGGGGGCGACAAAGCAGGGCCCGCCGTTGTGCTTCAGGCGGTGAGGGCCTGGGGATCCTGGTCCGTGTCGCGCTGCGCGCGGCGGCGCTCCTGGTCGGTGAGATGGCGCTTGCGGATGCGGATCGAGGCCGGCGTCACCTCGACGAGCTCGTCGTCCGCGATGAACTCCACGGCGTATTCCAGCGTGAGCTCGATCGGCGGGGTGAGCAGGATGGCATCGTCCTTGCCGGCGGCGCGGATGTTGGTCAGCTTCTTGGTCTTGATGGGGTTGACCACCAGATCGTTGTCGCGGCTGTGGATGCCGATGATCATCCCCTCGTAGAGCTTCTCCCCGGGACTCACGAACAGCCTGCCGCGCTCTTGCAGGTTGAACAGGGCGTACGCGACGGCTTCGCCTTGCTCATTGCTCACCAGCACGCCGTTGCGCCGCTCGGGTATCTCGCCCTTGACCGGAGCGAAGCCGTCGAAGATGTGGCTCATCAGGCCGGTGCCGCGGGTGAGGGTGAGGAACTCGCCCTGGAAGCCGATCAGGCCGCGCGCGGGAACTCGGTAATCCAGGCGCGCCCGGCCGTTGCCGTCGGCGGCCATGTCGGTGAGCTCGGCGCGGCGGCGGCCCAATGCCTCCATCACCGCGCCCTGGTGCGAGTCTTCGACGTCGACAGTGAGGGCCTCGTAGGGCTCCTGCACCTCGCCGCTCACCACCCGGGTGAGCACCTGCGGGCGGGAGACGGCGAGCTCATAGCCCTCGCGTCGCATGTTCTCGATGAGAATGGTGAGGTGCAGCTCTCCGCGGCCGCAGACCCGGAACATGTCCGGAGAGTCCGTGTCCTCGACGCGCAGCGCCACGTTGCTTTGCAGTTCCCGCTGTAGTCGCTCGCGCAGCTGGCGGCTGGTCACGAACTTGCCTTCCCGGCCGGCGAACGGCGAGGTGTTGACCTGGAACTGCATGGCGAGCGTCGGCTCATCGATCCGGATCGGCGGCAGGCCTTCGGCGCATTCGCTGTCGCAAACGGTCAGGCCGATATTCACTGCCTCGACGCCGGTGATGGCGACGATATCGCCGGCGCCCGCCTCCTCGGCCGGTTGGCGCTGCAGGCCGGTGAAGGTGAGCACCTGAGCGACCTTGGCAGATCCCCGGTCCTGCTCGCCGTAGCGCAGTGCCACGGCCTGGCCCGGGCGGACCGAGCCGCGGCGAATGCGCCCGATGCCGATGCGGCCCACGTAGCTGTTGTAATCGAGCGTCGAGATCTGCAGCTGCAGCGGACGGTCGCCTTCGGCGGCCGGCGGCGGCACGTGCTCGAGAATGGCCTCGAACAGCGCGGTCATGTCGGTCCCCGGTGTCTCGTGATCCTTGCCGGCCCAGCCCTGCAGCGCAGAGGCGTAGATCACCGGGAAGTCGAGCTGCTCGTCGCTGGCGCCGAGCTTGTCGAACAGCTCGAAGGTCTGGTCGATGACCCAGTCGGGGCGGGCGCCCGGACGGTCGACTTTGTTGACGACCACGATGGCCTTCAAGCCGAGCGAGAGCGCCTTGCGCGTGACGAAACGGGTCTGCGGCATGGGGCCCTCGACCGCATCGACCACCAGCAGCACCCCGTCGACCATCGAGAGCACGCGCTCGACTTCGCCGCCGAAGTCCGCGTGTCCCGGGGTATCGACGACGTTGATGCGGGTGCCGCGGTACTCGATGGCGCAGTTCTTGGCGAGGATCGTGATGCCGCGCTCGCGCTCCAAGTCATTCGAGTCCATGATGCGCTCGGTGAGCTTCTCATGGGCGGCGAAGGTGCCGGATTGCTTGAGCAGGCAGTCGACCAGGGTGGTCTTGCCGTGATCGACGTGGGCAATGATGGCAATGTTGCGGATGGGCTTCATGGGAGGCCGGTGGGGCTGGCGGTATTGCCGGGTGGCAAAGACTTCGAACTATAGCAGATTGATGTCCGGCCTGCTTTGGGGAATCCCCGCTCGGTCGGGCGCTCTGCGATCCTCCCCAGTGCGATGCCGATATCCAGCCTGGGCGGTGGCCTCGCAGGTGCGGCCGGTGGCAGCCGCGCCGGAGGCCGTCGCGAACGCGAGGCGAGGGCGGTCGATGCGCTGAGGCGCCGCAGGCTCGACCTGGGCCTTGGAATCGCCGGCCGATGGCCCCACACTTCTTTTAATGTCCATTGCCGCACGCGCCCGCCGCGAGGCGCTCTCTGCGCCTCCTTCCGAGCCGCTGACGCTGCGCGGATTCCTCGGTGTATTCCGCTACAGCCGCCGTGCCATCGAGCTCGTCTGGAGCACCAACCGGGCGCTCACCGTATGGTTTGCCCTGCTGACGCTCGTGGCCGGTGTGTTGCCGGCCTCGGTCCTCGGCATCGGCTCGCTGATCGTCGATGGTGTCGTCGCCGCCATCCACAGCGCAGGCGCCGGCACCTCGCGCGTGATCGAGCTCGTCGTCATCGAGGGCGTGCTGGTCGCCTCGATCGCCGCCGCCCAACGCGGATTGACCCTGTCCCGCTCGCTGCTGCGCGTTCAGCTGGGGCAGCGCGTCAACGAGATGATCCTCGAGAAGGCGCTGACGCTCTCGCTCGGACAGTTCGAGGATTCGGAGTTCTACGACAAGCTTACCCGGGCCCGCCGCGAGGCCTCGAGCCGGCCGCTGAGTCTGGTCACCCGGACGTTCGGGCTGGCACAGAACGCCATCTCCCTGGTGAGCTTCGCCACGCTGCTGGCGCAATTCTCTCCCTGGGCGGTGCTCGTGCTGCTGCTCGCGGGTCTGCCGGCGTTCGTCGCCGAGGCCAAGTTCTCCGGCGATGCATTTCGGCTGTTCCGCTGGCGCTCGCCCGAGACGCGCATGCAGACCTATCTCGAGACGGTGCTCGCCCGCGAGGACTACGTCAAGGAGGTCAAGCTGTACGGGCTCGGGCCGAGGCTGCTCGACCGCTACCGCGGCATCTTCCACCGGCTGTATCGGGCCGATCGCGCGCTGACCGTGCGGCGCGACCTGTGGGGCTTCGCCCTCGGGTTGGTTGCTACATTGACTCTCTACGGAGCGTATGCCTGGATCGCCGTCAGCACCATCAGGCGGGTGATCACCCTCGGCGAGATGACGATGTACGTCGGGGCGTTCCGCCAGGGTCAAACCGCCGTCTCGGCGATGCTGTCGGCCGTCGGCGGCATGTACGAAGACAACCTCTACCTCTCGACGCTGTACGAGTACCTGGAGACGCCGGTGCCCGCGCCATCCGGGGGCATGGTGCGCGGGCCGCACCCGGAGGATGGCATTCGCTTCGAGGATGTCAGCTTCATCTATCCGGGCGCGCGGACCGCCGCGCTCGAGCACGTCACCTTGCATCTGCCCCCCGGCACCAGCCTGGCGCTGGTCGGGGAGAACGGCTCCGGCAAGACGACGCTCATCAAGCTGTTGACACGGCTGTACGCGCCGACGAGCGGCAGGATCCTGCTCGATGGCCGCGACCTCGCCGACTGGGACGAGCAGGCGCTGCGCGGGCGGATCGGCGTGATCTTCCAGGACTTCGCCCGCTACCAGATGCCGGTCGGAGAGAACATCGGCGCGGGCGATGAGCGCTATTTCGAGGATGAGGCCCGCTGGCAGGAGGCGGCCCGCATGGGCCGCGCCGACAGCTTCATCGAGGCGCTGCCGGCGGGCTACCACACGCAGCTCGGCACGTGGTTCCAGGACGGGCATGAGCTCTCCGGAGGACAATGGCAGAAGGTGGCCCTGTCGCGGGCTTTCATGCGCACGCGGGCGGATGTGTTGGTGCTGGATGAGCCGACCGCCGCCATGGACGCGCAGGCGGAAGCCGAGGTGTTCGAGCGCTTCCGCCAGCTCGCCCGCGAGCGCATCACCATTCTCATCTCGCACCGCTTCTCCACGGTGCGCATGGCCGACCAGATCATGGTGCTCGACCATGGCCGCATCCTGGAGCGGGGGAGCCACGAGGAGCTCATGCGGCTCGATGGCCTCTACGCGCGTCTCTTCGCGCTGCAGGCGCGCGGGTATCGTTGACCTTACCCTCGCGGAGCGACGGCAGATGCAGAGTGATCCCGATGCGCTCATGGCGGCGATGATTGCGGGCTCCCGGCCCATGCCGGTCGAGCGGGGGCTCCCGCACGGGAGCGATGCGGCCTCGAGGCGGATGCGACACGGGTGACAGGCGAGCGGGACGAGAGCTTCAAGCTGTTGAGGCGCGACAGCGGTCACGGACTTGAGTGTGTGCCGCAATCTCTCAACGCTCGAGCATCGGAAGCTTCTCTGGCGCACCGTCCCATTGTTTCGCATCCTCGGGCGCGGGAATCTTCTGCGCGAGGACGGGCCACTTCGGGGCGAGCTGCCTGTTGAGCTCAAGGAAGTGCTCCTGCCCCTTTGGCACCTCGTCCTCGGGGAATATCGCTTCGGCGGGACACTCCTGGACACACAGGGTGCAATCGATGCACTCGTCGGGGTCGATCACCAGCATGTTGGGACCCGCGTGGAAACAGTCCACCGGGCACACTTCCACGCAGTCGGTGTACTTGCATTTGATGCAGTTTTCAGTGACGACGTGGGTCACGGCTCACTCCTTGCCGCCTGCCGCGGCTCTCAGCGGGAAAACCTAGCGTTTGTGAGAGGTCGTGCGCCTTGATCAACGTCAAGCTGTTCCCGCCGTACCGGCGGAGGAGAAGCCGTGGGCATCGGGTCGCTCGCTCTCGATAATGCGGGCTCGTGTGATAAAGTAGGTGAGAATCGTCTCTCATCGATGCCCCCCTGGACCGTCCGCTACGAGGCAGCATGCAGGCAGACAGGGCGCTGGCCCTCGAGCTGAGCCACCATTACCTGTTCTCCGCATTGTCGGAGGCTCAGCAAGAGCGGCTGCTCGCGACCGCGGTATCGCGGCAGCTTTCCCCGGGTGAGCGCCTGTTCACCCACGGGGAACGCGCGGGACAGTTTTTCCTGGTGCGGCGCGGCTGCGTGAAGCTGTATCGTCTTTCGCCTGAGGGGGACGAGAAGATCATGCGGCTCATCCGGCCTTCCCAGACGTTTGCCGAAAGCATCCTGTTCATGGACGCGCCGCAATATCCGGTGCATGGGGAGGGCGTGGAGGCCGCCGAGCTGATCGCTTTCGATCGCGAGACATTCCTTGCAATCCTGCGGGAGTCTTTCCCCACCTGCCTCGCGGTGATGGCGCAGATGACTCGGCGGATCCAGGCGCACTGGGATGAGATTGAGACGCTGGCTCTGCAGAACAGCCGCTACCGTGTGGTGCACTACCTGCTCGGGCTCCTGCCTCAGACCGCTCAAGGCCGGGTTACCGTGACACTTCCGGCGCGCAAGATGGTGATTGCGGCGCACGTGGCCGTCACGCCGGAGACGCTCTCCCGGACGCTGCGGGGCCTCAGCGACGAGGGCCTCATCGAGGGTGCGGGGGAGGAAGTTACGATTGTCGATGTGGAAAGGCTCCGTCGCCACATGCGCTGACGCTTGACGGCCGTCAAGGCGCAAAAGGAGGGTTGCGAGGACGCTTCGCCCATGGCCGCGCTCAGCAATCGACTTTCGCGCTGGACCTTGCCGATGTTCGCCTGCGCACTCGTGAACTTCCTGGTGGCCCAGGGATGGATGCTCGCCGGTATGACCTGGCCCGCACAGCCCGTCTCCACCGCCGGAACACTTGCCGCGGTGCATCTGCTGGTGATCGGCTGGCTATTGTTCCTGATGCTGGGGGCGCTCTTCCAGTTCGTTCCGGTCATCACGTCCCGCCCACTCGTGAGCCAGTCCCTGGCACTCGCGACGCTCATCGCTCTCGAGAGCGGCCTCGCCGGCATGGTCGGCGGGTTCTTCGGCATCGGCGCCGGATACCCGGGGCTCGCGATGGCCCTGCCGGCCGGCGGTGCCGCCGTGTTTTTGGGGGTACTGATCGCGTGCTGGAACATTGGGGTACCGCTGCTTCGCTCGCGACCGTTGTCGCTCCCCGGGCGAATGGTACTCACGGGATTGGCATTCCTGGTCCTGACCGTGACGCTCGGACTCTCGTTCGCCTTGGCCCTTGCGGCGCCGGCACTTGCGCCGTACCTGGCGCCGCTTCTTGCCGGTGTAGGCGATCACGCGCTCGCCGGTCTCGGTGGATGGTTCACGCTCACCGCCATGGCGGTGAGCTACAAGCTGCTGCCCATGTTCATGCTGGCTCCGGAGGAGCGCGGAATCGCGGGGAATTCCGTTCATGTCCTCGCGACAGCGGGGTTCGCTCTGGCCGTCGGCGCGGGTCTTGCGCGGGTGTGGAGTGCTGCCGAGCCCTTGCGGGTCGCAGAATCGTCGGGATACGCGACGGTCGCCATCGCCGTGGCCCTCTATCTGTGGGACATCGTCCGGATCTATCGCACGCGCAAGCGCCCCGTCATCGAAGCGCACAACCGGGCCGCCATTGCCGCCTTCGCCTTCCTGGGGCTTGGCTCGGCGCTCGCGATCGGTTTGCGGTTGACGGCTCATACCAGCGCCGGCGCACCGGTGATCGTGTTTCTCACCGTGTTCGGCTGGCTCGGTGGCCTCGGACTCACCCAGCTCTACAAGATCGTTCCCTTCCTCACATGGCTGTCCCGCTACGGCAGCAGCCTCGGGCGGGGGGGAGCCGTGCCGCGTGTCCAGGATCTGGTCCTCGAGCGACGCGGCTATCCGTGGTTTGCACTGTATTTCCTCGGCGTGCTGCTGGGCGCCGTTGCCGGCCTGCTCGGCAGCTCGCGCGGGTTTCGGGCATGCCTTGTGCTCGTGACGCTTGCGACCTTCGGTCTTGTCATCGAGTACTGGCGCGCCTGGCGTGGTCACTACGCGCAGTTGCGCCACCACGAGCCCGCCAGATCCCCGCTCCTACCAACTCAGAAAGGCTGACCATGTCCGAGCCGCTGACACTTGATGTTCGCGAAGAGCTGCGCAACGGAGGGGAGCCGCTGCCGCGGATCCTTAAGGCCGTAGCGAGTCTCGCGCCGGGGCAAGCGCTGCGCCTGCTCGCCACCTTCGAGCCGCTGCCGCTCTACGCCGTGCTCGGTCGCAAGGGATTCGATCACGAAGCGATGTGCCATGACGGGAAAAACTGGGAGGTGCTGTTCTCGCCGCAGGCGCCGCGGCCGGAGCCCGCCTCGCCCGCCGCTCCGGTTTCCAAGGAGTCCTGCGCGGGCGGGTGGCCCAAGCCGAGTACGTACCTCGACAACCGTGGTCTGGAGCCGCCTGAGCCGATGATCCGGATCCTCGATGCGCTCGAGCACCTGGGGCCGGGAGAGGTCCTGGAGGCGCTCAACGAGCGCGATCCGGTCTTTCTGTATCCCGAGCTGCAGGCGCGGGGCGCCGCAATCCACACCGAGAAGGTGGGTGAGGGCGTGCGGCTTTTGATCCGGCGCGCGGGCTGATCGCGATGGACACTGGCATCTCCCCGAACCGGGACTTCGTGCTCGAAGCGCTGCGCGAAGTGCTCGACCCAGAGCTCGGGTACAACATCGTCGATCTCGGCCTGATTTATGAGTTGGAGGTGGACGCCGGCGTCGTCGAGATCACCATGACCATGACGACGCCGGGGTGTCCCGCTCAGGATTACATCATGTCAGGCGTCCATGAGCGCTGCAGAAGCCTTCCTGGCGTCAACGACGCGAAAATCCATCTCACGTTCCTGCCGGCGTGGTCGCCGCGCCTGATGACGCCTGTCGCCAAAGCACATTTCGACATTCAAGAATGAGCCGCCGCGGTGCGGCCGATCTGCACCTGCCAGGTAGCCGGTCCCTGCTCGAGGTAATTCCAGGAAAATTCGCCCGTGTGCTCGGCTTCGAACTGGTAGTAGAGCGGTTTGGGATCGTGGTCGTTGACCAACACGAAGCTTTCACCGGGGTTGAGTTTGCCATAGGTCTCGAAGATCAGGCGGTGTCGGTCCATGGGGATGAGCTTGCGGACATCGAGGGTTTTGGGTTGTGACACGGGTATCTCCTCATCAGGTGTGCCATGTCGAGCACGGGTAAGACTGTGTAACACGCCGTTGAAGCGTTCGGCTTCGCGTGGTTGAGAACGGCGCAGAGCGGACCATGCGGAAGCGGCGAGCGTGCACGCCGAGCGACGCTGCGCCTCTCCGGCCTCGCCGAGCTCAAGCAGGGCGCGCAAGAGTAGACGGTTGACCGCTGCAAGGACCTCGTCCTCGTCATTCGCGGTCATCGCAAACCCCGATGATTCCGTCGCGGATGCGCACCGGGAAGGTATGCACGCCAGCATACGCGGGCGCCTCGAGGGCCTTCCCGGTGCGAATGGAGAACTTGGCCATGTGCCATGGGCAGACCGCTCGGTCCCCCTCCAGCCAACCGCCGGAGAGATCCCTGCCGAGGTGGGTGCACAGGTCCTCGAGGGCAAAGTGCCCGCCGTCCGGATTGCAGGCGGCCGCATCGGCGCCGTTGAGCGCAACCACCGTGCAGCGGCGATTGGCGATCTGCCCGGCCCGAGCGGCTTTGGGCCACTGCGACATCTGTCATGTCCTCACGCTATTCCGGGGACACGGTACGGCGACCGGAGGCGCTGACGCCTTGACGATCGTCAAGTGGCATCATGAGCGCCGGAGTGGCGGTGGGAATCCGAGGGGTCCCCGCCACGCGGAGTCAGGAGGGACCTGCCCCGCGGTCACGCTGTCGAAGCGCCTCCGACAGCCCCCCCCCGGTGCGCCACCCGATCGGTCATTTCAGGCCTCCGATGCCGGGATGGTGAGCTGAAAGGGCCAGGCGTCGAGGGTGATCAGTCGGTAAAGAGTACCGGCGTCGATCGAGATCTGATCGGCGCAATGCCTCAGCCGGCCGGGCAGGCGGGCGCGGATGCGCAGGCTCGCCGCTTTCCCATATTCCAACCTCTCCGGCGCTCGCCCGGTCGCCGAGCAACCGCTCATGCTGCCGGCGGTAGCCGCTGATGAGCTCCTCGCGGGATATTCACGGGGGCACCACGTTGGTATCGGGCCTGGTGGGATCGCCGGCGCCTTCCCGCTCGCGCAGCCGCCGCGCGCCGGCCCCATGGCAAACCCTATGGGGGAAGCGGCGTCTCGTGCGCGGCGGCGTCTGCGGTGTAGCAGGTGATCCGCGACGAAAGTCTCATGGACAACCCGCATCGAACGGACGAGCATCTGAAAAGGACGCCCCTTGCGCTCGGGAATCGCCGCCCTGCGATCCGCGATGTGCGGGGCGCGGGGCTGCGCATCGGCGTCGAGGCCGGCGCCCATCCGGCGAGCGGCCTGGGCGCGTCCGCCGAGACCCGGCGGGTGGTGAATGCCATGCGCCGGCACGGTGTGCTGCTCGGGGCCGGGCCGCGACGGCAACGGGCTCAAGAGTCGTCCGCCGCTCGTTTTCGAGGCGCGGCACGCGGATCTGCCGGCGCAGGAGCTCGAGCGGACGCCGACGGAGGGCTGACTCGATGCGGTGCGCTTCGCGAGGCTTTGGTGCAATCGTGCCGGCCGTCCGGGCCGGGCGCCGGTCCATTGGCGTCGGTCGGGTCTTTCGGGGTATTATCACAGTGATTATAAAATACGCCGGTCCGGCGGCTGCCGGGGGGATGAACCGATGGAATTCGCGCTCAACGAAGAACAGCAGCTCATCGTCAAGACGACCGGCGAGTTCGTGCGCCGGGAGCTCTACCCGCACGAGGCCGAGGTCGAGGAGTCCGGTCATCTGCGCGAGCCGCTGCGGCGTGAGCTCAAGGCCAAAGCCATCGACGCCGGGCTGTATGCCGCCAACATGCCGGCCGAGGTCGGCGGCGGCGGCCTCGATCCGGTGAGCTGGATGCTCTACGAGAAGGAGCTCGGGCGCACGAGCTATGCGCTGCACTACTCGTGCGTCGCGCGTCCTTCGAACATCCTGCTCGCCTGCGAGGGAGAGCAGCGCGAGCGCTACCTGCTGCCGGCGGTGCGTGGCGAGCGCACCGAGTGCCTCGCCATGACCGAGCCGGGCGCGGGCTCGGACCTGCGCGGCATGAAGACGACGGCGGTCCTAAAGGGCGGGGATCTGGTGTTGAACGGCACGAAGCACTTCATCAGCCACGCTGACCACGCCGACTTCGTCATCCTGTTCGCCGCCTCGGGGCAGGAGAGCACGCCGCGCGGCAGCCGCCGCCTCATCACCGCGCTGCTCGTCGATATGGGCACGCCCGGGTTCGAGGTCCTGCCCGGCTACCGCAACGTCTCGCACAGAGGCTATACCAACAGCATCCTGAAATTCACCGATTGCCGGGTGCCGAAGTCGGCGGTGCTCGGGGAGCTGCACAAGGGATTCGATGTCGCCAACACCTGGCTCGGCGCGACCCGGCTGCAGGTGGCGGCCAACTGCCTGGGGCGTGCGGAGCGTGCGCTCGAGCACGCCAAGCAATGGGCGGTGGACCGCGTGCAGTTCGGCCAGAGCATCGGCAAATTCCAGGGCGTGGCGTTCAAGCTCGCCGACATGGCGGTCGAGCTGCGAGCCGCGGAGCTGCTGACGCTCGAGGCGGCCTGGAAGCTCGGCCAGGGCACGGCAACGGATCTCGATCTGTCGGTCGCCAAGCTCAAGGCCACCGAGATGCTCGCCATGGTGGCCGACGAGGCGCTGCAGATCCATGGCGGCATGGGCCTGATGAGCGAGCTGCCGCTCGAGCGCATCTGGCGCGACGCGCGCATCGAGCGCATCTGGGACGGCACCAGCGAGGTGCAGCGGCACATCATCTCGAGGGCGCTGTTGCGCCCTCTCGGGGGTTGACCGCGGCCTTGTATCGCGGGCACGGCGTCCCGCGTAAGCCACGCTTTTTGCGCGCCGCCGCGCCGGACACGGCGCCCGCCGCCGGGTGCTTCCTGACGCATCAGTCATCCATCGCGTGCGGGCGAGCCCGCGGCGTGAGGCGCAGGGGCGACACAGGCACAGGAACGTGCCCGCCGCCGCAGGCGGCTTCAAATCAGTCAGCGACCCTTCCAGGCCGGCTTGCGCTTCTCGGCGAACGCCCGGGCTCCCTCCCTGAGGTCCTCGGAGCGAATGACCCGTTGAACGGCCTCCAGGCTGTCGTGCAGCTCGAATGCCTGGTGCTCCGGGATCATCTCGGTGTGGCGCAGGAGCTGTTTGATCGCCGGGAACAGCAGAGGTGGGCCGTCGGCGAGCTGGTGGGCGATCTCACGCGCCTTGGCGAGCGCCTCGCCGCGCGCCACCACATGATTGGCGAGCCCCCAGTGCTTGGCTTCGGCGGCATCCATCCACCGGCCCGTCATCAGGAACTCGACCGCGACGTGATAAGGAATCCGTCGTCGCAGCTTGATCGTGCCGGCGTCCGCCAGGACGCCAACGTTGATCTCCGGCAGCGCGAAGCGGGCGTGCTCTTCCATCACGATGATGTCGCAGCCGAGGGCGATCTCGAAGCCGCCGCCGCAGGCGATGCCGTTGATCGCCGCGATGACGGGCTTGTCGAGATTGCGCGGATAGTTGAGGCCGCCGAATCCGCCGCTCCCCCAGTCCTCATCGGAGCGCTCCCCGTCCGCCGCGGCCTTGAGGTCCCAGCCGGGGCAGAAGAACCGGTCGCCGGCGCCGGTGACGATCGCGATGCGCAGCGCGGGGTCGTCGCGAAAGGCGCCGAATACCTCGTTCAGCCGCCGGCTGGCGGCGAGGTTGATCGCGTTCGCCTTGGGCCGGTCGATCCATACTTCGATGAGCGCACCATCCGTGACAGTGCGGATCCCGTCTCTCTCGCTGATGTCGGACATGTCAGTTTTCCTCGATGAGGCGGATCAATGCATCCACCGCGACGGCGCCGCGGCCGGCCGGGCGCACGATGACCGGATTGAGATCGAGCTCGATCAAGCGATCGCGGGTGTCCCGAGCGTAGCGCGCGCACCCGAGGGCGGTCTGCACCAGCGCCGGGATGTCCCCTGGCGGGCCGCCGCGAAAGCCGCCGAGGAGCTTTGCCACGGCGAGTCGGCCGATCGCGCGCTCGATGTCCGCGGCCGTGAAGGGCGGCAGCAGAATCACGGTGTCTTTGAGCAGCTCCGTGAGGACGCCGCCCGCCCCGAGCACGAGCAGCTGGCCGAACTGGGCGTCGGTCTTGATGCCGATCAGGATCTCGGCGACTGCGTCGGTGACCATTTGCTCGACGAGCAGCTGGTCGGACAGGCGCGACAATCGGGCGGCCGCGGTATCGGCATCGGTGGGCGTACGCACGTTGAGAACCACGCCGCCGACATCCGACTTGTGCTCGAGCCCCGGTCCCGCGACCTTGATGACGACCGGGAAGCCGATGTCGGCCGCGGCATCGGCCGCGTCCGCGGGAGCGACGAGCCGCGACGCCGGGATCGGCACCCCGCAGGCCGCGAGCGCCGCCTTGCCCTGGTATTCGGTCAGTGTGCGCGCCCGCGGCTCACCGGCGGGGGCATGCGCCGGTGTATCGGCGGGCCCGGGCTTGACCAGTTCCACCCGCCCCCCGCGTGTCCAGGCCGCCCCGATTGCCGCTGCGAGATCGAGTGCCTCGAGCGCTTCGCGCTGACCTTGAAGCGGCGCGATCCCCGCGGCGAGGCAGCGGACGCGGACTTGCGCGGGGAGGGACTCCGGCAGCGAGCTGACGAGCGCGGTGCGCGCCCGCGTTTCTTTCGAGGCCGCCTCGAACTCCTCGATCACCGCGAGGTAGCTTGCCGCGTCCGCCTCCTGCTGCGGCGGACAGTCGATGAGCAGGCCCACCGCGTCGTATCCGGCGCTCTGCACGATCGAGAAAAGCGATCGCAGCCGCGGCCGGTCGAACCAGATGTGAGTGTGGAAATCGAACGGATTGGAGAGGGTGACGCGATCCGTCAGCAATGTGCCCAACTCCCCGGCCGGCTGCGAGGGAAGGGGCGGGAAGCGCAGCTGAAGTCCGCGGGCCGTGTCCGCGGCCATCGCGGTATCGCCGCCCGATGCGCCCATGAGCAACAGCCGGTGTCCGGGCAGAGGGCCCCCGGCATGCAGCACTTTCAGGGTTTCGCACAGCGTGGCAAGGGTGTCGCAGCGGGCGATGCCGATCTGCCGGCAGAACGCATCGAAGGCGGCGTCCGAGCCGGCGAGCGAGCCGGTATGACTGTGCACGGTGCGCGAGGCGGCCTCGGTGCGGCCGGTCTTGACCAGGGCAAGCGGCATGCCGGCGCGCCTCGCCTGGTCGATGGCCCGGGCGAAGCGCTCGGCATCCTTGATGCCCTCCACGTACAGGCCGAACGCCGTGACGCGCTCGTCCTGCGCGAGCGCTTCGATCAGATCCTCCACGGCGATGCGTTCCTGATTGCCTACCGTGAGTACGTAGCCGATCGGCAGCGAGCGGCGGTTGAACAGCAGATCGAGCGCGATCGTACCGCTCTGGCAGATGAGCGCCACGCCGCGCTGCGGCGGGACGCCGACGATCTGGTCCGGCCAAAGCGCCGCCCGATCGAAGAAATTGATGAAGCCGTAACAGTTGGGGCCGAGATACGGCAGTGCGCCGGCCGCGCCGGCGAGCTCGCCGGCGAGACGCCGGCCCTCCTCGGTGCCGGTCTCCGAGAATCCCGAAGCGAAACAGACGAATCCGCCGGCGCGGCGCCGCGCGAGCGCCGCCGTGATGGCGGGCGCTTCGCGCGCCGGGGCCGCAATGAAGGTCGCATCGGGAATCCCCGGCAACTCCTCGATCGAGCGGTAGTAGCACTGCTCGGCGCTCGATGGGCGGCTCGGGTGAACGCGCCACACCTCACCGCGATAGCCGATGGCACGGCACGCCGCGGCGGCCGCATCCGCCCAGGCCCCGCCGCAGAGCGCGACGGTTCGCGGCGCCAGGAGGCGCTCCATCGCGCCGTCGATCATGATATGAGCTCCCACCCTTTAAATATTATTTCGATAATAATACGATACGACGCCAAAGCGCGGCAAGATCCGCGGGGGAGGCTGACATGCACGAGCGGTTGCTGATCGACGGGCGTCTGGTCGCGGGCGAGGGCGCCGAGGAGACCATCCTCGATCCAGCAAGCGGCGGGCGGCTCGCAGCCATAGCCGGCGCGAGCGTCGGGCAGGTGAATGCGGCGGTCATGGCGGCCGAGCGGGCATTCGAGACCTGGCGGGCCGTGGCGCCGAAGGAGCGGGCGGCGCGCCTGCTCGCCATCGCCGCGCATATCGAGAGCGAGGCGCGGGAGTATGCGCAGCTCGAGTCCCGCAACACCGGCAAGCCCCTTGCGGCCGTGCTGGCCGATGAGATTCCCGCCATCGCGGACGTCTTTCGCTTCTTCGCCGGCGTCTGCCGCAGCCCGCACGGCATCGCCGCGGGGGAATACCAGCCGGGGTGCACGAGCCTCATCCGCCGCGATCCGGTGGGGGTCGTGGCCGCGATAGCCCCATGGAATTACCCTTTGATGATGGCGGCGTGGAAGCTGGCGCCGCCGCTCGCCGCCGGGAACACCGTGGTCCTGAAGCCGTCCGAGCAGACTCCGCTCACCGCGCTGAAGCTCGCGGAGGCGCTCGCAGAGCATCTGCCCGCCGGCGTCGCCAATGTCGTGGCGGGGCGCGGCGACCCGGTTGGAAGTCTTCTCGCGGCGCATCCGCGCGTGCGCATGATATCGCTGACGGGAGATGTGGGGACCGGGCAGAAGGTGCTGGCTACGGCCGCCGGCAACCTCAAGCGCACCCATCTCGAGCTCGGGGGCAAGGCCCCGGTGCTGGTGTTCGACGATGCCGACCTGGAGCTCGTCGTGGCCGGCGTACGCACCTTCGGTTATTACAATGCGGGTCAGGATTGCACGGCGGCTTGCCGTCTCTACGCCGGATCCCGGATTCACGACCGCCTCGTCGCCGACCTCACCAGCGCGGTGCGCTCCATCAAGGTGGGCAGCCAGCGGGAGGAGGGCGTGGAGATGGGGCCGCTGATCTCGGCGGCGCAGCGCGAGCGGGTGGCGGGGTTCGTCTCGCGCGCGGCGGCGGTGCCTCATATCGAGATCACCACGGGCGGCCGGGCCCGCCCCGGCGGCGGCTTCTTTTACGAGCCGACCATCGTCGCGGGCGCGCGCCAGGACGATGAGATCGTGCAGCGGGAGGTGTTCGGACCGGTGATCTCGGTGACCCGCTTCGAGGATGCCGGGCAGGCGCTCGCCATGGCGAACGATTGCGAATACGGCCTCGCCTCCTCGGTCTGGACCCGCGACGTGTCGCTCGCCATGCGGGTCGCCGCCGGGCTGCAGTACGGCATCACCTGGGTCAATACCCACTTCTCGACCGTGAGCGAGATGCCTCACGGAGGCTTCAAGCGTTCCGGCTACGGCAAGGACCTCTCCGTGTACGCTCTCGAGGACTACACTGTTGCCCGCCACATCATGGTCCGGCTGTGACGCACGGCCGCCGGGAGTCCGCCCATGCGCACGAGCCTGAAATCGACCGCCGCCGGGTGCGCGCGCGCGGCGCTGCTGCTTGTCGCGGCGGCAGGGTTGAGCGCCTGCGGGCGCGCCTCCTCGAAACCGCCCCGCCAGCGGGTGCTCTATGTCTACAACTGGGCGGACTACATCGGCAAGGACACGGTGCGCGATTTCGAAGCCAAGACCGGGATCCGCGTGATCTACGACACCTACCCCTCGTCCCAGACCGAGGAGGCGAGGCTGCTCGCGGGTGACTCGGGCTACGACGTCGTCACCACGTCGATGGACTACTTCGCCCGCCAGATCAAGGCCGGAGCCTACGAGCCGCTCGACAAGGACAAGCTCACCAACTGGAAGAACCTCGATCCGCGCGCGCTCGCCATCGAGGCCAAGGCCGACCCCGGCAACCGCTATGCCGCGCCGTACATGCACGCCATCAACGGCTTCGCCTACAACGCCGATGAGATCCGCTCCCGCATGCCCGATGCCCCGGTCGACAGCCTGCAGATGCTGTTCGACCCGAAGGTGGTCAAGCATTTCGCGGGCTGCGGCGTGTCCTTTCTCAACTCGCCGGAGAACGTGCTGCAGCTCGCGCTCACGTATCTGCACCTCGATCCGAACACGACCCGCAAGCGGGACTATCTGCGCGCGGAGAAGCTGCTGATGGCGGTGCGGCCGTACATCCGCGCGTTCGATTCGAGCCAGTACATGAGCGGCCTGATCAACGGCGACTATTGCATCGCCATGTCCTATTCGGGCGATTTCGCGGTGGCCGAAGCGCGCGCGCGCGCCGCGGGCCTTCACGTGCCTCTCGCCTTCACGGTGCCCATCGAGGGCGCCAATCTGTCGTACGACGCATGGCTCATTCCCGCCGGCGCGCCTCACCGGCGCGCGGCGCTTCAGTGGATCAACTACCTGCTCGAGCCGCGCGTCATTGCCTCGATCACCAATCAGATCTATTACGGCAACGACAATCGGGCGGCCGATCGCTATGTCGATCCGTCGATTCTGCATAATCCGAACATCTATCCGACGCGGCGGATGCAGTCGAGGCTCTACGAGTCGAAGCCGGCGTCCGCGAAGCTCGAGCGCCTGCGCACCCGCATCTGGATGCGCGTCACGACGGGGATCTGACCGCACGCGGCACTCCCTCGCGGACATCGGGCACGCGCGGCGCTGCGTTCAGCCGCTCCGCTTCGCGCATCTCGAGCTCGTGGCGCGCCTCGGCGCGGCGCATCATCCACCCGGCGCAGATCACGCCCGCGCCCACTGCCACGATGATCAGGGTGGCGAGAGCGTTGATCACCGGGCTCAAGCCCAGCTTCACCTTGGAGTAGATCAGCATCGGAAGCGTATTGGTGGAGGGTCCGGCCATGAAGCTCGAGCTCACAAGGTCATCGAGCGACAGCGTGAAGCTGAGTAGCCACCCGGAGACGATCGCCGGGGCGATGAGCGGCAGGGTGATGTCGATGAAGGCCCGGGCCGGACCGGCGCCGAGATCCATGGCCGCCTCCTCGAGCGACTGGTCGGCTCCGTGCAGCCGCGACTGCACAGTGACGGTCACGTATGCGATGCAGAACGTCGCGTGCGCGAAGACGATCGTGAGAAAGCCGCGATGGGGCCAGGAGAAGGTGTGCAGGAGCGACACGAACAGCAGCAGCAGCGCGATGCCGGTGATGACCTCGGGCATCACGAGCGGCGCCGTCACCATGGCGGACAACAGGAACCGGCCGGGGAAGCGCGCAAAACGCACGAGCGCGATGGCCGCCAGAGTGCCGAGCACGACCGCGATGGAAGCGGCGCACACGGCCACATCGAGCGACAGCAGCGCCGAGTCGAGCAGGCTCTGGTGGTGCAGGAGGCGCGAGTACCATATGGTGGAAAATCCGCCCCAGACATTGACCAGCGGCGAGGCGTTGAATGAGTAGCCGACGAGAACCACGATCGGTACGTACAGCACTCCGATGCCGAGGCACAGTATCGCTATGTGAAGCGCGGAGAATTGGCGCCGCATGGGGTCAGCTCTCCAGGTGTCGTGCGCTGAAGTACTGGTAGATCGCGATCGGGCCCACCAGCAGCACGACGAAGGCGATGGCGACGGCGGATGCGACCGGCCAGTCGTGATTGGTGAAGAACTCGTCCCACAGGACCCGGCCGATCATCAGGTTGCCGGGGCCGCCGAGGAGCGAGGGAATGACGAATTCCCCCACGGCGGGAATGAACACCAGCATCGAGCCGGCAATGATCCCCGGCAGGGACAGCGGCAGCGTGACGTCGAGAAACGCGCGCCAGGGTGGGCTGCCGAGGTCGGATGCCGCCTCGAGCAGCGCCGGATCGAGCTTCTGCAGCGTGGCGAACAGCGGCAGCACCATGTAGGGCAGGTAGGAGTAGATGATGCCGATGTAGATCGCCAGATTGGTGTGCATGATCACCAGCGGGTGCGAGATCAGCCCGAGGCGCAGCAGCAGCATGTTGAGAATGCCGTCGTTTTGAATGACCGCCTCGAGCGCGTACACCCTCAGCAGGAACGACGTCCAGAAGGGCAGGATGATGGCGAGGAGCAGCACCTTCTGCGTGGCGCGCGGCGCTCTCGACATCGCGTAGGCGATCGGATAGCCGAGCAGGAGACAGATCAGCGTCGAGAAGAACGCGGTGCGCAGCGAGAAAAGGTAGGCCAGGCCGTAGAGCTCTTCCGTGAACAGGCGGCGGAAATTGTTCAGATCGAGCGTGAGATGCAGGCGGTGGTCCGCCGTACGGGTGAATATGTCGGTGAAGGGGGGGATGCGGATCACCGATTCCGCGAAGCTGATCTTCAGCGTGTAGAAGAACGGTACGAGAAAGAAGATGAGCAGAAAGAGGAGCGGCGGCAGGATGATCAGCCAGCGCCGGGGATGCCTCGTGCGGTTCATGATGTGTGTGCCGAATTTGGCCCCGGGGCCATTGTGCAGGATAAAATTGCCACTGTGTCAAGTGAACGCCATACCAGCGCCCCGCCCCCCTCCGGTGAGTCCGCCCGCGCGCCGCGCATGCGCCAGCGCCAGCGGCTGATCGATGCGTGCATCGCCGCTTTGCACCTGTACGGGCCCTCGCGCACGACCGTCGAGAAGGTGGTTGCGATCGCCAACCTTTCGCCGGGCATCGTGCGCTTTTATTTCGATTCCAAGGACGCGATGCTGGTGGCCTCGCTCGCCTATCTCGCCGCGGAGTTCGAGGAGCGCGTGCTCGCCCCGGTCGCCAGGCTCAAGAGCACGCCCACCCGCGCCCTCGAGCGGCTCGTGGAACTGTACCTCGATCCGGAGATCGCGAGCCCCCGCAAGGTGTCCGTGTGGTACTCCTTCTGGGGCGAGGCGAGCTCCCGCCAGGAGTACCACGACATCTGCGGCAAGAAGGACGATGAGTTCGCCACGCTCGTGCGCGAGCTGATCGAGGCAGTGATGGCCGAGGCGGGTCTGACGCATCTCGATGCCGATGCGGTCTCCCTCGGGCTGATCGGCGTGCTCGAGGTGCTCTGGCAGAGCATCGCGTTCCAGAACGAGGAAAACATCGACCGCGCCGCCGCCCGCCGCCGCTCCCTCGCGTATCTCGGCTCGGTGTTCCCGGGGATGTTCCCGGCCGGCGCCCGTCCCGGTGCCTCTTCGCGGGAGTCCGGCGCCTCCCCCGGAGCGCGCCCGGCTGGGCGCTTGCCCGGCTGGGCGTATGCGGACGCCGCGTTCTTCGAGCTCGAGCGCGAGCGGTTGTTCCGGCCCGCCTGGCAGGTGGTCGGTCTTGCCGAGCAGCTCGCCCGGGCCGGGGCGTTCATCACCGCAGCCTGGCCCTGGGAGCGGGTGCTGGTGGTGCGTGGCGCGGCCGGGACACTGCACGCGCTGCGAAACGCCTGTCGACGCCAGCCACACGCCCTGCTCGAGGAGCCTGCCGGTCGGCTTGCGGGCAAATTGCAGTGCCCGGTGCACGATCTGACCTATGATCTCGACGGCCGGCTGCTCACCGGCACGACGCCCGGAGACCTGACGCCGCTCGAGCTGACGAGGCTGGGTCCTCTGCTCCTGGTGCGCTCGCCGCGTCCGGGCGGGCGGGCGGGCGGCGCAGTTCCCGCGATCACCCTGGATGTCTGGCCGGCCTTGCGCGCGGTGAGGACCGAATCGACGGTGGCGGCGGCCGACTGGAAGCTCATCGTCGAGCAGTGGCTCGAGAGCCCCGCGGCCGACCGCCATTTCCTGCCGCCGAATCAACTGCTCGACCTTGCGTCCGGGCCGCCGCAGATCCTGCAAGCGCTGCCGGAGGCCGCCGGGCGCACCCGCGTGGTGCGTTTCGAGCTGCGCACGGCGCAGCGCGCCCGCCGGCCGGGCCGCGGCGAGCGCCCGGCCGATCTCAGCGTGGCGGGGGAGATCGCGCTCGCCGAATCGGCGCAGCGCGGACTCGAGACACTGCCCGCGCAAGCGCAGGATGCCGGGCCTCTCACGCCGGAGCTGGCACGTTTTCGGCACTCGATCGCCATGCTGCTGCCGTTGCTCGGGTCGGACCGGGTCACGGATTAAGCAAAACGGGCCGGAGCCGAGCGCTCGCGCACCTCCGGGATGCGCTCGCGCAGCAGCTCGTGGAACTGAAACATGCAGCTTTCCAGCTTTGAGAGGGGCCCGGGCTCGTAGGCGCGCGAGCCGAGGCCGCGTTGCACCCGGGTGCACAGGAACTCGTCTTCGCGCTGCACCTGGCGGTTGATCCGGGCGCACAGGTAGCGCAGCACGCGCATCTCGCGCCGCGAGTCCGGGTGCGCGAAGCAGCCGCCGCGGATCGTGCACTTGCCGGGTCCCCGCGGCAGCACCTGAAAGAAATCCATCTGATCGGGAAAGATGTCGATCCCGGTATTCGGCAGCATGCTGTAGAAGCGCCAGCTGCGCCGATGCTCCTCGGGCAGGCCCTCGGCCGTGGGTACGACGAGGTGCTGATAGAAGCGCTCGCTCCAGCGACTCGAGGGCTGATCGCGCATGTGGCTGACGCCGCGCGCCACGCCGCCCGGCAGCAGCACCTGGTCCTGATAGTCGGGTGTGAACATCCGCTGCAGCCCCGGGTGGCCGATCGGCACGTGATAGGACTCCAGGTAATTGTCCATGGCGACCTTCCAGTCGCAGTCCCAATGCTCGATGTAGAGGGGCCCCAACGGCTGCATCGACTCGATGTGATACGGCTCGAGCTCGGCGGCGAGCTCGCCCCACACCGCCTCGATGGGCGGCGGATCACCCGCGAGGCATACGAATACGAACCCGAACGCCACCTGCGAGCGCGCCGGCTTCAATCCCCAGCGCGCGCGGTCCAAAGCGGGAAACGTGTCGTGCTCGGGCGTGCCGACGAGCTCGCCGCCTAGCCGATACGACCAGCCGTGGTAGGGGCAGACGATCGGCCCGGCGCAGTGGCCCGATCCTTCGAGCAGGCGCGCGCCGCGATGGCGGCACACGTTGTGATACGCGCGGACCGCGCCTTGCGAGTCGCGCACCACCACTACGCCGCTTGCGCCGAGCTCAAACGTGGCGAAGTCCCCGCGCCGGGGCACGGCATTGACGTGACAGACGATCTGCCAGCTCGGCTCGAGGATGCGCTCGAGCTCGAGGCGGGTCATCTGCGGGTGATTGTAGGTCCAGGCCGGCAGGGCGCGCGGCGCGCCGGGTAATTCGCTGGTGCAGGCGGCGGGCGCATTCATCTGGAATCTCGCTCGAATATTTATATGTACGTATAATTATATCCCCCAAAAACTATATGTATATATAGACTTTCCATCGGGCCGATGCTACCTTGCGGTGAGCAACGAGCGCAGGAGGGGATATGTCGCGAGTCCTAGAGAAGAGCCGGGCGCACTATCGGCAGGCATTGACGCGGCTGCCGCTCGGCGTTGCCTCGAATTTCCGCTTCTGGGGCGAGGATCGCACGATCTACGTGAAGTACGGTCGCGGCGGGCGCATCGTCGATCTCGACGGAAACGAATACGTCGATTACCGCCTTGGCTACGGGCCGGCGATCCTCGGTTACGCCGACCCGCGCGTCGATGAGGCCGCCCGGGAAGGGATGCAGGTCGGCGGGGTGTTCGCGCTGTCGACCGAGCGCGAGTACCGCGTGGCGCAGCGGATCTCGAAGATGGTGCCGGCCGCCGAGCTGGTACGCTTCTCCAACTCAGGCACCGAGGCGGTGATGGCGGCGCTGCGGCTCGCCCGCGCCTACACGGGCAAGGACGATTACATCATTCTCGAGGGCAGCTATCACGGCCTGTTCGATGCGGCCATGTGGTACACGCCGATGGACAAATGGTCGCAGGTCGGCGACCCGGAGGTCTATCCCTACAGCCAGGGCGTGCCGCTCAGCACGCGCAGCTTTGCGCACTTCGTGCAGGCCAACGACGCCAACCAGCTCGAGGACGTGCTCAAGCGCCATGCCGGCCGGGTCGCCTGCCTGCTCATCGAGCCGATCATGGGCAACTGCCTCGGCATCGCCGCCGATCCGGCCTACATGCTCGCCGCCCGCGAGCTTTGCGACCGCTACGGGGTGCTGCTGCTGATCGATGAGGTGAAGACGGGCTTTCGCGTCGCCCGCGGCGGTGCGCAGGAGCTTTATGGCATCCAGGCCGATCTGTGCACGTTCGCCAAGGCAATCGGCAACGGCTATCCCATCTCCGTGCTGGCCGGACGCGAGGCGATCATGCGCAAGATCGGGCACGGCGTCGCGCACGGCGGCACCTACACGGCGCATTCCGTATCGCTCGCGGCCGCGGAGCGGACACTTCAGATCCTGGACGAAACCGACGCGCTCGCGCGCATCGCGCGTTACGGCACCTCGCTGCGCGAGGGGATGAGCGCCATCCTGCGCGCTCGCGGCGTGGCGCACAGCTTCGTCGGTCATCCGTCGATGAGCGGTCTGTACTTCGCGCAGGAGCCGCCGCGTACGTACCGGGACTGGAAGGGGAGCGACTACAGCTTCTATGACGCGGCGGCGAAAGTGCTGCACGATGAGCGCATCCTGTGCGAGCCCGACTCGCGCGAGCCGTGGTTCGTCTGCGCTGCGCACGACGAGTCCTGCCTCAAACAGACTTTGAAGGGATTCGAGATCGCGGTCGACAAGACGCTCTCGACCCAGCGCGGCAGGCAGCAGGCCAAGGCTTGACGATGTCCGCGGCCGCGCCGATACCGAAGCGGTCGAGCGGGCGCGATCGGCCCGAGGCGATCGTGGTGGGCGCGGGCCACAACGGGCTCGTCGCCGCCTGCTACCTGGCGGGCGCGGGCGTGAAGGTGCTGGTGCTGGAGCGTAATGCCTACATCGGCGGCGCTGCGGTCAGCCGCCGGCTGTTCGGGGGCTTCACGTACTCGAACTGCTCCTACGTGTGCAGTCTGCTGCGCACCGAGATCATCCGGGCGCTCGAGCTGCCCTCGTACGGATTGCAGATCATTCCGTACGAGGGCGGATGCACCCTGATGCGCGACGGCGGGCATCTCGCCCTCTACGACAACCACGACGCGCTGCGGCGCGAGATCGGCAGGCATTCGCACCGGGATGCCGAGGCCTACGACCGGTTCGTGCGGGATATGCTGCGGCACTGCAGGTTCATCAAGCCGCTGCTGCTGCGCGCTCCGCCCGACCCCACGACGTTGCGGCCGCGCGACCTGCGCGAGCTCCTGTATCTCGGCCGGCACTTCACGGGCCTCGGCGAGGAGCGCATGTACGATACGCTGCGGTTCTGGACGATGAGCTGCGCGGATCTGCTCGATGAGTACTTCGAGAGCGAGATCGTCAAGGCGCACCTGGCCGGCAGCTCGATCATCGGCACCGCGCTCGGCCCGCGCTCGCCCGGAACCGCTTACGTCCTGCTGCACCACTACATGGGCAGCATCGATGGCACGGTGGGCGCGTGGGGTTTCGCGCGCGGCGGCATGGGCGCGATCACCCAGGCGCTGGCGAGCGCGTTGCGCGCGCGCGGCGGTGAGATCCGCACCGAAGCGTCCGTGGACCGTATCCTCACCCGCAACGGCCGCGCCACCGGAGTGGTTCTCTGCGGCGGAGAGGAGCTGCACGCCAAGATCGTGGTATCGAACCTCGACGTGCGCCGCACGTTCCTCGAGTCAATGGACGCGGCGGATCTGCCCGAGGAGTTCCTCGCGCAGGTGAGGCGCTTCAAGATCCGCGGCTCCTCCGGCAAGCTCAACATCGCCCTCGACGGTCTGCCGCGCTTCCCGGCGATTCCGCCCGGCGCTCCTTGCATCCGGGGCGACCTGCACGTGACCGATACGATCGACATGCTCGAGCGGGCCTACGACGATTGGAAAGAGGGGCGCTGGTCGCAGCGCCCCTATATCGACATGCTCATTCCGACGCAGATCGATCCGACCATGGCCCCGCCGGGCAAGCACTACATGTCGGTCTTCGTACAGTACTGCCCGTACCACCTTGCCGAGGGCCCATGGACCGAGGAGCGCCGCGCGCGCTTCGGGCAGACCGTCATCGACAGCATCGCGCAGCACAGTCCGGGCTTCGAGGATCTCATCCTGCACGCGGAGATCCGCACCCCTTGGGAGATCGAGAAGGAGGTCGGCCTGACCGAAGGCAACATCTTTCAGGGCGAGCTCACGTTCGATCAGCTGCTGTTCAATCGCCCGATCCCGGGGTATGCGCAATACCGCTCGCCGGTCCGGGGGCTGTACATGTGCGGCTCGAGCACTCACCCGGGCGGCGGGGTGATGGGAGCCCCGGGCGCGAACTCGGCGGCCGCGATCCTGCAGGACCTGCGCCGGTGAGCGCCTCCCGTTACGACTGCATCGTCGTCGGAGGCGGCCACAACGGCCTCACCTGCGCGGCGTACCTCGCCAGGGCGGGGCGCTCCGTGCTCGTTCTCGAGGCGCAGGAGGCCGTCGGCGGAGCGGCGCGCACACGGGAATTCGCCCCGGGGTTCCGGGTGTCCGCGTGCGCCCATCTGCTGCACCTGATGCCCGGTTGGCTCTCCCGGGAGCTCGACCTGGCGCGTCGCGGGCTGCGCATGGCCGCCGAGCGCATGCCGACCTTCGCGCTTTCCGCCACGGACGGGGTGCTGCGGATCGACCCACGCGCACAGGACCCACCGGCCGGATTGAGCGACGCCGATGCGCGCGCCTACCCGCGGTACGCGGCGCGCATGAACCGGTTGGCCGCGGCATTGCGTCCGCTGCTCGAGGCGGTGCCGCCGCGTCTCGGCACCGGCGATTGGCGCGATCGGCTGGCGCTGTTGCGCCTGGGATCGCGGTTGCGCCTCATCGGACGGCGCGACCTGCGCGAGGCGTTGCGTATCGGTGGCATGTGCGTGCAGGACCTGCTCGATGAGCACTTCGAGAGTCCCCTGCTCAAGGGTGCGCTCGCCTTCGATGCGGTCCTCGGCACCAATTACGGACCGCGCTCCCCGGGAACGGTGTTCACTCTTTTATATCGCATGGCGGCCGGCACGGCGTCGGCGCATGCCCTCTCGCAGCCTGCCGGCGGGCTCGGGGCGCTGTGCGAAGCGCTTGCCGCCGCCGCGAGCGGCGCCGGCGCGGAGATCCGCACGGGGGTGCCCGTGGCGAGCATCGTGCTGCGGGACGACCGCGCCGCCGGCGTGCGCCTGGAGACGGGCGAGGAGCTCAAGGCCGGGTGCGTCATCTCCAATGCGGATCCCGGCACGACCTACCTGGGTCTGCTCGGGGCCGAGCATCTCGACACCGGCTTCGTGCGCCGCGTGGCTCACCTGCGTACCCGGGGCATGGCCGCAAAACTGCACTTGGCGCTCGAGCGCCCCCCGCGCTTCGCGGGCCTCGACGATCCTTCGCCCGGACGCATCGTGTTGGCGCCGTCTCCCGAGTCGATCGAGCGTGCGTTCAATCACGCCAAGTACGGTGAGTTCTCCACTCATCCGGCCCTCGAGATCCTGGTGCCGTCCGCCGCCGACCCGACGCTCGCACCTCCCGGCAAGCATGTGCTGTCGGCGATCGTGCAGTACGCGCCGTATCGTCTGGCCGCGGGCTGGGCGGGGCATCGGGATCGATTCCTGGATGCGATCCTCGCACAGCTAGAGGCGCATGCGCCGGGGCTGCGCGCCTCGGTGTGCGCCGCGGAGCTGCTCACTCCGCAGGACATCGAATCGCAGTTTCGCATCCGCGGCGGGCACTGGCACCACGCCGAGCTCGCCCTGGATCAGTTCTTCATGGTGCGTCCGGTGCCGGGCGCCGCCCAGTATCGCGCGCCCGTGCGCGGCCTGTATCTGTGCGGCGCCGGTTGCCACCCGGGCGGGGGGGTCATGGGAGTCGCCGGGCGCAATGCGGCGCGCGAGGTCTTGAGAGAGGCGGCCTGAGATGCTCACCGAGACCGAGCCGCACTATCGCCAGCCGCTGCTGCGCACGCCGTTTCACGAGCGCATGCGCGCCTACAGCCAGGTCGATGCCCTCGTCCCGTGGTCCGGGTACAGCACGGTCGATGTGTTCACCGGCGTCGAGCAGGAGTACTTCGCGATACGCAACAGCGCCTCGCTCTACGACCTGACCCCCATGGTGAAGTACCGCATCGCAGGTCCGCAGGCCAGGCGCTACCTCGATCGGCTGCTGACGCGGTCCGTCGGGAAGCTCGCTCCCGGCAGGGTGGCCTACGCCATCTGGTGCGACGATCGCGGCCGGCTGATCGATGACGGCACGGTGTTTCGCATCGCGGAGTCGGAGTACCGGCTGTGCACCGCCGAGCGCCAGCTCGACTGGCTGCTCGACTCGAGCATCGGGTTCGATGTCGAGATCGCCGAAGTGACGGCCGACATCGCCGCGCTGGCGCTTCAAGGCCCCTGCTCATGCTCGGTGCTGCGGGCGATGGGACTTGCGGGCGTCGAGGCGCTCGCGCCCTTCGAATTCAAGCACTTTGTCTTCGGAGCCGGGACCCGGGCGCTCGTCTCGCGCACCGGGTTCACCGGCGACCTCGGGTACGAGCTGTGGGTCGACCCGCCCGAGGCCGAACGGCTCTGGGACGGGCTGATGGATGCCGGACGAGTCCGTACGATCCGGCCCGTGGGCTCTCGCGCGCTCAACATCGCGCGGCTCGAGGCCGGCTTCCTGATGCCCAACATCGACTTCGTCTCGAGCGCCCACACCCTGCGCAATGGCACGGCGCGCTCGGCCCTGGAGCTCGCTCTCGGCTGGCTCGTGGACTTCGCCAAGGGCCATTTCACGGGCCGGCGGGCGCTGCTCGAGGAGAGCCGGCGCAAGCCGCTGCGGCGCCTGGCGGGCCTCGATGTGGTCGGAACCAAGCCCGCCCACAATGCGCTGCTGTACTCGGACCGCGCGGGACGCCGGCAGGTCGGCAGCGTGACGTCGGCGGCCTGGTCGCCAACCTGCAAGCGCAACCTCGCGCTGGCGATGCTCGACGCGCCGCACTTCGAAATGGGGCGGCAGGTGTGGGCGGAGATCTACGTGAACCGTGAGCTGGTATGGGAGCGGCGCATGGTGCCTGCCCGGGTGGTCGAGCGGCCGTTCTTCGCGCCCGCGCGCCGCCGGGCCACGCCGGCGGGGGACTTTTGAGCGCCGCACCCGATAAACGCGGCGAGGGTGGACGGGGCGGGCGCTTGCCGGTATGTTGACGCCAGCGCAACTGCGGAGCGCCAATGTGACAACAACCGCGCTCACCGGCAACAACGACCGGCCGTGGACCAACCCGGACGCAAAGCCGCAGATCGTCATCGAAGGGGTCACCAAGACCTTCGGCGCCGTCACTGCGGTCGACAATGTCAGCCTCGGCATCTATCAGAGCGAGATGTTCGCGCTGGTCGGCGCCTCGGGGTGCGGCAAGACGACGCTGCTGCGCATGTTGGCGGGATTCGAACGTCAGAGCGGCGGACACATCCGGATCGACGGGATCGAGATGAGCGAGGTGCCGCCGCACGAGCGCCCGGTCAACATGATGTTCCAGTCGTACGCCCTGTTCCCACACATGACCGTGGAGAGCAATGTCGGCTATGGGCTGCGGCGTCTGCCGCTGAAGCATGCTGAGCGCAAGCGGCGCATCGAGCAGGCGCTCGAGATGGTGCAGCTCGGCTCCCTCGCGCAGCGCAAGCCGCACCAGCTCTCGGGCGGCCAGCGGCAGCGGGTGGCGCTGGCGCGCGCGCTGATCCGCCAGCCGAAGGTCCTGCTGCTCGATGAGCCACTGTCGGCCCTCGACAAGAAGCTGCGCGAGCAGACTCAGTTCGAGCTGATGGACCTGCAGTGCAAGGTGGGGATCACGTTCGTCGTGGTGACGCACGACCAGGACGAGGCGATGGCGCTCGCGAGCCGCATCGCGGTGATGGACCGCGGCCGGGTGATCCAGGTGGGCACGCCCTCGGAGATCTACGAATTCCCAAGCTGCCGGTTCGTTGCCGATTTCGTCGGCACGACGAACCTGTTCCAGGGCTCGGTGACGGCGGTCGAGCCCGGCCTCGTGACCGTGCATTGCCCCGAGACCGGCGGCGACATTCTGGTCGATGACGTCGGCCGGTTCGTGCCCGGCCAGCGCGTGTGGGTGGCGCTGCGGCCGGAGAAGATCCGCCTGAGCAAGCAGCCGCCGGGCGAAGAGCGCATCAACGTGCTGCGGGGGGTCGTGTGGGAGCTCGGCTATCTCGGGAAATGCTCCACCTACCAGGTGAAGCTCGCGACCGGCAAGCTGGTGACCGCGCTCGGGCAGAACGTGCGGCGCACCTCGCAGTGGACGATCGACTGGAGCGACGAAGTATACATGAGCTGGCAGGCGGACGCCGCCGTGATCTTGCAATCATAACTACAACCCGGTTCCCGGACGGACGGGGCGAGGAGAATGACATGGGCGCATATCGCAGGTACTTTGGGGCCGGGAGCCGGGCGCTTCCGGAGCGGGTCGCCGTGGCATACGTTGACACGAGCCTCTCGTTGAACTACGGTATTATCGTGTCAGTAATAAAAAGAATCACCGGCACGACGGGGGGAGTCTCATGAATACCGCTCGCAAGTCGCCTTCACCTGAGCTTGCCCGAGCCCGCGGGGCTCGTACGTGCCCGAAGATCGCGCTCGCGGTGACGGCGGCGCTGTACGGGGCGGCCGCGCTGCAGGCGCGGCCTGCATTGGCCGCCGTCGCGGGCGGCGCCTTCGGTCCGTCGGCGGTTCTGCAGGAGGTGATCGTCACCGCGACCAAGATGCCGCAGAACGTGCAGGACATCCCCGAGGCCATCCAGGTGATGACCGGCAAGGATCTCAACGACCTCGACCTCACGCGTTTCCAGACCCTGGCGGCCCATCTGCCGTCCGTGTCCATGGTCAACATGGGGCCCACCGAGCAGACCTTCAACATGCGCGGTGCCTCCGACGGCTCCAGTGCGAATGCCGCGGACACCTCGACCACCGGATTTTTCCTCGACGACGCTTCCACGAGCTACTACGACGCGATTCCCGACCTGCACCTTTACGACATCCAGCGCGTCGAAGTGCTCGACGGCCCCCAAGGCACGCTCTTCGGCGCGAGCGCCATGGCGGGCGCCGTGCGCGTCATCACGAACAAGCCGGACTTCAACCGCTTCAGCGCCGGGGTCAGCCTGAACGGCGGCCAGATACAGAACGGCGGACAGAACAGCACCGTGGAGGGGTATCTCAACCTGCCCGTGGTCAAGGGCAGCACGGCCATACGGCTGTCGGCTTTCCTGGTGCACCGGGGCGGTTTCATCGACAACGTGCTGCAGACCAGGCATTGGGTGAACGGGGTCGTTTCCACCAACGCCGAATGGGCACGGAACAACTACAATACGGAAAGGGAGTACGGCGGGCGCGTGGCCGTCGCGCAGAAGTTCGGCAAGTACTGGAACGCCGTCCTCACCATCAATTTCCAGAATCAGAATGTCGCCGGATCCTGGTCGCAGGATCCGAGTCTGCCGCCTTATCAGCTGCGCAAGAATGCGCGGTTCGGACCCGAGAACATCCGCGACACGTTCACCGACTACGATCTGCACGTCGAGGGGGATGTCGGCATCGGGGATCTGATCTACGCCACGACCTTCTGGACGTATCCGTATCATTACACCAGCGAATACTCCAACTACGTCCAGTACAATCCGTTCCCCGACTCCTATCAAAACTCGCCGGCGCTGCTGCAGAGTCTGACCTGCCTGACCGGGCCGACGATCGGGGGCGGAACATCGCCGTACAGCGGCTGCCAGGCACCGATCATGTACGACAACTACGACATCTGGACGCGCCAGTGGTCGAACGAGCTGCGTCTGCAGTCGAAGCCGGGCGGCCGTTGGCACTGGCTCGCCGGCCTGTACTGGCAGAAGACGCGTCAGCTGTATGACGAATGGTACTACATGCCGGGGATGCAGCCCAACGGTCAGGCCTACCAGAGCGCTCTTTCGTATTACAACACCTACACGCAGGCCGCTCAGCCCCTGCCGCATGAGTGGTACAGCAGCGTTTCGCGCAACGACACATTCGAGACGGCGGAATTCGGCGATGTGACCTACGACATCACGAAGCGCTTGAGCATCGAGGGCGGGCTGCGCTGGTTCGACGGGACCTACAGCACCAGCGACCAGTGGGCGTCCTACTTCTATCAGGCGAGGACGCCCTCGCCTCTGTACAGCGTCTCGGCGCACAAGCTGACCGGCATGGCGAGCATCTCCTACAAGGTGACTCCGCACCTGATGGTCTACGGGACCTTCAGTCAGGGGTACCGCATGGGCGGGGTGAACGGAGGGTACGCGACGTCCTGCTATCAGAACGGCGTGCCGAAAACCTTCACCCCCGACACGCTCGACAACTTCGAGGTGGGCTGGAAATCGACCCTGCTGCAGGGGCGCATGCGCTGGAACGGCGCGTTGTATTACATGCCGTGGAACAACTTCCAGGCGCCGATCTATGACGCGTCCATCTGCTCATCGGGGACCTTCTTCGCCAACTTCGGCAACGCCCGCATCGAGGGTGCCGAGAGCGACATCGAGTACCGCGTCGTGAAGGGTCTGACGCTTCAGGCTTCGTTGGACTACAACGACTCGCGCCTGGTCAGCATCAAGCCGGACTTCACCGGCGCGCTCACGCAGATGATCAAGCCCGATGAGCGGCTGCCGATGGTCCCCTTCTTCGCCTACAGCGCGAGCCTGCGATATGTGCACTCCCTCAGCAGGGCGCTCGACGGGTTCATCCAGTACGACATCGCATACAGGGGCAGCATGTGGAGCGATCTGCGCGCCATTGCCAATCCCGCGCTCGGCAGCAAGGGTACGGCGCGCTCGCTGCAGCCGTCATACAGCATCTCCAATATCCGCCTGGGTGTCGAGAATTCCACGTGGACCGTCGAGGCGTACGTCACCAATCTGACGAACAAGGACGTCATCCTTCTCGTCAATACGGCCAACTACGATATGCGACAGACGACGAACCAGCCGCGTACGTTCGGGCTGAGGATAAGCTACAAATGGCTCTGAGGAGCTTGTGCGCGGGCGGACGGCGGTCTCGCCCGTGACCGGGGGGGCGTGCGCCGCACGAGATTCTCGCGCGGCGCACGTGCCGTGGCGGCCGCTGCCGTTCCGTCTGCGGGTTTCGGAGGGCGTAATGGCACGCGAGCGGTCCGCTCAAGGGAAGCCCTCGCCCTCGCGCCTCGCGGTTGGCGCGAGGGGCTTTGCGCCGGTGCGCCTCGGGCCCGCTCTCCGGCGCGGCGGGGCCGGCCTGTGCGCCGCCCGCCGGGGTCTTGCCGCCTGTCTGCCGGCGGCAATGCTCATCGTGTCGGCCGCCCTCGCCGATGTTTGCGCGGCGCACGCCGCCACCGCCAATTCCCTTCGCTTCGCACATGCTTTTCTCTGCACCACCGACCCGGAGGCTGCGACGACCGTTCCGGGCTGGCGCACCCTCGCGGGCAGTCCGGCGTTGCGCTGCGCCGACTCGCTGCACGCGAGCTGGCCCTGGAAACGCCCGCCGCGGGTCGTGATTGCCAGCGGACCTTACGGCGCGAGCGCGCTCGAGAGAGTGCTCCCGCTGCGCATCGGGGCGGCCGCCCATCCTCGCCTGAGGCTGTCCGCATCGTTTGCCGCTTGGGGAGGCAGGTCCGCCCGAGCAGTCCTCAGCGCCGTGTTCCTCGGCGCTTCCGGTCAGACGCTCGGTCCGGCGATTGTGCTGCGCGGGCCGCGGGCGGCGCGCGGCAGCGGACCGCCGCGCTTCGAGTCGCGGAGCGGTGCGCAAAACATCCCGGGCGGGTCGGTCGCGCTCGAGCTGCGTGTCGCGCTCAACGGGAAGAGCGACGTCGCCGACAGCTATGTCGCCGCGATGCGGCTCAAGGTGTCTCCGCCCATGGGGTTTCCGCCGCCGGCTCCTCCTGTGGCGCATGTGCCGCGCTTTGAGCACGTGTTTCTGATCATGATGGAGAACACGAACTACGGCCAGGTCGTCGGCGACTGGAAAGACGCCCCCTACATCAATTCGCTGGCCGCGCGCGGCGCGTTGCTGGCGAACTACCAGGGGGTCTATCACCCGAGCGATGAAAATTACCTCGCGATCGCCGGCGGGGCCACCTTCGTCGAGGGCGCCGTGTACTTTCCGGATATCCATGTCGATGCCGGGAACCTGGGCGACCTGCTGCAGGCATCGGGACAGACCTGGAAGGCGTACGAAGAGGGCATGGGCACGCCTTGCAATACGAGCACGCGATACGATAGGAACTACGAGCCTGACGATGCGCCGTTCATCCTCTTCACGGACATCCAGGACGATCCGGCGCGCTGCCGCGCGCATCTCGTCGGAATGCGTCAATGGCCGCAGGACCTCAGGCGCATCGCGACCACGCCGGCGTTCGCCTGGCTCGCGGCGGACGATTACCATGATGGGGAAATGCCCGGAAACGGCTCGCCCGCGAGCCTGCGGGTGCAGAACGCGTGGCTCCGGCGCACTCTTGGGCCGCTGTTCAAGTCTCCCGCCTGGGGCGACCAGAAGAGCCTGCTCATTCTCACCTGGGACGAATCCGACACCACGGCGCACAACCACATCGCCACGATCGTGCTCGGCTCGCGCCGGACGGTGAAGTCCGGCTACATCAGCCGTGTGCGCTACGATCATTACAGCACCGCGCGCACCCTCGAGGCCGCGCTCGGCCTGCCCGCCATGACGAGCAACGACGAGTATGCTCGGCCCTTCAACGACGTGTTCGTCCGCCGCTGAGGCAGGCCTGGCGTCGAGGCGGCGCAGTCGGCTCGCCTCTCGCGGCCTTTGTCGAGCGGGCTGGGCGGCGGCGGAGTCGATGCGGGCCCCTGGGCGCGTGCCGCATTTTGGGGCAACCCCGCCGCCCGCGGGGGCTCAAATAGTGCGCCCTCGCCGTCTGATTTGAGCGGGCGCCGAGGCTATTACGGAATTGGACAAGATCCATAGGAATTCCGGTACCGTTGACCGGCGGGGCCGCTTGCCTGCGAAGGACCGAGGTAGGATTTTCTCATAGAGAGCGCCTTCCGGCCCCATGACGCATCGGGCTGCGAGCCCGCAAAGAGTGACTATGCTTCGGGCAGCCGAAAGGCGCTTCAAAAACGCGAGCGGACCGTACGGATTACGCTTGCAGCAAAAGTGGGCGGCTGTGGAATGGACACGCGGCGGCCGATGGGGTGGCGTATGAAATCGAGCATGGTCCTGTCGAGAACGGTCGCCGCCATCCTGGGCGTGGCCGCCGTCCGAGGCGCTCTGGCCGCAAACGCCGCCGCAGGCGGTGGCGCGCAGCTGAAGGAGATCATTGTCACGGCGACGCGGCGCGCGGAAAGCCTTCAGAACGTCCCTGTCGCGATCCAGGCCCTGACGGGCCACATGCTTCATCAGCTGCACGTGCATACCCTGTCGGAGTACCTGCAGTACGTGCCCAACGTCACCATGGCGGCCATGGGTCCGGGCCAGGGGATCCTCTACATGCGGGGGCTCGGCACCTCCAACACCGGCGTGCAAGGGGAGGGTTCGGTCGGCGACTTTCCCACCGTCGGCACCTATCTCGACGGCCAGTCGCTGATGCTGCCGGCCCGCGATCTGGATGTCTACGCGGTGGACTTGAATCGCATCGAGGTCGACGAGGGCCCGCAGGGCACCCTCTTCGGGGCGGGAGCGGAGGCGGGCGCCATCCGCTACATCACGAACAAGCCGGAGCTCGATACCTTTGCGGTGAATGTCAACGCCGGATATGGCACGACGGCGCACGGCGGGCCGAACAGCCACGTCGACGGCGTCCTCAACATTCCGCTGATCGCGCACAAGCTGGCCGTCCGGGTGGTGGTGTTCACCGACAGCCGCGGCGGATACATCAACAACCTGCCGGCGACCTTCTCGCGAGGCAGCACGGACCTGGGCCTGGCGGCGGAGAACGGCGGCGTCGTGCCCAAGAACAGCGTGACGATCAACAACTACCAGATCGCCGCGAGACACATCAATCCGCTCACCTACAAGGGTATCCGCGCCGAGCTGCTCTACAAGGTCAACGACAACTGGAACGTGCTGCTCACCCAGATGTATCAGAGCATGGATGCTCAGGGCGTATTCTACGAGATGCCCTACAGCACGGAGGGCGCGAAAGTGAACGACGCCACGGGCGTGCCGGTCGGAACCGTGCCGCTGCCGCCGCTGTCGGTGAATCTGTTCAACCCATCTTACAACAAGGACCGCTTCGAGGACACCGCGGTCAGGGTGCGTGGGAAGGCCGGGCCGTTGAGCCTGGTGTACTCGGGCTCCTACCTGGACCGCAACGTCGAGCAGTCTCAGGACTACACGAACTACGCGCGCGGCCGGTTCGGATACTATTATCAGTGCACGGGGGTCACCTACAGCTCGACCTCGGGAAACCCAAACGCGACGTGCGACTCGCCGAGCGCGGTGTGGACCGAATCCTTGCGCAACACCAATCTGCAGCAGGAGCTGCGGGTGAGCACGCCGCGCACCTGGCGGCTGCGGGCGCTCGCCGGGCTCTACTACGAGGACCTAAAAATCTACGACGACACCGCCTGGCAGTACAAGACGGTGTCGGACTGCTCCCCGACCGGAGCCACGTCCAACTGCTTCCTGCCGATCCAGCCGTGGCCGGGCGTGCCGGCGGTGATCCCCGGCGTGCGCAACTCCAGCGTGGCTTTCATGGACGACTTCACCCGTGTCAACATCCAGAAGGCGGCGTACTTCTCGACCAGCTTCGACATCATTCCCCACAAGCTGACCATCACGGGCGGCATCCGCTACGTCGACATGTATGACTCGGAGGTCGGCGGGGACGTTGGCAGCTTCGGTTGCAAGCAGTTCAGCGCCACATCGTATTTCGGTCCCTGTCTTACCCCCTACGGCACGAACTTTGCCAACCAGGTGCACACGTCCGTCGAGACCGGTCACTTCGGCCGCGGGAGTCTGACCTGGCACATCATGCCGAACGTGATGGTGTATTACACCTATTCGCAGGGCTTCAGGCCCGGGGGATTCAACCGCGGCAGCTCGGCGGAGCTGCCCGGCCCGAACGGCGTACCGCAGTTCTTTACGCCACTGGTCTACACCTCGGACATCCTCACCAACAACGAAGTCGGCTGGAAGACGATGTTGTTCGGAGACAGGCTGCGCTTCAACGGGGCGGTCTACAACGAGAGCTGGAATCATGCGCAGACGGAGTTCTTCTGCCCACAGTGCGGCTTCGGCAATCTCACCTTCTTCACGAACGGAGCGCACTACCGGGTTAGGGGCATCGAGCTGCAGATCGCGGCGCGGCCGATGCGCGGACTCACGGTGCAGGGCTCGGCGGCCGTAAACAGCGGCGAGCAGATCAACTCGCCGACCCTGACCGACAACAATCCGGCGAGCCCGAATTTCGGCAAGACCATCACCACGTATTACGCCAGTGGCATCGCGATCCCGGTGCGCAACCCCTTCGGGCCGATCGGCAGCAATCTTGCGGAGTCCCCGCCGTTCAAGGCGAACGTGACGGTCCGGTACGAGCGGCCGGTCGGCCCTTATCTCGCGTACGTGCAGGCCGGATTCCAGCACTCCGCCTCGGCGATCTCCTCCACCCAGTACTTCTCCGACTTCAGGCTGCCTGCGTGGACGACGTATGCCGCGTCGCTCGGTGTGTCGAAGGGCGACTGGACCGTTTCGCTCGTCGGCACGAACCTCACGAACGTGAACGCGAGCCTGTTTACCTCCGACAATCAGTTTACGATCACCGAGACTCCCATGAGACCGAGGGTGATCGAGCTCACGTTCAGCTACCACTACTCGCGGCACGAGTGAGGGAGGGCGCCCTCGGGCGCAGAGGCCAAGCGCCTCAACCGCGCATCCGCGAGCCCTCGGGATCGAATGGCGGCTCGCGCAGAGCCGTCGCCGCACGCCTCTCTCCCAGGATCTCGATCTCGAAGGCGCTTTCGGCCGCGAGGGCGGCCGGAACGTATCCTTGCGCGAGTGAGCGCTCGATGCGGTGACCGTAGCCGCCGGAGGTGACCCAGCCGACGACTTCGCCGCCGTACCAGATCGGCTCGTCGCCGAGCGCGTCGGCATCGATGGCGTCGATTGCGAAACTCAGGCGCCGCAGCTTGCCGCCCGTCTTCTTTTCGTCGCACGCGGCTGCGCGGCCGATGAACTCGGGCTTGCCGAGATCGACGAAACGGTCGAGGCCGGCCTCGAACGGTCCGTAGATCGGCCGCAGCTCCCGGTACCACGTCGGATAATTCTTCTCGAGCCGCATGCTGAGCAGCGCCCGCATGCCGAAGAGCACGAGTCCGCAAGTCCGGCCCGCGGCCCGGATTTCCCGGTAGAGCCGCCGCTGGTACTCCGGCCGTACCCAGATCTCGTAACCCAGCTCGCCCGTGTAGCTGACTCGGTTGACCAGCGCCGGGACGCCGGCGATATCGGCGGCACGGTGATCCATGAACCTGAGCGCCGTGTTCGAGATGTCCTCGTCGGTGAGCCGCCCCAGCAGCTCGCGCGAGCGCGGCCCGGCGATTGCAAGCCCGATGAGCCCCTGGTCGAATCGGTGGATGCGGACCGAGTCATCGGCGGGCAGGTGGCGCTCGAACCAGCGCATGTGATGGATCTGCGCCTGGGATGAGCCCCACACCAGGAAGCGCCCGGGGCCGGCGCGCGCGATGGTGAAATCGCCGATGAGCTTGCCTGCCGCGTTCAGCATCGGCGTGAGGACCATGCGGCCCTCGCGCGGCAGCTTGTTGGTCATCAGGCGCGTGAGAAAGCTCTCCGCGCCGGGACCCGTGACCTCGTATTTGGCGAAATTGGCGATTTCGGTCGCGCCCACCGCCTCGTGCACGCCGAGACACTCCGCTTTGACGTGCGGAAAATCGTTCGAGCGGTGGAATGAGACGACATCGCGGGGCTCCAGGCCTTTCGGGGCGAACCACAGGGGGGTTTCGAGACCCCAGCTGTCGCCCATGACCGCCCCTTCCGCCAGCATCACATCATACAGGGGGGTGGTCTGCTGGGGCCTCGCCGCAGGCAGCTCCTCGTTCGGGAATCGGATCGAGAAACGCCGGGAATAATTCTCGCGGACTTTGTCATTGGTGTAGCGCCTCGTTGCCCATTCGCCGTACCGCGCGACGTCCATCGCCCAGACGTCGAAGCCCGGATCTCCGTGGACCATCCATTGCGAGAGCGCGAGGCCGACGCCGCCGCCCTGGCTGAAGCCGGCCATGACCGCGCAGGCGCACCAGAAACCGGGCCTGCCCTGAACCGGACCGACGAGGGGGTTGCCGTCGGGAGAGAATGTGAACGGGCCATTGATGACACGCTTGATGCCGGCGCGACTCATCGCCGGAAAGTGCTCGAAGCCGAGCTCGAGCGAGGGAGCGATCCGCTCGAGATCCGGGGGCAGCAGCTCGGTGCCGAAGTCCCACGGCGTCTGCCGCGGTTGCCACGGCACGCAGGCCTTCTCGTAAGTGCCGAGCACCATGCCGTTGCGCTCCTGGCGCATGTAGATCTCGGCCTTGAAGTCGATCGCGTGCGGCAGCTCCCGTCCGTGCTCCTGGTTGTATGCGATGACTTCGGGCATGTCGTCCGTCACGAGGTACATGTGCTCCATCGCAAGCACCGGGAGCTCGAGGCCCACCATGCGGCCGACCTCGCGCGCCCAGAGGCCGGCCGCGTTGACGACTTGCTCGGCGTTGATCGTACCCGCGGTAGTCGCGACGTCCCACGTGCCGTTCGGTCGGTGCGAGAGAGCGGTGACTCGCGTGTGCTCGTAGATCTCCGCGCCGCCGATCCGGGCCGATTTGGCATAGGCGTGCGTCGTGCCGTAGGGATCGAGATTGCCGTCGGCGGCATCCAGCATGGCGCCGACGAAGTATTTGTCCTCGATCAGGGGCAGGAGCTCCCTCGCCTCTCGGGGCGTCAGGAGAGAGGTCTCCAGGCCCAGATAGCGCGCCCGGCCGTGCGCCATCTTGAGCCACTCCATGCGCTCGGGCGTGTCGGCGAGCAGCAGCCCCCCCGAGCGGTGCAGGCCGCAGGCCTGCCCGGAGATCCGCTCGATCTCGTCATAGAGGCCGATGGTATAGCCCTGGAGCTTCGCCACATTGGGGTCGCCGTTCAGCGTGTGAAAGCCGCCGGCCGCGTGCCAGGTCGATCCCGAGGTCAGATGATCACGCTCGACCAGCACGACGTCCTTCCATCCCGCCTTGGTCAGGTGATAGAGGACGCTGCAGCCGACCACCCCGCCACCCACGACGACCACTTGCGCGTGAGCTCTCATCGGGCCTCCGGCGCGAGGATTCCGACATCGTGGCCGCAGAGGGCGCACCGCCCCGGTGTCCTGATGCATCCCGATGCTGGCATAATACACAGCTCGCCGGTGCGTAGGTGATCGGGCCGGTGGCCTGTGAGGGACGACTCTGCGGGCGTCGCTCGGCCAGCGCGTGCAGCGGCGCGGTGCTCTCGATTGCGGGTGTGCGTTGGGTAGGGGTACATCGTCGTTTCCAGGCTGGACCGTCAGCCTCCTCGCTCCAGAGACACCCTCGTTGGGGGAGGGTAGGGACGTTGAGCCTTTTTGCGCTGAATTCCGGCTGCATCATAAGTCGGTATGGGCGCGATGGGATCTGCCTGACGGGGGCGCTCCGACCCATTTGCTAGGAATTCCGGCGATTTTGCCGATCGCGCCACGCCCGCGGTCTGCGTGGCGCGATCGGCCGGTGGTCCGTGCCGGGGCCCGCCCGGCGCGGGTTCCCGCGCGGCAAACCCGGGACGGCCGGTCCTTCCACGGCGCGGGCCAATTGCGGGCCACGGACGAATCCCAGATGTCCGTCAACCATCACGGGCAGTTGCAACCGGCTGCCCGAAATCCTAAATTCGAATACGCATGCCGCCATCACAGATTCCGGATCCCGTGGTCAAGGGAAGGCCGATCACCGCCCATGGTGCCGGCGTACCGTCGGCGCCGGAGCGCGGAGGACTCTTCCGCGCTTTTCTCGCCGGCCCTTGCGGCACTCTCGGTGACGCCTTCGCCAATCTCGAGCGCACTCCCGGAGTCCAGGTGGTCGCGCGACACGTCCGGCGGCGCCTGCTCGCGGCGCGCATCGTGTTCCCCCCGGAAGAGGGCGAGGGGTACTGGGAGCTCACGCAAATCGGCGATGATGTGTACGTCGTCGTGGCGAACGTGTCCTACAAGAGCTCGCGCCGAGAGCTTGTCCCGGGCGACGGGATGATCCAGTTCTATTTCAAGCTTTCCGGGGATCTCACCCTTGGGGTGAGCCAGACCGAGCCGCTGCGCCTGAACCGGCCGAGCCTGCTCGTATACTTCCAGCCGGTGGGATTCGACATGCAGGAGTGGTCCGCACCGAGCATCCGCGAGCGCAGCGTAACCGTCAACGTGCGCGCCGAGTATCTGGTCGAGAATTTCATGACTTCCCTGGCGCACGCGCCGCCGCAGCTGAGCGCGCTGCTGACGGGCTCGCCGCGGCAGTTCAATTACTGCCAGTTGCCGCTCAATTCGCGCATGTTCGATCTCGCCGCCCGGCTGCTCGAGAGCGTCTATACGGGGACGCTGGCGCTCGTGCACACCGAGGCCACCATCCTTGAGCTGCTGTGCGCCACCGTCGCGGAGTTCGGCGCCGCGGAGCCGGCGCCGATCGAGCAGTTCAGCGAACACGACCTGCGCTGTCTGCACGCCGCGCGCGCCTTGCTGTTGAAACAGTTCTCGCCCGCACCGACGATCCGACAGGTGGCCCGCGCGGCCGGGATGAGCGAAACGTCGCTGAAGCGCGGGTTCAAGAGCCTCTTCGGCGAGACCATTTTCGATTTCTCGGTACGCTGCCGGATGCAGCATGCCCTCACCCTGTTGCGCGAGCAGCGAATGCCGGTGGCGCGGGTCGCCGAGGCGGTTGGCTACAGTCACCAGACCTCGTTCGCAACCGCCTTTCACCGGCACTTCGGCCTGTGCCCGAAGGACGTGCGGGGGCAGAGATTCCGTTGATGCCGATCCCGGGCCCCACCGTCCGTCGCGCGGCACGCGCCCCGATGTGGTCCAGCCCGGGCAGGGCGGGTGCCGGCCCATACCCGAGTTCCTAGCAAGCGCGCCTGAGCGCCAAGCTTCCCGGACGGCCATCTGGGGTATGTTCGCCGGCAAATCATGAGGCTGACCATGAGACCTAGCCGTCGTCATCCGGGTGCAGGCAACCGGCAGAGCGCGCAGCCCCGTGCGGCCGACTACCGGCGGCTGCGCAATCCGTTCAGCCCGCAGCGTGCTTTCTCCGACGATGCGGTCGCAGCGATGCACGAGAGCGCCCTGAAAATCAACGAGACGCTCGGCATCAAGGTGCTGCTGCCCGAAGCGCGTGCGCTCTACCGCGAGGCGGGCGCGTCGGTGGACGAGGACACGCAGATGGTGTGCCTCGGACGCGAGATCATCACGCAGGCCCTCAAGAGCTGTCCGCGGTCCTTTCGGGGCGTCGGCGCCGATCCACGGCACACGGTCGATTTCGCACCCGAGGCGATTGTGTTCGTCGGCGGCTCCAGTTGCCCGAACGTCAGCGACCTCGAGCGCGGCCGGCGTCCCGGCTCGCTCGCAGACTACGTCGAACTGCTCAAAATCTGCCAGCGCTTCGACGTGCTGCAGATCTCGGGCAACTACACCGAGGCGCAGGACGTGCCGGTGCATCTGCGGCACTACGCGATGCTGCGCGCTCAGCTGACGCTTTCGGATAAGATGCCGTTCGTGCATGCGCGTGGCCGCGGACAAGTGCACGACGCCTTTGCCATGATCCGTCTGGCGCGTGGGCTTGGCGAGCAGGAATTTCGACAGGCCGTGTATGCCCATACCATGATCAACAGCAACTCCCCGCGGGTGCTCGATCAGTCCATGGCGCAGGGCCTGATCGATTTCGCCCGCCACGGTCAGATGGCGATCGTCACTCCGTTCTGTCTTGCCGGCGCCATGGCGCCGATCACCATCGCCGGCGCTTTGACGCTGCAGCACGCGGAGGCGCTCGCCGCCATCACGCTCTCGCAGCTCGCCCGTCCCGGCGCGCCGGTGCTTTATGGCAGCTTTCTCTCCAACGTCGATATGAGGTCCGGCTCGCCAGCCTTCGGGACGCCCACCCATTTCCAGGCCACCCTCGGGGCCGGGCAGCTTGCGCGATTCATCGGACTGCCGTGGCGTGCCGGCGCCGGCACCGCGGCCAATGTGGTCGACGCCCAGGCGGCATGGGAAACCCAGTTCTCGCTTTGGGCGAGCGTGCTCGCCGGCGCCACCGTGTGCGTCCATGCGGCGGGCTGGCTGGAGGGAGGTCTGACGCATTCCTACGAGAAATTGATGATCGACGTGGAGGTCCTGCAGATGGTGGGCGAGCTGTGCCGGGCTGCGCCGGCCGACGAGGATGCACTCGGCTTCGAGGCGATCGCCGAGGTGGCGCCCGGCGGGCATTTCTTTTCGGCGGCTCACACCATGTCGCGCTACCGCACGGCGTTCTACGAGCCTCTGATCGCGGACACGGCCAACTTCGGCACCTGGAAGGAAGCCGGCGAGCGCACCGCCACGCAGCGGGCGCACGAGAAATGGAAGCAGGCGCTCTCGGACTACACCCCCCCGCCGGGGGCGGCGGCGTGCGGGGAGGCGCTCGAGGAGTTCATCGCGCGGCGCACCGGGGAGGGCGGTGCTCCGCCGCTCACATGAGGAGCCTCTGATTGATTCCCGTGCGCCTGCGCTGCCTCCGGTGATCGCCTCGATGCAAGGCGCGCGGCGCGGCCCACGTGTGGATCCGGGCGGGGCGCGCGAGGCGGGGGCGGGCGATGAGCGTCGCGCCGCGGAACACGCCCGTCCGGCTTGCATGGCCGCACGGGCCAGAGTTGTGCCGAAGCGCCGCCGCTCCTCCCTGATGGACTTCGAGTACACTGCGGCCATCGCGCCTGGCTTTGAGCGAAATCGGCCACCGTCGCGGGCACGCGGGAGTTAACAGAGGCTCCTTATGTCGAGCGCGATCAAGACGGAACACCACAGCATCGATTTCATCCCGCTCACGGAGCGGTACGGTACGCCGCGCCGGCTGTTCACGCTCTGGTTCAGCGTGAATCTGCACATCCTGGGAGTGGCTTTGGGCGCCCTCAGCATCGCCGCCGGCCTGAGCCTCGCGCAGGCCGTGGCCGCCCTCGCGCTCGGCAACGCGATCGGAACCGTCATCATGGCCGCGCATTCGGCGCAGGGACCGCAGCTCGGGATTCCCCAGATGATCCAGAGCCGGGCGCAATTCGGCGTCCTCGGCGCCGCGCTGCCGCTCGTGGCCGTGATCGTGATGTATGTCCTCTACACCGCCGCGGACCTGCTGATCATGCAGGGCACCATGAGGTCGCTGTTCTCGCTCGGCAGCGATGGCTCGCTGCTGGCGATAGCCCTGGCGACGCTGGTCATCGCCTACATCGGCTACGAGCTCATCCATCGCATCGGCAAGGTCATGACGATTCTGTCGGGCGGGCTGTTCGCCGTCGGCGCCGTGCTGCTGTACTTCGGTCACCACGCCGGCGCCGCCGGCGCCCATCCCGCGAATGCACCGATCATCGCGACGGCCTTTTCGCTCACCATGGCGCAGGCGGCGTCCTGGTCCTTCAGCTACGGGCCGTACGTCGCCGACTATTCCCGCTATCTTCCGCCGGACGTGTCGACGGCAAAGACCTTCTGGAGCACGGCGCTCGGTTGCTTTCTCGGCTCCACCCTGATCATGATCTTCGGAGCGTATCTGGCGTACAAGATTCCGGCGCTCGGGGCCAATCCGGCCGGCGCGGTCGCCGGCCTGTTCGGGCCGGCCGCTCCCCTTGCCGAGGCGCTGTTGATACTGGCCATCGTATACGGGAACGTGATGAACGTGTACAGCGCCTACATGTCGAGCTGCACCATCTTCTCCGGGTTCAACCGCATGAGCCGCGTCGGAAGCGTGTTCAAGCTCATCGTGATGTCCGCCATCATGACCGCCGCCATCGTGGTGTCCATCGGCTCACAGCACGACTTCCAGGGGTATTTCGCCAACATTCTGAGCGCAATGGTCTACATGCTGGTGCCCTGGAGCGCCATCAATCTCGCCGACTACTATCTGGTGCGCAAGGGCTCCTATGACATCGATGCAATGTACGACATCCACGGTGTTTACGGCGCATATCGCTGGCGTACCATCGCGGTGTTCCTGGCCGGCATCGCCGCGCAGACGCCCTTCATGGACTTCAGCTTCTATCAGGGCTGGGTGACGCAGCGCATCGGCGCGGACATCGCCTGGGTGCCGGGATTTCTGATCCCGGCGGTGCTGTACACGCTCGTGGAGCGAGGCAGGGCGCTGCAGCCGTGCCTCGCGCGCCCGGGCTCCGCCGGGTAGCGTTGCGGGCCTGGGCGAATGTATCGTTACTCGCTGTCCCGGCTCGTTCGGCACGCGCTCTCGGATCGGCCCTGGCCGCGCGCGTGGCGGGAGGCGAAGCCGCGAAGCCACTACGATGTCCTGATCATCGGCGGCGGCGGCCACGGCCTCGCCACCGCCTATTATCTGGCTGCCAATCACGGCATGGATCGCGTGGCGGTCGTGGAACGGGCTCACATCGGCGCGGGCAACGTCGGGCGCAATACGACGCTGGTGCGCTCGAATTACATGATGAAGGGCAACACGGAGTTCTTCGAGTTCTCACTGAAGCTGTGGGAGGGACTGTCCCATGAGCTCAATTTCAACGTGATGCTCTCGCAGAGGGGACAGATCGTCCTTGCCCACTCGCCCGCGCAGATGGACGCGCTCGCCCGCCGCGGCAACATCATGCGCCTGAACGGCATCGATGCCGAGCTTCTGGAGCGCGCAGAGGTGCGGCGCCTGCTCCCCTATCTCGATTACTCGGCGGCCGCCCGCTTCCCCGTCCTCGGGGGGCTGCTGCAGGGCAGGGCGGGCACGGTCCGCCACGATGCGGTCGCCTGGGGCTATGCCCGCGCCGCCGACTCCCTGGGTGTCGATATCATTGAAGGCTGCGAGGTCACGGGATTCCTTCAGGATCGAAGCGGTGTGCACGGGGTCGAGACCGGCCGGGGGAGAATCCTCGCGGACCGGGTCGCCATCGCCGTCGCCGGTCACTCATCGCACGTCGCGGGCCTCGCCGGTCTCAGGCTCCCGATCGAGAGCCATCTGCTGCAGGCGTTCGTCACCGAGCCCATCAAGCCGTTCGTGAACCACGTGATCTCCTTCGGAGCCGAGCTGTTTTACATCTCGCAGTCGGACAAGGGCGGTCTGGTGTTCGGAGGCCATATCGACGGATTCAACAGTTACACCCAGCGCGGCCAATTTCCGAAGGTGCGGCAGGTGGCCGAGTGCGCCGTCGCGCTGATTCCGGGCATGTCGAGATTGAAGCTGCTGCGCCACTGGGCGGGCATCCAGGACATGACGCCCGATGGAGGACCGTTCGTCTGCCGCACGCCGATCAGACATCTGTATTTGAACGGCGGCTGGTGCTATCAGGGGTTCAAGGCCACTCCGGCCGTCGGCTGGTGCCTGGCCGCGACGATCGCCCGCGACGAGGAGCACCCGCTCGTACGTTGCTACGCCCTCGATCGTTTCGCGCGCGGCGCGGAAAGCCTCGACGAGTATGGGCACGGCCACTGGCCCTACAGGCATTGACCCATGCTCGCAATCCACTGTCCGCTGTGCGGCGAGCGCCCGTACACCGAGTTCCGCTACGGCGGGGACGCAAGCAAGCGCCGGCCGGCGCTCGGCACGATGGCGCCCGAGGCGTGGCATGACTATCTGTTCCTCTTCGACAATCCCAAGGGGCCGCACCGGGAATTCTGGCAGCACGACCAAGGGTGCCGTCAATGGCTCCTCGTCGTGCGCGACACCGCGACCAATGCCGTGGGGGAGGTGATCTTGGCGAGGAATGCGGGCGCGGGGGCCGGGGAAGGCCCGGGCGGCCGATGACCCCGGGGCCGGGAAGAGTGCGGGCCGCAGGCCGCATCGATCGGGACCGGCCGCTCGGATTTTCCCTGGACGGCAGAGCGCTCACGGGTTATCAGGGCGATACGCTCGCTTCCGCCTTGCTTGCCGGCGGCGCGAGAGTCATCGGCCGGAGCTTCAAATATCATCGGCCCCGCGGTTTTCTCACCGCGGGCGTGGACGATCCGAACGGACTGTTCACCGTGGGCGAGGGCGATCGCGCCGAGCCAAACGCCCAGGGAACCATGGTGGAGCTCACCGAGGGGCTGAGCGCGAGATCTCAGAACGCGTGGCCGTCGGTGCGCTTCGACCTCGGTGCGGTCAACGCCTGGTTCGCGCCCCTCCTGCGGGCGGGGTTTTACTACAAGACTTTCATGGGACCTACGCGGCGCTCGTGGATGACCTACGAGCGTCTCATCCGCCGGGCCGCCGGCCTTGGTGCGGCCCGTCACGAGCCGGACCCGGACCGGTATGAGACCCGCTATGCGTTTACCGACGTGCTGGTCATCGGGGCCGGCCCGGCCGGTCTGGGCGCCGCGCTGGCCGCAGCCAGGTCCGGCGCGCGCGTGATGCTCGCGGAGCAGGACGGATTGCTCGGCGGCACGCTGCTCGCAGATCCCGTCACGGGGGATACCGAAGTCTGGCGTACTCGCATGGAAGCCGAGCTTCGCTCCCTTGCAGGGCTGCAGATCCTGCGGCACACCACCGCCGTAGGGGTTTACGACGGCGGCACCGTGGTTCTGGTGACCCGGCGCGACCATTGCCGGCCGGACCCGGCCGCCGGCGAAGCGCTCCAGATCGTCACCACGGTGCGGGCGAAGGCGCTGATCCATGCCACCGGGGCGATCGAAAGGCCGCTGGTCTTCGGGGACAACGACAGGCCGGGAATCATGCTGGCCTCCGCCGCACGCGCCTATCTCAACCGTTACGCAGTCGCTTGCGGCCGGCGCGCCGTCGTCCTGACCAACAACGACAGCGCGTACGCGGCGGCGTTCGACCTGTTGCCGCATATCGACAGCGTGATGGTGGCTGATGTGCGCCGCGACGTCCATCCATCGTTGGCGGCACAGGCGGCGTCACTCGGTATCGAGGTCCAGACGAGCGCGGTCGTCGCGGGCGTGCTCGGCCGTGCGGCGGTGCGCGGCGTCGTTCTCGGTCGGGGCGAGGGCCGCTCACGCCTGCGGTCGATCGCGTGCGATCTGGTGTGCATGTCGGGGGGCTGGTCGCCGCTCGCGCATCTGAGCTGTCACGGCGGCATCAAGCCCCGCTACCGCAAGGACCGCGCAGCGTTCGTTCCGGGCGGCTATGCGCCGGGGCACTTCGGGGCCGGCGCGCTGACGGGGGCGTTTTCACTGCCGACCGCGGTGGAAGAGGGCTGGGAAGCGGGACACCTGGCCGCCGCCTTCTGCGGCTTCACCCCCGCGGCGCAAGGTCTGCAATCCGCTCCCCAAGCCGCCGCTCCGTGGGATTCGGACAGCCATCGGATCGAGCCTGTCTGGCAACTGCCGGGCGCACGGGCCGGCAAGGCGTTCGTCGATTTTCAGAACGACGTGACGGTGCGGGATCTCGTGATTGCGCACCAGGAGGGGTATGGCTCGCTCGAGCATCTGAAGCGCTACACCACGCTCGGGATGGGCACCGATCAAGGCAAGACGAGCAACATCAATGCGCTCGGCATCATGGCCGGTCTGCGCGGTATCGGCCTCGAGGACGCCGGCACCACGACGTTCCGGCCGCCTTTCACTGCAGTGCGTGTCGGCGCACTGGCCGGCAGACACGTCGGCCGGCACTTTCGCCCGATGAGGCGCTCTTCGCTTCACGACTGGCATCTGGCGCATGGGGCGCAGATGATCGAGGCCGGCCCATGGCTGCGGCCCTGGTATTACCTCTGGGCGGGCGCGACCGTGGAGCGGGCCTATCTCGAAGAGATGCGCCTTGTCCGCCACGCAGTCGGCCTATCGGACATCTCGACGCTCGGCAAGATTGACGTCCAGGGTCCCGATGCGGCGGAATTTCTCGACCGCGTCTACGTGAACGGATTCGCGAGGCTTCCCGTGGGCAAAGCGCGCTATGGAGTCATGCTGAGCGATGCCGGTACGATCTTCGATGACGGCACCACCACGCGGCTTGCGGACACGCGTTATTTCATGACGACGACCACCGCCGGCGCGGAGGAAGTCCTGTGCTGGCTGGAGTTCCTTCTGCAGACCGCCTGGCCCGATCTGCGGGTCCACGTGACGTGCGTGACGGACGAGTGGGCGGGCATGGCGATCGCCGGCCCCAGGGCGCGGGATGCGCTCGAGCGGGCCTTCCCGGGCCAGGATTTTTCGAACCCGACCTTGCCGCACATGGGCTGCCGGGATCTGGTCGTGGGCCGGGTGCCGATGCGGCTCATCCGCCTGAGCTTCTCCGGGGAGCTCGCCTACGAGCTGTACGTTCCCGCCGGCCTTGGGCCGGCGGTGTGGGAGCACATGCTCTTGAGCGGTGAGCCTCTCGGCATGCGGCCCTACGGGCTCGAGGCGCTCGCGGCGCTGCGTATCGAGAAGGGCCATATCGCCGGATCGGAAGTCGATCCCCGACTATCCCTCGCTGACCTCGGTCTTGGCCGGCTGGCGCGGTACGAGAAGCCCTTCGTCGGCCGGGAGCTGGCCGCTCGAGCGGCGAGCGGCCCGGAGCGGGCGTCCCTCGTCGGGATCGAGTGCCTGGAGCCGGGGAAGCGCCTGCGCGGCGGGGCGATCCTGTTCGCGGCCGGTGAGCCGGTCAGAGGTCACGGCCGCGGCTATGTCACCTCGGTCACCTGGTCGCCGACCCTGGAGAAGTTCATCGCAATCGGCCTGTTTGCCGGCGGTCTCGATCACCTCGGCGAGGAGATCGTCTGTGCCTTTCCGCTCAAGGGCGAGCGGGTGAGGGCACGGATCACATCACCGGTGTTTCTGGATCCGAAAGGCGAGCGTCTGCATGTTTGAGCATCGCACAGCCCTCGCCGGCCGGTTGCAGCCGCGACCCGCAAGCCCCGCGACAAGCGCGCTCATCGTCGGCGAAGTGTCCGGCTTTGCGCTTCTGCAGGTGTCCGCTTTCCTCGACAGCGTGGGCGAGCTCGATCGGATCGTGCGGCGTGTGCTCGGCGCGAGCCTGCCGCAACGCGTGGGCAGCACGGGCCGCTCGCCGGATCACCACATCTTCAAGGTCGGGCCCGAGCAGTTCTGGGTCGTGGGTCCGCAAGACGCATGGATCGCCTCCCTGCAGGACGGCGTGCCCCGGGAGATCGGCTCGACCGTGTCGCTGTCGCACGGCCGCACCCGGCTGTTCATCGATGGCGTGTCGAGCCGCGCGGCGCTCTCGAGAGGCATCGCGCTCGATCTGCATCCCGAGGTATTCCGCCCCGACGCCTACGCGCTCACCGACCTGCAGCACACTCCGGTGCTGCTGCATCGCACCGGCCAACACCGTTACGAGCTGTACGTGCTCAGAACATACGCCGTCTGGGTCTGGGAATGGCTCACGGATGCCGTGTTGCCGTTCGGCTACGCAGTCGCCCCGGCTGCCGCCTCGGCAAGCAAGGGGCACACCGACCGGGAGTGACGCGAGAGGGAAGCGGTCAGGCGCAAGGTGAGGCCGCGCATGCCGGCGCCAGGGGCGGGCGTCGCCTTGACCCCGTCCTCCCTCTGCTGTACGCTCGTTCAATAAAAGAGGACAGGGTCCCGGTCATGCGCGTGCCTGCGATCGATATCGTGTCCGCCTCGGACGAGGGGGGGGTGAGTCTTCCGGCATGGATCTACCGTGACCCTGATCCGGGAGATCGCCTACGTGCATCCCGATGAGCGCCGGGAGATGAGCGCTGCCCCATACCGCACCTGGCGCATCAGCCGGCGGCAGGTGAACGGCGAGGACAGGGGGCTGATCGGGCGCGTGCAGGCCGGCATCGCTTCGGACAGCTACACGGCCGGACCGCTGGGCGAGAATGAGGTGTGCCCGCGGAGCTTCGCACGGCATATGAGGGCCATGATTCCCGAGAGCCGCCTGCCGTGCGCGCCGGGCAGGGGCTGGAGCCTTTACCGTCATGAGCGCTGAACTGAGCGATGCCCTCATCATCGGGGGCGGTCACAACGGGCTGGTCTGTGCCGCGTACCTCGCCGGGGCGGGACTCAAGGTCACGGTGCTCGAGCGCCGTGACGTGGTCGGCGGCGCGGCCGTGACCGAGGAGTTTCATCCCGGGTTCCGCAACTCCGTGGCCTCCTACACCGTCTCCCTTCTCAATCCGAAGGTCATCCGCGACCTGAATCTTCCGGCGTACGGCCTGCGCATCCTCGAGCGAAGGATGGCGAACTTCCTTCCCACCGCGGACGGGCGCTATCTGTGCAGCGGCGACGGCCGCACCGCCAGCGAAGTCGCGAAATTCTCGGCGGCGGACGCCGGACGGTTGGACGCCTACGGCGCACGGCTGGAGGCGATTGCGGACGTATTGCGCAGCCTGGTGCTCGAGACGCCGCCGAACGTCGTGCAGGGCGGCTGGGCCGAGGCGCTGCCGGAGCTGTTGCGCGCCAGGCGTGTCGGATCACGGATCAGCAAGCTCGATATGAGTTCGCGCCGCGAGCTGCTCAAGCTGTTCGCCACCTCCGCGGGAGAGTATCTCGATGGCTGGTTCGAGAGCGACCCGATCAAGGCGGTATACGGCTTCGACGGCATCGTCGGCAATTACGCGAGCCCCTATTCGCCGGGCTCGGCGTACGTGCTGTTGCACCATTGCTTCGGCGAGGTGAACGGCAAGAAGGGTGCGTGGGGCCATGCGATCGGCGGCATGGGCGCGATCACGCAGGCGATGGCAAAGTCGGCCGCGGCTCGCGGCGCCCTCATTCGGGTGGGCTGCGGCGTGCGCCAGGTGCTCATCGAGCGCGGCCGCGCCGTGGGGGCGGTCACGGAAGCGGGGGAGACGATTCGCGCCTCGGCGGTCGTGTCCAATTTGAATCCGAAGCTGCTCTATCTTCAGCTCATCGATGCCGCGGAGCTGCCGAAGGATTTTCTCGAGCGCATCGCGCGTTGGCGCTGCGGCTCGGGCACGTTCCGGATGAACGTGGCGCTCTCGGAGCTGCCGGATTTCACGTGTCTGCCGGGCAGGACTGTCGCAGATCATCACACGGGCGGCATCATCCTCGCGCCCACCCTGGGCTACATGGAACAGGCCTATTTCGATGCTCGCACCTACGGGTGGTCCCGGCAGCCGATCGTCGAGCTGCTCATTCCCTCCACGCTCGATGACAGCCTCGCGCCGCCGGGCAGGCACGTCGCGAGCCTTTTCTGCCAGCACGTCGCCCCGCAGCTTCCCAACGGGGAGTCCTGGGATGCGCATCGGGAGAGCGTGGCGGATCTGATGATCGACACGGTCGATCGCCATGCGCCGAACTTCAAGGCCGCGGTGCTCGGCCGCCAGATCATGAGCCCGCTCGATCTGGAGCGCACCTTCGGCCTGATCGGCGGCGACATCCTGCACGGGGCGCTGCAGCTCGATCAGATGTTCTCCGCCCGTCCGCTGCTCGGGCACGGCAACTATCGCGGTCCGCTGCCGGGCTTGTACATGTGCGGATCCGGCACGCATCCCGGCGGGGGCGTGACCGGCGCGCCGGGACACAATGCGGCGCGGGAAATCCTCGCGGATTTCCGCAGGCGCCGCTTGCGCCGGGCGGGTTGATCGCCGCGGCGGGAGTCCATGGGGGTGCATCGGCCTCAGGCGGCGTGGCGCGCGGCGCGGCGGGCGGCGATCAGGCTCTTGGCGGTCTCGACCGCGATCGCCGCATCGCGGCAGTAGGCGTCCGCCCCCAC
>JAJZDX010000081.1 GCA_021805865.1 Pseudomonadota bacterium
GCCTGCGTCCGCAATGCCAGGCGGACGAACTCCTGGAATACATGCATGTTGTCCGCGAGCCACTCCCAAAACCCCACCGGGTACGTCCCGTCATCGTATTTCGCCCGCCAATCACTGACCGGCGAAGGACCTAGCGGAAGCGCCTGTTGCGATTGCTGCATCTGAAGTGCCTCACTGCCGAAGGTCTGGCTTGCCATACGCCATGTCAAATGTTTTCGGCCGAGGTGTCCGCGACCCGTGACTCCAGCACGGGGATCACCGCACGAGCCGAGGCGCCGACGGAATCAAGCGCTGCCGCCCGCCGTTTCCCGTGCCGCGCCATCTTGCGGCTGCCGCTGCAGTATTTGCCGGCGTCTCGCTCCGACCAGTATTCGACCGCGCGGATCTCGAACGAGGTACGCGGCTCGGCTACACCCGCGCGACAGTGGCGCGCGCGGGTAAGGAACTCCTCCTCAACGCGCCGAGTTTCCTCGTCGATGAGCAAATCGTCGGTGCCTGCGCAGGCCCTGCCCGTCGCCATCTCGAAACCACAGTCGGGATCGGGTTCCTCTACCCGTGCGCTCGCCAGACTCCACCGCCGAGCCCATAGCCAGGCGCGCTTGATGAGCCACAATCGCGGACCGCCGCGCCACGGGTCGTAGCCGGAAATCGTCTGCGCCACCTCGAGACACATGAGCATCATCTGCTGCTCAACGTCCTCGAGCGGCACGCGCGTCGCGCGACTGATCGCGTGAGCCTCGAGCCGAAGTGCCTCGAAGAGAGACACCGCCCGCGCTTGGCCGGCATCCCGAGCGGTTCCTTTTGCGCTCATCGGCGAACCTCCTTGCGCGCATCGCGCTCGGCGTGTCGCGCCGCGGCGTCCATCACACAACAGGGCGGAAACTCAGGCAGTCGAACGATCTTCTTGAGCGCGGCATCGAGGACCTGCTGGACAGGCACGAGCGCTTCACGGAGCGTCTCGAATACCGGGTCCGTGATCTCTGCTGACCCACCCATAGTGGTCAGCAACGTATCCAGACCCTCCCTCACCCCATCTAGTCCCGCAATGAGCGCCTCTCGCTCCTCATGCGCTTCGAGGTGAAATGCATCGAGCACTTCCCCAAAGGTTCGCCGCGGAGGCTCATCGTCCGCGGCGGGAAGTGCCGCCGGAGCCGAAGCGCTTTGGCCCGTCGTAACGGCAGGTTCTTGCTCCCCACCTTCGCTGCGCGCGTCGTTCTCCCCTGCGTCATTGGCGTCCTCACTCTGCGGTCCGTCCTCGCCCTCTTCATCGTCGCGCGGGCCTACCCCTGCCCCGCCGCTCGGCTGCGGCCCCGCAGAGTCACCCTGCGCCGCCGGCGCCGGCGGTCGCGGCATCACGAGCCTCAATTGTTTCGCCCGCTCGGCGAGTTCGTGTTCGCGGCGCGCCCTCTCGCACCGATCCATGGTGATCGGATCGGTACTGTCCAGTACCCGCTTTCGAACCGCCGGCTCGAGCTTTACATACGCATCCCACGCACCCACCGAACCCAGCCGACCAACCTCAATGAGTTGCCGAGCGTCCCCCGAACGGGCAATCGTGAGGAGCGACACGACGTGCTCATCCTGGTAGCCGAGCACCCGTGCAATCGCTTCCGTCGGAAAACCACCCTCTGCGAGTTGCAACACGCCAAGGGACTGCTCCTCGAGCGTCAACTGGTCGCGATGAGTATTTGCCGCGAGCTGAATAACCATCGTCATCAGCTCGCGGCGCGCCGTGAGCGTCATCTCCCGGGCATCGAGCGTGCGCAACCCCTCGGCACACGCGGCGCGCCAGCGCCGCTCGCCGTCGACCAGCACCCATCCCGTACCGTCGCGGCGCACAATGATTGGTTGGACCTGAATGACCCGCAGGCTTGCACCGAGTTCTCTCAAACTCTCCTCATCGAAATGCTTGCGCGGCTGCTCCGGGTCCGGACGAACCTGATCCACCGGCACCGTGATGAGGCGACCGCTCTCCCACTCCGCCCGACCGAAATCAAGCTCCCCGTCGCGGCCGATCTCCGGCGCAACGCGACTACCCTCAACACTCATGGTTGCTTCTCCTGGTAAGTTTTTTTACGCCGCGTCCACCTGTGGACGCGCTTTGAACTCGATCTGTTGGCGTTCACTCAGGCGCGGGTCCGGTTCGATCTCGATCTCCCGGACCTCCGAAATGCGTAACGGATGTTTCTCGGCCTCCTCCCGGCGCAGCGCGAGTCGTGCCAGCGGCGCAAAACTCGCGGCAGACGGTTGTGTCTGCGGCCTCATGAGAAAGCAAAAAACTTTCACTCGCAGAGACCCCGGCAGTTCAGTGGGTCACCACGAACTGGGCGCTCCTCGTCGCCGTCTCGTCTTCCCACCCAAACAAACCCGGTCACGACGGTCTCCATTGTTCCGTCTGATAACGGGCAAAGAGCGCGATATCGAGGCGGCAGGTCTCGATGAGAAATCCGACGACCGCGACTTTTGTCACGTCCCCCGGGGTCCGCTCCGCCCACACGACCGAGGCGACTCCGGTCGCCTGTTCGACTTCAATGTTGATTGCGCTCAGAACGTGCACGTCACTGAGTTGGCGCTTGATCCACCGCATCCGCCGTGGCTCGACTTCACCGACACTCTGGAACATCCGATGCCTCCCACGTGTTTATCCGCCACTGCGATTCGCGGCGGCGG
>JAJZDX010000018.1:0-51349 GCA_021805865.1 Pseudomonadota bacterium
GCAGGCCCCGAACCAGCGCCCCAGCCAGGATCGTCTCGGACTGCCACGGGGAATGCCCGATCAAAGATCCCGGACGAGCGCGAGAAAATGAAAGGCGTTACGCCTCAGATACTGGAGGATGTAACAGATGTCATGGGGTCTCCGGGGAGCGACTATACCTGGGGGCCGCCTTGGCTCAAGCGATAGAATGGCACCGGAATCTTCGACCCGGCGCAGGCTGAACCCGACGTGAGCATTCCCTTGATCGACTCCATCGTGGCCGAGATGGACGCCTTTCGCGCGGTGCGGCGCGACCTGCATGCCCACCCGGAGCTCGGCTTCGAGGAGAGGCGCACCTCGGACCTGATCGCGAAGCTGCTCACCGAATGGGGCATCTCCGTGCACCGCGGCCTCGGTCGGACGGGCGTCGTCGGCGTCATCAAGAATGGTACGTCCAACCGTACGGTCGGGCTGCGTGCGGATATCGACGCGCTGCCCATGACCGAGCGCAACACTTTCGCGCACGCCAGCACTCATCGCGGCAGGATGCACGCCTGCGGACATGATGGGCACACGACGATGCTGCTGGCCGCGGCCCGGCATCTCGCGGCCCATCGCAACTTCGACGGCACCGTCTATTTGATATTTCAGCCCGCCGAAGAAGGTGGCGGCGGCGCCCGCGAGATGATCCAGGACGGCCTGTTCGAGCGCTTCCCCATGGAGGCCATATTCGGTATCCACAACTGGCCGGGAGCGGCGAGCGGGCGGTTCGTGGTGAAGGCCGGGCCGGTGTTCGCCTCCAGCAACGATTTCAAGATCATCATCCGCGGCCGGGGCGCGCATGCGGCCATGCCAGACCTCGGCGTCGATCCGGTACCGGTGGCCTGCCAGATGGTGCAGGCCTTCCAGAGCATCGTCTCGCGCAACAAGCCGCCGCTCGATCCGGGCGTGATCTCGGTGACCATGATCCACGCCGGCGAGGCCAACAACGTGATTCCGGAAAGCTGCGAGATCCAGGGGACGGTGCGCACCTTCACTCGGGAGACGCTCGACATGATCGAGCAGGCCATGCGCCGGATCGCCGAAGGCACCTGCCAAGCCTTCGGCGCGGGCTGCGAGTTCGAGTTCCACCGCAACTACCCCCCGACCGTCAATCCTGCCGCCGAGACGGCATTCGTGCGCGAGCTCCTGGCGGGATGGCTGGGTAGCGAGAGCGTGCTCAGCTTCGATGGCACGATGGGCGCGGAGGACTTCGGCTACTTCCTTCAGGAGAAGCCGGGCTGTTACTTCCTGATCACCGGCGGCGCCGATAGTCACGCCCCCTGCCTGCTGCACAACCCCCACTACGACTTCAACGACGAGCTGATCCCGATCGGCGCGACCATGTGGGTAAGACTTGCCGAGCGATGGCTCGCTTCACCCCCCCAGGACCGGTGATTCAAGACCCGTCAGATGGGGGGCGGCAGGCCGGGAAATGGCTGCAGGTAAAGCTGGTAAGTAGGGCGCACGCGGCTCACGGACGGCATCAGAGGCGGCTGGTGAGGCCGTGCTGCGCCCGGTAGGCCTCGAGCCGCGGAATATAGGCGAGCCGCCGCTCGAGGCTGTCGGGTGGCCAAACCTCCTTCAGGTCGTAGAATTCCGGCACTGCGGGCACGCCCGCGGGAAGCACGACCCAGGGTTGCTTGGAGGCCGTGAAAATATGGATGTCGGGCGGGAGCCGATCCGGTGTGTCGAGTGTTCCCACCCGTACGAAGCGGACGAAAGGGCCTGCGCCGGGGTAGGTGCTCCAGAGCGCGATCCGGCACTGCGGGCAGCGGGCAATCTTCTGTCCCCGGCCGCTCAAGGAGGGAGTGTCGATGATCGCGGGCTCCTCGGCGAGGTGCACCAGGCGTTCGGCCTCGATGAGCGCATTCAACACGAAAGCCGAGCCGGTCTCCCGCTGACACCAGCGGCAGTGGCAGCAGTGCACGATGAGAGGCCGGGTCTGCATGCGATATCGGATGTGGCGGCAATCGCAGCCGCCCTCGAGCGGATAGACGGTCTCAGCCGGCATGATCGGCGCCACTCTCTGCTAATAATCGATGGTCCCAGTATAGGGTGCCGGCGGCCCGCCACTGGCGAAACATCGCCCCTCGGCTGAAGACCGGAGGCATCAGGACGCCGCCCCGGCCTGCGCGATCCAGGCTCTGTACATGCCCCCACGATAGCTTGCGGGCAACTCGCGGAAGGCGACGTTTGGTCAGCGCGGCTTGAGCACTACCACAGCGGGCCGATCAGGAGGAAAGTGAGGTCTTGGAAGAACTTCGGCCGCCGGCCCTCGATTGCGTGGCCGATGAACTGGCCAACCCAGGCGGCCGCGAAGATTGCGATCGAGCAGCCGACGAGCGGCAGCCCGCGCGGCCAGAAGCTCAGGATCAGTACGCAGGCGAGGAGCTGCGCGGCCATCACGCCGACGGCCTTCACGCCGAGCCACACATGGAACGGCGCGATCACGATCATCAGCAGGTAGGCAACGCGCAGGCCTAAGAGGCGCAAGCCCCACAGCAGCGCGAGGATCGCGAACAGGATTGCCGGCACACACACGGTGTGAATCGCGCGATTGACCGGGTGCCGATGGGACTGCGAGTACGCCGCCAGCCGATGATCGAGCGTTTTTTTGCGCTTTGTCATGGCGGCAGGGCGCCAGTCGATGGCTGGACAGCTTGGCAGCACGCGGGGGATGATTCGCCGGGCACCTTCCCACATCACGGGCGGCGGCGTCAGCGGCACCGGCGCGCAGCGCAGCCTTCCTCGCGGTAAAATGGAGGTGTGCAGTCCCTCAAGAGATTGTGCCCCTGCCCCCGAGGTACCGACCGTGGAATCGAAATTCATCCTGGTGCTGCTTGCGTCCACGACCGGCGCGACGCAGTGCCTGCGCATCGCTTCGGTGATGAGCGAGCGTCTCGGCCAGAGGCTGCGGCTCGCGCATGTCGAGATTGGCCCGCGCTCGATTGTTTTCACTTCGCAGGAACAGCTTTCGGAATTCGAGGTCGAGCAGCTGGCCGATCGCGAGCGGCTGGAAACCGAGAAGCTGCGCGACATCGTTTCCGAATGGACACGGACGACCGGCATCTCCGCCGAATTCGATCTCTACAAGGGCGACGAATGGCGGGTGATGCAGCACTATCGCAAAACGGCGAGCATGGTCGTGCTCGCGGCGCCATATTCTCAGCCCCCCGGGCATCGCGAGGGGCTGCGCGCGGCGCTCGTGCGCACCCGTCATCCCGTGGTGATGGTGCCGCCTGCCTGGGAGGGCAGCTTCGGCCGGCGGTTGATGGTGGGCTGGTGGGATGTACCGCCGCTGCGTCGAGCCCTCGTCGCGTTCCAGCCGTTCCTCGCCGCGGCCGAGCAGGTCGAGGCGGTTTCGGTCAGCCAAGACGAGAGCGTGCTGGAAGGTGCGCGCGTCGCCATTGCGCCGATTGCCGCCGGGGCCAGCTACCGGGTGGTTGCCTCCGAAGGACGGCGGACGGCGGAAGTACTGCTTGAGGCGGCGGCCGCTTACCGGGCGGACGGGCTCGTCATGGGCGCTTTCCGCCGCGGGGAGATCCTGAACTGGCTGGCGCGGGGCACGTCTACCCAGCTGATCCAGTCAAGCTCTTTGCCGCTGCTGATGCATCCCTGAGGCGTCCCCGCAAGATACAGCGCCTTGAAAGCCGAGCTGTGCCGCTACAGCCAGCCCAGGCCTCGGGCCAGCATGCTGATCGCCACCAGCACGATCATCGGCACGAATACCTTTTTCAGGTGCACGTTGGACATCCGGTTGAGCGTCTTCGCGCCGAGCATGGAGCCGCCCAGCACGCCGAGCGCCACCGGAGCGGCGATCATCGGATCTATGTCCCCGCGTTGGAAGAAGATCCCGGCGGAAGCCGCCGCCGTCACTCCGATCATGAAATTGCTGGTGGTCGTCGAGACCTTCATCGGGAGCCGCATCGCGGTGTCCATTGCAAGCACCTTGAAGGTACCGCTGCCGATGCCGAGCAGGCCGGAAATGAGCCCCGCCACATACATCATGCCGAAGCCGATGCGCACGTGCGCCACATGGTAGGGGATGTCCTTGTGCGTGCGGCGGTCGGAGTAAGTGCCCGGCAATTTCAGCCACCCGGCCCATTTGTGGTTCTGTACGCCCCGCGGCAGTTCTTCGCCGAGGCGCATCACGAGCGGTATCGCCGAGATCAGCAAAATGACGCCAAATACGATGAACAGCACCGTATCGTTGAGCATGGATGACACCAGGGCGCCGCAAACCGCTCCCGCGGTCGTGGCGATTTCGAGAAACATCCCGACCCTGAGATTGGTCATGCGGTCACGCACATAGGCCGCCGCCGCGCCGGAGGACGTGGCGATCACGGACACGATGGAGGCGCCGATCGCGGTGGCGAAGGACACGCCAAAGATGAGTGTCAGAATCGGCACGATGAACACGCCGCCACCGAGTCCTGCGAGCGCGCCGATGAAACCCGCAAACACGCTGCTCAGCGCGATGAAGACCAAGACACCGAACCTGTTGTGCGGCATGCTCGTCACGCCCGGTCGGCCCAGATAGGCCCCGATCCCGAAGATGCTGAAGAGCAGGATCGCCAGAACAATCGCGGTGATGATGACGTAGGTGCGATCTTTCTCGATCGCAAAGGCGGCAATCGACACGGCGACCCGCAGTACCGGCGTGGCGAGAAGGACGAGGAGGCCCAGAGTTACGATTGCTACCGGATCGGCGGCCTTCAGTCCTGCGCCAACCTCCGCCAACGTATCCGGAAAGGTGGCGGGGGGAACGCGGCCGAGCAGGCGCAGCGCGTAGTAATAGCAAACACCGGCGAGTATTACCGCGACGCTCAGGAGTACGCCGCCACGCAACACGTTGCTGATGACGAGCTCGGTTTTGTGGATGAGACTATCGTCGGACCCGAGAGGGGGCGTCTTGTCGTTTATTGTGACGTTTGGCATCCCGGTACCGGGCTGTGTCGGATTTTCTCTGTCCGAGAACATTTGAGGAAAAAAAACGACCTGCCGGACCGGCTTGTCATGACGAGCACGATCTTTGCGGCATGGAATCGGTAGTCTACTGCTGCTCCGTGTTTGACGCCCTAAAAAAAAAAATAAAAATGACCTGCCGCGACAGCCTGCCATGACCCGCGCGATCGATTCGCCAGAGTGCCGTCTGCCAAGCCGGGGCTCGATTTTGATGCCGGATGAGCCTGCGCTCGATCCGTGATCACCGGACTGCGCGTCGCGCTCGCGCGACGCTCCGCGCTCTTCGGTCGGCTTGCCCCGAAACGCACAAAGGGGAGCAGTCTGCGCGGCGTTTTCAGCTTTCTCGACGAGCAGCTGAGCGAGCGATTGCCGGCATCGGGGATGGCGCCGGGATCCAGCGCCGCAGGCGCCCGACGACACGCACGACGGACCGGATCACGTCCAATCCCAGGTCGAACGGAAATATCATGTAAATCAATGAATTGTGAGCGCCTGCACTCATGTCTGCTGCGAAAGCCGCCCCGTCGTTGCCGGCACCTTTGAAGCCAAAATCAAGTGGAGGTCATGGAGGAAAGGATCCCGCAACGCCGGTGTTCGCGGTCTATGAGGCAGTATGGTCGCAACGAAAAATGGGCTGCCCGTTCGGTCATCGGGACACCAGATCGGGTCATGGGCCCGGTAGGATTCGAACCTACGACCAAGGGATTATGAGTCCCCTGCACTAACCGCTGTGCTACAGGCCCACGGCGAGGGGGCGCATTGTAGCAGCCGTTGCCGCCGCGACTACGCCCGCAGGCACCCGGTGAGCGGGGCGCGCGGCTTGATGGTCTTCATGCAGACCGTGGTCTCGATCTTCTGCACCCCGGGCATGCGGTTGATCTCCATGCGCAGCAGCTCATCGAGCTGCAGGATTTTCCCGACCAGCACGTGCATCAGGTAGTCCGCCTGGCCGGCGGTGGTACAGCACTGAGCACCGAGGGGTGGCTTGCGGCGGCCGCCTCGAACTCCGCGTAGCGGGTGGATTGGATGGTCACGTGCACGAAGGCATGGACCCTGAGACCAAGCCGCTCGGCGTCGAGCTCGGTCCGGTAGCCGCGGATCAGGCCTCGGCGCTCGAGCTCCCGGACCCGCTGCCAGCCAGGGGGTCTTGGACAGCCCCACCTTCTGGCCGAGCGCGGCAAAGGACAGGCGGGCGTCTTCTTCGAGAAGCCGGACGATCTCGCGGGCGGTTTTGTCCACGCCCGTTCTGCCGGAATGACGATGACCAGGTCATTGTTCTACCCCCTCGACCACAATGAGTCCACTTGCCTGGGGTGGTTCTCGTTTAGAATCCTGAAACCACTCCGATGAAGTATGTTGCGGGAACCCCGATGGGCGAAGAGCGGATGAGCGAGGAAAGCCTGCGCGAGCTGCTGGCGCGGGTCCACGAGCGGCTGGGCCATGCAGGCTCGGTCGATCCCGAATCGCGCAAGATCCTGGCGGCGCTGGTGCGTGACATCGATCGAGCGCTCGGTGAAGGGGCAGGCCCGGTCGAGGGCCACGTCCCGCGCCTCGAGTCCCTGGCCGTACGCTTCCAGACCGATCATCCGGGCCTGGCCGAACTCCTGCGGCAGGTCGTTGACGCGTTGGGAAAGGCCGGAATATAGGCATCAGCTCCCCCGCGACGCGCTGCTGCCGCGGGGGAGCCCCGTTACCGGATCAGTCTTCCATCAGGAAGCTGCGCAGCTGCTCGCTGCGGCTGGGGTGGCGGAGCTTGCGCAGCGCCTTGGCCTCGATCTGGCGGATCCTCTCGCGCGTGACATCGAACTGCTTGCCGACCTCCTCCAGGGTGTGGTCGGTGTTCATGTCGATGCCGAAGCGCATGCGCAGCACCTTCGCCTCCCTGGGGGTGAGCTGCGCCAGCACCGCGTGAGTGGTCTCTCGCAGCGACTCCATGGTTGCCTGGTCGACAGGGGAGGCCACCGAGGTGTCCTCGATGAAATCCCCCAGATGCGAGTCCTCGTCGTCGCCGATGGGCGTCTCCATGGAGATCGGCTCCTTGGCGATCTTCAGCACCTTGCGCACCTTGTCCTCTGGCATCTCCATGCGCACGGCCAGCTCCTCCGGCGTCGGCTCCCGGCCCATCTCCTGCAGCATCTGCCGCGAGATGCGGTTCAGCTTGTTGATCGTCTCGATCATGTGCACCGGGATGCGGATGGTGCGTGCCTGATCGGCGATCGAGCGGGTGATGGCCTGGCGGATCCACCACGTCGCGTAGGTGCTGAACTTGTAGCCCCGGCGGTATTCGAACTTGTCGACCGCCTTCATCAGGCCGATGTTGCCTTCCTGGATCAGGTCGAGGAACTGCAGCCCGCGGTTGGTGTACTTCTTGGCGATCGAGATCACCAGTCTCAGGTTCGCCTCCACCATCTCCTTCTTGGCGCGGCGGGCCTTGGCCTCGCCGATCGACACCTCGCGGTTGATTTCCTTGATGTCGTGGATCGTCAGATGCAGCTGCTTCTCGATCGCCTCGAGCCTGACCTGACGCTCGAGGATGCCTTCCTCGACCTTGGCGAGCGCCGCGGAGTATTTCTTGCCCGCCTTCGCGTGCTTGGCAAGCCAGCGAGGGTTGGTCTCGTTCTTGGGGAACGTGGCGATGAAGTCCTTGCGTGGCATGCCGCAATCGCGCACCGCCAGGCCCATGATCTCCTTCTCGAGCTGGCGGACGTGGCGGACGTGGTCGCGCAGGTTCGCGATCAGCGCGTCGAACATCCGCGGCGAGAGCTTCAGCTCCAGAAACTCGCCGGCAGCCTTCTTGCGCACCTTCATCGTCTTCGGGTCGTGCGCGCCGTGCTTGTCGATGGACGAGAGCATGTGCGCGTAAACCTTGGTGAGGCTCGCGAAGCGATCGGCGGCTTCCTGAGGATCGGGGCCGGTATCGACCGCCTCCTCCTCGCTCTCCTCGCCCGCCTCGTCGTCCGAGTCTTCCTCGTCGGACTCCTCCTGCGCGGCCACCTCTATCTTGGTCGGATTCTGCGGCTGTGCGATGACATCCGGGGCGTTGGGATCCACGAACCCGACAATGACATCCACCAGGCGCGTTTGGCCGGTCTTGACCGGCTCGTAGGCCTGCAGTAGGCACTCGTGGGTCGAGGGGAACAGGGCGAGCTGCCGGCGCACCGCCTCCAGGCCCTCCTCGATGCGCCGGGCGATGCGAATCTCGCCCTCGCGGGTGAGCAGCTCCACGGTGCCCATCTCGCGCATGTACATGCGGACCGGGTCGGTGGTGCGGCCGAGCTCGGCATCGAGCGCCGCCAGCACGGCCGCAGCCTCCTCGATCGCCTCCTCATCGGCGGGTGCGGAGGGCTCGCCCGCCAGCAGCGATTCGGTATCCGGTGCCTTCTCGTACACCGGGATGCCCATCTCGTTGATGGTGTTGACGATGTCCTCGATCTGCTCGGGATCGACGATCTCGGAGGGCAGGTGGTCGTTCACCTGCGAGTACGTGAGGTAGCCCTGTTCCTTGCCGCGGGCAATCAGCAGCTTCAGCTGCGACTGGCGGTCTTCCGGCATGGGCGCACGCCGCTCGGCCACGGGGCGCTTCTCGGCGGTGTGCCTGGCGGGGCTGGTGTCCTCCTCGTGCGCGGCTGGTGCCGCGGCAGCCTTCTTGGGCGCTACAGTGGCCTTTGCATGGGCCTTGGCTGAGGACGAGGGCGCGCGGGCCTGCGCTGCGTGCGCCGACTTCTCGGCGCCGGCGGTCCGGGCGGGCTTGTCCGCATGCGCGGCTGGCCGTTTCCGGCCGGCGGAGGATGTCTTATGCTTCGCTTTCATTGAGTCTCAAGGGTTTGGCCGGGGGCTCAAGGCCCTATTTGCTGGCGGGCACGGGCCAACTCAAGGGGCGCCAAAGTAAATCGGGGAAGTGTATTAGTCTGACAGCGGTACCACAAGTTCACCTTGAATATCCGGTTTACCTCGATCGATCGGCCTTTTTGCTCATAAGTCTTTGAAATTCAAACAATTCAGCTTCGCTCAGCTCGCCAGTGGCGGCCTGCTTGGCAATCAAAGCATCCAGTCGCCGCTCCAGCACCGAGTGCGCCAGCTTGACGAGCACCGCGCGCAGCTCCACCGCGGCGGCGGCCTCATCATCGAGCACCTCTTCTCGCTCCAGCAGGCGGCCCAAGTGCTCCCCGCCGGGCTTCGCCGCCCAGCGCTCCAGCACCTGCGCTGAGATCTTTAACGGCCGCTCGCGCAAATCATCGAGCAGCGCACGCAGCACATCGGCGCCCGCCTCGCTGCAATCGTCGATTCCCGCACGCTCGGCATCGGTGACCGAGCCGGCCGTCGCCGGAAAGCGGATCAAGCGCACGACGGCCTGGCGTACCAGGCTGCCTCGGCCGGCACCACGGCGCGGGCGAGCGGGCGCTTGCGCCGCCTGCGCCGGCGGCGAGCCGCCGGCCCACAAGGCTTGCAGCCGCTGCGGCGCCAATCCTACGACTTCGGCCACCCGTGCCAGCAGCAGTTCCCGGTAGACGCCTTCCGGAACCTTATAGACGAGCGGGCGGGCGGCTTCGGCAAAGCGCGCGCGCCCGTCAGCATGGGCGATATCGCACTGCGCGGACAACTCCCTTACGAGGTACTCGGACAGGGGCAGGGCGGAGTCGAGGCGCTTCTCGAACGCTTCCCGCCCCTGCGCGCCCACCAGCGAATCCGGGTCGTGCCCCTCGGGCAGGAACAGGAAATGGATTTCCCGGCCTTCACGGGCGTCCGGCAGGGCGTGTTGCAGGGCCCGCCAGGCCGCCCCCCGGCCGGCCCGGTCGCCGTCGAAGGCGAACACCACTTCCCGGACCAGCCGGAAGATGCGCGTCAGGTGCTCGGGTGTGGTGGCAGTTCCGAGCGTGGCCACCGCATAGGCGATCCCCGCCTGATGCAGCCGCACCACGTCCATGTAGCCCTCGACCACCAGCAGCCGCTTGAGGCTCGAGCGGGCGAGGCGGGTCTCGTGCAGGCCGTAGAGCTCACGCCCTTTGTGGAAAAGCGCGGTCTCCGGGGAGTTCAGGTACTTCGGCTCGCCGCGGTCGATGACCCGCCCGCCAAAGGCGATGACCCGGCCGCGGCTGTCCCGGATGGGAAACATGATGCGATCGCGGAAGCGGTCATAATGGCGCTCTCCCTCGCGCGCCGGAGCTCTGTCCCGCTCGATGATCAGGCCCAGCTCCCCGAGGGCCTGGCGGTCGCGCTCGCCGGCTCCGAAGCGCTTCAGGAGAGCATTCCAGGCGTCGGGCGCATAGCCGATGCCGAAGCGCTGCATGATCTCGGTCGTGAGCCCGCGCTCAGCGAGATAACGCTGCGCGCGCTTGTCCCCCTTCAGCGTCTCGGCATAGAACTGCGCCACGCGGGCCATCAGCTCATAGAGCGAGGCGTCCTGCGGCATCGGAGCGCCGCCGCCTCCCTCGTGCGGCACGGGCAGCCCCAGGCGGCTGGCCAGCTCTTCCACGGCCTCGGGGAAGGCCATGTGGTCGTACTCCATCAGGAACCTGAGCGCCGTGCCGTGCGCCCCGCAGCCGAAGCAGTGGTAAAACTGCTTCTCGGGACTGACCCAGAACGAGGCGGTCTTCTCGGTGTGGAAGGGACAGCAGGCTTTGTATTCGCGACCGGCCTTGGCCAGCTGCACGCGCGAGCCGACCACCTCCACGATGTCCGTGCGGGCGATCAGCTCGTCGATGAAGCTCTGCGGGATGATGGGTCGGACAACCCCGGTGACCGGCCCAACTACTGGACTAGCTTGGCGCGCACGCGCGCGCTCACCGCGCCCATGTCGGCGCGGCCCTGGGCCTGGGCTTTGACTGCGGCCATGACCTTGCCCATGTCCTTGACGGAGGCGGCCCCGGTCTGGCCAATGGCCTGGTCTATGAGTGCATCGAGCTCGGAATCACTCATCTGCGCCGGCAGATACGCCTGAAGGACCGTGATCTCGGCACTTTCCTTGGCTACGAGATCGGCGCGGCCGCCGGACTCGAACTGCGTGATCGCCTCCTTGCGCTGCTTGATCATCTTTTCCAGAACCGCAAGAACCTGACCGTCGTCGAGCGTGATGCGCTCGTCGACCTCCCGTTGCTTGATGGCGGCAAGCGCCATGCGGACGGTGGCGAGACGCTCCTTGTCACCGGAGCGCATCGCGCTCTTCATGTCCTCGGTGATACGTTCCTTGAGCGTCATGACAGAGTGGGAAGCCTCAGCGCGCCGGGCGCAGGCTCTCGCGCGAGATGCGCTTCATGTGGCGCTTGATGGCCGCCGCCTTCTTGCGTTTCCGCTCCTGGGTCGGCTTCTCGTAGAATTCCCGCCGGCGCAGCTCGGTGAGAATGCCGGCTTTCTCGCAGGCGCGCTTGAAACGCCGCAAGGCGGCATCGAAATACTCGTTCTCACGGATACGGACGCTCGGCATCGAAACCTCTGAAAAGTACGGCCGGACCCCACAAGAGCCCCGGGGCACCACTCGAATGCGCCCCCGGGACGGCAAACGGCCGGGACAAATGGGCCGGCAATTCTAGTAGAGGCGGATGGTAAAGGCAAAACATGCGGGTGCTGGCGATCGAGTCCTCCTGTGACGAAAGTGCGGCCGCGGTCCTCGATGAGGCCCGCGGGCTGCTCGCGCACGAGCTTTTCAGCCAGATCGAGCTGCACCGCGCCTTCGGGGGCGTGGTGCCGGAGCTGGCCTCCCGAGACCATGTGCGCAAGCTCTTGCCCCTCGTGAGGCTGGCCCTGGAGCGCGCCGGCACGGCCCCGGGGGAGCTCTCCGGAGTGGCTTACACCGCCGGCCCCGGGCTGATCGGGGCCTTGCTCACCGGGGCTGCGCTCGCGCGCAGCCTGGCTTATGCCTGGGGCCGGCCGGCCGTCGCTGTGCACCACCTCGAAGGGCACCTCCTCGCCCCCCTGCTCGAGCGGGACCCGCCGCCTTTTCCCCATGTGGCGCTTCTGGTCTCGGGGGGCCATACCCAGCTCATCGAGGTGAGCGCCATCGGCCGCTACCGGATCCTCGGCGATACCCGGGACGATGCAGCCGGGGAGGCGTTCGACAAGACCGCCAAGCTCCTTGGCCTGCCGTATCCCGGAGGGCCTGAGCTGGCGAGGCTGGCGCGCACCGGCGCAGGCGGGATGTTCCATTTCCCCCGCCCCATGCTCGATCGGCCGGGGCTGGAGTTCAGCTTCTCGGGTCTGAAAACGGCGGTGCTGCATGCGCTTCGCGGGCGCGAGCTCAACGCGGCGCTGAAGGCGGACGTGGCGCGTGCCGTCGAAGAGGCCATCGTGGATACCCTGGTCGCCAAAGCCGTTCGGGCGCTCGAGGCCGCCGGTCTCGACACGGTGGTGGTCTCGGGGGGAGTCAGTGCCAATCAGCGGCTGCGCGAAACGCTGGCTGAGGCGGTCGGATGCCGCGGAGGGCGAGTGTACTATCCACGGATTGAGTTCTGCACCGACAATGCGGCGATGATCGCGGTGGCGGGGCTCGCGCGGTTGAAGGCGGGCGAGCAAAGCGGGCTCGCGATCGAGGCGCGCGCGCAGTGGCCGCTCGAGTCGCTGGTGCCCGTGACGTCCGCAGCCGAGCTCCCGGATCAGCCCGCGAAATCACGAATGACACAGAAGGTTGTAAAGTAAGCATGACCAGCGCGCTGATTTCAGGTGATCGGATCTTCCTTCGGGGACTGGCCGCCGAGTGCATCATCGGATTCATCGAGTGGGAGCGGCGCGTCAGGCAGACCGTGGTGGTGGACCTCGAGCTGCCGGTGGACTGCCGCCGCGCCGCGGCCACCGATGATGTGGCCGATACCGTGGACTACAAGCGGGTCGCCAAGCGCGTGCTGGCCTACATCGAGGCCTCCGAGTTCAAGCTCGTCGAGACGCTGGCGCACCGGCTGGCGCTGTTGCTTCTGGAAGAATTCGGGGTCGAGTGGGTGCGCGTGTCGCTCAACAAGCCGGGCGCCATCCGCAGCTCGCGCGACGTGGGGGTGGTGATCGAGCGCAGCCGGGCGGACCTGACCGCCGCGGCGGCGGCGCGGCTCTGAGCAGCCATGCCGCAGGTCTATCTCGCCGCCGGCAGCAACGTCGAGCCAGAGCATCATCTCACGATGGCCTCCAGGGAGCTCGAGATGCACTTCCCGGGCGTACGTTTCTCTCCGTGGTATCGCAATCGCGCGGTCGGGTTCGAAGGCGATGACTTCATCAACTTCGTGGCCGGCTTCCTCACGGAGCTGGCGGTCGAGGAGGTGGTCGAGAGGTTGCACTTCATCGAGGCGCTGTGCGGCCGTACTCGTGAAGCGCCAAGATGGGCGCCGCGGACCATGGATCTCGATGTGCTGCTGTACGGCGATCTGGTCCGCCAGACATCGACGCTGAATCTGCCGCGTCCCGACCTGCTGAAGCGCGCCTACATGCTGGGACCGCTCGCCGATCTGGCTCCGGACCTCGTTCACCCGACGGAAAGACTTGCGATCGGCGAGCTGTGGCGGCGGTTCGACCGTGCCGCACACCCGCTGGTCCCGGTGCGGCCGGGCGGGAAAGGCGTCGATTGACCCCGCTACCAGCCGACGCTTCGGCCGCCGTCGACCGCCAGAACCTGCCCCGTGACGAACGGGGCATCGCAAGCGAAGTAGAGTGCTGCTCGCGCCACGTCGTCCGGCGAGCCGCCGCGCTTGAGCGCCGTGCGGTCGATGATGCGCTTGCGCAGCACTTCGTCCACCCCCGCTTCCGGCCACATGACCGGTCCCGGCGCGATGGCGTTGACCCGTACCTGGGGGCCCAGCTCGCGGGCGAGCGACTTGGTGAGCATGATCAGGCCCGCCTTGGCGATGCTGTAGACCGGATGGCGGCGCAGCGGCCGCATGCCGTGAATGTCCACCAGGTTGAGGATCAGCCCGCCGTTCTCGTGCAGCGCGGGCGCCGCGGCCTGGGCGAGAAACAACGGCGCCTTGAGGTTGGTGCCGATCAGATCGTCCCATGCCCGCTCGCCGATCTCCCCCATCGGGGTGGGGTAGAAGGTCGAGGCGTTGTTGACCAGGATGTCGAGCCGGCCGAACGCCGCCGTGGCGGTCCGGGCCAGTTGTTCCAGCGAGGCGGTGTCGAGCAGGTCGCAGTGCGTGAGTACCGCGGAGCCGGCGCGGGCCTCATTCAGCTCCCCCGCCAGGGTTGTCGCCGCCTCGGCGGAGCTGCGGTAGTGCAGCACGACATTGGCGCCCGCCTCGTGCAGGGCATGCGCGATGACCGCGCCCAGTCGCCGCGCGCCACCGGTGATCAGAGCCACCTTGCCGGCGAGGGGTTTACGGGAGGCTGCATGTACGGGATCGGTCATTGGGCTGCTGCGTGAGGCCTGGGCGTATGGATATTATGATGCCTGCGCTCTCGCCCGAGGAGGAGGAGCATTCGCGCAAGGTGGCGGCCCTGATCCGCGAGCGCATCCGCGCCGCCGGAGGCTGGCTGTCGTTCGAGGAATTCATGGCGCTGGCGCTTTATGCCCCCGGGCTGGGGTACTACAGCGCCGGTAGCCTCAAGATCGGCCCCGGCGGGGACTTCGTCACCGCGCCCGAGGTCTCCGACCTCTTCAGCCGCTGCCTGGCCGGGCAGTGTGCCCAGGTGCTCGCCGGCGGCGGGCAGATCCTGGAGCTCGGAGCCGGCACCGGTCGCATGGCTGCCGCGGTGCTGATGGCGTTGTCCGAGCGTGGCGTGCTGCCCGAGCGCTACGCCATCCTGGAAGTCAGCGCGGACCTGAGAGACCGGCAGCGCGCCGCGCTCGGCCGGCTTGCGGCTGAGCTGCGCGACCGGGTGGAGTGGCTCGACCGGCTGCCGGAGCGGCCCCTGGCCGGGATCATCCTGGCCAATGAAGTGCTGGATGCCTTGCCCTGCCGGAGATTCGTCGTGGCGGAGGAAGGCGTGCGGGAACTGGGCGTGGCAGTGCAGGGTGAGGCCATCGTCGAACGCGAGGGGCCGGCGCAGAGCGCGCTGGCCGACGCCTGCGCCTCGCTGATGAATGAGCTGCCCGAGCCATTGCCCTCAGGGTATGTCTCCGAAATCTGTCTGCATGCGGCGCCATGGCTGACGGGCATCGCTGACTGTCTGGAGCGCGGCGTGATGCTGTTGTTCGACTACGGTCTGCCGCGCTCTCATTACTACCACCCGCAGCGCGGGACCGGTACGTTGCGTTGTTATTTCAAGCAACGTGTTCACGACAATCCTTACGTCAATCTCGGGGTCCAGGACATCACTGCGTGGGTCGATTTTACGCGGGTGGCCGAGGCCGCGGTGGACTGCGGGCTTGACGTCAGCGGCTTTGTGACCCAGGCGGCGTTTCTCTTGGGCACGGGGGTCGAGGGGCTCGTGGGCGAGGAGGCCGATCCGGTGCAGCACGCGCGCCTCGCCGGCGAGGCGCGCCGCCTGCTGCTGCCCGGTGAGATGGGCGAGGCGTTCAAGGTGATGGCGCTGACGCGCGGCTTCGATGAGCCGCTTGCGGGCTTTGCGCTGCAGGATTTGCGCAGGTCGTTGTAGAGTGCGCGCGCCTCGCCCTGGCCAGGCGCCCCGGGCGGCCGCATGAAGGTGCGAATGTAACGCGCCAACTCGGCGGAACCGACCGGGCCAGGCGGGAAGTACGCCGCTGATGCGGGAAATGAAAGGTGCGGGAATGCCCTGCAATCACGCCGTCGTTCCATTGCGTCATGATTTGCACAGCTGCCGGTCGCGCTCGGCCTTGGGCTCGTGTGCCAGGCGGCGTGCCGCGGCGTAGAAGCGCGGAAGGCTGCCGTGTTCCTTGCCGAGCAGCCGCTCGAACCCCGGCAGGCAGTTGTAGTAGGTCCCCACCGAGACGAGGTCGGCATTGTTCATGCCCTGGGCGATCCATTTGTCGTAGACGGGCGAGCGGAACCCCAGGCGGCGCTCAAGCGCGCGGATGTGCCGCGCCAAGCGTGCGAAGTCGGCTTTCTTTTTCCGCAGCATCTGCCGTGGCGGAATTCCCGAGGCATACACCTTGGCCAGGCGGTTGCGCGTGTGCCTGAGAAGCGCGGCGAATTGTCGGGCGGCGTCGCTTTCCAGCTCGAACTGCGCAAACCGCTGCGGTTGGTGGCGGTAGGTGAGCCAACGCTTCATTCCGGTATTCTCGACGGTCATGGCGAACGCTTCGTCGAACCGGGAATCGTTCTCCACATAGAGCAGCTGGTGGGCCAGCTCGTGGAAGATCATCGCTGCCAGCTCTTCGCGCCCGTATCGCATCATGGTGCTCATGACCGGATCGGGGAGTCTCCCCAGGGTTGAATAGGCGGGCACCCCCTCCACCACGACGTCATAGCCGCGACGCTTCAGCGCCGTGGCGAAACTCCGGGCGCTCCGCTCGTGGAAATAGCCCCGGTAGGGGACACAGCCGGCGATCGGAAAGCACCACAGCTTGGGATTGACGGAGAACTGCGGAGCGGCAACCACGTTCCAGACCACGTAGCGGCGGTGAAGGTTCACGTAAGTGCGATAGCTGTCGTTGTCCGGCAATCTCAGGTGCTGCGAGGCAAAGCGGCGCGCCTCCCGGACGTAGGCCAGATCTTTGATCAGCGGCTCCGACGCTTGCGGCTCATCGATCACGTCGATGATGGGTTTGCGTGCGTGTAGGACGTGCCATTCACCGCTCGCCGCCTGCCACAGGTACGCCGTGCTCGCGCAGCCGGCCAGCGCAGCCAGCGCTGTGGCCACCAGGGCCAGCCGCGCGGCCCGCAGCCTCGCGCGAGGCGGCTGAATGTGGGGAGCATTCCCGGGAGGGGATGAGGGCGTCTGAGTTACCATGCGCTCATGCAAGTGTACTTGGTCGGCGGTGCAGTGCGGGACCGGCTGCTCGGGCGTCCGGTCAAGGAGCGCGACTGGGTGGTGGTCGGGGCACGCCCGGAGGATCTCGAGCGCCAGGGCTATGTGCCCGTGGGCCGGGAGTTTCCCGTGTTTCTGCATCCCAAGACTCGCGAGGAGTACGCGCTCGCTCGCCTGGAGCGCAAGGTGGCGCCGGGCTACCGGGGATTTGTGACCCGATTCTCCCCGGACGTGGCACTGGAAGAGGATCTGCGGCGGCGCGATCTGACCATCAATGCCATGGCAGAGAGCGCTACGGGTGAGATCATCGACCCTTACGGGGGAAGACGGGACCTCCAAGCCCGGCTGCTGCGCCACGTGTCGGAAGCTTTCATCGAGGACCCGGTGCGAGTGCTGCGCGTGGCGCGTTTCGCCGCGCGGTACGCGGAGCTGGGTTTCAGCGTGGCGGAGGAGACCGTTGGGCTGATGCGCCGGATGGCCGAATCCGGGGAACTTTCGGCGCTGGTGCCGGAGAGGGTCTGGCAGGAGACCGAGCGCGCGCTCGAGGAGGCCCGTCCGGAGGTGTTCTTCGAGACCCTGCGCGAGTGCGGCGCGCTGCGGCTCATTTTTCCCGAGGTGGACGCTCTCTTCGGGGTCCCGCAGCCGCCGAAGTGGCATCCGGAAGTCGACACCGGCGTGCACGTGATGCTGGCGCTTCGCTGGGCCGCCCGGGCCGGCCTGCCCTCGACCGCCCGGTTTGCGGTCCTGACGCACGATCTGGGCAAGGCCCTCACCTCGCCCGAGCGCTGGCCGAGCCACCACGGGCACGAGGAAGGCGGTGTGCCCGCGGTCGAGGCGCTGTGTGCGCGGCTGAAGGTGCCGAACGAATACCGCGACCTGGCGCTGCTCACCGCGCGCTGCCACACCCTGGTGCACCGTGCGCAGGCGCTGCGGCCGGCCACGACGCTGAAGCTGCTGGAGTCGACGGACGCCTTCCGCCGGCCCGAGCGCTTCGATGAGCTGCTCTCGGCGTGCGAGGCTGATGCCTGCGGCCGGGCCGGCCTCGAGGCCCAACCCTACCCTCAAGGCCGACACTTGCGCCGCGTACGTGCAGCGGCCGCGGCGGTCAGCCTGTCGGGCGAGGAGCGCCAGGGGCTTGCGGGCGCCGCGATCGGCGAGAGGCTGCGAGAGAAGCGCCTGGAGGCGATCCAGGCGCTCGAATGAGGCTGCCGGCCGCTCGCCGGCATCTCATGGCGTGGACAACTGCTGCGCGGGGCGTCAGGTCAAGCCAAAGCCCGTGAATCCTCCGGGGGTCGCCGGTGGCGGCGAGAGATAGCCCGGCAGGATCTGCGCCATCGTGCGCGGGGTGAGTCCGAGGCGCTCGCACCCGGGGTCGGTGCATACACTGTCGAGAGTGAGCGAGCGGAAGTTGTCCGTCGTCAACGGCTTGCCGGGCAGCACGCCGAGCAGCGCAGCCTGCAGCCGGCCGATCGGGTCGGGGAGCCTCAGAATCAGGCAGCGAAGGCCCGCCGCCTGTGCCGTCGTGCGCACGAGCTGCTCGAGGGTCATGATCTGCGGCCCGCAGAGCTCATAGCTCTGGCCGTGGGTCTTGCGGTCGCTCAGCGCGCGAGTGAAGGCTTCCGCGACATCGTCCACGTATACCGGCGCAAATCGCGCGTGCGCGCGGGCGAGCGGCAGAAAGCCGCCGGAGAGGCGCAGCAGGGCCGCGAACCGGTTGGTGAGTGAATCGCCGGGGCCGAAGATGACCGAGGGGCGAAAGAGGGTGAAATCGAGGTGTGCGGCGGCTGCGCGGATATGCGCCTCGGCCTCGCCCTTGGTGCGCAGATAGCGGCTGGGACCGCCGGTATCGGCGCCGAGCGCGCTCATCTGCAAGAGGCGCCGCACCCGTGCGGCCTTCAGGGCAGCGATCAGCTTCTGCGCGAGCGCCGCGTGCGCCAGCTGGAAAGTGGAATGGCCGTGCTCGTTGAGAATCCCGACCAGGTTGATGACCGCGTCCATGCCGGTGACCAGGCGGTCGAGCGTTCCCGGATCGTGCACGTTGGCCGTGGCGAGCTCTACCGTGGGCAGCACGCGCAGATGCTCGCCGTGTACGGGATTGCGAGTCGGCACCCTGAGCCAGTGTCCGTCCCGCGCCAGCCGATTGACGAGGGCGGAGCCGACGAAGCCGGTTCCGCCCAACACGCAGATGTTCATCGGATCACCGGCCATTCGACATCCTCCCCGCCATGCAGGTTGAGGTTTGCCCGGCATCTGAGTCGGTCGGCAAAGCATCCGGCCGTCCCGTGGGCATCCATGCGGCGCAGGGACGGTGCGCCGGACGCTGAATTCTACCCCGGGCCGGCAAAGCCTGCCGGCCCGGGTCCGGGACGGGATTCCCTGACCGTCCGGAAGGGGCGTCAGGCCGCCTCGACTTCGATCCGCCTCGCCCGCACCTGCGGTTGCTTGGGGATGGTCACTTCCAGCACGCCATGGGCATGCTTGGCCGTGATCGCATCCGGATTGGCGCCTTCCGGGAGAGTGAAACGGCGCAGGAACGAGCCGCTGCCGCGTTCCACGCGCTGCCAGCCATTGTGCCGCTGCATCTCGGGCGCGTGCTTCTCGCCGCGGATCGTCAACACGCCCTTGTCGGCCGTGATATGAATGTCCTTCGGCTCGACACCGGGCACATCGGCCAGCACGACGAAACGCTCGGACTCCTCGCGGATGTCGACCTGGGGAATCCAGGAGATTTCCGCCCCGGCCGTCGCGCCGGCCTCTGAGGAAAGCGCCTGATCGAGTTGGCGCTGCAGGCGGTCGAAGAGCGTCCAGGGCTGATAGCGAACAACAGTCATGATCGAACCTCCAATCTGTAGTGGTGTCAGGCGTTGCCGCCTCGAAATGCCGCTCGGGTCGATCTGTGGGCAGACCCGGGGATTTCAAGCGCGGGAGCTGCAGGGGCCGGCGCACGTGTCTGTTCTTCTCGAGACCGTTGGATGTGTCTGAAAGGAAGAGCAGCCGCATATGTGTGGCGGGTGCTGTGATCGGTGGGCGCTTCCCGGCCCGTGAAGAGCTCGACCGCGGACGCCGCCTGGGGACACCCTGTGCATAAACTGTGCAATGCTTGGGCACAAGATATTGGGGGTCGGATACTGGCGAAGAATGGCGGCGAAGATAAAAAAACACGGGTGCCCCGCGGCTCATATCCATTCAAGTATTTGTTTTTTCTGCCATTTAATAGCAGCATTACCCCATATGTAACATCTTGACGCCCGCCGGGGTGCTCATTAGGCTCTTTACCCCGACACAAGATCTTGTGCCCGCCCATGGGCGGTACCGGATCGCGCGGTCGGGGAGGCTCAGGGGGGATACAGGCTGTGGCGGCGTTCCGGTGCATCCGGCCGCTTTGCCCGGCGTTTTCCACGTCGCCAGTATCCCCTGTGATCCGGTGTGCAAACACTTGGAGCACCGCGGACAATGAATACCGTCGTGAAGATCGAACCGAAGGACATCGACGCCATTCCGTTCCAGGAAGCGTCCCTGGATATCTGGGACAAGAAGTACCGGCTCACCGCGAAAGACGGCACGCCCATCGACAAGACCATGGACGACACGTACAAGCGTGTCGCGCGTGCTCTCGCCGACGTGGAGCGCGAAGAGATGCGCGATCACTGGTACGAGCGCTTCCTGTGGGCGCTTCGCCGTGGCGCCATCCCTGCCGGCCGCGTCACCTCCAACGCCGGGGCGCTGGAGCACAAGCCGGCGACATCCACGATCAACTGCACCGTGTCAGGAACGATCCATGACTCCATGGACGACATCCTAAGCAAGGTGCACGAGGCGGGGCTGACGCTGAAGGCGGGCTGCGGTATCGGTTATGAGCACTCGACCCTCCGTCCGCGCGGCGCCTATGTGTCAGGCGCGGGTGCCTACACGTCGGGCCCGCTGTCCTTCATGGACATCTTCGACAAGATGTGCTTCACCGTCTCGTCCGCCGGCGGCCGCCGCGGGGCGCAGATGGGCACCTTCGACGTCGGCCATCCCGATGTCATGGAATTCATCCGCGCCAAGCGCGAGAGCGGGCGCCTGCGCCAGTTCAACCTGTCGCTGCTGATCACTGACGAGTTCATGCAGGCGGTGCGGGAGAACCACGACTGGAAGCTCGCATTTCCGCTGTCGCGCAAGGAGTACGAGGAGGAAAATCCCGACCTCGCCGACCCTGCCAAATTCATCTGGCGCGAATGGCCGGTACACGAGAGCTACGTCGTCAACGAGCAGGGCCTGGTTGCCTGCAAGGTATACAAGACTCTGCCGGCGCGGCGTATGTGGGATGTCATCATGACTTCCACCTACGATTTCGCCGAGCCGGGCTTCGTGCTCATCGACCGTGCCAACGAGATGAACAACAACTGGTGGTGTGAGAATATCCGCGCCACCAACCCGTGCGGCGAGCAGTGCCTGCCTCCTTATGGTGCGTGCTTGCTGGGATCGGTCAATCTGACCCGGTTCGTGCGTCATCCGTTTCTGGCCTCGGCTGAATTCGACTGGACCGAATACCGGGAGGTCGTGAAGATCTTCACGCGCATGCTCGACAACGTGGTGGAAATCAACGGGCTGCCGCTCGAGAAGCAGCGTGAGGAGATCCGGCGCAAGCGCCGGCACGGCATGGGCTTTCTCGGCCTGGGAAGCACCATGACTCTTCTCGGCATGAAGTACGGCTCCCCGGAGTCGCTGAAGTTCACCGAGGACGTTTCCCGGGAGATGGCGATCGCCGGCTGGGAGGAGGCGCTGGAGCTTGCCCGCGAGAAGGGGCCGGCACCCATCATGAGCGAAGAGTTCACGATCAGCGCCGAGATGCTGCGCAAGCGCCCGGAGATGGCGAGCGACGGCTGGAAAGCCGGGGACAAGATCCCGGGACGGCTGCTGCACGCCAGGTACAGTCGGTATATGCAGCGCGTGGGCGAGGTGGCGCCGGAGCTTGTGGAGCAGCTTGCCGAGACGGGCGCGCGGTTCACGCATCACACCTCCATCGCCCCCACGGGAACGATCTCGCTGTCCCTGGCGAACAACGCGTCGAACGGCATCGAGCCCTCGTTCGCGCATCACTATTTCCGCAACGTGATCCGGCCGGGCCGCAAGACCAAGGAAAAGATCGACGTCTACTCCTTCGAGCTGCTGGCGTATCGCGAACTGGTCAATCCCAAGGCCGAGCCCGGCGGGACGGGAGAGTCGGACAAGCTGCCGGATTACTTCGTTGCCTCCGATCACATCACGCCGAAGGAGCATGTCGATGTGCAGGCGGCGGCGCAGAAGTGGGTGGACTCCTCGATCTCCAAGACGGCGAACGTGCCGACGGATTTCCCGTACGAGAAATTCAAGGACATCTACCTGTACGCGCACGAGCGGGGCCTGAAGGGCTGCACCACGTTCCGCTTCAACCCCGAGGCCTTCCAGGGCGTGCTGGTGAAGGAGCAGGACCTGAAGAACACCGTCTACGAGTTCACTCTCGATGACGGCACGGTGGTCGAGGCACGCGGCGACGAGGAAATCGAATATGACGGCGAGATGCACACGGCCGCGAACTTATTTGATGCGTTGCGCGACGGGTACTACGGGCGCTACTGAAGCGCCGTAGCGAGAGCTGACGCCATCAGATCCAGGAGAGCCGCATCATGACCATCAAGATCGAACGCAAGATCGTCAAGTACGATGTCCAGAAACCCGAAGACAAGCCCGCTGCAAAAGCACAGACTGTCAGCGCGACGGCGGCCGCTTTGCCTGCCTCGCCGCCGCCCGCTGTCCCCTCTCCGGTCGGACAAACGGTGCGCGACAAGCACGGCCACCTGGCGCAGGTGATCCGGATGCACGAGAAGCTCGAGCGTCCGGAAGTGCTGATCGGCTCGACTTACAAGATCAAGACCCCGATCTCCGATCACGCGATGTACGTCACCATCAACGACATCGTGCTCAACGAGGACACCGAGTTCGAGCAGCGGCGGCCGTTCGAGATCTTCATCAATTCCAAGAACCTCGATCACTTCCAGTGGATCGTGGCCCTGACGCGCATCATCTCCGCGGTATTCCGCAAGGGCGGTGATGTCACCTTCCTGGTCGATGAGCTCAAGGCCGTATTCGATCCCCGGGGCGGCTACTGGCAGCCAGGCGGCAAGTTCATGCCCTCCATCATCGCCGAGCTCGGCTACGTCATCGAGCGGCATCTGCAAAGCATCGGCCTGCTGCGCAAGCCGCAGCTCGATGAGCATCAGCAGCGCCTGGTGGACGAGAAGCGGGCTGAATACGATGCGCGCACGCGCCAGACCGACGCCTTCGCGAAGTCGAACTTCCCCGAGGGCGCGCAGCTCTGCGCCAAATGCAGCACCGCGGCGGTCGTCATGATGGACGGCTGCATGACCTGCCTCAACTGCGGCGACTCCAAGTGCGGCTAGCCTGATGGCTTCGGCTGACTTCCTCAGGTTGTTCGGACGATGGTAAGTGCCTAAATGGCCAAAAGCTCAAATCTCATCTTTTGAGTAAACCCACAGGTTGTGTGTCGCCGGAGGCGATGAAGAAGAGTCTCGGTGCCGCCAGCAGCGTATTCACGAAATCGGATCTCGAAAAGATCTCGAAAGCGGCATCACACCTCCAGGCTGAAGGCGCATGCTACGTGCCCGCTCAGTTGGTAATGGTTGACCGAGACGCTCCACCGGACAGGGGCACCTGATCGACACGAGAAACGAGGAACATGCCAGACCTCTGGCTGGCAGCCCGGACACGAGCTTCTCTATCGGCATCGGCCAACGCGACGCGGCGGCCTCGGGACCCCTGCTCGCGTCAGCGGAAAACGTATTTTGGCTCGCTGATGGCACTGCTTCGCTCCGGTCATGCCCTTTCACGGATGAAGGAAACGATGCTAAGGGCCGCCGTCGAGAGCTCTCGATCTTGCCGGGTAATAAGGCCGACGGCCTTGTGTATGCTCGGCCGTTGCACGCGCAGACAGCGGATGCCGATGGCGGTCATCTGCCGCTCACAAAGAGACGGTACCACACTGACACCGAGCCCCGCTGCGACCAGGTACGCAACTGTGACCAGTTGATGGCATTCGTGGGCGATGCGCAGCTCCAGGCCTTTCGCCGCGAGCGACTCTTCGAGCAAACGCCGCGTCGATGAGGGTCTCTGTAAGGTGATGAAGTCATGGCTCAAGAGCTGCGTCCAGGAAACAGTGCCCGCGCCGGTGAGAGGCGAATCGGGTGCCACTATGGCCATGAATCGATCTACGAATAGCGATGCGAACGCGAACTTGCCCCGTGCTTCCGGCTCAAAGCCGAAACCGAGCTCGACACGCCCGCTATCGACCAATTCGAGAACCTGCTCTTGTACGACGTCCTGAACCGTGATCTCGAGATTTGGGTGCAGCTCGCGGTACTCGCGGAGTATGCCCGGCAGGATATTGGCGGCGAAAGACGGCATCGCCGCTATCGTCACTCGTCCCCGTTGCAAGGTAAATCGCTGGCGCAGGCGCTCTCGGGCGTTTTCCCAGTCGGCGAGCAGTTGCAGCGCCTGCGGTAGCAATTCCGCCCCTTCGGGGGTGAGCCGTACCTCTCGCGTGGTGCGCGTCAGCAATCGACCGCCCAAGCTCTCTTCCAAGCTCTTGATCGCCAAACTGAGCGCCGGCTGGGACATATGCAAGCGCTCGCATGCGCGCGCGAAACTGAGCGTCTGCGCAACCGCCGTAAAAGCCTTCAGCTGTCTTGGCGTCATCACGATTCATTTACTCTGCAAATGATTCTTAAGGAATTTTAAACTTAACAAACGAATGGCCGCGTGCCAAGCTCGGAATAGTTTCGGCGTTCGGGCGAGAGTGGCATATGGCAGGCTTCGACAAGCGCGTCGACACCTATGAACAGGCCCTCGAGGGCCTCACGGATGGGATGACCATGGTGGTCGGCGGATTTGGCCTGTGCGGCATTCCCGAGAATCTCATTGCCCGAGTGCGCGCAATGGGCGTAAAGGGACTGACCGTGGTCTCAAATAATTGCGGCGTCGATGATTTCGGCCTCGGTTTACTGCTCAAGGAACGGCAGATCAAGCGAATGATCGCCTCTTACGTGGGCGAAAACGCGGAATTCGAACGGCAGCTCCTCTCTGGAGAGCTTGAAGTGGAACTGACGCCTCAGGGAACGCTGGCGGAGAGAATTCGCGCGGGCGGTGCCGGCATTCCAGCGTTCTACACGGCGACAGGCTACGGCACGCCCATAGCAGAAGGCAAGGAGGTGCGTGTGTTCAAAGGGCGGCGATACATCCTGGAAGAAGCCATTACTGCGGAATTTGCCCTGGTGAAGGGATGGAAAGCCGACTGGTACGGAAATGTCATCTATCGCCATACGGCGCAGAACTTCAACCCCGCTGCCGCAACGGCGGCCCGTACCACCGTGGTAGAGGTCGAGGAAATTGTGGAGCCTGGGGCCCTGGAACCCGCCATGATCCATACCCCAGGGATCTATGTGGACCGGGTAATCCGTGGCCGGTTCGAAAAGCGTATAGAAAAAATAACCACGCAGCGGACTTGAGGTGAGAACGTGGCATTGACTCGTGAACAGATGGCTCAGCGGGTTGCTTATGAGCTACGAGACGGATACTACGTCAATCTCGGGATCGGCATTCCGACTCTGGTGGCAAACTACATTCCACCCGGGATTGATGTCATGCTCCAATCCGAAAACGGCCTGCTCGGCATGGGCCCGTTCCCGGAGCTCAATGACGTAGACGCCGACATGATCAACGCAGGAAAGCAGACCGTAACTGCACGTGTCGGCGCGTCGATCTTCTCATCCGTCGACTCCTTCGCGATGATTCGCGGGGGCCATATCGATCTCACCGTTCTCGGCGCGTTCGAGGTGGATGTGGAAGGAAACATCGCCTCATGGATGGTGCCGGGCAAGCTCGTGAAGGGGATGGGAGGTGCCATGGACCTCGTGGCAGGTGCAGAGAACATCATTGTGACCATGATGCATGCATCGAAGGACGGAGAATCGAAATTGCTGCCACGATGCACGTTGCCGCTCACCGGTCGGAGCTGCATTAAGCGCGTCCTCACGGATCTTGCCTATCTGGAAATCGAAGACGGTGCATTCGTGCTCAAAGAGCGAGCACCCGGCGTGACGGTTGCGGAGATCCGCTCGAAGACGGCGGGCCAGCTCGTCGTAACCGGAGAGCCCCCCGAGATGAAGCTCTGACTCGAGGACAAAGCTCTTATGCGTGAACTCGTCGTCGCTGCAACTCGCACTGCATCGGCAGCTTTCAAGGTTCGCTTGCGCAAATACCCGCGGTCGGGCTCGGCGCGACCGCCGTGCGAGCCTTGCTGGAAAAGGCACATCTCGCACTGATCTCCTAGGCGAGGTCATCATCGGTCGCGTACTGACAGCCGCGGCAGGTCAAAACACCGCCTGACAGGTGGCGATCGAAGCCGGACTGCCCGTAACAGCGCCAGCATCAACTATTAACAAGGTATGTGGCGCGGGTCTCAAAGCGGTTCATCTAACAGCCTGTCGGGCTTGAAGACGATGGATAGGGGATAATCACGGCAGGTCTCCCGGGTACCAGAACAAAGTGAGCATGAGCGATTTTCGCCCGATCAACCGCAGCGGTTTCCTGCTGCCCCTGTCGGTGGACGAGTGGCTGCCGAAGCGGCACCTGGCGCGCCTTGTGGTGGAAGTGGTCGAGGGGCTGAACCTCAGCTGACTTGAGCAGTCCTACCGTGGGTCGGGCTCTGCGTCCTACCGCCCGGCGATGCTGCCGGGGCTGCTGGTCTACGGCTATGCAAGGCGCGTGTCCTCGAGCCGCACGCTCGAGCGGGCGACGTATGACTCGGTGAGCCTTTCGCTTCATCGCCGGGAACGGGCATCCGGGCCGCGACACGATCGCGCACTGCCGCAAGCGCTTCCTGAAGCACATCGAGCCGCTCATTGCCGAGGTGTTGAGGTGGCGCGTGCGATGGGGGTGCTCAAGATGGGCGCCGTGGCTCTCGATGGCATGAAGGTGCACGCGAACGCTTCGCGCCACAGCGCTCTTTCCTATGGACATGCCGAGAAACTCGAGAAACGGCAGAAGCAGGAAACGCAGCAGTTGACGTGGCTCGCCGAGCGAGCCGACTCGGCGGATATTCCCGATGGGATGTCGATCCCCGAGGAACTCGAGCGGCGCGAGGCGCGCCTGGAGGCGATCGCCGAGGCGAAGCCGAGGATCGAAGCGTGCGTATCGGAGCAGGAAGAAGCCGGATACCAGGCGAAGGTGGAAGCGCGCAAGGAGAGGGAGCGGCGCACAGGCAAAAAGCCCAGCGGTTGCCCACCTGCGCCCCCGAGCGGCTGGGTGGATGCGATGGAGCAGATCGATCTCACGGACCAGGAGTCGCGCATCATGCCGGTGGCGGGCGGGGGCTTTGAGCAGTGCTACAACGCCTAAGCGGTAGTGGCCGCTGGGAGCATGTTGGTGGTGGCCCCCGAGTCACGCAAGCGGTGAACGACAAGGAGCGACCCGCCCCGATGGTCGAGAAACTCAAGGCGCTGCCGAAGCAGTTGGGACGTACTCGACGCATCCTGGCCGACAGCGATTACGCGAGCGAGAAGAACGTCGAGGGGTGTGCGGTGGCGGGGATCGAGCCGCTGATCGCGCTCAAGCGCGAGCGCCATCATCGGACGTGGCGACAACGCTTCGCGGCAGCCCCCAAGGCGCTACCGGACTCGGAAACGGCGATGGAGAAGATGAGGTGGCGCCTGAAGACACCGGCCGGGCGCAAGCTCTGCGCGTTGCGCAAGCAGACGTACGAGCCTGTCTTCGGAATCATCAAATCGGTGATGGGATTTCGACAGTTTCGCTTGCGTGGTCTCGAGAACGCTCGGGGCGAGTGGAGCTTGGTGACGATGAGCTCGAATCTGAAGCGGATGTTTGCCTGCAGCTCGCATGATGGGGCTGAGTGGTGCCGACTTTCCAGACTCTACCTACAAATCCGCATGAAACACTCAACTTCGCCTCGGAATATCCCCTCAATGAAGATCCTCAGTCCGACAGCGGCGGGCGATCCAATCGCGGTGGACCTCTGATATATGGTGCAATAGCATCTGATGCATGCGCACCATCATTGATATCGCAGACGACGTGCTCCAGGCCGCCAAGGAGTGGGCACGATATGGGAAAAAGACTGTGGGGCAGATGATCTTAGAGCTTGCGAGGCGCGCACTGACGAGCCCGCCGCAGACTGACTGTCACTTTGGTCTTGATCGAGCGGGCGATGAAACAGTCGCGCAGCGCCAGATCGTGAAAGTGCTCGACCACCTTCGCATCGACGTCGTGATCGGGATGGAAGGTGATGCGCGGCTTGAGGGTAACCTCGCTGACCCAGCTGCGCCGGTCCGGCAGGATGCTCAGCACGCTTTCCGCAGCATCGAGGTACCTCTCCACCTCGACACCGTGGCTAAATGCCGCGTGCAGCCACGCCAGCATGTGCGCGCTCGCGGCTGTCGCCACGTAAGACTTCAGCGGGTCCAGCCGCACCGCATCCCGGTATGCCATCGGCGCCAGCGCGTCCGTGACCTTCAGCTTCAGCTTCTCTGCGAAATGCCACACGTGCTCGCGCGAATACTTGCCGGGCACCCCGGACCACTTCCCCCGGGACCAGTCGACGGTCACCAGATGAATGCGTTCGTCGCCCGCTACGGGGACGTGCCTTTATCACTACCCATCCGCCCAGTCTAGACCAGTACCACTGGGACGCTTTTGCTCGACCTGCATCGGCTGCGATCGCTCAATTTCCGTACAGTCCCAAGCAAGCTGCCGGTGGCGCGCCTGACGGAGAGAGCGATGTGGGACTGGTGAGCGAAGCGTGCCGGGTGCCTGCCTGACAGCGCGCCAGCGCGGGTCCGCGCCGAAGCAACCCGGTTCATGCTCGGAGTCAGCGCCGCAGGCAATGGCGCTGAGTCACGGCAATGCGGGCCGGGATCCGAGGGGTTGCGTGGGGAGTGCGCGGGTGCCATGTCGGGGTTTCACGGCAGGCCGGCAAGTTGTGCTTCGAAGTGCCGCGAACCGCGCCGAGATTTCCAGTATGATAGCGCTATCATGACGGCCCGCCGGCGGGGCCGCGATTGGGTGCCGAGGCGCTGATCGGGCAACCGCTCGACGCCTCGGTTCACCGACGGACTGCGCCGAGGAGCCGGGGATCCACCGAGCAAGAGACAGGGGAAACGCATCATGATTCGAGATTGCCGAGGGAGCGCCATCCTGCTTGCCGTCTTCTGTGCGCTGTGCGCGGCCGGGCTGCGGCCCGCGGCCGCGGCGGCCGTGAAGACCCGGCGGCCATTCAAGAACTTCTCCGTGGCCGTCTACATCCCGGTGAGATCCACCCGGCAGCTGGCCAACCCGAAGACGCTGCGGCAACAGTTTCAGCGCATCTGGAGCCAGGTCCCCTTCAACAAGGTGTACCTCGAGGTGTACCGCGACCGGGTCTTCGCCAATCCCGCCACCCTGGACCGGATCGCCGCCTTCTTCCGGCGGCGCGGCATCACGGTCGACGGCGGCATCACGTTGTTCTCGGGCGTGAATAAGTACGGCCAGTTCAACTCGTTCGATTTCGAGAACCCGCGTGACGTCGCCATGTGCAAGCGCGCGGTGCGCGAGGCCGCCAGCCACTTCAACACGGTCATCCTCGATGACTTCACGTTCTTCAACACGCGCACCAATGCCGATCTCCGCGCCAAGGGCAAGCTGAGCTGGACCCGATACCGGCTGCGCAAGATGCTCTGGGTGGCCAAGCACCTGATCATCGCAGAGGCGCACGAGGTCAATCCGCACGCCAAGGTGATCATCAAGTTTCCGAACTGGTACGAGCACTTTCAGGGGTTGGGGTTCGACCTCGACAAGGAAGCCAAGCTGTTCGGCGGCATCTATACCGGGGACGAGACGCGCGACCCGGTGCACACCGCGCAGATGCTGCAGCAGTACGAGAGCTATCTGATTTACCGCTACTACCACAACATCCGGCCGCATGCGGACCTCGGCGGCTGGGTGGACACGTTCGGTGACCGCTACGCAGACCGCTATGCCGAGCAGCTCTGGGACACCGCGTTCGCCAAGGCGCCGGAGATCACGCTGTTCAGCTGGCCGCAGCTGGCCTCGTCGGAGGTCGCGTACCCCGGCGACCGTTCGGCGTGGGCCGACGACCGGACCAGCTTCAGTTGGAACGCCATGGTCCGCTCGTTCAAGGCGCCGCGGGGCACCGATGCCGCGCCGGGCTGGGCGCGGGTGGCCGGGTACGCGCTCTCGCAGGTCAACGCGTTCCTCGGCAAGCTTGGCAAGCCCATCGGCATCGCAAGCTACAAGCCGTTCCAGTCGAGCGGCGAGGACTTCCTGCAGAACTACCTCGGCGACGTCGGCATTCCGATCAATCTGATGCCGCACTTTCCGGTGCACGCGCCCGTCGTGCTGCTGACGCGAGAGGCGTCCTACGATCCCCATCTCGTGCAGCAGATCAAAGCGAACCTGCGCGCCGGCGGCGAGGTGATCATCACTTCGGGATTGCTGCAGAAGTTGCAGCAGCAGCACCGGGGCATCGATAGTGTCGCCGAGATCACCTATCGGGGCATGCCTGTCACGGTGCGGCACTATCTCGGGAGCCCCAACGGCGCCGCGACGCTGGGTCTCGATGTGCCGGGTAGGAAGACCCCGCCGGTGACGTTCCCGGAGATTCGCTTCTACACCAACGACACATGGCCGGTCATTCAGGGCGAGGCCGCGGCGCACGGGGTTCCGGTGCTGCTGATGACCGGCTACTCGCGCGGCGAGCTGTACGTGCTCAACGTGCCGAGCAACATGGGCGACGTCTACAGGCTGCCCGAGCCGGTGCTCAACATGCTGCGCGGTTACGTGCTGCACCGCTTCCCGGTACGCATCAATGCGCCGGCGCACGTGGCGTTGTTCGCCTATGACAACCATACGTTCGTCGTCGAGTCGTATCTGCCCAGGCCCGTCACGGTGCGCATCTTCGTGCGCCGCCCGGCCGCGAAACTCGTCAGTCTGGTCTCGGGCCGCAGCGTGCTGCCGTCCCGGGCGGTGACGCCGAGCCCGCTGCCCGATCAGCGCAAGGAGACGAGTTTCCTGATACGGCTCGCGCCGCACTCTTTCCAGGCGTTCGCGGAGCGGTTCTGACGCGATCGGCTCAAGGCGGCCGCCGCTGTGCGGCGGCCGGCGGGGTGGGGTATCACAGTGCGCGCGCGAGGCGCGCGCCTTTCGCCGAGGAGGTCGTAGAGTCCATGGCACACGATGAGTCGAAGCAGCAGCCGGCGGTCAATCGCCGCAATTTTCTTACCCTGGCCGGGTTCGGGGCGGCGATCGCCGCCTCGGGCTGGCCGCTCACCGGGCGCGCGGGGACGCCGGCGGCGGCGCAGGGCGCGGCGGCGGGCGGGTCCGAAGCCGGCGCGCTCGACAGCGGACCGATCGCCCGGGATGCGTTCGATGCGGCCCGCGCGCGAGCCGCGGAGATCGTCGGGAAGCTGACCCTGGCGGAGAAGATCTCCCAGTTCGGTACGCGCGTTCCAGCCATCCCGCGCCTGAATCTTCCGGCGTTCAACTTCTACTCGGGCGAGGCGCTGCACGGCCTGATGTACAAGGGCGAAGTGACCTCGTTCCCGCTGCCGCTCGCCATGGGCTGCTCGTGGAACCCCGAGCTCGTGCACCGCGTGTTCACCGCGGTATCGGATGAGGCGTGGGCGTGGCACAAGGTCAAGGGGTGGGCCTCGAGCGAGCAGAAGTTCTTCCAGCCGGGCGGACTGACGTTCTTCTCGCCGCCGACGGTGAACATGGGCACCCGCGATCCACGCTGGGGCCGCATCGCCGAGAACTACGCCGAGGACACTCTGCTGGTCGGCAAGCTGGCCGCCCAGGCCATCCGGGGCATGCAGGGCGACGATCCGCGCTTCCTGAAGACCATCTGCTGCGCGAAGCACTTCATCGCCAACGACACCGAGGACGACCGGCAGACGACGTCCGCCACGGTCGACCCGCGCAGCTTCTGGGAGTACTACAGCCGCAGCTTCGAGTATTGCGTGCGCGACGGCAAGGTGTTTACCGTCATGTCCTCCTACAACGCGATGAACGGCATTCCCACCTCGGCCAACCGCTTTCTGCTGACCGACCTGCTGCGCCACCGGTGGGGTTTCCGCGGCTATGTCGTCTCCGATTGCGATGCGATCGCCGACATCACGCGCACGCATCATTTCGTGCCCACGTACGCCGAGGCCTCGGCGCTCGCCGTCAATGCCGGCTGCGACATCAACTGCGGCGATACGCTGCAGAGGTACCTGGGCGAAGCGGTCAGCCAGATGCTCATCAGTGAAGAGACCCTCGATCACTCGCTGATCCGCTCGTTCACCGGCCGCATACTGCTGGGCAACCTCGATCCCGAGGAGGCGAGCCCATACCACAGCATTCCGGTCTCGTGCCGCGGCAGTCAGGCGCATCGCGACCTGTGCCGGGAGATGGGCCGCCAGTCGACCGTGTTGTTCAAGAACGAGAACGATACGCTGCCGCTGCGGCCGGAGAGCATCCGCAAGCTCGCCGTCATCGGCCCGCTGGCCGAATACTGCAACCTCGGCAACTACAGCGGCAGGCCCTCGCATCGGGTTTCGCCGCTCGATGGGATGCTCGACCGGTTCGGCATTCCGACGTCCCCCAATCCGCCCCGCAAGGATTGGTACGAGAACTGGTCGGACCACTTCGGGCCGCACAAGTACGAAGGCCCGCCGTCGCGCACCTTCGGCAACGACAGAGCGCAGGTCACCTACGCCATCGGTTGCACCATGGCGGGTCCCAAGGACGAGAAGCTGTGGGCTGCCGCCCTGGAGGCCGCGAAGGACGCCGACGTGGCGCTGCTGTTTCTCGGTGACGACCAGCAGATCGACCACGAGGCGCACGACCGCGGCTATCTGCACCTGCCCGGCGTGCAGCACGAGCTGGCCAAGGCCGTGCATGCGGTCAATCCGAAGACCGTACTGGTGATCGTGTCCAACTGCCCGGTCGCGGTCATCTGGGAGCAGGACAACCTTCCGGCCATTGTCGGGGGCATGTTCCTCGGCGAGGAGCAGGGACACGCGCTGGCGGATGTCATTTTCGGGGCGTACAACCCGGGCGGCAAGGTCGGCACCACGTGGTACCGGTACGCTTCGGACCTTCCCGCATTCCACGACTACAATATTCGCAACGGCCGCACCTACATGTACTTCCAGGGCGTGCCGCTGTATCCGTTCGGGTACGGCCTCAGTTACACGACCTTCGAATACTCGGATCTGCGGGTGACGGGTGATGTCATCGAGCGCGGCGGCGAGATCAGCGTCGAGATGCGTCTCACCAATACGGGGGCCCGCGAGGGCGACGAGGTGGTGCAGTTCTACGTGCATGTCGCGGGGGGAACCGTGCAGCGTCCCATCAAGCAGCTGGTGGGATTCGAGCGTGTACACCTCGCCGCCGGCGCCAGCCGGACCGTGCGCTTCACGCTGCCGCACGCCGATCCGGCGCTGTGCTACTGGGACGAGACGAAGTATCAATTCGTCGTCCAGCCCGGCGACGTCGATCTGATGATCGGATCGTCCTCGGCGGACATCCGCCTGCGCAGCCGGGTGAAGCTCGAAGCGTAGTGGTGTAACGTCTTGGCCCGACTTGCGCTGCGCCGTGGGGTCGGTTCCAAGCCAAGGGATGCGGCGCTCGACGCTCTGCCCCCTGCGTCGAGCGCTGCTGGGGGCACCCGATTACGCGAGGTGTCAACGTGTCGAACACTCTTGGCAAATACCTGTGTGCCAGCGCCACTTTCGATTGGGTCGCGGACCATGGCGGAACGTGTGACTACGCCAAGGATGGGCGGGCCACAGTGCTGTGCGGGGATAACGGTATCCAGTGCTTCACCCGTACGGGTGCGAAGGCATGGTCGGTACCGGACTGCATGCTCGTCGAGGTGATCCATACGGCGCACTGATTCAGCTCATTCTTTCGGCGGTTGGTGTGACGCCGTCATCCGAAGTCGGCGGCTCTCGCGGGGGGGGGCGGTGGCACCAGGCACGCGGCGGATCGGGTCGAGTGTCGCGGCCGAGTTGTGTATCGTCCCGGCGGGTGCGGTGGCCCATGCGGCCGCCCGGAAAGCTGATGGTACACGTCGCTGTCGGGCAGCGGGTCTGGCCGATCTCGAAATATGAATATGGGATGTTCATCCGGGCGTGGGCCGTCCGAGGGTGTGTTTGCCTGCTGGGCCCGGTCTGCGCCGGGGTGAACGCATCGGCGGCGATGCTGCGCGCGCGAGCGGCGGATGCGGGCCATGCGAGTGACGGTTCATGCTGAAACGGCGGGCGCGGCGCTGCTCGGATGGGAGTTCCTGTGCTGGATCGAGCACACGGAAGAGATCGGTCTCAGCGCGCCGTCCGACAACGAATAGGAGCGCCGCGGTGCGGTGGAGCCCCTTCAGCCAGGGGGATCCCGTTGTGCGCGACGACCTGCTTTAAGAAGAGGCGCAGAGCGTCTGAGACCTCGAGGCCGCAGGACGCCAGGACCTCGGAGGCGCGCGATTTGAGGCCGGTATCATACGGGCTCGAATCACTGCATCTTTCATGACACCACAGAGTAGCTACATTCTCGTTAAACGAAAATCGCGCGTCCGCGAAGTGAGAAAACGCGCAAGTAATTGATATTACAGTAGATATTGTGCCTAACCGCGACGGTTCGCCGTCTCTTGGCTGGCGCTGGACCGCGGTCGGGCTGCAGTCTTACTTTATGCTGATCGGCGCGTCGCAAGTCCCTGAACGCCCGGCGGTTAAGATCTCCCTTGATACGTAAACCGAAAAAAGGTGAGCGGAATTGCTGCAGATGGTACGCCTCGAGCAATTACGCGCGAACAATTGCCCAGAGCAAGATGAGGCCTGTCTGTTCCGCCTCGTGTTGTCCGGCGCGGTCGTACGTTGTTGAAATGAGGCACGCGACCATCTTGAGTCTGTGCGTAATCCTTCAGCCGATGAGGTCCTGGCCTCCCTGGAGGCGAACCGGGACAGGCCGCAATCCGGGGCATGAACGGATCGACGCGGCGGCGCGGGCCGTTCGGGCTGTGCGTCAATGACGACATCGAGCGTAGTGACCGACAACCGTGCGCGCCGGCGTTTCGAGCTCGACGTGGCGGGCGGAAAGGCTTTCATCGACTATCGTCGGGACGGCAGCGTCTTGACGCTGACTTACGCGGAGGTGCCCGAACACCTTCGCGGCGGCGGCGTCGGCGCGGCGCTGGTCGAGGGCACGCTGGCGCTCGTGCGCCAACGGGGCGAGAAGGTCGTGCCGCAATGCTCTTTCGTCGCGGCCTATATCGCCGGGCACCCGCAGGCTCAGGACCTGCTGGCGGACCGCCCGCCTGCGCGCTGAGCCTGTCCGCAGACGATTCCCGGTTCGCTCGAATTCGGCAGGCCATCGGGGCGGTGGTCAGGTCTGCCGGACGCGCGTAGGGTGCCGCCAGAGAGGCATTCGCAGGGGAGCCCGAATGAGCTACGAGCTATATTACTGGCCGACGATCCAGGGCAGGGGTGAGTTCGTGCGTCTCGCTCTCGAGGAGGCGGGCAGCGAGTACGTCGATGTAGCCCGCGAAGAGCGCAGGGGATTGGGCGTCCCCCGGCTGATGCGCTTTCTCGCCGGCCGGGAAGGAGACGAGCTGCCGTTTGCTCCGCCTTTCCTCAAGGCAGGCCGGCGGGTCATCGCTCAGACTGCGAATATTCTGCTCTTTCTCGGCGACCGGCACGGACTCGCTCCCCGGGAAGACAAGGGGCGGCTGTGGACTCACCAGCTGCAGCTCACGGTCGCCGACTTCGTCGGCGAAATCCATGACACGCATCATCCGATCGCATCGGGTCTGTACTACGAGGACCAGAGGCCGGAGGCTCGTCGGCGCGCCAAGGATTTCCTGGACAACCGCCTGCCGAAGTACCTCGGCTACTTCGAGCGAGTGCTGGAGCGCAACTCGCGCGGTCGGGGCTGGCTCGTCGGCGCGCGGTTGACCTACGCAGATCTGTCCGTGTTTCAGGTGCTGGCCGGTCTTGATTACGCATTCCCGCGCACCATGCAGCGTGTCCCGAGTCGGTATCGGCGCCTGAAGGCGCTGCGCCAGGCCGTGGCGGAGCGTCCTCGGATCGCCACATACCTCGAGTCGGCCCGCCGGCTGCCGTTCAACGAGGAGGGAATTTTCCGCCGGTACCCGGAGCTTGAAGCCGGTTAGCCCTCGGCCGGCGGCGCGAGCTCAGGTGAGCGCGCGGTCCAGCCAGCGCGAGAGAGTGGCCGCGTCGATCGCACCGGACTGGCGCGCGAGCTCCCGCCCCTCGCGGAAGAGGATCAATGTCGGGATGCTGCGGATACCGAAGCGCCCGGCGAGCTGGGCCTGCTCGTCCGTGTTGACCTTCGCCACGCGAAGCTGCGTCGCGCGCTCGCCCGCCGTGCGGTCGAGCACCGGCGCCATCATGCGGCAGGGGCCGCACCAAGGTGCCCAGAAGTCCACGAGTACCGGCAGCGTGGCACGCTCGACGTGCGCGGCAAATGCTCCGGCGTCCAACGCAACAGGCTGACCGGAGAGGACCTGCGCCTTGCAGCGCGGGCACACGGGACGCTCGGCCGCCCGCGCCTCGGGCACGCGGACGAGGGAATGGCACTGCGGGCAAGCCACCAGCACGGCGGCGGTGGCGAGGGTTTCGGCGCTCATGTCTGCTGCATGGGGCCGAACGGCGGCGATTCAAGCGCCCCCTCCGGGGGGGCCTTGGGTTCGTCCCCCTCGCCCCCACGTCAGGACTCGGCGTATCCTCAATCTTTCCAAAAGGGCTGCTTCGCTCATGGAATACCGGGATTACTACAAGATTCTGGGTGTGGTCCGGACGGCCACGGCCGAAGACATCAAGAAGTCCTACCGCCGGCTCGCTCGCAAGTACCATCCGGACGTCAGCAAGGAAAAGGACGCCGAGGAGAGGTTCAAGGAAGTGCAGGAGGCCTACGAGGTACTGAAGGATCCGGAGAAGCGCGCTGCCTACGATCAGCTCGGCAGCGGCTGGAAATCCGGCCAGCAGTTCCGGCCGCCGCCCGACTGGGCAAGCGGCTTCGAATTCAGCGGCGGCAGCCGCTCCGCCGGTGCCGGCGGAGCGCACGTGTTCGAGGAAGGTGGCTTCAGCGACTTTTTCTCCTCGCTCTTCGGCGGCGGCAGTCCCTTTGGAGCGGCCGGGAGACGGCAGCAGGGCGGGCGCGACCATCATGCCCGCATCGACATCGACCTCGAGGAGGCCTTCGGCGGGGGGACTCGCACACTCGACCTGAAACGGCCGGAGGTCAAGGCGGACGGAACGCTCGAGCTGCGCTCGCATACGGTGCGGGTCAGCATTCCCGCGGGCGTCGCCGATGGCCAGCTCATCCGGCTCGCCGGCCAGGGGGAAGCGGTCCCGGGGGGAGGACGCGCAGGCGACCTGTACCTGGAGGTGCACGTTCGCCCGCACCGCCTCTATCAGTTGGATGGGCGTGACATCATCCTGACGTTGCCGGTTGCACCCTGGGAGGCAGCCCTCGGGGCGACGGTAACCGTACCCACCCCCGGAGGTGCGGTCGAGATGCAAGTTCCGCCGGGCGCGCAGTCCGGTCAGAAGCTTCGGCTTCGGGGCCGTGGTCTGCCCGGTCAGCCGCCCGGCGACGCGTACGTGCAGCTCAAGGTCGTTCTGCCGCCCGCAACCGCGCCCGAGGCGCGCACGTTGTACGAGACCATGCGCACGAAGCTGGCGGACTTCGATCCACGCGCCGAGCTCAACAGGAGGTAACGCTGTGACCGAAATCGTGCACGTGCATGAAGTCCGCTTGGTTGGGGACGCAGATTGGATCGCTGTCGCCGAGATCTGCCGGCTCTGCCGGCTCGACCTCACCGCCGTGATCGAGCTCGCCGACCTTGGCCTCGTCTCGCTCCGGGGCGGGTCGTCGGAGGAGTGGCAGCTGCCAGCGGCGGCGCTGCCACGCCTCGCCCTGGCCGGCCGGCTGATCCGCGATCTCGGGGTGAACGTCAGCGGCGCAGTGCTCGCGGTCGAGCTGTTGGAAGCGCAGCGGGAGCTCGAGAGTCTGGTCCGGCGCCTCGAGCGGTTGACAGGGCAATGAGCGTGGCTCGACATCGGCTCGCCTGAGCATTCCGCTGCCTTTCCGCTCGTGCCGGGCGCCGTCGCACGGCGAGTTTGCACGCGCTGTGGGCCGGTTGGGCGTCGAAGCCTGCGGCGCGCGAGGCCGTCGTCGCCGCAGGGCTAGCCGGGCGGTAACATCCGGTGCCTTCCGGAGAATCTGTCCCTGAAGGCGAAGAAAAGGATGCCCGCGACCATCAGTCCGCAGAGTGCCACGACGACAACGCTGAGCGCATTCCTGATCTGGGCGATGATCGGGACCGGCAGCCCCAGCGCCACGAATGCCAGCACGGATATCACGCCGAGCGCGGGAATCAGATAGTCGAAGGTTGCATGCTTCCAGCTCAATGCGGCACAGATCCCCGCCGTCACAAAGCCTGCTGTCACAATGCCTATGGACATGGGCCAGCCGCCGTAGGCGGAAATCGCCGGGACGAGCGCTCCTTGAAAGGCCTCGTTCCATTGCGGAACGCCCCAGAGCATTCCATAGGTCAGCGTCCCGGCGAACAGGAATCCCGCCAGGAGCGAAGACAACACGAAGCGTGGCGTACTTAAGCCCATATCGACACCCTCGACGATCCTGGGCGATGTCGCCTTGCGCACCGCCTCCGCTGCATGGGCGGCATCGCCCGGCGGGTGCCTTCAGCTCTTTCCGACGACGACCTCGCTGATCTGCATGACCGGCGAGAGGTCGGTGTAGTTGGCAATGTCGGCCAGGATCTGCTCGGCATGCGGACCGAAGCCCGCCTGGAACGCTTCGACGGAATCGCTGAAGATGTGGCACATCGCGACGTAGGTCGCGGGACTGCCCGGTGCGGCGCCCGAGAGGCCTTTGTCGACCGTGTAATACTTGCACTTCTCGCCCATGAGGCGTTTCACGAGCGGCATGTGCCGGTCGCGATAGTAATCGTGGTCGAACCGGGCACCGGGCGTGTTCGGGTACATTACGCTGACCTTGATCATGGCACTCCCCCTGAGGCGACGGATCGGGTAGGGCTCCGCGGCGAATGGTGCAGCAGCTTGCGGACGGCGGCAACCTGCACCGCCGGTGCCGCCAGCGTGATTGGGGGTATGCTAGCCGCAGATGATGCGCCACGCCGTACTTTCGCTGCTCGGCGCCGCGGCCACGGCGCTGCTGGGCGGCTGCGCCGGGCCACCCATGTCCGCATCGGTCCGTGCGCCGCCGCAGGCGTTCCTCGCGGCCGATCCGGGCGTGCCGCCTCGCCCGGCCGTGATCGGTGTGCTCGTGGCCGGATGGCACAGCGGACTGATTCTGCCCATGCGGGAGACCGGCCCCCTGAGGCCGCTGCTGTTCGCGCACGCAGGTGAGCGCTACGTGAGCTTTGGTTGGGGCAATCGGCGCTTCTACATGGCATCTCATCCGACCTTCGCCGATGCGGTCGCCGCACTGTTCAGCTCCCCGAGCGTGTTGCTGGTCCAGGGGGCCCCCACACTGCGCGCGCTGGTCCCTTCGGGGGCGAGGTCTCGCTGGCTCTGCGCCGACCGGGCCGAGGTGTGGAAGGTCGACGCCTATCTGCGCCATGCGCTGAGCCGGCTGCACGGCAAGCCGGTGAGACTCGGCACCGGACCTTGGGCCGGCAGTGCCTTCTATGCCTCGGGCGAGCGGTACGATGGGCTGCACACCTGCAATACCTGGACGGCGGACGCCCTGGAGTCCGCGGGGCTGCCGGTCCATTCCAGTGATGTGATCTTCTCGAGCCAGCTCGTTCATCTGATCGCGAAGCTGCCCGCCTGTCCCGCGAACAGATACCCCTGACCCGGAACAGGCTCACGCCGCTATCCCGACATCTTCGGCCTCCGTCTGCTCGCCGTGACGGATGAGGTAGTCGAACGCGGACAGCGCCGCCGTCGAGCCCGCGCCGATCGCGATCACGATCTGCTTGAACGGGGTCGTGGTGGCGTCGCCGGCGGCGAAAACGCCGGGCACGGAGCACTGGCCGCGATCGTCTATCACGATCTCGCCGCGCTCCGACAGTGCCAGCGCGCCGCGCAGCCACTCGGTGTTCGGCAGCAATCCGATCTGGACGAATATCCCCTCCACGGCCAGCTCGTGCTGCGTCTCTTTCGTGCGATCCTGCCAGCGCAGCGCCGTTACCTTGCTTCCATCGCCAACGACCTCGGTCGTCTGTGCATTCAATCTCACTTCGACGTTCGGCAGGCTGCGGAGCTTGCGCTGCAGCACTTCGTCGGCGCGCAGGCGGGAGTCGAACTCGAGCAATGTGACGTGCGAAGTGATTCCCGCGAGGTCGATGGCCGCTTCGACACCGGAATTGCCGCCGCCAATCACCGCGACGCGCTTGCCTTTGAAGAGCGGCCCGTCGCAATGCGGGCAGTAGGCGACGCCGCGATTGCGGTAGCGCTCTTCCCCGGGCACGTTGAGCGTGCGCCAGCGCGCCCCGGTCGAGACGATCATGGTGCGGGAGCGTAAGGTTGCGCCGTTCTCGAGACGCACCGCCGCCAGTCCTCCCGCCGAGGCGGACGGAAGGAGCTGAGCCGCCTTTTGAGCGCTTATGACGTGCACGCCGTGGTCACGGACATGCTGCTCCAGAGCTCTCCCGAGCTGCGGGCCCTCGACATGGGCGATGGAGATGAGATTCTCGATGCCGAGGGTATCGAGCACCTGGCCGCCGAATCGCTCCGCCACGAGGCCGGTTCGTATGCCTTTGCGGGCGGCGTAGACGGCCGCGGCCGCCCCCGCGGGTCCACCGCCCACGATGAGCACGTCGTAAGGCGCTTCACCCTCGAGCCTCTCCCGCTCTTTTTCGGGGGAAGTCGTGTCGAGCTTCTCCAGAATCTGCCGCAGGTCCATGCGTCCCTGCGCGAACGGCTCACCGTTGAGAAAGACGCTCGGGACCGCCATGACCTCGCGCGCCTCGACTTCGCTTTGGAATGACGTGCCATCGATCGCGACGTGGCGGACGCGGGGGTTGAGCATGCTCATCAGATTGAGCGCCTGAACCACATCGGGGCAGTTCTGACACGAGAGGGAGAAATAGGTTTCGAAGCGATACTTGCCGGGGAGCTCGCGGACTCGCTGCAGGAGCTCCGGCTCGGCCTTGGGCGGATGACCGCCGACTTGCAGCAGTGCCAGCACCAAAGAGGAGAACTCGTGGCCGAGCGGTATTCCCGCAAAGCGCACGGAGATATCGGTGCCCGCCCGGCGGATCGCGAACGAGGGCTTGCGCGCATCGTCCGAGTGTTGCAGGCGGATCTTGTCCGAGAGTGCCGCGATCTGCTGCAAAAACTCCTCGAGCTCACGCGAGCCGGTGCTTTCATCGAGCGAGGCGTCGAGCTCGATGGGGAACGTGAGCCGCTCGAGATATGTCTTCAACTGGTTCTGCAGGGTGGAGTCGAGCATGGTGTTGGTCCGTTTCGCAGGTGGAGTCGGGGCCGCCTGCGCCGGCTTTGGCGGCCGGCGCAGGCGATCCATTGCGCCGCTCAGATCTTTCCGACCAGATCGAGCGAGGGGGCGAGGGTCTTCTCGCCTTCCTTCCACTTCGCCGGACAGACCTCACCGGGGTGGGCCGCGACGTACTGCGCCGCCTTGACCTTGCGCAGCAGCTCGCTGGCGTCGCGTCCGATGCCGCCGGCGGTGATCTCGACGATCTGGATGCGGCCCTCCGGGTCGACCACGAATGTGCCCCGATCCGCGAGGCCCGATTCCTCGATCAGTACCTCGAAATTGCGGGCCAGCACATGGTTGGGATCGCCGATGAGCGGGAACTGCACCTTGGAGATCGTCTCCGAGGTGTCGTGCCAGGCTTTGTGCGTGAAATGGGTGTCGGTCGACAGGCCGTAGATCTCGACGCCCAGGCGCTGGAACTGCGGGTAAGTGTCCGCGAGATCCCCGAGCTCGGTCGGGCAGACGAACGTGAAATCGGCCGGATAGAAGAAGAACACCGCCCACTTGCCGCGCACGCTCGCTTCGGTGACCTCCACGAACTTTCCGCCATGGAATGCGGTGGCCTTGAAGGGCTTGATTTCCTTGTTGATGAGAGACATGTGACTCGCTCCTCGTTGCTGGACTGGGAACGAGGCAAACTGTAGGACGGGTGTTGTGATAGAGGAAATCGAAATATTCTATGTGCGCGATAGATAGACTCTATCTGAGACGTGCTCATTTCCGGGTAATGGCGCCGCGCACGGAGCGCACCGTGATCACGCACGGCCGAGCGAATTATGTCTTGTCGCGATGTTCGCCGTGACGCGACATTGCCCGGCCGCCCGGACGGTGGTAGCGTTTCCGACCGCGCGGATGGAATCGGAGGAAATCGGGGCAGCGACTGATGGACAAGCCGATCTCGCTTGAGACGATTGAAGCCAGGGCACGCGCCACCGAATGGCTCGACGGTGGCGAGGTGGGCGCGCGCATCTCTTCGATGGACTGGGCCAAGACTAAGCTTGGTCCGATGGAGCATTGGCCCGGCAGTCTCAAGACCCTGCTGGGGGTCATGCTCGGCAGCCGCCTACCCATGCTGCTGTGGTGGGGGCCCGAGCTGCTGCATTTCTACAATGACGCCGTCCTTCCCATTCTGAGCGACAAGCACCCCGGCGCACTGGGTGCGCCGGCGGCGCAGGTATGGACGGAGGCCTGGGCCGTCGCGGGCCCCATGGCGGCGAGAGTCCAGGCCGGCGGTCCGGCAACGTGGGCCGAAGATCTGCAACGGTTCATCCCCAGAGCTGGAATCGTCGAAGAGAGTTATTTCACTTTCTCTTTCAGCCCGGCACCCGAGGAGGACCGGGTCGGCGGCGTGCTCATCACCGTCCAGGAAACGACCGCCAAGGTCCGCAGCGAGCGTCAGATCCGCATGTTGCACGAGCTTGTCGCCGGCGCATCCAACGCGAGGTGCGAAGAAGATGCCTATCGAGTCTCGATGCATGTCCTCGGAGGCAACGAGCTCGATCTGCCCTTCGTTCTCCTTTACACCGTGCACCCGGCCGAGGGCGCCGCCCGGCTCGCTGGCGCAAGCGGTTGGGGTGAATACGAGGGTCCCGCCAAGCCGTTCGATGTGCCTCTTGCGGGGGGCGCAGACCTCGACGGCGGGTGGCCGCTCGCCGAGGTGGTCAAAACCGGCCAGCCGGCCATCGTTGACGATCTTGCCCGGCGTTTCGGCGCATTGCCGGCGGACCGTTGGAACGGGCGTCCGCAGCGGGCGATTGCGATTCCCTTGTGCCATGCGGGGCAAGCGACGCCGTACGCGGTGCTGATAGGCGGCATCAGCGCACACCGTCCGTTCGATGAATGGTATCGGACATTTTTCCGCGCGACGGCCGACCAGGTCATGGCGGCCGTGGAACACGCCGGCGCGTACGACCAGGAGCGCAGGCGCGCCGAGGCGCTCGCCGAGGTCGATCGGGCGAAGACCGCGTTCTTTTCCAACATCAGCCACGAGTTCCGCACGCCGCTCACCCTGATGCTGGGGCCTCTCGAGGATGTGTTGCGCGAGGGGCGGCTCCCCGAGCCGTACCACGGGCAGATCGAGATCGCGTATCGCAACAGCCTGCGGCTGCTGAAGCTGGTGAACGTGCTGCTCGACTTCTCGCGCATCGAGGCCGGCCGCGCTCACGCGCTGTATCAGCCGACGGATCTCGCCTCGCTCACCGTCGATCTCGCCGGCAACTTCCAGTCGGCGGCGGCTCGTGCCGGGCTCTCTTTGACCGTCGATTGCGCGCCGCTTCAGGAGCCGGTCTATGTCGATCGCGAGATGTGGGAGAAAATCGTACTGAACCTTCTCTCGAATGCATTCAAGCACACCTTCGAGGGCGGTATCGCCGTTCGCCTGGCGTGGTGCGATGGCGCGCGGCTCACGGTGGAGGACAGCGGCGTCGGTATTCCGGCCGAAGAGATCCCGCGGCTGTTCAACCGGTTCCACCGAGTCAAGGGCGGCGCTTCGCACACACACGAGGGTACGGGTATCGGACTGTCGCTGGTGCGGGAGCTGGTGCAGGCGCATGGCGGCCGCATTCAGGTTGAGAGCGAGCCCGGCAAGGGCACCCGCTTCATCGTCACGCTGCCGGCCGGCGCGGCGCATCTGCCCCCGGAGCGGGTGACGGTCGCCAGCGACGCCACCGCGACGAAAGGGGCCGCGGTGTACGTGCAGGAGGTGCTGCACTGGCTGTCGCCCGCGCCGGTGAGCGGCCCGCCCGAGGCGCAGCGGCCGGCCGGGGACGCTTCGCCCGCCGTGTCGGCCCCCGCCGCAGCGCGGGCGCGCATCCTGTGGGCAGACGATAACGCGGATATGCGCCGCTACGTCACGCGTCTGTTGAGCGCATCGTACGAGGTCATCGAAGTCTCCGATGGCGAGGCGGCCATCGAGGCCGTCCGGGGCGCACCACCGCCCGATCTGGTGCTGTCGGATGTGACGATGCCGAGGCTCGACGGCTTCGGTCTTCTCAAGGCACTGCGCGCCGACGAGCGGACCCGGCGGATCCCGGTCATTCTGCTCTCCGCGCGCGCCGGTGAGGAATCCTCCCTCGAGGGCCTCGATGCGGGCGCCGATGACTATCTGATCAAGCCCTTCTCGACACGCGAGCTCCTGGCGCGGGTGCGCACCCATCTCGATCTGGCGCGGCGGCGGCGGGAATGGGAGAGTCAGCTCGAGCAGAAGGTGGCCGAGCGCACGGCTGACCTCGCCGCGGCGACGCGCAGGCTCACAGCCGAAAACACCAGACGCGAGGCCGCCGAGCGCAGGCTCCAGTCCGCCTACGATGACCTGCGTCGTACGCAAAGGACCGTGCTTCAGCAGGAACGTCTGCGGGCTCTCGGACAGATGGCGAGCGGTATCGCGCACGACATCGACAATGCGATCTCTCCAGCGGCACTCTATGTGGAGAACCTTCTCGAGTCCGAGCCGGCACTGAGCCCCCGGGCGCGCCAGTATCTGCCGGTGGTGCTGCGCGCGATCGGCGATGTCGAGGCCACGGTCGATCGCATGCGCGAGTTTTACCGCACGCGCGAGCACGAGGCGACGCTGATTTCGGTGGACCTCAACGATCTCATCGAGCAGACCATCGAGTTGACGAGCGCCCGCTGGAGCGACATGCCGCTGAAGAGGGGAATCGTCATCACGGTGGTCAAGGAGCTCGGCAGCGGGTTGCCGCCCGTGCTGGGCATCGAGAGTGAGATCCGGATGGCGCTCACCAATCTGATCTTCAACGCCGTCGATGCCATGCCGAAGGGAGGGACGTTGACGCTGCGGACCAAAGAGGTGCCGGCGGCCGAGGACGCTGACCGGTCGGTGCACCCGCAGCCCAGTGTCTGTGTCGAGGTGACCGATACCGGCATGGGAATGGACGAGAAGACGAGCAGCCAGTGTCTGGAGCCGTTTTTCACCACCAAGGGAGAGCGTGGAACCGGTTTGGGGCTTGCCATGGTGTACGGGGCGGTCCGGCGCCACGACGCCGAGATCAGGATCGAGAGCGTTCCGGACCGCGGAACCACGGTGCGCGTCACGTTTCCGATCCCGATCGTGGCCCGCGCGGCGCCTGCGCATGCGCAGCCGCTCGAGGCGCCGCCGCGGCGGCTGCGCATTCTGGTGATCGACGACGATCCCCTGGTCCTGAAATCCCTCAGCGATACGCTGGAAGCCGAGGGGCATGTCGTGGCCATCGCCGCCGATTCGCGCCACGGTGTGGACGCATTTCGCCGAGCTCAGCCGATGGAGCCGTTTTCCGTGGTCATCACCGACCTCGGAATGCCGCACCTCGATGGGTATGGGGTCGCAAAGGCTGTCAAAGAGGCTTCGCCCATGACACCCGTCATTCTCCTGACGGGCTGGGGACGCCGCGTGGACTCAGAGCGGGACACGCCCCCCAATGTCGATCGCTTGCTCGCCAAGCCGCCGAAGCTGCGCGAGCTGCGGGCGGCATTGGCCGAGTGCTGCGCCGCGAGGGAGCGGGGCCTGGATGGTGCGGACGTGCTCGATTCCGCCTCGCAAGGCTGATCGGTCACCGGCGCGCGCGGCGCGCCGCAGCGGCTTCCTTGTGCGCGGTGCCTGTCCTGGGGATTCCCGGCGCCGTGTATGAGATCATCACGAGTCCCGCCTGCCGCCCGAGGTTATCCGTGAGCTCTGCTGAACCCGCTGGCAACGCGCTCCCTCGGGACGCCTGGCTGCTGTGCTTCTCCGCGTTCTTCGCGGACCTCGGCTACCAGGGCGTGACGGCCCTGTTTCCGCTCTATCTGGTTTACCAGCTGCACGCTCCGCTGTACGTGTACGGCATCGTGACGGCCGTCGCCTTCGGCGGCGGAGCGTTCATCTCCTATCTCGGTGGCGTCTCGGGCGACCGGTTCGACAAGAAGGCCGTGTCCATCGCCGGTAACTCGCTCATTCCGCTGATGGCGCTCTCGGGACTTGCTCACGCGCTGTGGCTGTCGGGACTGCTGTTCATCCTCGGCTGGTGGGCGCGCTACTTTCGCAGCCCGTCCCGCCGGGCCCTGCTGGTCAATGTAACGCCGCCCGAAGTGCGCGGCCGGGCCTTCGGCGTGCTGCATGCGCTCGATATCGGCGGCGGCATGCTGTCGGCGATGTTTGCATTGGTCGCGCTATGGCGGCACATCGCAATCGGCACCGTGATGCTCTGTGCCGTGGTGCCGCTTCTGGTGTCGACGACGCTGCTGTTCTTCGTGCGGCGCGCGGCGGTGTATCCCTCCCGGACCCCCGGCGCGGCTTCCGCGGGACTGCCCGCACCGGCGCCGCGAACCTTGCTGATCGCCTTGCTCGTGTCCGCGACGCTCTATGGCTTCAGTTTCTACAACCTGGGGTACCCCATTCTGAGCGCGGTGGCCGGCCACGCCAGGACGGGCTACGAGTGGGGCGTGCTGGCGTATGTCGTATATCTCGGTGTGTCGGCTGTCAGCGGCTATGCGCTCGGGACGCGCCGCGGCTCGCCGGTGCGCTCGCTGTGGCTGCTCGGTTATCTGCCTTCGGCGCTCGGCTCCGGTTTCATCGGGGTGTGCGAGCTGCTGCATTGGCAGCAAGCCGCCTTCTACGCTGCAGTCGCGCTGCTGGGCCTTGGCATGGGTGCAGTCGAGACCTTCGAGCCGGCGCTGCTGTCCTCGGTCGTGGGACACAGGCGGCTAGGGCGCGGCATGGGCTTTTTGTCCGTGTCGCGGGCGATCGGTCAGTTTCTCTCCAACCTGATCATGGGGCTGCTGTTCTCGCTGGGTCAGTCGGTGCCGTATTTCTACGCGTTCGCTTCCGCCATGCTGGCGGCAGTGGTGTTCGGCAGCGTCGCCTCATGTACGCGACCCGCGCGGCGGACCCCGTAAGTCCCGCGCGCGGCGCGTAATTCCGAGTTCCTTCCGGCGCGTCTTCGCGCCGCTGCCCGCACGGGGCCCGCGCGGCGGACCCCGTAAGTCCCGCGCGCGGCGCGTAATTCCGAGTTCCTTCCGGCGCGTCTTCGCGCCGCTGCCCGCACGGGGCCCGCGCAGCGGACCCCGTAAGTCCCGCGCGCGGCGCGTAAAAAAGAAGACCCCGCCGGAGCGGGGTCGGTCGCTTGCTTGCATCGAGTCGTTTTTTTTCTTCGGCCGGCACGGTGCGGCATGCGACGCCTGCTGCGCATTGCGAGCCCGTGCTTTCTTGTTGCTGTACCGATGTTTCCTCTTTGGGATCGATCATCTGTCCCGAGTGGCCAAATGTCAGCAATACTCGTGCCACATGGGACTGGTAGCCCAACTTGAGCAGAATCCCTCAACGCGAGGCCGGTTTCGGTGATCGGCTCGCAATCGGATCATGCACTTGCGTGTGCTATTGGGGCGAAAACGGCGTGTAGTGCCGACTTTGGTCGTTGGCTTTTGGGGTCGGATCGGCTCTGATACGCGTCATGTACTTGCGTTACACGACGCGTAAGAAGGACGGCAAGACGCACCGCTACTGGCGGCTGGTGCAGAGTGTGCGCATCGGCCGGCGCGTGATTCAGCAGACCGTCGCACATCTTGGCGAGCTCGATGCCGAGGGGCGAGTGCAGGCGCGCGCCTTGGCGCGAGGGCTGATCGGCGCGCCGGAACAAGCGGCGTTGTTCGACGAGGGCACGCAGCATCAGAGCGTGCCGGTGCGATTGAAGGGCGTGCGCATCGAGCGGTCGCGGCAGTTCGGCGATGTGTATCTGGCGCTGGCGTTGTGGCGCGGGGTGGGGCTGGAGGAATTTTGCCGTCAAGTGCTCAGTTCCGGCAAGGAGCAGGTCGGCTGGGAGAAGGTCGCCGCGGTGCTGGTCGCGGCCCGATTGTGCGAACCCTCGAGCGAGCTGCACATCGCGGAGGACTGGTATCGACGCACTGCGCTCGGGGATCTGCTGCAACTTGACGATCTGCAAATCAACAAGGACCGTCTGTATCGCGGGCTTGATGAGTTGCTCGAACATAAAGCGGCCCTCGAGGCGCATTTATCCAAGCGCTACGGGGAGCTTTTTGCGGCCGAGAATGAGGTGCTGCTGTATGACGTGACGAGCACCTATTTTGAAGGCCAGGCGAATGGCAACGAGCTCGCCAAGCGAGGGTATAGCCGCGATCATCGTCCCGATTGCAAGCAGGTGTGCATCGCCTTGGTGGTGAGCTTCGACGGCTTTCCCCTGGGTTACGAGGTGTTCGCCGGCAATACTCATGATTCGACCACCTTGCGGCAGATCGTCGAGACCATGGAGCATCGCCACGGGGCAGTCGGACGGGTCTGGATTGCCGATCGAGGCATGGCGAGTGCGAAGAACCTGTCGTGGCTGCGCACGACGGGGCGGCGCTACATCATCGGGGCGCCAAAATCCGAGCTCAAGCACTGCCAGGCGGCGCTCGCCGAGCCCACCGGGTGGCACGCGATTCGCGAGGGCGTGGAAGTCAAGCTGCTCGCTGGCACGGTGCCCGAGGAGCGGTTCATCCTGTGTCGCTCGGCCGACCGGCGTGCCAAAGAGCGCGCCATGCATGAGAAGTTCAGTACCCGCATCGAGGCGGCGCTCGCGCGCCTGCAGGGGCGCATCGCGAGGGCAAAGAAGCCCCTGGATAAGGCCCAGGTCTCGCGCCAGATCGGCCGCCTCCTGCAGCGCAATTCGCGCGCCGCCGCACGCTTCGAGACCACCCTACAGGACGATGACAGCGCGGCCGGTTTCACCTTGCGCGTGCAGCAGAGCGAGGAGTTCGATCGCTGGGCGGCGATGTCGGAAGGCGCCTACGTGCTGCGCTCGAACATTACCGACTGGAGTGATGAGAAGCTCTGGAAAGCCTATATCCAACTCACCCAAGCCGAAGCCGCCTTTCGCATCCACAAGGATCAATTGCACATCCGCCCGATCTGGCATCAACGCGCCGATCGCGTCCAGGCTCACATTCTCGTGTGCTTCCTCACCTTCGTGCTGTGGAAAACGCTCGAGATGTGGCAACAACGCGCCGGCCTCGGCAACTCACCGCGAACCATCCTCGAAGAGTTTGCGCGCATCCAATCGCACGACGTCATCCTGCCGACGCAAGCGCAAGGGGAGATCCGCTTGCGCTGCGTCACGCAGCCCGATGCCGCGCAGGCCGCGTTGTTGGAGCGACTGGGCCTCGTGCTGCCCAAGCGCATGCGCATACCTGCCATCGACCTGCCCGCCGCCCTCAGCGCCTGAGCCAGCGCCGCTCGCCGCACCAGATTTGTAGTGCCGACTTCTCGCCTAAGCGATTGATCTTGCTGGTCCCTATGCCCGATTCTGCTCAAGTTGGGGTAGGTTGCCGCACCAGCCCGACAGCCGTCGAATGTGACGTATCGGCAGCCCTCGGCGGGCGCATTGTGATCCAATTCACATTATTGACCTGCCATCTCCGCCATCCAGGGTGCTGGTGAGCGGATGCGATGGCCTCCGATGCAGGTCCGGCTGGATAGGTGTAAATTATGTCGACGTCTCTGCCTGGTTCCGCGGATGCGAATCTGGCTCAAGAAACCTTAACTCTTTGACTCGAATGCCAAATTTGCCGGAGAACGAGGTGTAAATGATCTCGACGAGGCGGGCGGGGCCGCTACACACGGCTTGGCTCGGGGCAGGGCTGGCTCTGCTGATGGCGCCGTTCGTCCGGGCGCATGCGGCCCCTATCGGTACCGTCGCAGCGGCCGATCTGCCCGACCCCCCGCAACTTGCCCCCGCCGTGCGCTTCTGGGTCCGCGTCTACACCCAGATCGACACCAACGCCGGATTCCTGCACGATCGACGCGATCTGGCCGTGATCTACCGGACCCTGCATTTTGCACCGGGCAGCTCGCCTGATGAACACCAGCTCATCGTCGATCGCGCGCGCGATCGCATCGCGGTGGAGCTGCGTCAGATCGCTTTGGGGCGGCGGCCATTGACGCCGCAGGAGCGGCGCATCAAGGCGCTCTGGGGCCCGCGGGCAACCCCGGCGCGCCTGCGCGAAGCGGCAAACGATATCCGTTTCCAGCTGGGCCAGTCGAACCGCTTTCGGGCGGGGCTCGTCCGCTCCGGTGCCTGGCAGCGCGCCATTGCGCGGGTGCTGACGCGCGATGGCCTGCCCGCCGGCCTTGCCGCCTTGCCGCTGGTGGAGTCCTCCTACGATCCGCGGGCTTATTCCAAGGACGGTGCCGCGGGACTCTGGCAGTTCATGCCTTCGACGGCCAGGCGCTTCCTCACGATCGACCGGGCGGTGGACGACCGGCTCGATCCATTCCGCGCCACGCAGGCCGCCGCACAGCTGCTCGCATACAACTACCGGATCCTCGGCACCTGGCCTCTCGCCATCACCGCCTACAACCACGGATTGGCCGGGGTGATGCGGGCCGTCGCGGCCGTTGGGACGAAGAACATCGTCACCATAGTGCGCCGCTATCACACTCCGATGTTCGGCTTCGCGTCGCGCAACTTCTACGTGTGCTTCCTGGCGGCGCTCGAGGTCGAGCACCACGCCCGCCGGTATTTCGGTGTCATCCACAAGCTCCCGGAGGAGCACTTTCGCGAGGTGGCGATGCCGGCCTACGTGGCCATCGGTTCCCTGGAACACGTGCTGGGGGTCGCTTTGGCCAAGCTCCACGAGCTCAACCCGGCGCTGCGCCCGCTGGTCTGGGAGGGCGCACTCGATGTGCCCAAGGGGTACCGCCTGCGTCTGCCGGCCGCAGGTCCCGTGTGGACCGCCGCGCTGCTCGAGCAGCGGCTGGGCCCGGGTCAGCTGTACGCCGCGCAGCCCGTTCCGCCCAGTTACCGCGTACGCTGGGGTGACACCTTGTCCGGCATCGCGGCGCGCTACGGGATGGGCCTGTACTCCCTCGCCCGATACAACGGTATCCAGCCCGGAGCGTTGCTGCGCGTTGGCGAGCGCATTCTGTTGCCGCAAAGGGCCACGCCGATTCTGGCTGCAGAGCCCGCTGCGCGCAGCACCTCGCCGGTCCTCACTGCGCAGGCCG